>NZ_CP077769.1:3084722-3701666 GCF_020386615.1 Chitinophaga pendula
TACCGGTTCCTCCGGTACTTCAACCAGATATACTGACTTAGGAATAATACCACCGCAGGGCCAAATACATAAATGTTCTTCATCTCCGGCCAATGAAACACCCTCCGGATAAAACCACCGGCAGATATATCCTGTAACAATACTCCTTGCTCGAACTGCATATTGTTGGCATGTTTATGCGACAAACTTTCGAACCACTCTACATATGAACCGATTATATAAGCAGGAGAAGACAACAACATCGGCAATACAAAAAACAACACACTCCATAACAATACACTGACAACAAACTTTAACTTATGCTCACTAAAGAAAAAGAATGCCAACCCCACAATGCCATACAATTTTGTAAACGTACCCAACACCACAAAAAATGCTGCCCATACATCCTTCCCCTTATGGATACAGGCATACGTCAGCAGGATACAGGCAGCAATCGCCGTATTGAACTGGAAATAACTACTTGCCCCCATCAGCTCATTGGCAGAAAACAGCAGTATAAGATATTGCTGCGTCTTCGTCAAAGGCAACTGCCGGATCGCCGCATACAGGAACAACGCATTCGCCATTCCCCATAAGATCGCCCCCACCGTATCCGGAAATATCGAAAACGGCGCTATCACCAGACTAAAGATGGGTCCGTAAAGATTGACGTCAAAATAAGATTCGGGATAAGCTATGTACAGTGGAAGCTGCTCCTTTACATGCAGGAATACATGCTTAAAAATTATATAGTTATTGATGTTGCCGTGGAATGCTTCAAGACAAACAGCTATAAAACAAAGCCCAAACCACAGTGGAAGAACCAAATACTTCCACTTTCTCCGTAGAGATGCCGCTAAAAATGTGACCAATGCCGTATGTATTTTATGAAGGTGTTACAGACTTGCGGATGATAATACCAATATAACTACAGAAACAGTATCCCCCCTAAGCCTGCATAAAATTTATTCTCTGCCCGTAGAACGCCGCTCCATTAACGTAGACTTTAACACCACATGCTCATCTAATGCTACTGACTTACCAGGCTCTAGTATATTGAATAACAACGTAGCAGCCCTGGTTCCCATATCCCTGGCCGGCTGCGTGATCGTAGACAACGATGGATTCAGCAATGGCGCTATCTCCAGACTGGAAAAACAAATCACCTTTACTTGCTCCGGAATAGACAACTGCAGATCATGACAGGCATAATAACTGGCAATCGCCAACCGCTCCACCGAAGCAAACAACCCATCCGGCTTCAGCGTCTTCAACGCCTTCCGCATGATCTCAAAACTCTTCGCATGATCATTACTGCAATCTATCACCAGACGCTCCCTAAAAGAGATCCCTCCTTCCTCCAATGCATCAATATATCCCTGCATCCTCATCTTACCAATAGATAAACTCTTGTTGATCACCAGAAACGCCACCTTCTTACATCCCGCCTCCAACAAATGACGGGTAGCCGCAAAACTACTCTCATAATCATTTGTCGTGATCTTAGGCGCCACGATATCATCATACACTCGGTCGAAAAATACCAGCGGCACCTTCCGCTTCTGTAAAATATCAAGATACTGATGATCATTCGCCTCACCAGACGCAGACATGATAATACCGTCCACACGCCCGTTAGAAAGATCATTGATGATCGCCACCTCCTTCTGAAAGTCATCATCCGTCACATAAATCAAAGTATGATACCCCTTGTCCCGCGCCACCCGCTCAATCCCCTTCACCGCCTGGGAAAAGAAATTATTCGCCAGCTCCGGCATTATCACCGCAATCGTCTTACTCTTCTGCTCCCGCAAACTACTGGCATATAAATTGGGCTGATAATTGAGCTCCTTCGCCAATTTCAATATACGCTCCTTCGTCTCAGGATTAATGTCGCTGTTCCCACGAAATGCCCTGGATACCGTCGATGTCGACAGGTTCAGGTCCTTAGCGAGCTTCTTTATATTGATGCTCTCCATGTTTATTTGATCATTTAGCTTATCTCCCGGCTCAAGAACGATCCCAGCACAGGCACATCGCGCAATTTAGTGAAATTTAATGATCACGCTATTACCCGCCCCGCCCCCCGCCTCCTAAAATTTTATTTGCTATACCCGTCCATATAGCTTAAAATTGCAACAATGTTTCAAATAGGAAATAAACATAACGACTTTCCCTTCTACAGACAATCAGATGCCATGGATTGCGGCCCCACCTGCCTTAAAATGATCGCAACGCACCACGGCCGCAAATTCCCGCTGCAGTACATCCGTAATATCAGTAAGATCACCCGCCAGGGCGTTACCATAGCCGACCTTATGGCCACCGCCGAAAATATGGGCTTCAAATCCCTCCCGGCAGAACTTCCCCTGCAGATACTCATCAAAAAAGCACCGCTACCTTGCATCCTCCATTGGGAAAAAAAACACTTCGTCGTTCTATACCGCATTACAGATACACATGCCTACATTGCAGACCCGGCCCTCGAAAGGCCGGTGAAATACTCCTTACAGGATTTCCTGCTCTCCTGGCAGCTGGATGAACATACCACCACCGGCCGGGCCCTCTTCCTGGAACCACAGCCACAATTCCATTCCCAGGAAATAAAAGGCACCTACAATACTTCCCTCCGGTCCCTTTGGCCACACCTGCGCGACCATCGTAGTAGCTGGCTCCCCGTAGCCATCACCTTGCTACTGGCCACCCTATGCTCCGTACTCACTCCGCTGCTTACCCAGCGTATCGTCGATAGCGCCATCAGCGAAAAAAGTACCTCCATCCTGCTACTCATCTGTATCGGTCAACTGCTGCTATTCGCCGGCCGCCTGTTCACCGACTTCATCCGCGCCCGCTTACTCTATAAAATGGGCGCTCGCATCAGCATACAAATGCTGAAAGCATATCTCGACAAACTAATGCGTCTGCCCCTTCCCTTCTTCGATAACAGACATGCCGGCGACAATATGCAACGGGTCACCGACAATCAACGGGTGGAAGACTTCCTAACCTCTTCCCTGGTCAACTTTATCCTCTCCGTAGTCACCATCATCGTATTAGGTGTCGTATTGTGCTACTATAACGGCTGGATATTCCTGCTCTTCCTCGCCGGAGCTGCCGCCAGTATCATCTGGGCCAACTCCTTCCAGGAAAGACGAAGAGTGCTCGACCAAAAGAAATTCAAAGTCCTAGCCGCCAATCAGCATATCCTGCTCGAGATCTTTTCCGCCATGCAGGAAATTAAACTAACGGGCAGCGAAAAACTAAAAGGCAACCAGTGGCTGGACCTCCAGGAAAAATCCTTCGACCTTAAACTGGAAAGCCTCCGCATGGATCAATTCATGCAAGGCACCGGCGCTTTCATCAACGAGATCAAGAACGTGCTGATCACCGGACTGGCCGCCAGCCTGGTCATACAGGGCGATATCACCTTGGGTGCCATGTTAGCCATCACTTTCATCTGCGGACAACTCAATGCACCCGTATTACAACTGGCCGACTTCATCCGGGTCGCACAGAACACACGATTCAGCCTGCAACGCATGGCAGAAGTCGCACACGAACCGGATGAAGATCCACAACCCGATGCCTCCCTACCCTTGCAGGCCGTCACCGGGAAAGATATCGTCTTCAACCAGGTCAGTTTTCAATACGGACACCGGCACTCCCCCATGGTATTGAAAAATATAGACGTAACCATCCCCTCAGGTAAGATCACAGCGATAGTAGGCATGAGCGGCGGCGGCAAAACAACCTTGCTCAAACTGCTGTTGAAATCCTACCACCCCGTAGCAGGCAACATATATCTAGGTAGCCAGCCACTTACTGGCATTCCCGCCAAAGCGTGGAGAAAACATATCGGTGTAGTCATGCAGGATGGATATGTATTCATGGACACCATCGCCAACAATATATTCGCAGGTGCCGAAGAAAGAAACCAGGAAAGACTTCAGCAGGCAGCAAAAATGGCTTGTATACACGATTTCTTCATAAGCATGCCCTTCGGATACGACACCGTCATAGGCAGCGAAGGCTATGGCCTCAGCGAAGGCCAGACACAACGCCTCCTCATCGCCCGCCTGATATATAGAAATCCCGCTTTTATCTTCCTCGACGAAGCCACCAACTCACTCGACGCACATAACGAAAAAGCCATCATTGATAACCTGAATAACTTCTTCCCGGGAAAAACAGTGGTCGTGGTGGCTCATAGACTCAGCACCGTCCGCCATGCCGATCAGATCCTCGTCATGGACCATGGCAGGATCGTAGAAAATGGTACGCACCAGGAACTGATCGCTACCGAAGGCCGATACTTTCAACTTATCCGCAACCAGCTTGAACTGGGGAAATAGAAAAATATAAACCGCATGAGAGTAAAAATATTTCCATATGCCTTCGCCAGGTATACCACCATACATCAACAGCATTTTGAGGCCCTCCTGCTGGCTGATATACCCGTACAGCTTACAGCAATGGCCAATCTGTCCGCCCGGATCACTCAAAGCAAAGAAGCCGCCTGCGAGCTGCTGTATCATAATATCCAATCACAAAACAATGACGCCGACAGACAACCACTCATACGGCTAAAACGACTCGTATTCAATACCAGGCTCCCCGACGAACACCTGCTACAAACAGTCATCCCACAACTCCCCGATACAACACAGCGTGCATTAAAAGAATACCTCGACCTGGTACACCAGCAACAACAACTAACAAGCAGCTGGCAACAACACTTCGATGAACAACTAACCCGTCACCGCCAATCAATCCAGCAACTAAGTACCAATCCCTTGTTGGAGAATGGCTTGCTGTTATCCAGCCCTGTACTATTCGATCAGCTTCCCTCCTTCAGAAAAAGACCTGCGGATAACTTCAGACATAAAGAAGTAAAGAATGAATACAGCTTGTTAAGATACCTCTCCCGTATGGCGTTCAAAACCTCGCCTTTTAGTACGTTCACCTATACAGGTATTGCAGAGATCAACAACACAGACACCGCTTTGACCATCCCTCATCCGGAAACGATTAAAAGTGGCGTAAGGCTTAATAATGCGCTTTTCACCTACCTGCAGTCCCTGATGGTACATCACCCCGCCCTCAATGAAATATTGCTGGTAAGACTCAACAATACCACCATCCGGCACGACAATCACTTACAGTTCCTGGTCAACTGTTTCAATATAGAAGCCTTTCAGCGTATGCCCGCCGCCGGCATTGCCTTGTGGCTGTTCCACACACTGGAAGAACAATCTGCCACGCAGCTCACATTAAAAGAATTGATAGCAACTTTAGGCAACGCCATGGCAGATGCCGACCGGGAAAGTATCAAGTCATTCCTGCTCAAACTCATACGGGCTGGACTCCTCGAAGCAAGCACCGGCTGCTCCGGCATCAGCCCCGAATGGGATCTGGCCCTGATCTTCTTCCTCCGGCAATGCCGCGAAGAACATCCGCAGGTCATCCCGCTGTGCAACGTCCTCGAAGAACTACATGCCATCAGGGAAACATATACCACCGCATCGCCTGTACAACGAAGACCGTTATTACAAAAGGCAGCAGACAGCCTCAATCACACCCTTAACATATTACACCAACAGGCAGGCTTCCCAACAGCAGATCCCGGGCAACAGGAGACCGGTAAAGAAGCCCTCATCCGGCAACAGCTGGAAGCAACCACCTTCGAAACGAACGTATTCAGCCCACGGTATTTTCAGCCGGCTAATATCTTTTACGAAGATGCATCCACTCCCGAGGTCGCGACACTGCCAGCAAACAGCTTGCAACCGCTCGTGGAGAAAATAGACCAACTCTGCCAGGCCATCGCCTGCCTGGACGACCTGCAGGACGAAAGAGACGCGATGCGTAATTTCTTCCGGAAACATTACCAGGACAACGATACCGTCCCCATAACAACATTCTATCACGACTACTACTTGCAGGAAAAAAAGAAAAGCAAAGAAACAACAGCCCAAAAGGCATCGCCCAACAGAAGATCGGTCTCACCGGAAAACAAACAACTATTACTGCAATACCTCGACATACAATACAATAGTAAATCAGTAGTCAATATATGCCCCCAGCCGCGCTCAGCAAAGATTACAACACCAGCATCCCCTGCAGCAAAAGCAGTATTCGCGCAGCTATTTACCACATCTGTAGATAACTCATGCCGCTTGCAGGCAGTGATAAATAATTTCCTGCCAGGTATGGGGAAAGTGGCAGGCCGATTCCTGGACTTGTTTGATCCGGCTATCACCAACACGTTCAGAGAATGGAACAATCGCCTCCACCAGGATACCGTCCTAATGGAATTAAGTGATGGCTCCAGCTTCAATGCCAATATACACCCACCCCTGCTAGCTTGTGAAATAAGGATCCCAGGGGGCCATAATAATTATCCCGCTACACAACAAGCCCAGTTGCAGGACATCGTCGTAGCGTATGACAACAACAACAAAGCACTCTATCTGCATCACCTTACCTCCGGCAAAAGGATCTACGCATTCGACCTCTGCCTGGAGTCTTTCTATATGCGCTCCAACTTTTACCAGCTGCTCGCACACTTTAATCCCGAACAACATATCCCCGTCCGGCGTTTCGTACATATGCTGGATGAAACACATCTACACCTCCACCCATCCGGCGCTGCAGGCATCCTGTATAAGCCACGCATTGTCTATGCCGATGATGTGATCATCCGCCGTAAAGGTTGGCTGATGGACGTAGCGATTATACCCACGCAGGGAAAAGAAGAAACAGAGGCTGGTTTTCTGCTGAGACTCAATCAATGGAGAATCTCACACGACATTCCCGAACAGGTCTTCCTGGTACTCCGTACACATTATAACACCATCCCGCTGACAGATAAAAATGAGCTGCAACGCGACGACTATAAACCGCAATACATACATTTCTACAATCCGCTGCTGGTTATGTTATGGAAGAAACTGTTGTCCAGAGCAGACAAACAGATATACGTAGAAGAAATGTTACCGCATACCGCGGATCTTAACCAGCCAACCAGCTCCCTACCCGTTACAGAACATCTTTTACATTGGTATAAATACTGAGTGATGGAAAGACACTGGCTATCCGCACATATATTTTTCGATGGAGACCTCAACCTGCTACTACGACAGGGGGTACAGCCATTACTGGCCGGGCTCTCCGCACAACTCGATATGAAATGCCCTTACTTTTTCATTCGCTATGGAGAAGAAGGACCACATATCCGCCTGCGGCTACTGACAACTCCCGCTCACGAAGCGGCTGTAAAAAACAGGTTGCAGGAAAACATGGCCGCTTTCTTCCAACTGCATGCCACCGGCAGCAACACCCATCGCATACACTTCAGAGACTATCTGCCGGAAACAGACCGGTATGGTAATGCCTGCACCCTCCCTTATGCAGAACAACTTTTCTATCATTCCTCAGCCATCATCCTCGATTGGATCACACACAGCAGCACCTGGGGGCAATCACAGGCCTTCGTCAGCGCCATCCGACTCCATCTCATACTCCTGCATGCCACACAATACGACATGCCGCGTATTACATCCTGCTGCCAACATTTCATCAACAGCTGGCTGCCGCATACTGAAGACCCTCAGCAACGACATTTGCTACTACAGCATATGCAACAGATGTTTAACCGGTACGCCGGCATATTATTGCCCACCACACAGGAGCTCTGGTCCGATCTATCCCGTTCACAGGCAGCAGGCAATCTCCAACTCATCCGGCAACAATACCATCATATTTACCGGCAATACCAACAGACCGGGCTTTCCGATACCCGGCTGGCAGATATCACCGGCAGCTTCCTGCACATGACCAACAACCGGCTGGGCATCGCCAACCAGGAAGAATCATTTATCGTTTACCTGACCCTTAAATGCATTGAACATATCCATGGAGCAAACACCACAACAATCGATCATACAGGAAGTAACAAGAATAGCCCATCACCTGATAGCTACCGCGACAACGGATGAACAGGGTATATACTGGCTGACACCAGCCCCTGATCCCGGCAGCCAGCCTGCAGAGAGCTTCGATCTGTTTAATGGCTCCCCCGGCGTCATCCTTTTCCTGCTAACCCTATATGGATACAACCACGATAAATACTATCTCGAAAAAGCATTACTCGCCGCCAACCGCTTACTACAACAACCACAGGTAAAAGATCCTGCTTATTTCACATTCTATACCGGCGCGACCTCCGTCCTGTTCCTCTGCCTGCGCCTGCACCAGGCTACCAATGACCACCAATACCTCGAAAAAGCCAGGACACTCTCCGCACACTATCTGGAAAGCATCAATACCAAAGTAGAACAGGATGACCTGCTGAGCGGAAATGCCGGCAACCTCCTCCTCTTTACCCACCTCTACGCCTATACTGCGGATGAATACTATCTGCAGCCCATCCGCACCCTCACAGACAAATTGATAGATAAAGCCCGCATCGCAGATAACGGCCTGAAGTGGGACCCTATCAAACATGCATACGACAGCCTCACCGGCTTCTCTCATGGCGTTGCAGGTATCGCCTTTGCGCTCCTGCAAACAGCCCGCTGCTTCAATAGTACAGGTCTGTTATACCTGGCCGAACAGGCACTTGCATATGAAATGCAGTACTATGATCATGATCGTAATAACTGGATGGACCTCCGTATAGGCGCCCAACGGCTCCGCAATATCCATGACCAGCTGGGTCCACAACTTGCAAGCTGGCAACTACAATACTTCTACCCCACCATGAGCGATGTCAATACCTGGGCACATGGCGCAGCAGGCAGTGGCCTCAGCAGACTCTACGCCTGGGAAATGACGGGCAATAACAGCTACCTCGAACAGGCCACCGCAGCACTGCAAAAAGGGCTCTCGGATATCACCGGCAGCGAACGTGGAGATTTCACCCTCTGCAGCGGATATGGCGGCATCGCCGCCCTCATGATGGAAACCGCCCGCATACGCCGCCAACCCGATTGGCAATACCAAACCCAACACATCGCCCTAAAAGCAATCGCCCATTTCCGCCAACAACAAACCTACAATAGCTACATCAACAACAGCATAGCAGACCCGGGCCTCTTCTCCGGCCTGTCGGGCGTAGGATATTTTCTCCTGAGCACCATCCACCCCGCCGGAACAGCATCCATACTACATCCCATCATTACTACATCCCTACCGCATCAACAAATGGAGCAATACACAATAGAAGCGGTCAAACAACGCCTCTTTACCAGATATTTCCCCAACACCATCCCACTGCTGTTACGCCAAAAACATCTCGATCACGCACATATCAACAGTACAGACAACATACACCAGCTATACCGGACAATAGCAGCTAAGATCACACCGACTTATGAAGACAAAGAAACCGTACATCGCTGGGAAACAGATAAGCAAACCACCACCCTATGGCTGCAACACAAAGGATGGCTCTCCCACCGGAAAAGAAAAGAAATACATGAACAGTTGATAACCCATCTCCTCACCACAAACAACGATGCCTTCCTGCAACAAATACTGGTAACCTCAGCCAATATCAGGTGGTTCCCTAACGCAGCCGCAGCAGAATTCCCCTACACACTACTCTATAGCCACGAGACAGGCATCAGCAGCCTGCAGACAGGCAACTTCACCATCTGGATACTCAACCACCTCCAAACCCCGGCTACCCCCCAAGACTTATTCAACAAAATCCCCTTACCTGCCGCTACACAAAAACAGCATATTACCTCTACCCTCCTCTCCCAACTGAAAGAATTATTGCAAAGCGGCCTCATAACTGTATATATACCCGCATCATGATAAACAAATGGATTCCCCGTAGCACATCTACCCCCTAAAGGGTGCTTTTATGACGCATTAAATATAGCCCATTTTCGCCTGCAACAAACTGAAAATCAACAAGTAAAACCCTCACGTCCACCTCTCCCTTAATTAACCTATAACACTCCTATATCATTTGTATATCCAACCCATATTCCCCCTTTCTACCGGTATCCCCAAACAAAAGGGGCCGTCTCATTTTCATGAAACAGCCCCTATTTCGTTACTGAGTCCGTATTAAATCAAATCCAGCGTGACTTAATACTTAGCAAACTTTTGTAGTGCAAAAATGGTGTTCGTCATCTGTCTGCTGAGTGTGAGTAGGGTGAGACTGGGCAGCCAGACCACCAGCGAGACGCATGCTCATTTCGCTGTCGATGCTGGTTACAAAGCTTTCAATTTTCAAATCGTCCAGGCTCAGTTTGATTTTGTCTGCATTGTTCTCTTTCATAAAATAGTATTTAATTGATTAATGCCTACTATTAAAGGGTCTCGGCATTCCCCGGATTGCAATCCATATAAAGATATAATAAATGATACAATGTTGCAAAAAAATAAGCTCACTTTTTCTTTACTTTTTCTACACAAATTTTTCCTTCAAAGGCTTACAGGAAAAGGATTACAGCACAACACCAATTACTGTGTGCATAACAGTTGTAAACAAAATAAATGATGTGTAATAATTATTGCCGCATGCTCATTAAATGATTGTTCTTTTATAATCTCACACCAAAAAATGCTCTCATATTAAATGGGTTACCATCGATATAATAAGTGGTCTTTACATCAGGATAAATAGAACCGATCAGGATATCCCCACTAGAGAAATAACGCTTGTCGGTGATATTATCAGCAATCACCCGCACATACCATTTCCCTGCATCAAAAGCTACGCCCGCATCAAACTTCGTATAACCAGGCAGGTATACATCTTTTGTATAGGTAGCAGGTTTCACCACTGTACTCTCTCCCAGGCTGAAACTTAATCTGCCGGCATCGCTGATAGGCAGACTGTATTGTATCCAGGCATTTGCTATCTGCTGCGGCATAAACGCCAGCGACATACCTACATTGTTAGATTTGGTATCCTTGCTCGTAACAGCATGCGTATAGGCATAGTTGGCAGATACCGTCCACCTGTCCGTCAGCTGCCCGTTGATATCCAGCTCTACACCTGTGCTCGTCGCCTGCCCCGTTTGTATCCGGTAACGCGGATGCGTCAGATCAGACACCAACAGGTTGTTTTTGGTCACCCGGAATACCGTAACATTTGTCGTCAACCGTTTATGCCACCACTCCCCTTTCATACCTACCTCCATATCATTTCCCCTCAGCGGCTTGAAAGAACGTTTTTCGAAATCCTGTCCGGGCTGCGGTATAAAAGATTGATCATACAACGCATACACGGAGATATTATCACGGATCAGCCAGGTAAGGCCCAGCCGGGGTGAAAATGCCTGTTCTGACTCCCCTCCCGTCTGCTGTGTCGCAGTATATCGACCGCCTACATTGAGCCGCCACCGTGGACCAAGGTGTATCATATCATGTACAAACACCGACCACCAGTTATTGATCTCATTAGAAGAAAACACATTTGTCAACATCTTCACACTGTCAGTGGGCAAGCCATACTGAGGACGATTACGGTCAAAAGCAAATGAATACTGTCCGTTATTATAATCATACAGATCCTTCGTATAATTATGATCCGCACCAGCTAACAGGTAATGTTTCACCGCAACTCCGGTCTGGAAATTACCCTTTACATATGCCTGCGTCGCAATTACCTCCGCCTGCTGAAAGCTTTTCACCGGCAACCGCCGCGTAGTATTGCTGGGGTCAAAGTTCACAGGAGATTGGTTATCAGACATCAGGTACCAGCTCTCAATAGGAGTCCTCGTATATTTACTCTGTAATATCAGTTTCCATTGCGGATGAAAAGCATGTGTGAACATTAGCCTGGCAGATTCCGTCTGCCCGTAAGAATCCGGCAATCCGGGATCACCACCATAATTACTGCTCAGCTTCGCATTACGTATCTCTTCATCTGTACCTACTTTGGTCGTACTACTCCCTCCCTTCGCATTCATCCGTACCAGGTTATATTCTCCTAGTATATAGGTCTTCGGACTAAAATTATATTGCAATACCGGCGCCACCACGAATTTATTAGTCTTAATAAAATCCAGAAACGACTGCTGATACTGGTACGCCGCATTTAACCGGTAAGAAAACCCTTTATTCCTCACCGCACTCCCCAGGTCTATAGCACCCCGCCACAGATTAAAGCTGCCACCGGATATCTCTACTTCTCTCACACGTTGCGACTTCGGCGCTTTTGTATTGATGTTGATACTACCCCCAGGCTCTCCGGAAGATGCCAGGAAACCCGCCGGTCCCTTGATAAACTCCACTGACTCTATAATAGCGGCATCATCCACCGAACTCTTTTGATATAACCCGTTCACAAAAGTCGGCGCAGGGAACCCTCTCATAAATATCGTGGTAGATGCATCAAATAGGTTGGAACTATATCCCATATGCACACCGCTGGCATTACGTACAATATCACGTAACACCAACCCTCCTTGTTCCCGGATCAGTGCACTACTCACATTTACAATATGCTGAGGTGTCTCCAGGAAACTGCCCTCCAAGCGCAACAGGGACGATACACTATCCGTTCTGAAACGACGTTTCCGATCTGCGACCTCCACCTCCTTGAGCCGCATTTTACGTAGACTGTCAGGTACACGCTGCTGTGCATATACCCAACCAGACAAATGAATAATAATACTTAGTATAACGACATTTTTTTTCATACAGTTGTTAAGTTTATAGATCGGTACTATCCTTGGGTACGACGGAGCACCATCGTGCCTGCCAATGCAAATGCAGCGCTGAGCAAACCGAAGTATAGCAACCCTTTTGATAGCATGGAAATACGACCTGGATCGGCAGTAGGCACATATACCGGTAATGTGGCATAGTCCGCCGCCTTAAATGTCCGGTCATTAAAATTGAAATCATACATGTAGTGTTTCCAGCTGTCCCGGAACACACGCACCCGCTCCCGGAAAAATGACTGATCCAATACATCCGTCTGCGCGATCCGGTTCAGTAATGCCTGCGCATATACCGATGGACTAAACGAATAAGCCCGCATCACCATCCCTAACTCTTGCTGGTACGTAGCTTCCTGCGCCGCCAGCACCCGGTCCATCCTGTCTTCCGCCAGCTGATAATAAGCCATTGACCTCCGCATACTCAACTCGCTGGTGTCATAAGCACTTTGATTCCGGTATACAGGGTACCGCAGGTAAAAACTATCCAACAAGTCCTTCTGAGGCAGGTCCCAGGTCTCCCAGGCGATCTCCCGCTGCCGGGACGCATTTACCGCCGTATGATCTGTCGTGGCCGTCCGTACCAGCGAAAAATGCACCAGCGCCGGAATGATCACCAGCAACAACAACCAGCTGAATAACAGTGCCACCAGATTAGTCGCCGAACTCCGGTTCCACGAGATCACAAACCAGATCAACGCCATCCAGAAAGCCAGGTAAATACCCGTAATGCCTATCCAAAATAGTAGCTCCGCCGACCGGAAATGACTGCCCGCAGGTGCCAGCAAAAGTCCGGCAAATGTCAGCAACAACACACCGGCCAATAACAATAGGTAGCGCAATAATAGACGGAACAGTAACACACACACAACGCCTCCTCCCTGTATCGTCAGCAAGGCCAGCGTCCCTTGCTCCTTATCCAATGATAATAACTGGTAACTAAAACCGATCGCCAGCAATGGCAACAAGTAGATCACCAGGAAAGCCAGGTCGAAATTGCCGGCAACCAACTGCTGCGGATTGCTGATCTTTTCCTCCGCAGCCTGATAGATATCTTTGATCCGCACCGGGTAATAAGCATTGGCAATATCACTCACCCCTATCGACAAGGCACTGAATGCCGCCGCCTCCTGGTGCGCAGTACGATATAACCGGTATTCCACCACCGCCGGCGATATAGCAGCAGCATAATCACTCTTCCCTTGTGCCGTAGTCGTGTCGGCAGATAACTGCCCGTAAAGCTGATCGTATCGCGACCGGTAATCCTGCCGCAAACTATCCATCACCACCATCCGCTGCATCGCTACCGAATGCCCATAAAACAAGGCATATCCGCCCGTCAGCAACAACACCGAAAGGATCACCAGCAACGTGTAACTACGCAATACGCCCTGCCACTCGTAGCGCAACAACCAACGGCTACTATGCACAAACTGCTTATAAGATGCCATCAACAGAGATTTTCCTGAGTAAAAACACACCGAATAATAACCACAACACAAGCGAAACGATCGCATACCGCTGCTCCCACAACACCGCTGTCAATACAGGGGGCTGATAACGGAACACCGGCATCGACTTAAAGAAAGCAGCTTCCGTCTTCCAGCCATAATCGCCGGTCTTACTGCCGCCATATGCCATCCGCTCATTCAGCTGACGGATAAAATCATTACGATACTGCTGCGCTGCCCGGAAAAAAGACGCGTGATGCCGGTAATCCGATCCGCAGATCGCCATCGAAAGACTACGCAGAGCCAGATAAGGGTCCAGAAAAGCCACCTGATCAGCGATCTTGTTCTGCGCCCGGATCAGCCTATCCACCTTGCCCATCTCCGCATCATAGATGCGTTGCATATAATCCTCCGCAGCCTGCATTTGTATAGCGTCAAAGTTAACCGGCAACGCCGCCAGGGTCTTCACCCCGTAACGCTGTAACCATTCCCGTTGCAGCCGCTCCTGCCGCTTACTCCTGGGATCATCCCCATGAATACCAAACTTCTCCGCTTCGTCTATCTTTTGTTGTAATACCTGCCTCGAAGGAAGCGGATAAAGCATCCCTCCGGCCGCTGCCGCCACCCGGGGCGCCAGTACGTTACCAAATAGCCAGCAGGCCAGTAACAGTAACAACACCTGCGTCCCCCGTTTTAGCTTTGCAGAAAAGAACACACATAATAACACGAGTATGCTGGTATAGGAACCGTACACCAGTACCAACAATCCCGCTCGTATATAGTCTGTTCCCGCTGCCCTCAACCCGGTGCCAACAAACAGCAAAGGCAGGTATAACAATAAACCCAAGAGTAACAATCCATTACATACTAAAAGGTTAAACCCCGTCTTGCCGGCCAGTAACCTCCGCTGATCGGCTCCCTGTAGCAGTAATAATTTTAATGTCCCGCTCTCCCGCTCCTGGGTATACGTAGCATAACAAAATAGTATAATGAATAAGGGAAAAAACAATCCCAGCACAGTGGCCATCGTCAACCCGCCAAAACGCAGGTAGTTATCCGCCGGCCCTACAGGCCCCGCTGCCAGCAAATGCTGCACATGGGCCTCCACCCGCATACTATAACCGCTTACCGCATTCACACCATTATCAAAACCACTCAACACCGGTAACGGCTTGAATAAATAAGTACCAAAATGTGCCGCATCATGCGGATTCCCCGCTTTCATGCCCTCCCATTGCGAACGGAACAACGCCGTGGCAGCAGCCCGTTGCACACGCAACTGCGATGCCTCCCGCTGCGTACCGGCAAAGGCAATCCCCAACAGCAGCAATAAACATAACGCTCCCCCCACAATAGTGCGGTTACGCCACGCCGTCCGCCATTCTTTTATAGCAATCGTCTTGAACATAGATTTATTTGTCGGCTAACATATGTTCCATATAGATCTCCTCCAGCGCATAATGATCTACCTCGCTGGCCTGCATTACCGTCAGCAACCGCCCCTCTTTCATAATACCGATCCGGCTGGCTACTTCCCGCGCACGGTACAGATCATGCGTGGCCATCAATACTGCCCGGCCTTCCCGGCTGAACCGCTGCAGCAACAGCGAAAATTCATTGCTGGCACTGGGGTCCAACCCGGATGTCGGCTCATCCAGCAACAATGCCTTGGCCTGCTTCGCCGTCGCAATAGCAATGCCGACCTTCTGCCGCATCCCCTTGGAATAACCTTGCACCCGCCGGTGAATAGCATCCGCCTGCAAACCAGCATCCAGCAGATACCGCTCCAACTGCTCCCGGCTCGCTACCGCTCCCGTCAGCGTATGAAAAAATGCCAGGTTCTCCAGCCCGCTGAGATAAGGATACAACATCACCGTCTCCGGAATGTATGCAATAGCCCTCCGCGCAGCCGCCAAGTGCTCATGCACCGTGATCCCGTTTACCTTCGCACTGCCGGCCGATGGAGTGGTAAATCCAAGAAAACAGTTGATAGTCGTCGTTTTACCGGCGCCGTTAGGGCCTAACAAACAAAACACTTCCCCTGCTCCTACCTCCAGGTCCAGCCCGTGCAACGCCGTGTACCGCCCAAATCGCTTGGACAGCCCGATTGCTTGCAGCATAATTGAATGTGATAGTCAGTAAATAATGATGGAAATACGTAAAGCAGATTACATCATCGCAACAGGAGGTCCCCTGTTACTACGTACCGTATGAACACCGGTATAAGAAGAAGAAGAAAATAAAAGATAGGGTAAAAACCAAAAGGATAATATCGCAACCGCCGGCAAGGAATAGTCAATCACGGCGTCCTTACTCAAATCATAATCACAAATAATACAGGCATGCCCCCGCTGCACAAATGCCTCGCCCGAAACACATAGCTCCCCACCTCCTGCCAGCAATTGCCGCCAGCTCCACAACGACCGGTGCTGAGCGCCTGCATGATCATGCGTATGTCCCGTCTTCACTAACTGCACAAAACACAACACCACCAGCAGAAAGATCGCCGGCAACTGTCGCTTTATATGATATGCAGATATACGCATACAGCAAATATAAGTGTTATGAATTCAAATATGATACTTAGTTGCAATTATTTTTTATAATAATAGTTTGTGTGCTAACTACATACTCCCGTATCATACACCTGGATAAGTAACAGTTGTCAGCTAAGAAATAGATGGCACAACATCTATCAAAACGGCAATAACGTCCGCCCTTACACGTAGCGATTGCCCGCAACCGGATACCCCCTCCCGATCCGCCATACGAGCTGCGCAAAACATTATCCAACAAATAGTCATGTTGATTAAAAAAATGTTTGTAAAAAACATTTTTTGATTAGTAATTGTAGAAAAAAGGAGTAATTTTGATTACACATTTGAAACAATAACGTAGCAGCATACACAAACCTATGATACCGGGAACATTACTTTGGTACACCGCAGTACCTGGGGAAAAAAGTAATCTTCTTCTTGACGGTTTGCCAATGATTTGCTCAACCCTTTTTACCCTGGTCATTAAAACGAAGAATTGCAAAATTACCCACTGACAAATTCAAATTTAGTCTGTGAATAGCCATGTGTAACAACGGTTGGCAATAAGTAAGGATATCAGGCCATAGTCACACCTATGCGCGTATACCAGCTATACGGCACTCAAACCCGCCGTGTATAGCCCATACCGCCATAACGGTGATAAAGATATACCTTCCTCTTCAACAAAGGCCGCACTTGTAATTTTTCACCACGTAAAGACTTGATATGTCATACTATCAATGATAGCAGCCATACTATTGCCTGCACTCAATGATAGCCTGACAACCCATACTATAAACCAACAGAACGTTACCTTAAAAAATAACACAATGGAAGAAACACTAGTCAAAACGCTGTTCGTTGTAGGTGAAAAACGATCAGGCACACAACAAACCCCGGAATACGAAATCATCAGCTCCAGAGAACTCACCAACTCCCTGGATGCCTCCGGCGCATTACCAGAACTCTACAACCGGGACACCTATGCACTGCATATTCCCGTTCTGACAGATCCTTTTCACTATAAAGAAAAAGATCAGGTCATCCCCCTACAGCCCGAACAACTCTTTTTCATGGACTACACCGACCTCACAGATATCACCGGAAAAGATATACTGGAGATCGGACTCGGCTCCGGCATCCTCAGCATCTTCTGCTTACTAAAAGGCGCCAGACACTGCACAGGACTGGATATCAACCCAAGAGCCAAAATATTCAGCGGACATAACGTCCTGCTCAATAACCTCGACCATCAACTCGAAATTAAAGATGGTAACACCACCGATATCTTCGCACCAGTAACAGACCGGAAGTTTGGTTTCATCTACTCCAACCCGCCATTTGAACCAACACCGCCCAACATGGAATACTACTACAATTCAGCAGCAGGCATATACGGCCTCTCCTTCGTAGAAGCACTCCTCAAAGATGTAAGCCAATACCTCCAGGAAGATGGCACCTTCCAAATGGTAACAATGGCTCCCGGAAACGAACACACGCCGTTTATGCTCTGTGATATCCTCGAAAAATATCTGCCCGGCGCCGCAGTAGAGATCATACTCGATCACGTCCCCATCCGATATGAAACATTCGTGGACAGATTCGAAAACATCTTTAATATTGCAACCGAAAGCATAACACAAATGAAAACAACCGCCCATGCAGATGGCGTCACCCACCTGCATATGCTGGTACTCAAATATAAAAAAGGTCAAAAAGGCAATATCACCCTCACCCAGGCCCGTAAGACCTACGAAACATGGAACTCCCCGTTAGGCATACCTAACGAACTATATAATTGATCATCACGCAAAGTAAACCCATAATTTAACACGACATGAACGCACACCATTTATCAGCAGTACGTTTCCCTCTTATTTTTTAACATTTTGCTAAAACATTTAAGCAGCAACATAGTTACCAACTTTAGAACCAGTAAACTTTCACCGGCTTCCGTGAGCCCAGTCGTAACCTATAGACAGACATAACACATAAACACATGATCATATGCTCCGCAGCATAGCAGTAAGAGGACCAGCTTATTGATATGCCCAACGTAGCCATATGTACCACATTGACAGATAATACCATCCCGCACTTTCCCCGGCGGGCTGCTATCCTTTTGCCGTCAAAATGGTAACCAATACAACACGATGAACGAACAATAAAACCATTTAAACACAACATCCGCATTTGACGCCTACGTGTCAAGGCCATCGCGCATGCCTCAAAGTTTACGGTATGCTCAGGCAGCGCTTTGCCATGACCCGCCAGATAAATCTTATTAGTCACTCATAACCTTTTACCCGTGTCACTCAACATCCTTGGCATCAACGCCGCTTACCACGAATCTTCCGCCGCTCTCCTGGTCGATGGCCAGCTGATAGCCGCCATAGAAGAAGAAAGACTCAATCGCATCAAACATGCTAAACCCGCCCGGATAGACAACCCGGACGAGCTGCCCGTACTCGCAGTCAACACCTGCCTGAACATGGCAGGCCTTTCCCTCAGCGATATAGATATCATCGCCTTCTCTTTCGATCCCAAAAGAAGGATCGCACATAATACCCAGATCAACGACCTCACCACTCCCGATGACTGGGGCACCGAAACCGGAGAACAGCTTTTCTGCGACAAACTGCTCTCCATTCCGGAACGCCTGCAACAAATGGGCTTTAAAGGCCAGTTCCGCTGGATAGAACATGCCAAAGCGCATGCCGCTTCCGCCTTCTTCCCAGCCCCATTCCCCGAGGCTGCCATCCTCTCTATCGATGGCATCGGCGAAATCGAATCCGCCCTCCTCGCCCATGGACAAAAAGACAACATCACCGCTCTTAAACAGATCATATATCCCAACTCATTGGGATTCCTCTGGGAGAAATTCGCCAAATACCTGGGATACTCCGAATACGATGCCTGCAAGATCATGAGCCTCGCCTCCTTCGGCAATAGCTCCCGATACCGCACACAGTTCGATACCTTCATACACAATCATAACGACCACTTTGAGATCGATGGCCACTTCATCCGCTTCCGCCTCGAAGACTATAGCACATTGGAAGCCCTCTTCGGTCTTCCACAAAGGCCCGCCGATGCTCCCATCCTCCAGGAACATATGGATATAGCCGCTGCCTTACAACAGGTCACCACCGACATACTACTCAACCTCATACACCACCTCCATCAGCTCACACAAAGCGAAAACCTCTGCCTCGCTGGTGGCGTAGCACTTAACTGTGTCGCTAACCGCGTCATCTTCGAAGAAGGCCCTTTTAAAAACATATATATACAACCGGCCGCCAACGATGCCGGCACAGCACTGGGCGCCGCACTGCTGGTATATCACAACATCTACGGCGGAGAATACTACCAGCCACTGGAAATACCACATACCTACCTCGGACCCGAATACAGCGATGAAGAGATCCTCCACACCTTACAGGCACTCGACGTCCCCTTCACTTATTGCGAACAGATCGAAACCACCGTCGCACAACTCATCAGCGAAGGAAAAGTAGTAGGCTGGTTCCAGGGAAGAATGGAATTCGGTCCGCGCGCATTGGGCAACAGAAGCTTGCTGGCAGATCCCCGCGATCCGGAAATGGTAAAACGCCTCAATCGCCTGGTAAAACACCGCGAAGATCACCGCCCCTTCTGCCCCAGCATACTCGAAGAAGATGCGGCCGATTGGTTCCATATCAGTAAAAAAGCCCTGGCCGCCAGGTTCATGCTCATGGCCTACCCCGTCAACAGCAGCAAAGCTGATCAGATACCGGCCGTCATCCACGTAGATGGCACCTCCCGCATACAGGAAGTACAGGCCACTACCAACCCGAAATACCATCGCCTGATCTCCGAGTTTAAAAAACTCACCGGCGTTCCCATCCTGCTCAATACCTCGTTCAACGATCGGGAACCCGTCGTATGTACCCCGGAAAATGCCATCCGCACCTTCCTCCGTACTAAAATAGACTACCTCGCTATCGGCAACTTCCTGCTCGATAAAACCCAACATACCGTACAAAAGAAAACAACCTCCGGCTACGAAGTAGCCTGATAAATACCAGGACAGCTGAGCCGCCACTCAGCTGTCCTGCCTAAAAATATAAGACCATATGCCACACACACAGTGCCCAGTAACAGGCAAAAAAAATATATCCGTCAACTTCTTCGATCCGGCTTTCATACAGAACCCCTATCCTACCTACGCCTTACTCCGGCAGGAAGCCCCCGTTCATCGTATCACCTTGGAAAACGACTACCCCATCTGGCTCGTCACCCGCTACGACGATGTCATGGCGTTACTGAAAGATCCGCGTGTCACCAAAGTGCCGGGCAAAGCACAGGGAGAACAACCTCAGCCGCTACCCTTCGATCAGGTAGATAATATGACCTTGCTCAGCCAGCATATGCTCATGATGGATCCTCCCGATCATACCCGCGTACGGGCCCTGGTGAATAAAGCATTCACGCCCAAACACACCGCACAGCTGAGACCGCGCATCCAACAGATCGCCGACGAGCTGATCGACAAAGTCATCACAAAAGGAAACATGGACCTCATCGACGACTTCGCATTCCCCCTTCCACTCACCGTGATCGCCGAACTGTTAGGCATCCCCATCGACGAACAAGACCAGTTCCGCCAATGGTCTAACGTACTCACTGATGGTTACACGACAGCCGATAATATCAAGCTGGTACAGGAAGCAACGGATGGTTTTATTCACTACCTGCGACAGGTATTTATCCAACGCCGGCAACAACCGGGCAACGACCTTATCAGCGCCTTGTTATCCGTAGAAGAAGCAGGAGACAAACTGTCTGAACAGGAATTGCTATCCATGGTATTCCTCCTCCTCCTCGCCGGACATGAGACGACCGTCAACCTCATCGGCAATGGCATGCTCGCACTACTCCGCCACAGGGACCAGCTGGAACGTCTTCAGCAACATCCATCCCTCATCCCGCAGGCAGTAGAAGAAATGTTACGGTACGACTCCTCCGTAGCTACATCCACCATCCGTTTTGCATTGGAAGAGATCACTATCGGTGAGGTCACCATCCCCCGCGGCGAAGAGATCCTGCTCATAACAGGTGCCGCCAATCGTGACCATGACCATTTCGCCCAACCAGATACCTTCGACATCTCCCGCGAAAATAACCGGCATATCGCCTTCGGACATGGCATACATTTCTGCCTCGGCGCCCCCCTCGCCCGCCTCGAAGGGGAGATCGCCGTCCATACCCTGATAAGCAGACTTCCTGCCATACAACTGGCAGTACCGGCAGATACATTGCTCCACCGCCCCAGCATGCTGATAAGAGGCCTGCAGCAACTACCCGTCAGATTCTGATCCTAAGCTCCTGAAAATAGTTCCGTCTCTCATTATTTTATATCCAACTTTATGACACAGCAGGCATTTGCAGCAACACAACCACTGACTCCCGCACAGCTTGATATATACCTCCACCAGCAACGCTATCCCGACTCCCCCTTCTATATCATCGGAGGCTACTACCGGCTGAAAGGCCGCCTGCAACTGCCCTTGCTGAAAGCAGCTGCGCTGGGCATCGTCAACAGGGAAGCCGCATTCCGCACCCGCCTAGACATAAAGGGAGATATCCCTTTGCAATACTATGCCGAAACATCCCTGTCAGATATTCCCGTAATAGACTATTCCGGGGAACAAACACCCCTGGAGCTGGCATTGACATCCCTCCGCCAGGACTTCGCAACGCCTTTCTCCCTGACAACACAACTCTTCCATCTCTCCATCGTACGCCTCTCCGACACCGACCAGCTGGTCTACATCAAAGCACATCACCTCATCCTCGACGGATGGGGTTTCACCTTGTTCCTCCGTCAACTGCTCGCCGACTATCAACAACTCACCAACGGTCAGGTACCCGAAGCCAGCACCTTCGACTTCCGACATGCCGTAGCTGCCATCAACAGCCAACGACAAGACACCGCCGCCTTCCTGCCTCATCGGCAATACTGGTCGCAAAAATTTTCCCCACTGCCCCCTCAACTGCTATACCCCATCTCGGAAAACAACTCCCTGAAAAGCCGCCGGCATCAATTAGCAGTACCCTATGAACAATACGAACAATTGCTGTCATTGGCCAATGACAATGGCGTAAGCATCTTCCACGTCCTCCTCGGACTCCTCTACGTCTACTTCACCAGGGCCTGCCAAACCGATGAACTGGTAATAGGACTACCCGTACACAATCGCACCAATGCCAGGTTCAAAAAGGTACTAGGCATCTTCGCAAGCACCGCTGCTGCCAGGTTCAGCTATGGCACCAGCCTGTCTTTCAAAGACCTGCTACGCGAGATCAAACAGGCACAGAAACAGGACTACCGCTACCAGGAATATCCGCTGGGACAGATCTACCGCGATCTCCAACTGCTGGCACACAACCGGGAACAACTATTCGATATCACCTTCTCCTTCGAACAGTTTGATTATAATATCTCCGCTAACGATGTAACAGAGATACTACCACGCACCTTCACACACGAACACGATACACAACCTTTCAACCTCTTCGTCCGCGCCTATCGCAACAACGAACCGGTATTGTTCGACTTCCAGCTGCGGGAAGACCATTTCACCACACAAGATGGCGAAAACATGCTCCGCCGGTTCAGCCACCTCCTGACCTACCTGCCCCTGCACAGCGATCAACACATCGCCGCAATGAACTGGCTCCCGGAAGAGGAACTGCAACAGCTGGGCATATACGATACCCCGGTCATACAACCGGTGCCGTTATTCCTGTCGCAATGGGATACACAAACCCTGCTACAGGCACAAAAGACAGCACTCATCGCAGACGACGGATCGCTTTCCTATCGCACCCTCCATACAAAGGCCACGCAATTGGCCTGCTGGCTCCATCAGCAGGGTGCCGGAAAAGATATGCCTATCGCAGTATGCCTCAGCCGCTCCTCTTCCCTGATGATCACCTTACTGGGTATCTGGAAAGCAGGCAGCGCCTATATCCCACTAGACCCTGACTACCCGGAAGAAAGGATCAACATGATCATTGAAGATGCAGCGTGCCCATTAGCGATCACCGAAGCAGCATTTGCAGACAAGTTTACCGCCACTCCTACCAAAGCCTGGCTATATGATGAGATCATCACCACACCTGTCACACCGGTAACCTTACCCACCGTCTCCCCCGATAGCCTGGCTTACATCATATACACCTCCGGCTCTACCGGCAGACCCAAAGGTGTCGCTATCGAACATCGCACCGTAGCCAGCTTCCTGACAGCAATGGCCTCACAGCCCGGCCTGCTCCCGGAAGATATCCTGCTGGCCGTCACCACCGTATGTTTTGATATACATGTACTGGAATTATACCTGCCGCTCTATACCGGCGCTACCGTAATAATGGCCACTGCTGCTGACGCCAGAGATGCTTTCGCCTTGCGCAGACTGCTGTCCGCGTACCCGGTCACCACTATGCAGGCTACACCTGCTACCTGGAAAATGCTGTTCCTCGCAGGATGGCAACCGCACCAACCCTTCAAAGCATTATGTGGTGGAGAAGCACTCCCCCCTTCACTGGCTGCTCAATTCCACCAACATCCTGCCATCTCGTTGTATAACATGTACGGTCCTACGGAAGCAACCGTATGGGTAGCAGCCTCGCATATAACATCGCAACAACAGGAGATATCGATCGGCCAGCCCATCCCGGGCGTATACTGGTACATACTGGATCGATACGGTTACCCCGCTGCCACCGGCATGCCGGGTGAGTTATACATAGCAGGAACCTGCCTGGCCAGGGAATATTACCGGATGCCGGAACGGACAGCTGCCAGCTTCCATATACATCCCGGTATCGGAGCAGGCACCCGCCTCTATGCCTCCGGAGATCATGTCGTTCGCAAACAGGATGGCAACTACTACTTCCGGCAGCGTATAGACGATCAGGTAAAGATCCGCGGCTTCCGCATAGAACAGGGAGAAGTCATCGCCGCCATCATCGCCCATCCCGCCGTGAAAGATGCCACCGTTAAAGCCTGGAAGGATGAACACGACGAATACTTCCTCGCCGCCTATTGCGTACTGCACCATACCGCTACTCTCGACGAACCGTCATTACTACAGTTCCTGGCCAACACCCTGCCGCATTACATGCTGCCAGCCGTCTGCTGCTGGCTCGATATACTCCCCCTCACTCCTAATGGTAAGGTGGACAAAAAAGCTTTACCGCTGCCCACAGACCAACCAGCCGCAGCACAATACGTCGCTCCCGCTGGCGATCTCGAGATACAGCTGGCTAATATTTGGGAAGAGATTTTAGAGAAACCATCCGTCAGCGCCACCGCCAACTACTTCTCACTAGGAGGACATTCCATCAATAACATCCGGCTGGTCAATGCAGCGCGTACCCGCCGTATTCCCATGGAAGTTACCGACATCTTCTCCTACCCCACCGTCCGTATGTTGGCAACAGCCCTGCAATCAAGGCATCATACAGTGCGCACCACACAAGAGCTGCCCCTGGCCCCGCCAGCTCTTCATTATCCTGTTCCTCCTGCGGCAGCACAATTGTACATACAACAAACCTTCGAGCCGGATAACATCGCCTATAATATGGCTGGTGCCTTCCACCTACAGGGTCGCCTGGACATATATCGCCTGAACGCAGCCTTCCTCCAGCTGCTGCAAAGACAGCAACAGCTTCGTGCAGCATTTTTCCTGCAGGACAATAAGGTCTGCCAGCAGATCTCCTCCCTCACCGCATTCCATACAGAAGAACGCCCCTGGCCGGTCGACAAGCCTGTAACCTCCGACGCACTGGCCGATCATTTCCATGCCTTCATCCGCCCCTTCGATCTTTCCCAACCGCCTTTACTGCGCGCTGCGTTGACCGACCTCCCGGATCAAACACAACTGCTCCTGCTGGACATACATCATATCATCGCAGATGGCTGGTCCGTCAATATCTGCCTGCAGGAACTACTACAGCTATACGCTGGCGATACCCTCCCGGCTCCCGAACGGCAGTATACAGACTACGCCGTATGGTACGATCAATCCGATAATACACCTGCATACTGGCAGCAACTGTTCTCCTCCGGCATCCCGGTACTCCAGCTCCCGCTCGACTTTCCTAGACCTGCCCTGCTGACCTATCAAGGCGATAGTTACTACAGCACATTGGATAAGAATACCACCACGGCTATCCGCAGTCTGGCAGCCACCCACCAGGTATCCGCATTTACCGTAATGCTCACCGCATACAATATCCTGCTGCATCGCTATTCCGGACAGGAAGATATCGTAATAGGTATCCCCATGGCCAACAGACCCTACCAATGTCTGCAGCCCCTGATAGGTATGTTTGTCAACACCCTGCCACTTCGCACCATGCCGCAGCCAGATAGATCGGTGCTCAGCCTGATGCAGGAAGTACAGCAAATGCTGGCGACAGCCTCCGCACACAGTAATAGTACCGTCAATGATCTCCCAGAATTACTGGATCTTCCCCGCGATATCAGCCGGCATCCCCTGTTCGATGTATTACTGGCCTGGCAACAGGCACCGGTAGCAATAGCACAGGCAGGCCCCTACGCTGTCAGTCAGTTGCCTTTTACCGCGCCTACGGCCAAATATGACCTTACCCTGGAAGCCACCGACCACGAACAGGAAATTCAATTGCGCTTCGAATACAATACCCGCCTCTTTCTCCCCCAGACCATCGCCCGGATGACCTGCCAGCTACAAGCCGTCCTGCTGGCCATGACACAGTCCGTTACACAACGCATCGGCAGCATCGAATTCCTGTCACCCGAAGAACGGCATAAACTGCTGTATACCTTGAACGATACTAGAGCTGATTTCCCCGATACACATACCCTGCATAGCATATTCGATCAACAAGCCGCAGCCACGCCGGATCATATCGCCGTCATCTTCCGCGAACAACAACTTACCTACGCCGCCGTAGCACAACATGCCAACGCCTTGGCATTACAACTGGTCCAGGCAGGCATAAGACCTGGCGATATTGTCGCCATCCTCGCCGAACGCTCCGCAGCATTGCCTGTAGGTATACTGGCCATCCTGAAAGCTGGCGCCGCCTACCTACCCATCAGCCCCTCCTATCCTGCAGACAGGATACAGTATATGCTCGACGATAGCAAAGCTGCCGTACTCCTGACCGAACGTTGCCATCAGCACTCGATCGCTTTCAATGGTGTCACCTTGCTGCTCGACGAAGCACTGCAACAAACAGCAACAGCAGGTCCTGCTATAATTACGCCCGCATCCTCGCTGGCTTATGTGATATATACCTCCGGCTCTACCGGCAAACCCAAAGGTGCCATGATAGCCCACCGCGCTGCCGTTAACCGCATATGGTGGATGCAGCAGCAATACCCGCTGTCCACCGGGGATGTCATCCTTCAGAAAACGCCGTATACATTCGATGTGTCTGTCTGGGAACTTTTCTGGTGGGCCTTTGCCGGCGCAGCCGTTTGCTTCCTGGAACCGGCGGGAGAAAAAGATCCGGCCGTTATCATGGACACCATTGCGCAACACCGCATCACTACCTTACACTTCGTACCGTCCATGTTACAGGTATCGCTCGAATTCCTGAAAGCCTATCCAGGTAAATGGGATCTCAGCTCCCTGAAAAGAGTGTTCGCCAGCGGTGAAGCCCTCCAGCCACAACAGGTGGATGGCTTCCGCGAATGCCTGCAAACTCCCTATGGCGCCACCCTGCATAACCTGTACGGCCCTACGGAGGCAGCGATCGATGTTACCTGGTTCGATTGCCCCGATGCGCCGGCTCCGGCATCCATCCCCATCGGGAAACCCATCAGCAATATCCGCCTCTACATACTCAACCCCGACGGTCGCCTTCAACCAGAGGGCGTACCGGGAGAACTCTATATCTCCGGTACCGGCGTCGGAGAAGGATACCTTAACAGACCAGACCTCACCGCAGAGAAATTCCTGCCGGACCCTTTCTTCCCCACACAACGGATGTACCGCACCGGCGACCTCGCCCGATGGTGCCCCGATGGTAACATGGCCTACCTCGGCCGCATCGATCACCAGGTCAAGATCAGGGGATATCGCATAGAACCAGGAGAGATCGCCCAACAGCTACTCAAAGCCGCCGATATCACAGAGGCGATCGTCACCGCCTGGACACCACCAGCTGCCCAGCCACAATTATGCGCATACTATGTAGCCGCAAGCCCTATAGACACTCAGGAGCTGCGGGACCTCCTGTCACGGGAACTGCCCGAATACATGATACCGGCGCATTTCATGCAGATAGATCACATCCCGCTATCTCCCAATGGTAAAGCCGACCTGAAAGCCTTGCCGACGCCCACAACGGAGCAATGCAGTACCTTCCCTGTTACGGCGCCTGCCAACGAAACAGAAGCATCACTGCTCCACATCTGGAAAGAAGTATTACAAACCGGTACTGTCGGCACCACACATGCTTTCTTCTCCCTGGGCGGAGACTCCATCAAAGCAATACAGGTCGCAGCCAAAGCTGCCTTGCAGGGCATACAGGTAAGTATCAAAGATATCTTCCGCTATCCCACCGTCCGCCAGCTCGCCACAGTCGCCTCCCCGCTGGCAACCGTCGTCGCCACACACTATACGCCCCTGGTACACCAGACAGCAGGCAGATACGAGCTCTCCCCCATGCAAAGCGGCATCCTCTTCCACGATATGACCGTGCACGCCGCCGGCGCCTATCACGTGCAAATGGTCCTTCACCTCGATAGCAACATACAACCGGCCCTGCTGGAAAACTGCTATCGCATACTCATCCGCACACACGATATACTACGCACGACCTTCCACCACCAGGGACTGATACATCCATTGCAGGAAGTACATACAGATATCCCTCATCACTTTCATTACAGAGACTTTTCTGGCTGCGACATCACAACGCAACAGGCGCTACTAACAAATACCTTACAGACAGACATGCAGGAGCTGTATCACCTGGCAACAGGACCGCTCCACCGGTTGTATCTGCTACATACCGCCCACACACAGTGTAGCATCATCTTCAGCTTCCATCATATCATACTGGATGGATGGAGCCTTATCATGCTGCTACAGGACCTGCTCAAGACCTATCACCTGCTGTCTACCGGCAACGCCGCCTTGTCTGCCCGGCCACAGCCTTTCAGCAGCTACCTCCGCTGGCTAAGTACCCAATCCCGGAAAGCCGCACTGCACCACTGGACCGGGTACCTGGCGCACTACACACAGCGCACATCGATACAACGGCTCAAAAAACAGCAGGCAACATACCTGGTACACGAACAACAGCATATCATCCCGGCTACCATCTATGATGGGCTGAAGACACTGGCACAACAACAACAAGTTACCGTCAACAATATCATCCAGGCGGCCTGGGGCCTCTTATTGCAACGACACAACAATACCAATGATGTAGTCTATGGCGCCGTCCGATCCAACAGGCCGACGAGCATCCCACAAATAGATACCATCGCAGGCATTTTTATCAATACCCTACCCGTACGTATACAAACGACACCAGACACCCTGTTCTCCGAACTGGTACAGTCCGTACAGACCGACGCCCTCTCCGCAGATCAATATGCCTACCTCCCGCTGGCAGACATTCAGCAATGCAGCGAGATCAGACAAGACCTCATCGATCATATCCTCGTATTCGAAAACTATCCCGTAGATCAGGGATTACTCCATCAACACTCTACCGCCGGTCAGCAACTGAAGATCCGCGAGGCTGTCTTTAACGAACAAACACATTATGACCTCAACGTCATTATCGTCCCGCAACAGGATCTTCGCATCCGGTTCAATTACAACCAGGCCGCTTATGACGATATGCAGATCGCTTATCTGGCAGCAGGACTAGCCACAATACTACACAGCGTCACCACGCAGCCGGATATACCAGTACAAAAGGTGACGGTGATCAGCCCGGAAGAACAACATACACTGGACACCTTCAATGCCACCGCCGCCAGCTATCAACAACCGCCCGTATTACACACCTGGTTCGATCAACGGGTAGCCCTTCACCCCACTGCCCCCGCAGTGTTTCACAATGGCAACCGTACAGATTATGAGACCTTACAGGCACAAGCCAACACCATTGCAGCAGCATTGCTGCAAAAAGGCATCGGCCCACAACAGGCCGTGGCCCTGATAGCGGATCGTTCTGCCACCTTCATCGCGGCGGTATTGGGTATCCTGAAAGCAGGTGCCACCATCGTACCAATAGATAAAGATTATCCCGCGGAAAGAATTCAATATATCCTCGACGACAGCCAGACCACCATCTGCCTCGTCGAAGCACACCTGCCCTTCCTATCCACAGTACCACAGCTCACTATCACAGCTGCACTGCGCACTAATATCAACGGCACCTGCTATCCCGATAGTCACGCACAAGACCTGCTATACATCATCTACACGTCAGGTACCACCGGCAAACCCAAAGGGGTGATGCTGGAACATCGCAACCTGGCCAACCTCATCGCTCATCAGCAATGCAAAGGCCAGATCAACGACACCAGCAGGGTACTGCAGTTCACCACACACTGTTTCGATGTATACTACCAGGAAATATTTACGACCCTCCTGGGGGGTGGCTGTCTCTACATCATCAGCGAAACAGATAAAAGAGATATACCTACACTGTTCAATTATATCGATACACATCAGATCCCGACTATATTCCTGCCTACGGCCTATCTGAAATTCCTGTTCGGACAACTCGTCTATGCACAGCAGATACCTACCTGTATCCGGCATATCATCACGGCAGGCGAACAATTGACCGTGTCTCCCTTGTTGGACAATTACCTGCGACAGGGTAATACCACCCTGCATAACCACTATGGTCCCTCAGAAACACATGTTGCCACCACCTATGAATATACGGCGGGCACCACCAATACCGACGTACCTCCGATAGGTAAACCAGTCATCAACAACCGTATTTACATCCTCGACAAATCTCTCCGGCCACAACCACTGGGTGCAATCGGAGAAATATATATCGCAGGGGCCAACGTAGGTCGAGGCTATGCTGCCAATACCACCTTAACGCAAGAACGTTTTCTCCAAGATCCTTTCCTGACAAAGGAAAGGATGTATCGCACCGGAGACCTCGGATACTATCTGCCCGATGGCAATATCTGCTATGCCGGACGCATCGATCATCAGTTAAAGATCAGGGGCTATCGTGTAGAACCGGGTGAAATTGAAGCACGGCTGCTACAACACCGGGCCATAAACGCTGCTGCTGTCATCGCATATGATGGCACACAACAGGATAAATACCTGGTAGCCTACTTCTCCGCGTCATCCGCACTACCCATCGACGAGGTTAAAGACTGGCTGTCAGCCACACTTCCCGCATACATGGTACCTGCCTTACTGATGCAGTTGCCGGCTATCCCGCTAACGGCAAATGGTAAAGTAGACCGGAAAGCCCTGCCTGCACCTGATCAATGGCAACAGGCCACCACTACACTGGCGCCAACCACTGATACAGAGATCCGCCTGGCCGGCATCTGGCAGGAGATATTAGAAAACAATAACTTCGGAATTACACAGGATTTTTTCTCCCTGGGAGGACATTCACTCAAAGCAGCACTCCTGGCCGCTCATATACAAAAGGTCTTTCAGGTCCATCTGCCATTGCAGGAGATATTTACACAGCGTACAATACAGAGGATCGCCAATGCGATCGATAAATGCACACCGGCATTAGCCTATCTGCCTATCCCGGAAGCACCGGTAGCAGCATACTATGCCTTATCTGCCGCCCAGAACCGGCTGTTTGTCCTCGCGCAAATGGAAGGTCCTGGTACCGCTTACAATGTCCCTTTCCTCGCCCGTGTCAAAGGTGAAATTGATACCACCCGGCTGGAATACGCTATCAACCAGCTCATCCACCGGCATGAAGCATTACGCACCGCCTTCCTGCTGAAAGCAGGTACACCCGTACAGGTGATACTACCAGCCGTATATTGTGCGCTCGACCGCCTGCAGGCTACCTCAGATGGTATCCGCGAAGCATTAGCATGGATAGCGCCCTTCGACCTGGCCCAGGCTCCCCTCGTACGCGCCGCCTGGATCACCTGCCCGGATCAGCTGCCTCCCCTCTTCATCATAGACATGCATCATATCATCACAGATGGCGTGTCCATGGAAATGCTGATCAAAGAACTCTGGCAGTTATATGATGGAATCAACCTCTCTCACCCGCGCTTGCAATACAAAGATTATGCTGCCTGGCAACACACCAGCCGCGATACTCCCGCCTGGCAACAACAAAAGGAGTACTGGCTGCACCAGCTCACACCGGATAATATTCCCGTATTAAGCCTGCCCGAAGATCTGCCCCGGCCGGCCGTACAATGTTTCGATGGCGCCGAATACTTTCATCCCATCCCCGTATACCTCGTACAGGAAATGTATCAACAGGCAGCCACACAGGGAGTCACTCCCTTTATGTTCAGCCTGGCGGTATGTTACCTGCTGTTATACAAATACAGCGGACAGGAAGATATACTAATCGGTACACCAGTAGCGGGCCGCTCACATGTGGACATGCAACACATGGCAGGGCTGTTCGTCAACACCCTCGTATTACGGGGGCAACCTGCATCCACCGACTCCTTCGCCACATTCCTGCAACAGATCCGAAATACCGTCATACAAGGCACCGCCCACCAGGATTTTCAATTCGAAGAACTGATAGAACACCTCCAGCTATCCCGTGACCTGAGCCGCAATCCCATATTCGATGTCATGTTCTCCTATCTGCAGGTGAATGCCTTGCAACTAAGCACTGCTACTTATGATATATCCCCCCTCCTGTTCCCCGCAGATAAAGCAAAATTTGACCTCGCCTTCAGCATCCAGGAACAACCGGATAATTGCCAGCTCTCCATCAACTATGCCACTTCCCTCTTCCGGGAAGACACGATCAAACGTATGGCAGCCCATTATTGCCACCTGCTGGAGAGCGTGTTAAAAGATATGCATAGTCCTATAGCTACCCTCTCGCTGGCAACACCCGGGGAAGTACATACCGTCTTCAGCACCTTTAACAATACCCGCATGGTATACCCAGTTGTAACCATACAAGAGGCCTTCCAGCAGCAGGTAATAAAAACACCCGATGCCACCGCCATCTTGTTTAGGGACACCACGCTAACTTATGATCGCCTCAATCAACAGGCCAATCAGCTGGCTCGTTATCTCCAGGAACAAGGTGCTCTCCCGGGACAGCACATAGGTATCATGATGGAACGTTGCGCAGATACCATCATCGCTATGCTGGCCATTCTGAAAACAGGGGCCGCCTATGTACCGCTGGTACCCGAGCTCCCTGATGACCGGCTGCTGGCAATGCTCAACGACGCTGACATTACGATCGTACTCTGTACCCACGAAGCCATACAAGCCCATGATAGCCTCCGCCTCGGAAAAGATCGCGTATTAATCACCAACGATCAGTGGCATACACAAGCAAACCGCTTCAATGCCGCTGACTTCTCCAAGCCGCTATGCACACCGGCACACCTGGCATATATCATCTACACATCCGGATCTACCGGTATACCCAAAGGGGTAATGATAGAACATAAAAGCGTACTGAATCTCGCCACCTGGTTCAATCGCGAACATGACCTGCCCACCAATAACCGCGTGCTGCAAATGACCAGTATCGGCTTCGATGTATCCGTAGAAGAGATCATCGTTCCACTGCTCAACGGTGCCGGTATCTACCTGTTGGAAGATGACCACAAACTGGACAAACAACTGTTCAGTGCCTTTATACGACAACATGCCATCAACATCGCGGAGATCGTACCCACCTTGTTGTATGATTTCATCGTAGATAATCCTCCGTTCGAAAGCCTGCGTACCATCATCACCGGCGCAGAGAAACTGGATGCTACACTGAAAAACCAGGTATTAGACAAAGGGTATCGACTATATAACATATACGGACCTACGGAAACAACCGTAAACGCCACTGCTAAAAAATGTACGGAAGACGACGATACCATCGGCCTGCCTATGGCCAACACCCGTATCTATATCCTCGATCAGCACAACAACCTGTTGCCGGTTAGTATACCGGGAGAAATATGCATAGCCGGGCATTCCCTGGCGCGAGGATATCTCAACAATCCGGAACAGACCAATACCCGTTTTGTCAAAGATCCCTTTCAGCCGGAACAGCGCATGTACCGCACCGGCGATCTCGCCTGCTGGACATCACAGGGAGAGATCCGTTTCCTGGGAAGAATAGACCAACAGGTTAAGATCAGGGGATATCGCATAGAATTGGGAGAAATAGCCACCAGGCTGGCAGCATTGCCACATATCAAAGAAGTAGTCGTATTGGCACAACAGGACAAAAACAACAGCGCCTATCTATGCGCCTGGTTCACCGCCCATACAACATATGCCGCCGCCACCTTACGTACACTCCTGGCAAAAGAGCTGCCGGAGTATATGCTGCCGGCGTTCTTTGTGCAGCTGGATAATATCCCCATGACGCTTAACGGCAAGACAGACTACAAAAAACTCCCCTCACCAGACAAGGCAATGCACAGCACCACACCATACGAGATACCTGCCAACGATACCGAAACACGCCTGCTTAATATATGGCAACAGGTACTCTCGCAGGAACGGATCGGCGTGCTGGATAATTTCTTTGAGATAGGCGGCCATTCCATGAAGGCAATAGCCGTGATGTCACACCTGCATCAACAGGGGCCTTCCGCCATCACACTCGCAGATATATTCCGCTATCCCACCATCCGGACACTGGCACATCAGATCGATGCTGCTGCGGAAACGGCACTATCATTTATCACTACGCTGACTCCGGTAAGAGACCGTCATCTGTTTGCCTTCCCGCCTGCGATGGGACAAGCACTCGCCTATAACGCACTCGCACAACATATAACCACACATACGCTGCACAGCTTTAACTACATAGACCGGGAAGATCGTATTACACAATATGTAAAGCAGATCAAAGCTATTCAACCTCGCGGTCCCTACCTGCTCATGGGCTATTCCGCAGGCGGGAACCTCGCCTTCGAGGTAGCCAAAGCATTGCAGGAAGAAGGAGAGATCATATCCGACATCATCATGATCGATGCCATTCGCCGGGTGAATAAAATGGGTAGTACCGGTACCGGCAGGGCGGCAGTAAAAGAAGAGATTTTAACGGCACTTGCACAGCACCAGCTGAGTAACGCAGCTCCCGGTTATATCGAAAAGCTGGTGGATGACTCTTATGCTTATACCGCCTACGTAGATGAGCTGGTCAACGAAGGATGTATACATGCCAACATCTATGTAATAGCTGCCGCCGAAATACAGGAATATCAATGGGAAGACGCTACTACCGGAATAGTAAGTATTATCGCGGGGATAGGTCCACATATTGAAATGTTGGGCAACCCGGCTTATCTGCCGCACAATGCACAACTCATCAACACGATATTGTCAACACGGTAAAAAAATACGGGCTGTCTGATCAGACAGCCCGTACACCATATCAGCAACCTATAAGGAATTATTGTTTGGAGATACGACGGGTCACCGTCTTGCCGTTGTGTTCCAGCTTCAGCAGGTAAATGCCCGCAGGCAGTTTACCGGTCTCAAATACGGTATTGTGTTTACCGGCAGACAAGCGGCCGTTTACCAGTACGTTCACTACCTTACCGGCAATATTGTATACCGCCAGCTGCGTATTACCAGCCTCCGGCAGGGAGTACTGTATGCTGGCACTGCTGCTCACCGGGTTAGGATAGCTCGTTAAGGTCAACTCCTTGAAGATCTCCAGCGATGGTTTACCCGCTGATACTTCGCTGGTACGTTGTACCACTGTGCTGCCGTTTTTAATCTTCACTTCAGTATAGCTGTTCCAGGCGTTTTCGTTATTGCCATGGCCTACGATCCTCACATATTTGGCACTGCGGCCCGTAAAATTGAAGGACTCGAGGTTAAGGGAGCTACCGCTGGCTTGCAGGCCGGTACCCGCTGCTGTCCAGGTATTACCATCCATGCTGGTCAGGATATCAAAAACAGAACGACGGGTATCTCCTTTATAAAAGGCGATGTCCACACCGGTGACTGTTGTTACGGCTGATAAACAGAACTGTATCCATTGTCCGTCACCACTGGCAGACCAACGGGTATTGAGGTTATTATCCCTCACATTGGCAGCAACATTGCCATCGTCGCCGCTGGCAGTTACCGGCAGGCATTGCGGCGGATTAGTACCACCACCCGGAAAATCATCCGCGGGGTTCAGCATACGTTCCCTGATCCAGGTACCGGCAGGTTTTAAACGGGCCGTAGTCCAGGGGCCATTAGCACAGGTACCGGTCGTCCATACTGCACCGGAACGGAAGTCATCCGAAAAGTTCCAGTTCGTCCAGCTGATCTTCTTACGTTGCATCAGGTCGATATAACGTTGGGACATAGTGAAATTGTTAGTCCCGTCACCGGAAGCCGTCTGTGTACCAAACTCTGTCACAAACACCGGCAAACGGTCAGATGCCCAATCCAGCTCATTAAGGTATTGCGTACCGTGAGAAGCCGCGTAAAAGTGGAAAGTGTACATGATATTGGGGAAATTAACCGGATTGCTTACAATGTCCTGTGCCGAACGGCCATCAGAGATCCCCATAGAAGCCCAGGCATGCGTCCCGATCAGTATCACCGCATCGTTATCGATAGCGCGTATTACCGGGATCAGCTGATCCGCATAGGTTTTAATACGGCTCCACGCCACGCCGTTAGGCTCGTTACAAATATCATAGATGATATTGTTTTTGTTCTTATGCGTATTGGCAATAGAGGTAAAGAACGTCTTCGCCAGGCTGAGGTTGGCATTCGGATCGCCAGGCGTCAGCTGATGCCAATCCACCAGGGCATACATGCCACGTTCGGTAGCCTCTTCGATCAGCCGGTTCACCTGGGCTGTAAATCCTGCCGGGTTGGTCTCATACCCGCCCTCCTGGATATACATAGAGATACGCAGGATATCAGCCCCCCAGTCATACGCCAGTGCATCCAGCGATGCCTCCGTCAGGCAGCTACCCCATCCATACCATTGTATACCGTGCGTACTCATACCACGCAGTTGTATAGGGTTACCATACTGGTTACATAATTTCAGGCCCACTACTTTCAGTTGGCCATTTTTAGCCACAGGTGTCTGTGCATAGGTGCCGACAACAGTAAATAAACAAAGTAAAAAAACATGGATCGGTTGATAGAATAGAAACTTCTTCATAAAGGTCAATTAAGGGTTACAATTAAAAATATACAGGTGCTGATACTGGTTCTTTCAGGTATTGCAGGTATTACAAATACTGCATAATAAACAATGATAAAAGCAGGGCATGCACCATGATGCATACCATTATGTAGCGGTTGTTAATAAATGTGCAGCCGGTCTGTTTAAACGTAAATCAGCATCAGGAAAAGGCCTTCCAGGATAATTATTTGGTTGAACGATAGAAATGAAATAAAGTCAGCACCACAAGGGAATGGCATCTTACCGGTCATTTTGTAGCTCCTCACAACGTGTTATCAGCTATTACTACTTCTAATATATGCAATCGTTTGCGGAAAAGCTAATTTTTTTCCATCTTATTCATATGTTATAACATTAAAGGGGGATTTGCGCCAAAAAAAGGTTAACTTACCGATTGATTATTAATGTTGTACCGCATATGAAAACTATCGCTGTATTACTTACAAAAAAATACCGCCCGCTCAGTATTGCCGCTATCCTGGACGTCTTTGAAACGGTTAATAGCTATTACCAGGAACAAGAAGGACAGCCCTATTTCAATATCCGGTTGGTCCGTACGGACGATGATAGCCAGACTCCGAACCTGCACGATGGGTATGAACCAGTGACGCTCTCTTCTATAGACAGCAGTCACCTCATATTGATCCCGGCTTTTGCTACTACTGGAGATATGGCCGCTTTCGTACAGGAAAACCAGGCATTTATTCCCTGGATATGCGACCAGTTTGAAACCGGCTCCGAAATAGCCAGTTTCTGCACCGGTGCCTTCCTGCTGGCAGCAACAGGACTCCTCAATGGCCGCAAAGCGACCACCCATGTCAATGCAGCTCGCATGTTCGCGCATTATTTCCCCGAAGTATTGCTGCAGGAAGACAAAGTCGTAACGGATGACAGCGGCATATATACCAGCGGTGGCGCCACCTCCACCTTCCACCTGTTACTGTACCTGCTGGAGAAATACTGTAGAAAAGAAACCGCCATCCGTACCGCCAAAGTATTCGCAATCGATATGGACCGCGAACTGCAGTCTTATTTTGCAGATTTTGTCCCTTCCAGGAATCATAACGACTCCCTGGTACTGGAAGCCCAGCAACGTATGGAACAACGTTTCCAGGAGGGCTGTACTGTCGAAGAGCTCATCCATGATCTGCCTGCCAGCCGGCGCAATTTCATCCGACGGTTTAAGATCGCTACCGGCATTACACCGATAGAATATTTACAAAGACTACGCATAGAAGCCGCCAAAAAACTACTGGAAGGCTCCGACTGCTCTATTACAGAAGTTATGTTCCAAAGTGGTTATAATGACGCCAAAGCATTCAGATTACTGTTCAGCCGCCTGGTAGGTATTACACCCAGATCCTACCGGGAGAAATATGCGGGCAAAAAATTATTGTCCATGGCCTGAACCGCTCCGGTTGCATCACCCTATTTTCATCATCATTTAATCTAATCTGTCTGGCATCCCAGGCCGATGATTGTCTATCCTGTTCGTAACTCAGTACCCGGAAGTATGGAATATTTGCACGATCTTTCGTCCAATAAAGTAGAGAGTATTACAGAAGTCCCCCCGGAATATGTAAAATATGTCAAACCCTTTACCCATCCCCTATTCAATGAAGGTCCCTTCGGCGCCACCATTGTACAGGAATTAACATCGGAAAATGTCAGTATCGTATATTTTCATTTTTTCATCCGCGAAGGCATCACGCTTTATCCGTATGATCCCAATGACGTATTTGCCCTGCATTTTATGATCAAGGGCAGCCTGCCGGCTACCCTCCACGGCTACGGCCCCCTGCAGATCGTAGAAAACAGATACAACATGATGTTCATGCCCAATATCAAACATCATGCATTCTTCGACGCAGGAGAGTATATCTCTATTAATGTGAACTTTTCACCTGCCTTCCTGCAGCAACTAGCCCCCCAATATCCTATCCTCAACAAACTGCTGGATATGGCCGAAAAAAGAACAGCAGGCCTGCTTTTCCCGGAATATCTCCATACAGATCATTTCTCCTATGCGATCATCAACCGCATCATTTCCGCGCCTATGCTCGAAGAAGTGAAACTGATCTACCTCGAGTCCTGGATCAAAGCACTGCTGCTACACTGCCTGGACAACTTTTCCCGTATCACCCGCAATGCCGCCAACAAAGGCAGTGCAGACCTGCCACTCTACGAACGAATCCGTGCCCATGTGGTAGAACACCCCGGTGCAAGCCATACGCGCGAACTACTCGCCAAACGGTTCGCATTAAGTGAATCCAGCCTCAAACAGGGATTCAAACGTCATTTCGGTATCACCCTCAAAGATTTCATTACCCAGGTAAAGATGGAAAAAGCCATGCAGCTACTATATGAATCGGAACTTTCGGTTACCACCATCGCCTACCAGCTGGGATACAATGAACTACCCAATTTCACCCGCGCCTTCATTCGCTTCCATGGCAAGCCGCCACTCTACTACCGCAGACATAAAAATACCTCCGGAGAATAAAGATTTTGTTTACAAGAAATGCCCGTATTGATAATTTCTTTACCGGAAATGATAAACTTCCGAGAACAAAAGTGTGCAACTTTACGTCGCGCTACATTTCAAAGTAAAGGATTGAAGTAGCCGATCATACAAGTTTTCAATATCTCGGGAACCATTTATTCACTTATTCTGAACAGGTATCTAACCCCAAACGCCTGCCTTTATTAAAAGGCAGGCGTTATTTATACCGGACCTCCACTGATTTACATCCACTCTTTCCTTCACTGATTTGCCATCGCAGAGATTCCTCGCAACTTTATACTCCTGGATACAGGTTGCAACATATCCACCCACTGGTAGCCCTACTTAACATGCGAACAACAGAATGATACATCATACCTCTTATTATTATTGAAAACCCAAAAACACGCGATATGAACTCCTCTGATCCGCAATAAGTACAGACAAAGGATTTCCACGTTGTTAGCAAGGTCCGTGTTCAACATCGTTTACAACCACTTATCAGGTAAGGCCGGCCCTTACGCCGATTTCCCCATGCCGTAACTGCGCCTACGGCAAAATATTCCTGTATACCGGTGTAAACATGTTACAACACCTGCCTGCTAACTGCATTGATTTGCTGTCCGGACCGTTTGCGGTAAGAGGGTTTTTGTTAACCAATAAATCCAATCTTTATGCATCAAAGAGACAAATGCTTTACTGCCTGCAAATGGCAGCTTGTGCTCGCCTGCTGTTTGTTATTCCTGTCCCCGCTGGCCAAAGCACAAACGCTGCCGGCCAACTTTCAACGTGTACTAGTAACCGGTGGCCTTAACCGGCCAACTGTACTGGCATTTACACCGGATGGTCGCCTGCTCATAGGTAACCAGGGCGGTCAATTGCTTGTTTATAAAAATGGTACGCTGCTGAGTACTCCGGCCCTTTCACTCAGCGTAACCTCTGATAATGAACGTGGCCTTATCGGGCTGGCGGTAGATCCTAACTTTGCCACCAACAAGTTCATCTACATCTACTACACCCACCCTTCCGGTCCGCACAACCGGGTGAGCCGATTCACCCTAAATGGTGACGTAGCCAGCAATGAAGTGGCTATACTCGACCTTCCCACGCTGGGACAGCCTTTCCATAATGGTGGTAGCCTCACCTTCGGCAACGATGGTAAACTCTACGTGGGTGTTGGAGACAATAAGATCAACTCCACCCCACAAAACCTCGACAGCTACTTCGGTAAAGTACTCCGTATCAATACCGATGGTTCTGTGCCTGCAGGTAATCCATTTAGTGGTAGCGCTGCCCGCAGCCGCGTGTGGGCATATGGCCTGCGTAATCCCTGGACCAGCGCCACAGACCCGGTATCCGGCAAGATCTATATCAATGATGTAGGTGAAAATGCCGGCTCCGGTTTTGAAGAGATCAATGATGCCACCGTAGCGGGCCGTAACTTCGGATGGCCAACCTTCCAGGGCAACTGCTCCAACTGCCCCGGCGTAACAAACCCGATATACTCGTATCCGATCGAAAGAGGCAGTACAGTAGGCAGAGGCTGCGCGATCAACGGCGGCACCTTCCTGAATGGCTCCATCAGCAACTATCCGGCGCAGTATCATGGCAAATACTTCTTCCATGACTATTGCAACCCCTGGGTAGACTTCATCAATCCGGCAGCCGGAGCTACCCGCAACGGCTTCGGTACCGCCCTGGGAGGTAACCTGACCAACATAGAGCAAGGTACAGATGGCAATCTCTATTACATCAGCCGCAGCAACAACTCCGTTTATAAAGTAGTATATAGCGGCGCAGCTGCTCCTGCAGACAATAACGCCAGCGTTGCTCCTATCAAAGGAAACCCTGAAATCCCCGCTGTGCTGATCAAAACGCCTAACCCCTTCCATAACAACCTGTCAGTAACTTTCCGCCTCAGCCTCCCGGGCAAAGTACAACTGGCATTATTTGACCTCTCCGGCAAACCAGCAGGCATCATCCTCGATTCCCAACTGCAAGCCGGTGAACACAGCACCTCTTACAACACTTCCTCACTCAATGCCGGCGTGTATATCCTGAAACTGACGCATGATGGTAAAGCCAGCAGCACAAAATTGATCAAAGAATAAGCATATCCTCTACACTTGTTAAACAGGGAGCTGGTAATCACCCGCTCCCTGTTATTTTATCAGTATTCCCCTTCAAATGAAGATCGTACGTGAAATAGTGAAAAAAACATTTCCAGGAACGCAAACGATTGCATAACTTAGTACTATGCCAGGACGCAATATCAACCCTAAGAGCCGATATACATTAGCCCGTTTCACAATCAGCAGAAGAACACCGCATCCCTGGCTTATCCTGACAAACACGTTTAATGAACAACAGCCCATTTTATCAGACCACCCGCTGAATCCATAGCCCAATGGTATAACATGATGGACCAGGCATTGCGCTAACGCATTGTTATTTCCTTTTCTGATACACGTATGATGAACAGCGTGAGGAAAAGCCGTTGCCTCATATATCCGGTATGAACACCCTGAGATTTATATAAAAAGGGTCTGAAGAATTTGTTAACACAATAAATATAGTCCCTTATGAAACAACGAGACAAATACACCCACCCGGGGATGCTACTGCTACTCCTGGGTATTATGTTCACCCTCCTCTCCCCGCTCGCACATGGGCAAACGCTCCCCACCAATTTCCAACGTGTATTGGTAACCGGAGGACTTAATCGCCCTGCTGCTATGGCCTTTACGCCCGATGGCCGTATCCTCATCAGCAACCAGGGAGGCCAACTCCGTGTATTCAAAAACGGAGCCCTGTTGTCTACGCCGGCCCTTTCGCTGACTGTCAACTCCGACAGTGAACGCGGATTGATCGGTGTGGCAGTAGATCCCAACTTCAACACCAACAAATACATCTATGTGTATTATACACATACCTCTGGTCCGCACAACCGGGTAAGCCGCTTTACGCTTAACGGCGATGTAGCCAGCGGCGAAGTGGTATTGCTGGATCTGCCTAACCTGGGGCAGCCCTTTCACAATGGCGGTGGTATCGTATTTGGTAAAGATGGAAAGTTGTACATACCTGTAGGCGATAACAAAAACAACTCTTCCGTACAGAACCTCGATAGCTATTGGGGCAAAGTATTACGTATCAACTCCGACGGAACCGTTCCCGCTGATAATCCATTCCCTGGCGGTGCAGTAAGAAGCCGCATATGGGCCTATGGCCTGCGTAATCCCTGGACCAGCGGTGTAGACCCGGTATCCGGTAAGATATACATCAACGATGTAGGTGAGAATGAAGGCGGTTGGGAAGAGATCAATGACGCCTCCGTAGCCGGTCGCAATTTCGGATGGCCCAACAAGGAAGGCAAGTGTACCAGCGGATGTACCGGTTATACAGATCCCGTTTATACTTACCAGATAGTTCGTAGCGGTGCTCCTATCGGAAAAGGCTGTGCCATCAATGGCGGTACTTTCCTGAATGGCGCTATCAGCAACTATCCGGCGCAATACCATGGCAAATACTTCTTCCATGACTACTGTAACCCATGGATCGACTATATCAATCCTGCTCCCGGCGCTACCCGCAATGGTTTCGGCTCTGCTATGGGTGGTGGGCTGACCAACATAGAACAGGGTACAGATGGTAATCTGTACTACATCAACCGGGATAACAATTCCGTATACAAGATCATCTATACTGGCACGCAGGCACCTGTCATCGGTATACAACCACAAAACATCAGCGTACCGCAAGGGCAGGATGCGGTGTTTAGCGTTACAGCGTCTGGTAACCCTACCCCTACCTATCAATGGCGGAAAGGTACAACCAATATTGCCGGCGCAACTGCTGCTACCTATACAATCACCAACGTGCAGCCTTCGCATGCAGGCCAATACAATGTGATCGTCTCCAATAGTGCAGGCAGTGTTACCAGTAATAATGCCACGCTTACCGTTACGGCGCCTAATACGCTGCCAGTAGCCAAGATACTGACGCCAGCCAATGGTTCCAAATTCCGCGCCGGCGATGTAATCAGCTTCTCCGGTTCCGGTACCGATGCAGAAGATGGCAACTTACCCGCCAGTGCCTACGAATGGTGGGCAGTATTCCACCATGCCAACCACAACCACTCCGGTCCACAGATCACAGATGGCGTCACCAGTGGTTCCTTCCCTATTTCTGTAGAAGGGCATACCGAAACAGATATCTGGTATCGCATTTACCTGGCGGTGAAAGACTCCAGGGGCGAGTCTGATACAGCCATGATAGAGATATTCCCTGTTACCTCCAACCTGACGATACAGACAGAACCTGCCGGATTACAGCTGAACCTGGACAATATTCCCAAAACAGCACCTTACAGTACTGCTGCCCTCTCCGGCATGATCCGCCCATTGGTAGCGATCTCTCCACAGGTGCTCAATGGTGTGAACTATGTATTTGATCGTTGGGAACATGGTGGTAATGCCGCTCAGAATATTACCATTACCGACAATGATGCGGTGTACAAAGCCATATATAAGGTAGCAGCGGCGCCTACCGTGATCGCACCAGTGCAGGATGCTTATGTCCGCGATGGTAGTAATGCCGCTATAACACATGGCACCACAGACCCAACGTTGCTGATCACCAAGGTATCTCCAGCCGGGCAACTCAACAATGCACGTGAGACCTATCTAACCTTTGATATCAGCACGTTGCCGGCGAACCTGTCCGCAGTAACACTACGTGTATTCGGTAACGTTGATGGCACGGCTGTACCTGCTGTACCGGTAGGTGTATATAGTGTAGCGAATACATCCTGGTCAGAGACCACCCTTACTTGGAACAATAAGCCGGCTACAGGTGCCAGTCCATTGTCGACGACAGAAGTAGGCAATGGCGCCGGCAAATACTACGAGTGGGATGTAACCAGTTATGTAAGTGCGGAAAAGGCAGCAGGCCGTACCCGCGTATCGCTGTCGCTGAAGAGCCAGCAATCGCATGATCCGCGGATATTCTTCAACTCCAAGGAAGCTACTGCCAACGCACCACAACTGTCAGTGATCGGTGAAGGTACCGGTGGTCCGGCCTGTGTACCTGCTACTGCCAGTGGTGACGACGGTAATGTTGCTGCCAACGCACTGGATAATGACCTCAACACCCGCTGGTCGGCCTCCGGTGATGGTCAGTGGATACAACTTTGTCTGTCTGAAGTGAAAACGGTGACAGGTGTAGATATCGCCTTCTACAAAGGAGATACCCGCCGATCCCGTTTTGATATCCTGACCAGCACAGACGGCAACGCCTGGAATACAGCCGCTGCTAACTTACAGGCAAGCGGTACCTCGCTCGCATACGAAAGTTTCAATATCACGGCTGTGAGTGCCAAGTATGTACGTATTGTCGGACATGGCAATGATCAGAACGCCTGGAACAGCTACAACGAAATAAAGGTTCGTACCACTGCTGCCGCCAGAACTACTCAGGCAGGCATCAGTAACGGAAAACCCTCCGGCATCATCACACAGGATGACCTGCATGTATCTCCTAATCCATTCGGTAATACACTCTCTGTCAGCTTCAGGCTGCGGGAAGCGGGACGTACTCAGCTCTCCCTGTTTGATATGTCCGGTAAGCAAGCTGGTCTTATCCTGCAGACACAAATGGCGGCCGGTGAGCACAAAGCTACTTACAATGCTACTCATCTGACGCCTGGTGTATATATTATACAGCTTCGTCATAATGGTACGACGATCACACAGAAAGCGATTAAAGAATAAACCACCGCTGATAGTTACAACAAAGAAGGGGATGTCTGCATATGCGGACATCCCTCTGTATTTTCAGCACTTTTATCAGTACGACCATGTGATCAATGACGGGCTTTTCTCCCGATAAGGTGATCTACGCTGACCTTGCCCGGTCCGTATATAAACAGGGTGAATAGCATGATCAGATAGTAAAGCGGGATCTCATACCCATTGTCTCCGGCTTCAAAGCCATTTTGCCAATGCACGGTTTTAATAGCCACGATCATCACGATTATCAGGGCGACAGCAATAAAACGTGTACCCAGTCCGAGGATCAGCAGTATTACACCCAGTAGCTCTGTAGTGGCGGCCAGGTATGCGTTGAGTGCTGGCGCCGGAATGCCGATACTGCCGAACCAGTCTGCTATGCTCCTGATATCTTTCCATTTCATAGTAGCCGGCCCATAGAATCCATATGCCAATATCAACCGCATCAGTAAGAGCGGTAAAAAATGCCACCCGGCGAGGCCAGCCACGAAAGAAAAATAGCGTGTTTTTATACTCATATGCATGGAGTTTATACATCAGAAACAGCTGGCGGCCTGAAAAGTTAACTTTAACCGGAAAAAGTGAATTATTTTGATGATCTTGTTGCATAAGCAATGCCAGGCCAGCGGCAGAAGCGGCATTAAGCACAAGATTGTTTTATTGAAAATAATACTGTTGATATTAAAGGACACTTAATGAGACGTATCCTTATTGCCACTATTTTTTTGTTGACAGCTACAGCACTGCATGCACAAATGAACGATCATCTGGTCTCCATAGGTGAAAAATATACGATTAATTCCAGGATATTAAACGAGCAGCGTCGTTATGCCGTTTATCTTCCTCCATCGTACCAAAGCAACCCAGCGAAAAAATATTTTGTCGCCTATGTATGGGACGGAGAGAAAAGTAAATTTCATGAAGTAACCGGCATAGCACAGTCGATGACCTCTATCCATGATCTAAAGATGCAGATACCAGAAATAATAATTGTATCGATAGAGAATATAAACAGAACCAGCGACTTCACACCTACATTCATTGAACTACCTCGATGCGGAAAACGTAGCTGCCTTTAACAGCAAGCAAAAACCTGTTATGAAAAGATATTATCGTTACAACCCGGTAATGTCCCCGCGAAGCAAAATCTGGAAAAAATTAAATAACAACTGATCAAACAACGTTATGTCATCAAGAAGGAAATTTTTGTTGCAGGCAGCGCTGGGGCTTACGGCACCAGCCATTGCTCCGCTTGCTGCCGCTGCAGCCACCCGTACAACCGTGGCACCTGAGACCGCCCTGCAGGTCGGTATGGCTGGTTATACGCTGGCCAGACTGAATCTCGAACAGGCGATCGCGTTGCTGCAAAAAGTAGGTATCCGCCAGTTGTCGGTGAAGGACATTCACCTTCCGCTGGACAGTAGCCCGGAAAAGATACAGACAACGCTGGCCGCGTTCTCCGCAGCCGGTATCAAAGTGTATGCGGTGGGCGTTATTTATATGAAAACGGAAGCAGCGGTAGACCAGGCCTTCGAGTATGCCAAAAAGGTAGGCGTACCCCTTATTGTAGGCGTACCCAACCCTGAGTTACTGGACTACACGGAGAAGAAGATAAAGGACTATAATATCCGGCTGGCAATACACAATCACGGACCGGAGGATAAACTATATCCGGGTCCAAAAAATGTGATGGACCTGATCCGGCATCGTGATGCCCGTATGGGTATCTGCCTGGATATCGGTCATGCGATCAGAGCGGGGGAAGATCCGGCCAAAGCGGTGCTAGCATATAAGGAGCGCGTATTCGATCTGCATATTAAGGACGTGACGGTAGCGGCGAAAGACGGAAAGCCCACCGAGATCGGTCGTGGTGCGATCGATTTTCCGGCGCTTGTCAAAGCGTTGAACAAGATCAGGTACGCCGGTATCTGCAGCATAGAATATGAGAAGGATATGCAGGAGCCTTTAGCCGGGATCGCGGAGTCTACTGGCTTTTTCAAAGGTGTTATCCGCGCGTTGCGTTAACGGTTATGCGCGCGTTGCCTTAATATTTGACGACAGGCGGATCCCCTGTACCCGCCTGTCGTTATTTACTGAAAGGATGTGACAGATAAACTATGACAAGCGATAAGGCGAATGAGGGTAGTTCTACTAACACTCCACGATAGTTCCGGTCATGTACATATTGTATGATCAGAAAAAGGATCACCGCCAGGATCAGGTAGCTGCCCAGCACATAAGTAGACGGATGCACGACTAATAACGCGCCCAGTATCGTCAGGATAGCCAGGCACCACCGCCCCCCTCTCCCTATCCCCAACCGGCACGTATGCTGAAGAACATGGCAATCAGTATCAACAGTCCGTTAAGTAGCTTTAATATCATGGCTGTATTTTTCATCTGGTAAGTTCCTTTATCGCAAGCAAACTATTATGGTGAAAGTTTCAGTTTTATGGGAGCGTTTACCAGAAGGTAAAAATTATTTCAGAACAATCGTTCCAGATTACCTACCTTTGTCCACTCATGGCACGTAATAAGGCATTTGATCCAGAGGAAAGATTGGAAAAAGCGAAAGACCTTTTCTGGGAGAAGGGATACAACGCTACTTCCATGCAGGACATCGTAGATGCGATGGGGCTGAACCGTGCCAGTATTTATGATACCTATGGCGACAAACACAGTCTTTTCCTGCAGTGTCTGACCAGCTATGCCGTTACTTCACTGGAGGATTATTGCAAAGCAGGTGCTGTCTGTCAATCGCCGCTGCTGGCGGTGGAAAAGATCGTCAAGCGGGCGGTGCAACGTACCCTCGAAGAGGATCATTCTTGTATGGTGGCCAAGTCAGCATTTGAGCTGGCAGATACGGACAGCCGTGTAAAAGAGATCATCAAAACGCAAGGTGATAAGTTACACGCCGTGATCACTACGCTACTGCAGAAGGCGCAGCAAGCCGGCGAGGTCAAAGCAGATAAAGACCCTGCTATCCTGGCCCGTTTTATCATCGCTAGTTTTGGCAGCTTCTGGCAGGTACACATCACAGAGGATAATCCGCAACTGGTGCAACAATTAGGAAACTATCTGCTGCTATTCATCCGGCAGTAAAATTTTTTTGTCCAATACTGGAATGATCATTCTAAAATAAACACTCACCATTTCCGACAGCTCAGACATGAAACACATTAAATATATCGCCGCATTTGGCGTATTTGGCATTATCACCACGGAGTTTGGTGTAATTGGAATATTACCGCAGATCGCTACGCATTATGGTATCGGCATTGATCATGCGGGTTGGCTGCTCAGTGCCTTTGCGCTGGTTATTGCCCTTTGTGGTCCCTGGATCACTTTATTGGCGGCAGGTAAAAACAGGAAGGTAATGATGAGCATTGCCCTGGGATTGTTCATTCTTTCCAATGCAATTTCTGCGTTGGCGCCACCTTTCAGCATTTTATTACTGGCCAGGATGTTACCGGCTTTTCTTCATCCTTTGTATATCTCCGCTGCGATAGCGGCAGCGGTGGCTACTGCCAACGAGCAGGACAAACATAAGGCTACGGCGGTTGTATTTGCCGGTGTGAGCCTCGGTACGGTGATCGGGGTACCGTTTGTGACCTATCTTGCTGAGATATTTTCCTGGCAGGTGTCTTTTATCGGTGCTGGTATTGTCAACACGCTGGCGCTGGCAGCGCTGATACGTTTTATTCCCGAGCTGCCTGCTGGGCAGTATGTGGCGCCAGGCAAACAATTGCGGTTGCTGGCGGACAAGACGTTCCTGCTGCATGCGATCAGTACGACATTGATGCTGGCAGCTATGTTTGCCGTATACGGTTATTTCGCTGATTATATGGTGAAGGTCAACCATCTCTCGGGCGTGCAGGTGGGCAATATGCTGTTGCTCTTTGGTGTGACGGGTGTTGTCGGCAACTGGGTGGCTGGTAAGCTACTGGGTAAAAGTATTCCGGCTACGCTGGTAGGCGTATTATTATCGCTGTTGGTGATATACAGCCTGTTGTTCTTTACTAACGGGTATAATACGGCGACCATGCTGCTGATTGCGGTCTGGGGATTTGTGCATACGGCCTGTTTTATTATTGGGCAGGCATGGATCAACAGTGCGGCACCGCATGCGCAGGAGTTTGCCAACAGCCTGGGTATTTCTTTCGGTAACCTGGGGCTCACTGCCGGCACGATGATCAGCGGTTGGGTGATTGCCGGTGCCGGTGTACAATATACAGCCTGGGTGAGCCTGGCGCTGGTATCGCTCTCGCTGGCATTTGTCGGTTACCGGTTGCTGACCGCCAGGCGGACAGCCAGAAAGGATGTACGTGTGGTGGTAGCGGAGGAAGAGGCGATAGCGATCGGCGCCTGTTAGGTATTCGGGTAATAACATGCTGATGCCTTGCCGGAGGGGCGGTATCCTCCGGTAAGGCATTTATCTTTTTGCAGGTTATTGCAGCGGACTAACGGTACAATCCTTTTTCTATCAGCTCATGGATAGAACGTTCGTAGCGATCTTCTGCTATGGGTTCTTCTTTTACCCAGGCTACGAAATGCCGGATGCCCTCTTCAAACGGAACGGTAGGGACGAAGCCTAGTGCTTCCCGGATCTTGGTGAGGTCGGCGTAGTTATGCCGGATATCTCCTACGCGATAGTTGCCGGATACATGCATGGGGACTTCGATGCCGAAGGCTGCTTCCAGCAAGGAGGCTACTTTCAGTAAGGTGATGGGGACACCGGTGCCTACGTTGAAAACTTCATCGTTCGCCTGATCGCATTCCAATGCCAGTATGATGGATTGTACGACATCTGATACGTATACGAAGTCGCGGGATTCCAGTCCATCTTCGAAGATATTGAGATCTTTTCCATTGCGGATGCGGGTGGAGAACGTCGACAGCACGCCGGTGTAGGGGTTACGGAGGGATTGTCCGGGACCATACACATTCTGGAAGCGCAGTGCTACGGCAGGTATGCCCAGGCTTTTGCTGCCGACCATGACGAGTTGTTCCTGGGACTGCTTGGTGATGCCATATATTGAGGACGGATCTTTGATGGTGTCTTCACTGGTGGCGACGAGTTCCAGGGGGTGTCCGGAGACGGGATCGAGGACATCGAATATCCCTGCGGACAGCTGGGCGGCTTTGCGCATCCCGGGAAATACGGTGTGGCCGCTGGCATTGCGGTATTTACCTTCTCCGTAGATAGCGCGCGAGGAGGCTACGACGATCTTTTGTATACGGTCTTTGTGTAAGGAGGCAGCTTCCAGCAGTCGGGTAGTGCCGGTGATGTTGACGTCGGTATACCGGGACATTTCGTACATGGACTTTCCGGTGGACGTTTCAGCTGCCAGGTGCACGATATAGTCCTGTCCGGCTACTACTTCCTGAAGCAGTGCTTCATCGCGGATATCGCCATAGACAAAGCGGACAATGTCTTTTACGCGCAGGTACAGGGAGGACTGGAAGTTGTCTTCTCCATGTATTTGAGGGGCCAGGTTGTCTAATACGGTGATCTCATATCCTTTGTTATACAACTGTTCACACAGGTACGAGCCGATAAAACCGGCGCCGCCGGTAATCAGGATCTTTGGACGCATAATCGATAAATTGAATAAAGAGTGATGGTTATTTATACAGGGTTATTAACATATGTTGGCATTAACCATGTTCCGGGCTAACGGGGCTTATATTTGGGCAACGCTCAAAAATAACGGTAGCGGCTGCGTTACTTTCGCATATCTGCTACGGCATACTGTGTGCTGTGATGCAAGTCAGCAGTTTTTAGTGTAATTTTGCGGCTTCACCAGCAAATTATAACTACGACATTGGTAAAGATTGATCATATAGTATTACCGGATTTCCCGCTGTTGCTCGCTCCTATGGAGGATGTGAGCGATCCGCCATTCCGTGCAGTATGTAAGGAGAACGGTGCTGACCTGATGTATACGGAGTTCATTTCCAGTGAGGGGTTGATCCGGGATGCTATTAAGAGCCGTAAAAAGCTGGATATTTTCGATTACGAGCGTCCTATTGGTATCCAGATCTTCGGTGGTGATGAGGACAGCCTGGCGATGGCGGCGAAAATAGTGGATGTTACCAATCCGGATCTGCTGGACATCAACTTTGGCTGCCCTGTAAAGAAGGTAGCCTGTAAAGGTGCCGGCGCTGGAGTACTGAAGGATATAGACCTGATGGTACGGTTGACGGATGCCTGTGTACGCGCCACTAAGTTGCCGGTGACGGTAAAAACGAGGTTAGGCTGGGATGAGCAGACTAAAAACATTGAAGAGGTAGCGGAGCGGTTGCAAGATGTGGGCATTAAAGCACTGTCTATCCATGGCCGTACCCGTAGCCAGATGTATAAGGGTGAGGCGGACTGGACACTGATTGCCAAGGTGAAGAACAATCCCCGTATTCATATTCCTATTTTCGGGAATGGCGATATTGACAGTCCGCAGAAGGCATTGGAATATAAGAACCGTTATGGTGTCGATGGCATTATGATCGGCCGTGCAGCGATTGGTTATCCCTGGATATTCCGGGAGATCAAACACTATGTGCAGACGGGTGAGATCATGGCAGGGCCTACGCTGGAGGAACGTATTGGTGTGTGCAAGACACATCTCCGCAAGTCATTGGAATGGAAAGGACCTATTGTAGGTATTAACGAGATGCGTCGTCATTATGCCAATTACTTGAAGGGCTTACCTAATATCAAGGAGTTCAGGAACCGGCTGGTGGTGTTGAAGACGCAGGAGGAAATAGAGGCGGTGCTGGATGAGGTGCATACTACTTACCAGGGATATGAGGTACCGCGTACACCGATCGAGCTGATCAACTACCACGAGAAATGTCCTGTTTAAGATACTTATCAGTGGGGAGCAGTTAATCGCTGCTCCCTGTTTAATTTTGTACCCTGTTTATTGTCACCTTTACTGTCACCTTTATTGTCACGTTTGTTTTTCCCGTTCTGTGTCACCCCGTACTCCGACTTCAATTTTTTTATATCTTTAACCAGCGGCCTTCCTTACCGGCCCTGGAAAACACCATAGCGCGCTATTACATATGAAAGAAACGACCCAATGTTTATTGATAGATGACGATAAAGACGACCAAGAGATCTTTCTGCTGGCTTTGGAGGGAACGGGATTGAAGCTGCATTGCCGGGTAGTGGCCAGTGCGACTGCTGCATTGGAATTACTGGAGCAAGAGCGGACATTACCGGATATTATTTTCCTGGATATGAATATGCCCCGGATGTCGGGCAAGGAATTCCTGGTGATGATCAAACAATATAGCAAGCTGTCACACATTCCTATTGTGATGTGTTCTACTTCGGCGGATGAGAAAGAGGTCAGGGAATGCCGGTCGTTAGGGGCGGCGGACTACATTATCAAGTCTCCCAGTCTGACACACTTTCGTAATATCCTAGCACAATGTTTGCGGCAGCTGATGCATTCTACTTCTTAAAATTGCTGCCTGATAATTATTACAGACTATGAGTAACGGTGGAATATTGTCATTTGAAGCCAGCCAGATCAGTGGCACAGGGCTGCCTTACCAGGAATTCCTGAACAGTGTTCCCATTGCCGCTTATACTTGCAATAGTGACGGTTATATCCAATTATTCAACGAGACGGCGGCGGTTTTGTTCGGCCGGCGTTTACAACCCGGGGTAGACAGGTGGGTGGCGTGGTGGAAAGCGTATCAGATGGACGGTACTCCTTTAGCGCCGGAGGCCTCTCCGATGGCGATTGCGCTACGGGAAAAAGGACCGGTATATGGTCATCAGCTGATCATTGAGCGGCCTGACGGTGTACGGCGGGTGATCACCCCTTATCCGAAAGCGATTGTGGATGAGCAGGGGCAGGTGACTGGCGGGATCAATTTTGTGATCGATGTGACAGAGGAGACACAAGTGGCTTCGGAGCATGTAAACCGGTTGGCGGCGATCGTTACTTCTTCTGACGATGCGATTATCAGCAAGACGCTGGACGGCATTATCACCAGCTGGAATGCGTCGGCGCAGCGTATATTTGGTTATACGGCGGAGGAAATCATTGGTAAATCCATCCTTACGATCATTCCGCAAGACCGTCAGCAGGAGGAGGTAGTGATACAGCAACGTCTCCGTCAGGGAGAAAGGATAGAACATTTTGAGACCAAACGGATTACTAAAAACGGGGAGATACTGGATATTGCGTTGACGGTCTCTCCTATTAAGGATAGTTTCGGTAAGATCATCGGGGCATCGAAGATCATCCGGGATGTAACAGCGCAGCAGATGGCGGAGCGGCAGATCCGGGAGAGCGAAACGTTGTTCCGGATGGCGGTGGAGTCCACCCGTTTGGGTACATGGGAGTATCTGTCTATGCAAGATCATTTCACCTGGTCGGAAGAGAGCCGTCGTATCTGGGGGTTTCCGAAGGATATACCTGTCAGTTACCAGACGTTGTTGCAGCAGGTGCATCCGGAAGACCTGGATCATCTGAAGCGCAATGCGCTGATGGCGATGACACCGGACCAGGGCGGGCATTACAATGCACAGTTCCGTATCTTCCATTACCAGGATCACCAGTTGCGTTGGGTGAAGGCGCAGGGCCGTGTATTTTTCTCTGCTGATGGTCAGCTGGAGCGTTTTATCGGTACAGTGCTGGATATTACTGAGGAAAAGCTGGCCCGGGAAAGTTTGGAGAAGACGGTACAAGAACGTACTGCTGCACTGATCGCTATGAATGAGGAGTTGCAACGTTCGAACCACGACCTGGAGCAGTTTGCCTACATCGCGAGTCATGACCTGCAGGAACCGTTGCGTAAGATACAGACCTTTACTTCCGTACTGCAGGAGCAGCCGGATACGCCGGAGTTGCGTGAGAAATATTTCCCGCGGATCATGCAGGCCGCCAACCGTATGTCGAAGCTGATCAAGGACGTACTGAATTATTCCCGGTTGTCGCAGTCTACCTTACTTAAAGAAACGATCGACCTTAACCAGGTGCTGAGAGATGTGTTGTCGGAGTTTGACGTATTGATCGAAGAAAAGCAGGCACAGATCTATGTTGATCATTTACCCTTCGTACAAGGGGTGTATATACAATTGCAGCAGTTGTTTGCCAACCTGCTGAGCAATGCACTGAAGTTTTGCGATACTACTCCTGTCATTACTATCAGTCATTCACTTTCTCCTGACCGCCCGCATCCTCATTTTTATTGCGTGGTCATTGCGGATAAGGGTATTGGTTTTGAGCAGCGTTATGCGGACAAGATATTCGATATCTTCAAGCGGTTGAACAGTCGTGAGCAGTACGCAGGTACTGGTGTTGGCCTGGCGCTTTGTAAAAAGATCATGGAGAATCACCGGGGCAGTATTATTGCACATAGTGAGCCTGGTAAAGGCACTACCTTCCATCTTTATTTCCCGCTTATAGAAAAAGAGCACTAGCAGGTATCCATTTTTTACATTTGATCGTCTTTATATTACAGGCACTGTGGTGTTCTGTCAGACTATGTTATACCCGTAACGGCGCCGCAGCCGGTTAACCGTGTAAACCCAATCCTCCGCATGCAGGTATACACCTGTGCCAACGGGTATTCACCCGGCACGTTTGTTTTTTATCACATATAAACCAAAACGCTATGAAACAACATCCACTATTGCAGGCTCTTTTATTGTTATTGCTGCTTGCTGCAGCGGCGTGTATGAAGCCGAACCCGATCGGTCCCGGTCCATTTCCCGACCCTGACCCCAAAGTAAAACCGGTGCCGCTGAACGGCAATGTTCTTCGAGTGGCCTATATTGAGGTGAATGATCACGATCTCAGCAATGCCGGTTGTTTTCAGCTGGACAGTACCAAAAGCCGCTTTTTTGATGTGGCGGTCGTTTTTGCCGCCAATATTAACGGTCGAGTAGACTCTCCCTTCCTGCATTTCAACAATAATGTAAAAGCAGCTTTAAGTGCCCAGAAGGGATATGTAGACCAGTTGCATGCCAAGGGTATCAAGGTATTGCTGGATGTATTGGGCAATCATGATCCGGCTGGCTGGACCACTTTTACGGATGAGGGGGTAGCGGATATGTTTGCCAAGGAGCTGGCGGATTGTGTACAGAAATATAACCTGGACGGCATCGATATTGACGATGAATATTCCAGCGGGCCATCGAATGATACTTCGTTGATCATGGTGACGAAGGCGATGCGTAAATACATGCCCGGCAAGATCATTTCCAAGTTCCTTTTTGCAGATGCTTCGGACTTCAGTGCTACCTGGCGCGGGCAGCGGTTGTCCGACTACCTGGACCTTGGATTCTGTAACTACGGTGTTACGAATGTGCAGACTTATCTGAATGGCGGTATGACGAAGGATAAGATCAGTCTCTCTGTGGAGCTGAACTTCAACAGTGGCAGTTCGATCACTAATATGGCCAACTATATTAAGAATAATAATTTTGGCGGTATGATGTTCTTCAATGTGAATCCGAATGCGACCAATCAGTTGAGTACGGCGGCGCAGGTGTTGGATAAGCAGCGGGTAACGACGCCCAGCGAATGTTTGAAAAACTGGGTAAAGCAACCTGACGGCCCTATCTATCCGGGCTCCTGGAAATAGCTTCCATTCCTTTGATATAGTTCCCCGTTCCTGGTATGCTGGGACGGGGAATTATTGTGTTGGTATGGATTGTTTCCGGACGGCCAATCGGCATATGCAGCCGTGGCAACGGGAGTTATTGTCCCGGTACGGGCTGCGGTACTTTGCGGTGTTTGTTCCACCTATAGCGATGGGTCCAGTAGGCCATTTTCATGGATAAGATGCCCATGCCGGCGCCTACCAGTACATCGCTGATGTAGTGACGGTTGTTGGCCATGCGCAGTAGTCCTACCGAGCCGGCTATGCCATAGGCGGCATAGGGCATCCAGGGAAACCGGTGTTTGTATTCTTCGCTGAGAAAGGTGGCAGCTGCGAACGCCTGGGCGGTGTGGCCGGAGGGAAATGAGTTGTAGGTGCTGCCATCGGGTCGTAGTTCGTGTGTGGTGTATTTGAGGAGGAATACGGTACTGGTCATCAGTATTTCGCCTTTGAGGAGGATGGCGGTCCTGTTGGCGAAATCGGTCCGGCTTTTTATGCCGGCGGCATCCAGGCCGTAGGCGATGGCTATCGGGGAAAATTGCAGGTAGTTATCGATACGGGTGTGGAAATGTGGGATATGTTCGTTTCTTTCTTCCACCAGTTCATATTTAATGGCTTCGCTGCCATGCCCGTTGACGAAGATGCCGGCAAGGAGCAGGCTGACGGGAGCATAGTATTGGCGAAGCGGCGGAAATGTTCTTACGGTTGCGGGCGTGGATGGTAAGGTATCTGTTTGTTGGGCGGAGACCTGTTGACCTGCTATTACGAGGAAGAGGCACCACCAGCAAAAAAGACGCATAAGCAGGAGATTGTCCTGCATAATTACTATTGAATTTAGGAGAAATTCTAAAGAAGAATGTGGGGAGACGGTTCGGCGGTCCACTTCCCTCCTACCCTGATAAGAACACAATCATCTCATTATCAGTACACTTATACCGTTATTTAGTATAAAAAATAATGCTATCCTGCTATAAAATGCCATATATAACATTTTGTATCTGTTGTGCATACCATATCTTTGCCATATGATGAGAGGATTGATACCCTGCTGTCTGCTACTGCTGCAAAAGGTAAGGCCGGGGGCTGGCAACCCGGTAGAAGACGGCACTCCGGATGAGTATGCTGTTGTATTTTCTGACCCTTTTTTTACTGCCCCCTCTTTGCAAAACCGTGTATTTGCGGAAAAGGGGAGCATCTATTACCTGGCGCCGGATCCTGATGTGCCGGGCGGCTGTTAAAAAAGAAAATTTCCATACACTAAGACATTGAATAGGGGCAAGTTAAGTTACATCCGTCTAAGGGAAGCGGACTAAACTGGAACGCCATTTGATTGTACGGTATATTCTTTGGGCAGTAAGTGCTTCCGGAGGAGTGTATATCGTGGCAGGGATGGCACCTATTTGAAGATATCAACTAATTTCGTCCATTCATTAAAAATCAAAATACGGCCAATGGAATCAACCGAGCAAACGGAGAAACCAGTTATTTCGAAGAAGGTAGACGGTTTTTTCATCAGTATTTTCAACATTTTCCGGTTTATAGGCCGTTTTTTCCGAGAGGTGTTTTGGCCTCCATTTGAGATCAAGGAGTTGATCCGGCAGGTATACCAGGTAGGTTACAAGTCGCTGGCGCTGATCAGTCTGACGGGATTTATTACGGGGTTGGTATTCACTAAGCAGTCGAGGCCGTCGCTGGCGGAGTTTGGGGCTACTTCGTGGTTGCCATCGCTGATCTCTATTGCGGTGATCAGGGCGTTGGCGCCGTTAGTGACGGCGCTGATCTGTGCTGGTAAGGTAGGGTCGAGTATTGGTGCGGAGTTGGCGTCAATGAAGGTAACGGAGCAAATCGATGCGATGGAAGTATCGGCGATCAATCCTTTTAAGTACCTGGTGGTGACTCGTATCCTGGCGACTACGATCTGTCTGCCGTTGCTCATGTTCTACACTGGTATGGTGGGTATGGCAGGGTCTTACCTGGATGTACATTTGAATGAGCAAACCAGTCTGAGTGCTTTTCTGCAAAGTGCGTTCACTAATATCACTTTTCTGGATTTCTGGTCATCGCTGGCGAAGACGACCATTTTTGGTTTTACCATTGGTGTGGTCAGTTGTTACCAGGGATATAATGCCACACAAGGTACCCAAGGTGTGGGAAAAGCGGCCAATATCTCGGTGGTGGTTTCTATGTTCCTCATTTTTATTGAGGAGATCATTATTGTTCAACTGGTAAATTCGATCCGATAATTACATGAAAGATTTTACACCTGAAATAAACTGGGATGAACCGGTGATTAGTATTAAGGACTTATATAAGTCTTTTGGTAATAATCATGTGTTACGTGGCGTGGACCTGCAGTTGCACAAGGGGGAGAATATTGTAGTGCTTGGGCGCTCCGGTACGGGAAAGTCTGTGTTGATCAAGATCATTGCGGGGTTGTTGACGCAGGATGCGGGTACGGTGAATGTGTTGGGGCAGGACGTGGCGAACCTGGATGTGCATGCATTGCGGGAGCTGAGACTGCAGGTAGGGTTTTGTTTTCAGCACGGGGCGTTATACGACAGTATGACGGTGGGTGAGAACCTGTCATTTCCCTTGAAGCGGAATGCACCCGGATTGAAGAAGCAGGAGATAGAGCGGCGTATTGAGGTGGTGTTGGAGGCGGTGGGATTGGCGCAGACGGCGAACCAAATGCCGGCAGAGTTGTCGGGAGGTCAGCGTAAGCGTATCGGTATAGCCCGTACGCTGATACTGCGGCCGCAGATCATGTTATATGATGAACCAACGGCGGGTCTTGATCCTATTACGTGTACCGAGATCAACAACCTGATCAATCAGGTACAGCGTCGGTTCAATACCAGTTCAATTATTATTACACACGACCTGACCTGCGCGAAAGCGACCGGTGATAATATCGCTGTGATGAAGGAAGGGAAGTTTATTAAAACGGGCAACTTTGATGAGATCTTCACTTCGAATGATGAGCTGATCAGGGAATTTTATGACTATAATTTTATACAATAAGCTATGAAAGAATCAAGTACAAGACGTTCTGTTATTGTAGGCATATTCATCCTGTTGGCGCTCGTCATTTTTGGGGCAGCGATACTCGTATTGGGCGGGCAGCGTAAATCGTTTATCAGTGCGGTTACTGTGAAAGCAGTTTTTCATGACGTAGGCGGTCTGTCCAAGGGTAATAACATCTGGTATTCAGGGGTAAAGGTGGGAACTATCCGCAAGATCACCTTTGTACGTACCAGTGAGATAGAGGTGATGATGGATATTGACAAGAGTTCACGAGAGTTCATCCACAAGGATGTGCGGGCGAAGGTGAGTTCTGATGGCTTGGTAGGTAACAAGATCATTGCGCTGAGTGGCGGATCGGACAAGATGCCTCCTATTGAAGATGGGGATATGATTGCGGTGGAGACTAGTATCAGTACGGATGAGATCATGAATACGCTGCAGGTGAATAATAAGAGCCTGGTGGAGATCACGGGTAACCTGAAGGTGATCACTAAAAAGATCATGGATGGTCAGGGTACGCTGGGCAAGCTGGTGAATGATGAAGCGGTATATGATAATCTGGCTGGTACGCTGGCCACGCTGGAGAAAACAGCGGCTAATACGCAGCGGCTGACGCAGGGATTGGCCGATTATACGTCCAAGTTCCAGCGTAAGGGTACGCTGGCCAACGACCTAGTGACCGATACGGCGGTATTTGCCAACCTGCGTACGACGGTGGCGCAGCTGCAGCAGGTGGCGCAGCATGCGAACGGGGTGGTACAGAACCTGAACAGTGCTACCAGTAGTATCAATGATAAGTTGCAGACCAGCAACTCTCCTGCGGGTGTATTACTGAATGACCAGCAAGCGGCATCTGACCTGAAGCAGACGCTGAGCAACCTGAATGTAAGCACGGGTAAACTGGATGAGAATATGGAGGCATTGCAGCATAACTTCCTGTTGCGGGGTTATTTCCGTAAGAAAGCCAAGCGCGAGAAGAAAGAGCAGGAGGCCCGTGAGAAAGCTATTCAGCGTGGCGATACGACACAGATCCGATAGACATATTTTATAAAAAGCAGCGCGGTCGTCTCTTATAGGGGCGACCGCGCTGCTTTTATGAGGGGAGGTATGTTATTGTCGTTTAGAAAGGCAGTTTGGTTAGGTCTACGTTACCACCAGTGATGATGATCCCTATTTTTTGTCCGGCGAAACGGGTTTTGTTTTTCAGTACGGCGGCGAAGGGTACGGCGGCGGAAGGTTCGATGATGATCTTCATGCGTTCCCATACCAGTTTCATGGCGGCGATGATTTCTTCTTCGGATGCCAGCAGTATGTCTGTTACATGTTGGCGGATGATATGCAGGGTGCGATCGGATACGTGGGTGAGCAAGCCATCTGCGATGGTGTTGACGTAGGGGGCTTTTTCTACTTTACCGCTTTTGAAGGAGAGGACGGCATCGGCGGCGCCTTCGGGTTCGCCGGCTATCACGACGGTGCGGGGGGACAGGTAGGCGGTGGACAGGGAGGTACCGCTGAGCAGGCCGCCGCCACCTACGGGCGCCAGGATGGTATCGAAGGTGAAGCGGCTGTCTTCTATGAGTTCTTTGGCGGCGGTGGCTTGTCCGGTGATGACATGATCGTTATCGAAGGGATGTATCATGTGGGCGCCTTCGCTGCTGATGATCGCTTCTACGCCAGCTTCGCGGGCTTCGAGGGTAGGTTCACACTCTATGACGGAGGCGCCATAGTCTATGACGGCTTGTTTTTTCACTATTGGTGCGGTACGCGGCATAACGATATAGGCGGGCAGTCCTACCTGGCGGGCGGCGTAGGCGATGGCCTGTGCGTGGTTGCCGGAGGAGTGTGTCACGATGGACTTTGCGGTGCCTTTGTCGGCCAGTTGTAATACGGCGTTGAGGCCACCTCTAGCTTTGAACGCCCCTATCTTCTGGAAGTTCTCACACTTGAAATATATTTCGGCGCCTGTCAGTTCATTAATGAATGTATTGGTCATTACCGGAGTACGGTGGATGAATGGCCGTATGCGATCGTGTGCTTGTCGTATATCGTTTAACGTGATCATTGTATGGATACTTTGAGCGTTTTTGTTTGTGTGGTCGTTATTGCGGCAGTTCAGCGACAGCATCAATTTCTACGAGGTAGCCATGATGCAGTTCGGGTACGGGTATGATGGCACGTGCCGGTTTGTGGTTGCCCATAGCGGCGGCGTATAGCTGGTTGAATACGGGCCAGTATTGCACGCCGGCGATGTATACGTTGACTTTTACGATATGATTGACCGCTGCGCCGGCGGCTTTGACCACTTCCAGCAGGTTGCTGATAGCTTGCTGTGCCTGGACTTCAAAAGGTTCGGCGGAGGTATGTGAGCCATCGGGTTTAACGGGCAGTTGTCCTGATACGAACAGGAGGTTACCGCTGACTACACCAGGGGTGTAATGGCCTGCGGGTGTGGGTAAGTTGGCGGGCGCGATCATCTTCATCGGCAGAAATTTAGTTGTTAAATAAAGCGTGGTTCCGTTCCGGTGGCGACCGGATTTGCAGCAGCAAAGGTAAACGATCTGTTACGATCTATTTAGGCGGTATGTTCCTGACTTTTTTCATGAGGGCAGCTGGTGCGAGGCGGTTAAGCAGGAGGGCGGCCCATTCGCTGCTTTTTTTGCCGACGTATGCTTCGAATTTGCCGGCGGCGACGAGGCGGGAGATCTGTTGAGCGGCTTTATGGGCGGAGAGGCCATTTTTGATATTGTCGCTGGTAACGCCTAACGGGCTACCATCTTTTGTAACGGCATGTACGGTGATATTGGTCTGGATATAACCGGGCGTGAGTACGGTGACCTTTATGTTGTCCTGATGTACTTCGGCACGGAGGCAGTCGAAGAAACCGTGGAGGGCATGTTTGGCGCCGGCATATGCAGCACGTAAGGGGGTACCTATTTTACCCATGACGCTGCTCATGACGACGAAGTGGCCGTTGCGGCGTTGCTGGAAGTGAGGCAGCAATGCTTTGGTGAGGGCTACGTAGCTGAAGTAGTCCAGTTCCATGACGCGGCGGTGTACTTCCATCTCGGTTTCTGCTACGGTGGAGCGGGAGCTGATACCGCCATTGTGGACCATGATATCTACCTGACCGAAGAGGGCGATGGCTGCTGTTGTTTTTGCGGGCAGTGCGTTGATATCTTCGAGGTCCAGCGGGAGTATTTTGACATTGCCGGGGCTGGTGGTAGCTTGGCGAACGCGTTCCAGTTCGGCCTCACGGCGGCTGGAGAGTATGAGTTTGGCGCCTGCTGCAGCCCATTGATAAGCGAGTGCTTCTCCTATACCGGAGGAGGCACCGGTGATCCAGATCACTTTACCCGTATAATAGCCCATTGTATTGATTTGACGAAGCTGATTTAATGATGTTGTATTATGAATGTACGTGTTGCAGGTGTTCGAGGTTTTTGAGGGTGAGCCATGCCATGAGGCCGGTAGATACTTCCAGTGCATGTTCGTCTACATCGAAGGTAGCGGTATGCAGGCCGGAGGTGATGCCTTTGTCTACGTTGCCGGTGCCGAGGCGATAGAAGCAAGCATCTGCTACCTGGGAGTAGGATGCGAAGTCTTCGGCGGCCATCCAGATATCGAGGTCGACAACGTTGGCGGCGCCCAGGTATTCGACGGTATGTTGGCGGGTGAGGGCGGTGAGTTTTTCTTCGTTGATCAATACGGGATATCCTTTCCGGATCTCGATATGGCACTTCCCTCCCATTCCTTCTACCTGTGATTTGGCGATCTGTTCTATGCGGCGATGTGCTTCCTTGCGCCATTGTTCGTCGAGGGTGCGGAAGGTACCTTCTATGGTGACTACGTCGGGGATGACGTTGTGGATGCCGGCGCCGATGAATCGGCCGAATGATAGTACGGACGGTGTGAGTGGGTTGGCGTGGCGGCTTACGACCTGCTGGAGGGCGGTAAGCATCTGGCAGGCGATCATGATGGGATCGATCACGATGTTGGGCATGGCGGCGTGGCCACCTTTTCCTTCTACGGTGATATAGATCTCGTCGACGCTGGCCATGTATTTACCGGCGCGGAACCCTATTTTGCCGGCTGCCAGTTCGGGCATGGTATGTTGACCGAGGATGCTGGCGGGGCGGGGATTTTCGAGTACTCCCTCTTTAATGAGGATGCTGGCACCTCCCGGCAGGAGTTCTTCTCCAGGCTGGAATATCAGTTTGACGGTACCGGCCCATTCTTCTTCCAGTGCTTTGAGAATACGGGCGGAGCCCAGCAGCGAGGAGGTGTGTACGTCGTGTCCGCAGGCATGCATGACGCCCGGGTTTTGCGAGCGGTAGGGTACCTCGTTGCGTTCTTGTATGGGGAGGGCGTCGATATCGGCGCGGAGGGCCATGATGGCGCCACCCGGCTTTTTACCTTTGATCTCGGCGATGACACCTGTGGTGGCCATACGTTTGAAAGGCAGACCTATTTCGGTCAGTTTTTGCTCTATGAAGGAGGCAGTATTGTGTTCTACGAATGAGAGTTCGGGGTTGGTATGGAGGTGGCGGCGGTTGGCGATGGTATCGGCATGCAGCTGCCTGGCCAGATCCTGTATCTTTTGTTTCAGCATGGCTGGATAGCAGTTTTCATTACAAAGACCACTAATGTACGATCTATTTGCCGCGCCGCATAACTGAAAATCAGCGCACTCCTATCCTATTGTTAGTCAACTTATTACAAACTCTTTGTATAAGCGTTCTATAAGCGTTGTATATCCATTGTATAAGCATTCTATATCCATTGTATAAGCGAGGTATACCCTTCCTATAGGCATCCTGTATCCATTGTATACCGATTGTATAAGGATGTCTATGCTTTGCTTATACAAATGTTATACGAATGATACAGGAATGCTATAGGAAAGATATAGCAGTACTTTCCGTAAGTTATCTTGACGGTTATTTTTCGAGGAATTGTTTGAGGTTGGTACCGATGATCTGGGTCCATCCGGCGGTGAAACTTTCGATACCGAAGTTTTTGTCGTCGCGGGACGGGAATGATTCGAGGCCTCTGTGGGTGAGTACGAGGCGTGTTTTATCACCATCCGGGAAGAGTTCGAAGGTAACGAACGATTCGCCGGGGAAGCCCTGGTATTTCCAGCTGTAGGTGAGTTTTTTGCCCGGTTCTACTTCGGTTACTTCGCAGAGGTGGACATATTGTTTGTCATCAGCGCCAGCGGAAAATTCAAAGAAGAAGCCTACTTCCGGTTTGAAGTCTTCCAGGTCGAAGTACCATTCTTTCATTTGGCGGTGGTCGGTGATCGCCTGCCATACTTTGGCGGCGGGGGCATTGAACGTGCGTTCAAAGAGAAGCGGTGTGTTACTCATAAGGCCGTATTTGTATTGAAGATATGAAACGATCAGGCGGCAAGTATTGTTCCGGTGGATAGACACCGCACTCATTGCGTAACCTTTCAGTTACAAATATAACGATACCTTTTGGTTACGCAAATAAAATTGGCGTGGGTGAGCAGGGAGCAATTATTCCCTGGCTGAAAAATTTCTCCCTTATTGTCTGCCCCTGTAATTCTGTGGAAGTTTGCGTCTATTAAAAGTGAGCTAATCATCAACAAAAAAAGAAGGCTATGACAACGACAACACAGCAAACAGGCGTTACGGTAATTGGATTGGGGGATATGGGCAGTGTATTGGCGCATGTATTATTAGATAAGGGGTATACGGTGACGGTGTGGAACCGTCGCCGTGATAAGGCGGCGGCGTTAGTGGCCCGGGGGGCGATGCTGGCGACTGATGTGGTGGCAGCGGTGGGCGCCAGTGCGGTGACGATCATTTGTGTGACGGATTATGCGATCTCGCACGGTATCCTGCATACGGCGGCGGTGGGTGCGGCACTGTCGGGGCGGTTGCTGATTGAGTTGAGTACGGGTACGCCGGCGGATGCTCGTCATGGTGAGCGATGGGCAGCTGCGCAAGGTATTGTTTACCTGGACGGGGCGATCCTGGCGACACCGCGCCAGGTGGGGCGTGCGGACACACCGATCTTTGTTTCGGGCGACAGGGCCGCTTATGAACGCGGAGTGGACATTTTGCAGGCATTAGCCGGCGGGCTGCAATATATGGGGGAGGCACCAGGAGCAGCGGCGGCGTGGGACCTGGGCTTTTTGAGTTACCTGTTCATGGGGGCGTTAGGATTGCTCCATGCGGCCCGCATTTTTGAGACGGAAGGTATACCGGTGGATGGGCTGGGGAATATGATCGCGCAGGTATCGCCGGGTATCGGGGAGATGATCCAGGGGATGGCGCTGGCTATTCACCAAAATGATTTTGAGCAGCCGGAGAGTTCGTTATTGATCTGTGCCCTGACGATGGACCTGTTAATCCGGCAGGCGGCGGAGAACGGCATTAACGATGAGATGCCGCGGTTTTTCAAAGGGCTTTATCAGCGGGGGTTGGATGCAGGTTATGGCGGGGAGAAATTTGCCGCTATGATCAAGGTATTGCGATAGTCCGCCATGTAAAAGCAGGCCGGTCGTTGGTAGTGACCGGCCTGTTTTTTATTTGTTGATGCTAATGGGGCATTCGATGGTGAAAGTGGCACCTATGTCCGGGGAGGTGTCAATATCCAGTGTGCCATGGAGGAATTCTACCCTTGAGCGGATATTGGTCATGCCGGAGCTGGTGGCCTGCCGGAGTTTATCTGCCGGTATTCCTTTGCCATTGTCTTCTACGATGAGGAGGATGCTCTCTTCATTTTCCTGGAGCTGTACCAGTATCTCTGCGGCATCGGCATGTTTGATGGCATTGTTGACGAGTTCCTGCATGACGCGGTATAGGACGATCTGCCGGGTTGTTTCCATTTTATTGGAGTAGTGTAAGACCTGGCAGACGATATTGTATCCGGTGCTGCGCAGGCCATCGCAGTAGGCGGTGGAGGCGGCGCCCAGTCCGAACTTGACCAGGGTTTCGGGCATGAGGCTCCAGGCGATGCGGCGCAGTTCGTCTGTTGCATAGTTGAGCCATTGCAGGCATTTCTCCAAGGCGTTATGGGCAGTAGGTTGTTCGTTTGTCTTCAGTAAGGTGGACAGTTCCATTTTTGTACCGGACAATATGCCTCCCAGTCCGTCGTGCAGGTCGCGGGCGAGGCGGGTACGTTCCTGCTCCTGTCCTTCCAGCATGGCATATAGCAAGGAGATGCGATGTTCCTGTTGGATCTTTTCCATTTCGAAAGCGTATACCCGTTTGCGGTTGCGATGCAGGATATACAAGAGGAATAAGAGGATGAGCAGGATGATGAAACCGGCGATAAGCAGGTAGTTGATGAAGGCGCTGCGTTGCAGTATGAGTTCCTGTTGTTTGGTCTTGTTGCGTAGTCGTAGTATCTGTTGTTCTTTTTTAGCATTTTGATAGCGGGCTTCGAGGTCGGCGACCTGTATTTTGACTTCTTCCTGTTTGATGCTATCGTTGAGTTGATTGTATTTTCTCAGCCAGGCGTATGCCTGCGGGCGGTTGCCACTGCTATCTTCTATGGCGGCGAGTAGCTGGAGGGCTTCTAGCTCGTTGATGGCTGCTTTTTCTACGACGGCTTTATCATAGAAGAGGCGGATATATTTCCGGGCGTTGGGATAGTCTTTGAGGGTGAAGTAGGTTTCGCCCATGCCTTTCCAGATATTGTTGAGGGGGTAGTCTCTGCGGTATTTTACGGCGATCTCCTCTCCTTTTCTGAAGGCAGCGAGGGCGGCCTGCTGTTGGCCTATCTTGCGCAGGTATTGTGCTTCATGTACGTAGTAGCTGGGCCAGAGGTCTGACACGCTCATGCCATCCAGTACTGTTTTCGCTTCATCGAGGTAGTATTTCATTTGCGGGATGGAGTCGAGGGCCTCCATACATTCGGACATGTTGAGATAGACGAGAGTGAGGCTTTCTTTGAGCGGGGTGCGTTTGAATATTTCTATGGCCCGTATGAAGTAGGGATAGGCTTTGCGTTGTTCGTTGACGTTATTGAGTTCGGATGCGATGTTGGCGATGACGACGCCCAGGGCATTGGAATCTTTGGTACGTTCTATATCGGGGATGAGGCCGATGAGCAGTTCCAGTTCTGTTTTGGGCAGCCGGAGGATGGCCATGACGTTGGCGATGTTGCCTACTGCGCGGATGTGGATGAACAGGCCCATGGCGGAGGTATCGTTGCGGGTGAGGCTATCAGCCAGCTGGAAGTTTCTTTTGGCATCGTCGAAGTTGCTGACATCGAGATAGCAGAATCCGAGGGAGTAGTATCCGAAAGCGATGCCATGCCGGTATTGTTGTTTCCTGTTGATGTCCAGGCATTGCCGTGCGTAGCGGAATGCTTTGATGGAGTCCTGCCCGGAGTATGCCTGTGAGAGGAGGCCCATGACCCAGGCTCTGCCGGTATCTGTTTTCTTTTTAGGTAATAGTTGTTCCAGGCTGTCGATGCGCCGGCGCAAGTCATTTTGCGCCTGTAGTTGAGCAGCAGACAGCATCAACAACTGGATGATAATGACAATCAGGTAATATTTCTTCATGTATTTCCCCCCTTTACAAACTAGTGTTTAGCGTTTTTTTATAAGTACAAGTAGCGGTTGTCAGTTGACTTCCAGCAGGTCTTTTGCCGGCAGTTTAGGAAAAGGCTGATGCGGTTCTGTCTGGTACCAGAATACGACGGATGCGATATCGGATTGTTGTGCGAGGTATCGGCCATTATGTCGCCAGCCGAGGTCCTGTATGGTTACTTTCAGTGACTTATCGAACCGGATAGGGTCCATGATATGCCATCGATAGAGACCGAATCGTTGTTGTGAGCGGTAGGAACCATCGGGGCGTATCACTTGTGGCAGTCCGGAATAGGGGCTGGAGAATTCGATGTACTTCCCTCCCCTGTCGAAGTTGTAGGAGCCACAGAAATAGTCTTCTGTACCGGTGCCGCAGATGGTTGGGTATTTTGTATCTCCATCGAGGAAAAATTTGATCTCTCCTTCTCCCCACCATCCGTTATTATTGACACCCCAGGCCATGTATACCCCTACGTATTGTCCTTTTCCTTTGATGTTGTCGGTGATGATGTAGTCGGAAGAGGTGTTGGGGTTGGTACGTCGGAATTGGGCATGGAAATAGGCGGCATCGTCGGGTACATCGGTGAGGGTGTAGTCGACCTGGTAGTATAGGCGCATGGGTTCCTGGTTGATATTTTCCATGGTGATGCGGCATTTTTTGCGGAAGGGCATGGCCCAGTAGCAATTGAATGCGCTGCCCGGGTTGACGGCGACGGGTAAGGAAGAGAGGGGGGCATATTCGCCCCAGCCCATGCCGAAGAAGTCGCCTACGGGGCATTCTACGGAAGGTTCTTTTTCGTCGTCCCAGTAGATGCGGAGGATGGAGAAGCGCCAGATGCCGGTGGGTGTCATCCAGATGTGCTGGATAGCACCGGCGCTATTGATCTCTGCCAAGGTGAATGTTTGGCCCGGGTTGATGATGACGAAGGGGTTTACTTTCCAGCCGGCGCCGAGGTCGCGGGCAGCATCGGCGGCGTTGGCGGCATTAGGTTGTTGTTTGTCTTGGAGGCGGGCCATGCCACCTTTACCTTTTTCGCCGCTGAAGTTTTCCGGGCTGATGGAGCGGGTTTGTGCGTTGGAGAGGCGGTAGAGGTTGCCCAGGTGCATATCCAGGCCATTGAAGCGGTTTTGCTGTTGTGCGGGCAGGGTGACTGGGAGCAATAGCAGTGCGGCCCAAGCGAAGCGAAATAATTTCATTGTACTATTCATTTAGCGGGATGATCATTTAGCAGCTATCCTGTGAAAGGAGCCATCTTTCGTGGATGTATGGTTGACAGTTCTTATGTGATAAGGTCCGGAAGGAGGACGGGTATTTTCTCAACGTCTGGTGAAGATACAATGTTTCTCTGAACGGTTATTTGCTAAAAAGTACGGGCTACACTTTAGCAAGTGCAGCCCGCGGTGTAGGGGTATGAATTTCTATTACTGAAAAGAGTGTACGATGGAACCCTGTACAATCCCGCTTGAATTGGACGGCTCTTCTTTTTTCACTTCTTTGCCATCGGCAAAGATCTGCAGTCTTATTTTACCTGGGTTGTCGGTGATTACCCCCAGCAGGAATGATCCGCCATAGTCGATGGTACGGGTTACAGTTACGGTGAAAGGCAGCGGTTTATTGCCCGATGTCAACGCGCCTGTTTCATTTGTATAGCTTATATCGGCTCTTGGGTTATTTCCTTCGATGCTGGTGACTTTGTATTCGATGGTAACTTTTTTAGGATAACCAGCGCCGAAATCAGGACCGTTGTTTTTTTTTGCTACAGGCGGTGAGGAAGGTAGCGGCAGTTACTAACAATGCGACGAATTTCACGGACGTTGTTTTGAATAAAGAAAGGTTCATAATTATGATGGTATTTAGTTAGCAAATCACATGACAGGTTGGGTTGATTGCTGACAATCTCAATGGGTTGGCGTTCATCAACGGTTTACGGTGTTGTTTTTATTATTTGTCCCCTTGGGAATAGCTATGTGAGCGGCATTCCCATTTATAGCACAAAAGTACCACGCTGTAGAAGGCTTGACAATACTGGCATTCATGGTTTTTTTTCTACTGGTTTTCCAGTATATTTGGGGGACCTTTACCTGCTATGCCGCCACCATAGCCGTAAAGTGTACCATCATCGCAATTTATCAATCAACCTAGGTGAATGTTATCACAAAAAAAAGAAGTGGCATTGGCTATCGTAGATGATCATCCTGTTGTATTACAGGGACTACAGAGCCTGCTGGAGCATGAACGGCACTTACATGTTACGGGATGTTTTACTACCGGTACTGATTTTCTGAATTTTCTTCCTGACAATGTTGTGGACATCGTATTGCTGGACATTACGTTACCGGATGTCAATGGTATGGACCTGTGTAAAAAGATCAAGTCTATTGCGGCTGACACGGCGGTGCTAGTGTTAAGCAATCACAGTGAGCGTAGTATTGTGATGCAGATGTTGCAGAACGGGGCGAGTGGTTACTTGTTGAAGAATGCGCCGGCGGGGGAATTATTGTCCTGTATACAGGAGGTATTGAACGGGCAGGTCGCTTTCAGCAATGCGGTGAAAGAGATATTGGCTAAGCCTGGTTCTACTGCACTTAAGAGTTTACCCAGGCTGACGAGGCGGGAGCATGAGATTTTGCAACTGATCGCCGACGGGCAGACGACAGCGGACATTGCCAACCATCTTTTTCTTAGTCCGTTGACGGTAGAGACACACCGGCGTAACCTATTGCAGAAGTTCGAAGCCAAGAATGTAGCTACGCTTATCAAGATAGCGGTACAACAAGGTTTTTTGTAAGCGAATAACAGTGCGGGGGGCACTATTATTCCATTGGCACGCTGATCGTGTGTGCGGGCATTTGTGCGCGCATCTTTCTGAACATCTTGTCTTTTTCCTGTGCGAAGACCTCTTCGCTTACCTCTTTCCCTTTTGTGGGAGGGCGGATGCCGGCTGCTTTTACTTTGTCCGTCAATGACACGGCGGTGAAAGTTGTTTTCACGTCGTTGCCTACCTGCAGTTCGAGTACGAGACCGGGGAGTTGCCCTGCTATTTGCGGAGCGACCGGCACGGGTATGTCTGTGGTGAACCATGCGATGATCTTCGCGGTATCGGTTATTTCTACCGGTTCAAATTTGCCATCGCGCATGGACATCTGCATTTTCTTTTCTGGTCGGCTGGCGACGGCTTTCCGGCAGGTCTTCCCTAGTATGGTCTTTGTTTCTTCTGCTATCTTCCAGGGCAGCGGTGTTACTTTTGTCCGGATGAGGAATGCTTTATCAAAGACGTATTGTTGCCGGGTGATGTTGCCTGTTGTAAAGTTAGTGTAGGTGGTTTCTTCCGATCCGCCGACGGCAGTAAAATGTGCGTCCATACCAGCGTTGGGGTCTGTGGGCAGTTCTTCATCGAGGTGTTGCCATAACATATGTTCTTTGGTGAAGCTGGCTTCGAATTTCACTTTGGGCATGTCAATCTTTTCCAATTTGCCAGATGTGGTGGCATCCATTCGTGTTGCGGCTACGGCTCTTCCGAGGGCCATGCCGCCTTTGGGAAACTGCATATTGAGTTCATAAACGACGGTGCCTTCCTGTTGTTGTGCGTGACCAGCAAGGAAACCTATCATGCTGCAGACCGTTAAAAGTATTCTTTTCATATGCGCGTATTAATAATGATTATGTCAATCGTCTTTTATTGTAATACCCTTCCGAGTTTGTAGGTGAATGTCAATAAGCCGTAGCGCGACAGTGCCTGGGCGCTGTTATCTTCTATGTATGCCGGTGTGATGTTGCGATATATCACTACGTTACTTTTGAGTATATCCCTTATGGTGAGTCTCAGCTCTCCTCTTTTGTTCTTTAGGAGGCTGTGGCTGATTGCGGCATGCCACAAGGGAATATTGGTATTAAAGCTCCTCTCCTGTTGCCGGTTGATGACATAGTAGAGAGAGGTGTTCAGATGCAGGCCTGCAAAAAGCGCCCAGTCTACCTGCAAGTCGTATTGTTGTGTCGAGAAGGTAGTGTTGGTTATTTTAGGCGCTGTATAGCGGGCGTAGTTGAAGCCATAGGCGGCACCGAGGGTAATATCGATCTTACTGGTAGGGGCAAGATCTATGTAGACGGTAGGTGCTGCATATAAGGTACGCGTACGATTCTCTATACCATTGACGAAGGATTGGTCCTGGTTGTAGCCGGCATTCCCGCCCACTCTTATTTTGCTTTGCAGCCATTGGACCGGAAAGCTGAGTTGTACATGGCCATTAAGTGAGAAGGTACCCTTTACATTTACAGGACGTATGTAGCGTTCTCCATTGGCGGTGAGGGAATCTGTGGTAGCGATCTTATGCTGTATGCCGGAGAATACGAGCCCTGCGAAGAGGGATCGGCCGCTGTATCCCATCGTTTCGAGGTAGTGTAGCTGAAAGACGTGCTGATAGGCTTGCTGGAGAGAAGGGTTGCCTATTCTGATCTCCGGCAGGTGACGCAGATCGGGTACCGGTTGCAGTTGTGATACGTCTGGCAGCTGTGTGCTGGTCGTATAGGTAGCGGTGAGTTGTTGCGAACGTGTGATGGCATATTTAAAAAACAGATTGGGGAGCAGGTTGGTATAGCGCCTGTCCAGCGATTGTGGGGCGCCACTGATATGGGTGTTGCCTTGCATGCCGGTGAAGAGCAGATCAGCGCCGATAGCGTAGTTGATATTTTTACCGATGCGGCTCAACCATTTAGCGCCGGCCTGCCACTGTTGTATGTTATTGCTGTACAGATTGGTCTGCCGATCGTTGACGATATCGTATTGCCCGGTATTTTTATTAAAGTCGAAGGTGTTGCTATTGGTACGGTTGCCCGAAATAGTAGCTGCGGCATTCCATTGTAACAGTGTGCGCTTCCATACCGGGAAGGTGTAGAATACTTTGGCGGTATGGCTGTAGTTAGTGATCCTGTCTTTACCGGATTGCCGCAATGAGTCGGTTGCATTGCTACGTATGGAAGACAGCAGACGATTGGCGTTGTTGCTGGTTACGGCGTTGTTGATCAATACCAGGAATGAATGCCCTGGTGCACGCAACTTCTTCCGATATACCATGCTGTTATTGAAGTCGAAGTTGTCGCCGGTGAGGGAGGTATTGTTAGTTCCACCGGAGGTGTTGGTACCTTTTATATCGGACTGGGCGTAGTTGACATTGCTTCTTCCCTGCTGGTGTTCATAGTTGAGGGAAGGGTTGATCTTAAACGACTGGAAGGAGTCGATGGCATGTTCGAATACTATGTTGAAGCGATGTACATCGGCAGTAGTGTCCGTAGTGGCGTGTTCGTTATATTCATAAGTCGAGTCCTGCAGGATGTATTTCCTTCGCCTGTCTGTGTTGTTCAGTATACGATCCCTTCCTCCGAAGTAGTTGAGCGAGATACTGGACTTGTCGGAGAGGTCTTTGTTATAGTTGGTACCGACGGCGGTGGTGGTGGTATATCCGGCGGAGGCGCGGGGATCTTTTTGAGCGGCATAGGGTTCGGAGAAACCACGTTGATTGACGTTATTAGTCCATCCCAGTAAGGACAGTTGCCTGGATTCTTTGAAGGAGTGTACGCCTGCTTTACCGGTATATCGTTGGTCAGTGCCCGCGCCGGCGGCGATTTGTCCGAACAGTCCTTTTCGTTTGTCTTTCTTCAGTTGCAGGTTGATGGTTTTTTCTCCGTTGCCATCGTCCATGCCTGTCATCATTGCCTGTTCGCTTTTCTTATCATATACCTGGACTTTATCCAGCATGTCAGCGGCGAGGTTTTGCGTGGCGATGCGGGTATCTTTTCCGAAGAACTCTTTACCATCTACCAATATCTTTTCTACTTTTTTGCCCTGTGTGGTGACGGAGCCATCTTTGGCCACTTCAATACCCGGCAGTTTTTTCAGCAGTTGTTCCACGCTACTATTGGGCGGTACTTTAAACGAACCTGCGTTATATTGTACGGTATCTCCATTTAATGTAACCGGTGGTGCTTCTGCTGTAATTATTACGTCGGCGAGGGTACGGGAGAAGGTGGACATGCGGATGTTGCCGATATCGTCTTCGGGTATTTCTCCTGTAATACGTAATGGCCGGCTGACCGCTTTATAATTCACATGCGTGATGAGCAGGCGGTAGTTGCCGGCAGGCAGGTGAGGTATCCTGAACTTACCACTGGCGGTGGTGAGTGTAAAAGATACCAGGGAGGAATCTGCTGCTTTCAGTATGGTAATGGTGGCGCTTTCGACGGCGGTACCGGCAGTATCGGTCACTGCTCCTTTGATCGCATATCGTTGCTGTGCCAACAAACCCAGGGGGCAGCCTATCAGACATAGAAACAGGAAATACAGTCGCATAAATAGTTACGGACAATGCTGGTATGGCATTGTATCATTTCTATGCAATAACCGTAATCAGGTATTCCTGAAAAAAAGTGATCGACTAAACTGACATTTTACTATCCGGAAAGAATAAATCAATCGACCATGGCAGTTTCTGAAAGTTATTCTGCGGGGATGAGGAGTTCTACATCTGCTGTTGTGCCTGTATTGGGGGTGGAGTTGATCTGTATTTTGCCCTGGAGGTAGTCTACACGATGATGGAGGCTGGTAAGGCCGATGCCGGGTTTACTGTGTGCATGTGTGCTATCGAAGCCTTTGCCATTATCTTCTACTGTTATGAAGAACTGGCGGCCATTACGGCTGCATTGCAGGAGTATGCTGGTGGCGGCGCTATGCCGGATGGCATTGGTCAACAGTTCCTGAATGATACGATAGATATTGAGCTGTGCGACCAGCGGCATGACGGGTTGGTCGACGAGGTATTGAAAGTCGATCTGTGTGTGTTGGCTGGAGAGGCCTTCGCAAAGGTCGTTGATGGCGGTTTCCAGTCCGAACTTCAGCAAGCTTTCGGGCATGAGGTTGCGGGCGATGCGGCGCAGTTCATCTACGGAATGATCCAGCTGGATGATGGTATCGTCGAGGGTATGTACGGCGGGCAGGTGCTGCATGTCTGCTACCTGCCGGGCCAGTTTCATTTTAATGCCGGACAGCATGCCCCCTAGTCCGTCGTGCAGATCTCTGGAGAGGCGGCTTCGTTCGCGTTCTTCTCCATCGAGCATAGCTCTGGTAGCGATGAGTTGCTGCTGTTGTGTCATCTCGCGCAGCTGTTGCTGATAGTTGATCTCTTTCTGTGCGGACAGTTTTTTGTTACTGCGGTAGAATACGATGGCGAGTATGGAGCTGATCAGCAATGCGACGATCACGACGATCAGCAGTCCTATGGTCAGGCGGGTATTTTTAGCTTTGAGCGCGGCTTCTTTTTTCTCGGACTCCAGGGCGGTGATCTGTCTTTTATTTTCGGCAGCGTTATATTTTACTTCCAATGCGTTGATGTCTGTTTTCAGGCGACTTTCGTAGATGGTATCGTTTAGCTGGCTGTAGCGTTTCAGCCATTCGTAGGCTGGTCCGGGGCGGTTCATTGCCACATAGGTTTCGGCCATTCCGTAATAGAGCTGGAGGCGGTTGTGCTGCAAGGTCATAATCTCCGGTTGCTGGAGCAGGAATTGGAATGCTTTGAGGGCTTTGTTGTAATCTTTCTGGTTGTAGTATACGTAGAACTGTTGCATGATGATGCTTTGTTCTTCGTAGCGATCTCCTTTTTTCCTGGCCAGTTCGAGGCCTTTCTCCAGGCTGTGCAGTGCTTCCGGGTAGCGGAACTGCACGGTATAGTGCATACCTTCTGCTTTATAGTAGGGTATCCATTCGTTGACATCGGGGTACCGGTCGAGCCATGCTTTGGCACTATCCAGCAAGGGGGATGCGTCCCGGGGTTTCATCCAGAGGCTGTAGTTTTCTGCGGCGGTGTAGTAGGCGGTGATGATCATTTCGGGATCGGCGTTGGCACGTGTAAAACCCTGTATGGCCATCCGGCAATATTCGGCTGCTTTGGCGAAGTCCTGGTGATTTTTGAAGACGATACACAGGTTGAGGTAGTTTCTGGCGATATAAGCGCTATCTCCCGCCATTTTAGCCATGGGAATCGCTTTATTGAGGATGATATCGGCAAAGACCTTATGATCGTCCTGGTGTTGTCTTATCACGCCGTAGTTGTGCCATACCCTGGCGCGGAGGCGATAAGCATCTTTGGTAGGAAAACGGCTCAGCAGGGTATCTGCTTTGAGCAATACTGATTGTCCCTGCTCCGGGTAGGTTTTGGCCAGGAAGAAGCCTTTATAGTATTGATAGGCGGCGTGCAGGTAGTTATTTTCTTTGGCATAGCGATATCCCTGTTCCAGGTATTTGTGTGCACGTGCAGTATCCTTCAGCACCCAGTATTCCGACAGGTGAAAGGCGGATGCGGCTTTGATGCTGTCGTTGGCGGGGCTGTTCATTATATGCTGGATACTGTCGGTATAGCGGTCATTGGATGTTGATTGTGCCTGACAAAAAACAGCCAAAAGCAGGAGGAAGATGGACAGGGAATATCTTTTCATGACAAAGTAAAAATACCCAGATCGGTCAGCTATATCAAACGTTTGAAGGAAAATGGCGGAAATCAGGGAGGTGATAAGAGGGAACGCTATTAAATACGCTGACGGCATAGTATATTGGAGTACCTAGTTTATTATCGTATGCATCATTCCAGACGTGATTTCCTACGCCTCGGCGCCATGGGCGGTGCGGGGCTGTTACTACCCTCCATGGCGCCCGCTGTTCCCCCACTTCCCCTGACCGGCCATCCACTTACGGACCTGAGTACGCAATTGTTGCAGGACTGGGGTTCGGCCCTGTTACAGTTGCAGGTAAAGACTCCTTCGGTGAAGGGCGTACACGGCGGTATCCTTTGTCCGGGCTGCGGGGTGATACATGGCCGTTGTGGCGATGCTATCTATCCATTCCTGTACCTGGCGGATAGGACCGGAGATCGCCGGTATGTGGAAGCAGCTATCGCCCTATATGACTGGATGGAGGTGATGGTGAGTACGGCAGACGGAGCCTGGCTCAATGAAGTGACGGTCAGTGACTGGAAAGGCACCACGGTATTTGGCACTACGGCACTGGCTGAGTCGTTATTATATTTCGGACACCTGTTGCCAGCAGCGATCAAAACCAAATGGACGGCACGACTCCGTAAAGCGGCGAACTATGTCTATACAACTTTTACGATCCAGACTGGCAATATCAATTATCCTATTGCAGCCAGCTATGCGTTGTGTCTGGCAGGTAAATTACTGGAGCACGCGCCTTTCATCGAGAAAGGCCGGGAACTGGCGCAGCAGAGTAAGGCTTACTTTACCGCCAACGGGTTATTGTACGGTGAAGGGCGGCCTACACCGGAGCGTAGTGCCAAGGGCTGTTATTCGGTGGACCTGGGATATAATGTTGAGGAATCGCTACCATCGCTGGTACAATATGCACTACTGATGAAAGATGAGGAGCTGCTTCAGCTCGTCATCCGCGCTATGCAGGCACATGCAGAGTTTTTGTTGCCTGACGGCGGGTGGGATAACAGCTGGGGAACGCGCCATTATAAATGGACCTGGTGGGGAAGCCGTACCAGCGACGGTTGTCATCCGGCGTACGGATTGCTGGTGGAGAGAGATCCTATGTTTTACCAGGTGGTACTATCCAACACACAGTTATTGCGGCAATGTACGCACGATAAATTATTGTATGGCGGTCCTCATTATCAACAGCAAGGTGTATTACCCTGTGTGGCGCATACGCTGGCACACAGCAAGGCTTTGACCACGCTCCTGTTACATCCTCCTGCTGTTCCCCGCCCGGCGGCATTATTGCCCCGGGCGAAAACCTATGGTAGCAAACATTTCCCTGAAATTGCGACCTGGCTGGTATCCAAAGGTGATTTCAGGGCTACTGTCACCGCTTATGATGTCGAATATAAAATGAAGGCCGGTCATCCCAGTGGCGGCGCTTTATCCCTTTTATGGCATAGTAAGGCCGGCCCTTTACTCACAGCCAGCATGAGCCGGTATCAACTGCAGGAAGGCCTGAACATGCAACGTAATGACGATCCGGAGGATATATGCCTCACACCTGGTTTTGTATGGCGCTCCGGCAAAAACATCTTCCGCAATATACTGGACCTGCAGGGAGAGGTTGACGTACAGCAACAGGCAGATACGCTGCTGTTCCACACACGTGCCCGGCTTGTAGATGAGCAGCAGCAGCCTGCTGACCATGCAATCTGCCATGTCAGTTATATTTTCAGCGAAGATAGTGTGACGATACAGGCAAAAGCAGATCATGAAGACGCTGTTTTTAGTATACCGCTGATCGCCAGTACTACAGAAACGGTAAAGCAGATCGATCCCCTGCAACTGAAGATACGGAAAGCGCATGCGGTCGTGCAGGTCACTGCCAACGTACCTTTGGAGCTCCCCAGGGGTATAGAAGGCCGTACGTTCAATTTTGTACCGGGTATGCAGGCATTACCAGTTCTATGTAAGGGCCGGGAGATACGCATGACGATCAAGATCGGGTAGCTATATCGGCTATAAAAAATAAGGGTTACCGCTGTTGTGGTAACCCTTATTTTTTATCTGTGTTTTATTAATTATTGGCGTAAGAGTTTGATGGTCTGGCGGCTACGTTCTGTGGTATGTGCTTCCAGTACGTAGATACCTGAAGGTAAGGTACTGATATCGATCGTATACAGGCCGCCTGCTTTAGCGGTGGCGCCTGTCTGCTGGCGGGTGATAGCACGACCGTTGATATCGAATACGGTGACCTGGCGGAGGGGGCGATTGCTATACAGTTGTATCTGAGCGCCGGTGGCAGGATTGGGCAGTAAACGCAGCTGCCAGCCGGCATCATTGTTACCTGTTTTATCCTTACTCATTACGCTGCCGCTGGTGCTGTTGCCATATACTTCCAGCTCAAAAATAGAGTAACCGTATGCGGTGTTCCTGGCGGTACAATTGACGCGGATATAGCGACCGGTGCCCGAGAGGCCGGTCCAGCTGTTTTCGAGGGAGGTATTGCCGGTAACGGTTTTCAGCGGGCTCCAGTTCTGCTGGTCGTTGGAGAGCTGTATCTCGTAGTCTTTGGCGGAGGCGGCTTCCCAGGTGATATTCACTTCGTTGATGTTATAGACAGCTCCGAGGTCTACGGTCAGGGAGTGCGGGCCATCTCCGAAGACGCTGGACCAGCGGGTGGCTTTGCTGCCATCTACGGCGCTTGCTGCAGGGGTGCCGGCATTTTCCGTTGTAGATGCTGTTGCCGGTTTATTGAGTGCCAGGTTATTCCTGGACGGTGTATCATTCAGCGAAGTGGTGTAGTAGATATTATCGATGAAGAAGTCTGCGGTGGCGGCAGGGGCATCGCCGGAGAAGGTAAATGCCTGGGTAATGGTAGTAAGGTCGACGCCGGAGAGTGTATTTACCGGTATGACTACCTGGTGCCATTGGCCATCCCGTAATAATCCCAGTTTTTGTTCGCCTGCGGCGAAGGCGATATCGCGCTGGCCATTCTGGGAGATCACGCTGAATTTGAATGCGCCCTGGTAACTGGTTTTAAACCAGAATTTCAGGTATCCGTTGCTGAAAATGCTCAGGTTCCTGACATCGTGGGATACGCCCAATCCGAACCAGTTGGCGGCAGCGGCACGGAAGGCCATTACATTGGTTCCTTCCTGCGGTGCGGCCCCTGTGATGCCGGTAAGATTATTCCAAACATACAGATTGGCATCGAGACCATAGGTCAGTTTATCGGGTAAGGAAGCATCATCGCTGTAGATGCCATAGCGGTCGGTAGTGATCCTGTTATCTCTTACGGTGAAAGTGACCGGAGCAGCAGTACCTGTGAGTTTACCGCTATCGAATACTTTGGCGGTGATGGTGTACGTACCCTGGTCTACGTTATTCCAGGTGAAGGTGAAAGGCGCTTTATTTACCGTGCCCAGTAAGGTGCTACCATTGTAGAACTCCACTTTGTAAATAACGCCATCATCGTTAATGGCTGTCTCGATATTTACTTTAGCCAGTTTGCGATACGGTGTGGTACTTGTAGGAGCCGTGATGCGGATGGTGGGCGCGGTGTTGCCGGGGCGGGAGACCAGGACGGTCACTGGCTTGGAGGTAGTGGTCTTGCCCTGGTTGTCTGTTGCTTTAGCGGTGAGACGATATATACCCGGTGTATTGTTATTCCAGGTGTAGTTGAATGGTGCAGTGGTTACGGTACCCAGGTAGTTATCGTTGCTGTAGAAGACTACTTTGCTGATGGTGCCATTGGGATCGCTTGCATTGGTCTGGATGGGTATGGCAGCCGGTGTGTTAAATACGGCTTCATTAGCAAGGTTCGTGATAGTGACACGCGGGGCAGGGTTGGCTGATACGCCGCCGGTGTAGTAGATATTATCTAGGAAAAAGTCCATAGTAGCAGCCGGGGCATCACCGGAGAGCATGAACAGTTGTGTGGTCAGGGAGAGGTCTTGTAATCCGAATGCGGAGATCGGGATGGATACTTCATGCCATTGTCCATCTCTTTGCAAGCCATATTCGTTCGTTCTGTTAAACTGTATCCAACCTTCGCCGCCATCGGTAGCGATACCTACTTTGAAGTTGGCGGTGGAGCTGGTTTTCATATGGAATTTCAGTGTGCCATTTGCATAGTTGCTCATGTTTTTGGCATCGTTGGCGACACCTAGTCCGAACCAGTTGCCGGCGGCTGCACGGAAAGCCCATCCGTTGCTACCTTCAAAAGGCGCCGGTGCCGGTGTGATGTTGGTAATGTTATTCCACAGGAAAAGGTCTGCGCCGGCGCCGAAGGTCACTTTATCGTTGACAGCGGTATTGTCGGTGAAGATGCCGTAGTTGCCTTCGGGGGCATCGTCGCCATTTAGGAGGAGATTTTCATTGCGGGTAACGTCCTGGTATAGTTTGATGTAGTCGATCTCCATTCTGCCAGGCAATGCGGCGGTGATGCCGGCCGCGCTGTGTATACCGGTGTAGTTACCACCTACGGCCAGGTTGAGGATGATATAGAAAGGGTTTTGGAATGTTTCCAGGCCATTGCCGCCATCGATAGCTATTTTATAGTAAGGAGCGTTATCCAGGAAGACGGTGATAAATGCCGGGTCCCATTCTACTTTGTACAAGTGGAAGTCGTTGTTTAGCTCTACGGCGGTGGTGGTATCTCTGCCATATTCTGCATGGCCGACGTATCCACCCGGGATATTGGCCCACCAGTGTGAGGTGCCACGTACGGTACGATTTACGGTGCCGGCGCTGATGGAGGCAGCGGCGCCGATCTCGAGGATGTCGATCTCGCCGTTCTTAGGCCAGGTGCCACCGGTGGCGCCCAGTAGCCAGAATGCCGGCCAGAGGCCATTAGCTACGCGGGGTACTTTGATCCTGGCTTCCAGGGCGCCATAGCGGAAGGCTACCCTGCCAGCAGTTTTGATACGACCGGAGGTAAAAGGTTTGCCCCCCATATCTTCCCGGCGGGCTTCGATGACCAGGCTACCACCTTCTAACCGGACATTGGAAGAGCGGTTAGTATAGTATTCCAGTTCCTGGTTTCCCCAACCGCAGTTGCCTTTGTTGCAGCCGTCGCCGACTTCGTAGGTCCAATATTGGGGATTTAAGGTGGTGCCATTAAATTGATCTTCCCATACCAGTTTCCGCTGGGCATGAGAGGTGAGGGTTAATGATGTGAGTATCAGTGTAACGACGCAAATAAGGCTGCTGCCTAGCGGCAGGCTAACAAGGGAGGTGTGTTTTTTCATACTACGTGATTTAATGCATAATGGAATTCTAGCTTGGACCGGGAGGGGCCAGCAATGGTGATATTTTACAAAACGGTTTTGTGGAGACGGCGGGAATGGAGCAAAGCGCTACGAATATCTACGTTTTCACTGCGGAGGCACTGCATGTCCAGAAAAGTGTGACCCGACAGACGAGGGGCGTAAGACAAAATAAATTTGGAATACAAACCGATCGGTCTTATCTTTGTTATCACCAAAGTCTCCAGGGAGCAATTGCGCTGGTATTTAGAGAAGGTAACAATCTATTAAAATGCTATAGAATAGGTATTTTAGAATTTATTTCCGAGTAATCCTGTTAACAGGTTAATAGGTATGCTCGTTTTTTTTGCCTCAGCAAAAACCGATCGGTCTAATCATTTACACACTACATATTTTATACGCAACGCGGTACCGTAGCCGCTGGTGTTACGGTACTTTTTTTACATTTTTAATCATCCTTAATTAAAAAAACAATGAACACAGACAATAAGACGGTCCTGGTTACAGGCGGAGGGGCTGGTATTGGGTTGGCCATTGCGACTGCATTTGCGGAGCGAGGTAATAAAGTGATTATCGTTGGCCGTGATGCGAAGAAATTGCAGGCGGCGGAACAGCGGTCAGCGCATATCACCGGTGTGGCCTGCGATATCAGTGATGTTGCGCAGGTGGATAAGCTGGTAAAGCTGGTAGCGGAAGATCTTGGCGGTATTGATATCCTGGTGAACAATGCAGGGGTGTTGCTGGCAAGGCCGGGTATGCCTGATATTTATGAGAAAAGTAAGGCGGAGTTTGAGATCAACTTCTTTTCGGTTATACGTTTGACAGATCAGTTGTTACCGTTATTACGGCAGCGGCCGGAAGCAGCCATTGTGAATGTATCTTCTGCGACAGCATTTTCTCCGCTGGTAGGTGCCCCATCTTACAGTGCCAGTAAGGCTGCTTTACACAGCTATACACGGAGTCTGCGTCTTATTCTATCCAGAGAAGCGCCGCAGCTGAAGGTATTTGAGGTGCTGCCCGGGTATGTAGATACGGATATGGCCAGCGCCATTACGTCGCAAAAGATGAATGCGTCGGATCTGGCACAGGAATTACTGGACGGACTTCACGGTGATCAGCTGGAAATATTTCCTGGCCCGGCGAAAGAATACTATCCACAATTCCTGGCTGCACCGCTGGCATTTGCTGCTGCATTTAATGGTCTTGCCTAATAAATGTAGATCTGACATCTTTGGGAGAAGTATTGGATCACGGGGGATCGCATCCATTTTGGGGGCGGTCCTCTTTTTGCTTTCAAAAATATCTGGTTGGAATACAATGTCTTAGTCTGTTTGTCATTTTCATGCATATACAAGCAATTAAAAAAATACTATTTTAGCGACTGAACAACCTGTAAAAAAGAGCTAAGCCTGGTCCATATCTGCTTCTTTTTTATTGAAAACCTTGCGTGTAAACAGCCCGGATAGGCGGAATTTCCATACAATTACCTGATTTGAAAACCTTTAGTCTATACCAATCCTGGAACACGTTCACTCAACCTGTTTAAAACCATTCTCATGCACTATCGTTTACTAAAATTCCATCTTAGTGGTTACCTACGTCTGCGCCAAATGGTCTGCGTATGTTTTATTCTATTCTCAGGTCTTTTTTATCATCCTGTATCGGCACAGCTGCCGGCAGGATTTGTTGCCAAGAAGCTAACCGGCGATGTCATCAATGAAGCGACTGCTATGGCACATGCCAGTGACGGCAGGATCTTTATTGCAGAACGATCCGGCCGGGTGAAAGTATGGCAGAACGATGTAGTTAGTACTGTACATACGGTGACTACCACTACTGCATCAGAGCAGGGATTGCTGGGCATTACACTGCATCCTCAGTTTGCCACGAACGGGAAATGTTACATCTTCTACACTAATCCGGGGATGACGCGACATTACCTGGATATCATCGTGATCAATACGGCCAACCAGGTGACGGGTGTAACGCGGGTGATGGAGTTTGATCCGATCATCAACGGCTTTCATAACGGCGGGGCGTTGTTATTCAGAAACGGGCTGCTGTATATCGCTATTGGTGAAAGCAACTCCCCTGCGGAGTCCAACAAATTGGACACTTATCGTGGCAAGGTGTTACGGTTGACGGAGAATGGTGATCCGGCACCCGGTAACCCTTATTACAATGAAGCAGGTGCGAGCCGCCAAAAAAGAAGTATCTGGGCGATAGGGTTCCGGAACCCCTGGCGTATGAGCCTGGACCCCGTATCACAAAAGTTGTTCGTCATTGACGTAGGCGGGAACTATGAAGAGATCAATGACGTCACCAACCCTGATCCTGCCAAGAACTATGATTACGGGTGGGAACAGCGGGGCCGGACGGGACCGGAGCAGCCGGCTACTACTATTGCTCCTGCTTTCTATTACGGCCATAGCGGCTGGGGATGTGCGATCACGACAGCCCTGTTCTTTAACCCACCTGCGACCAACTATCCGGCGCAATATCGCAACCGTTTTTATTTCTCCGACTGGTGTGCACAATGGCTACGCAGTGTGGATGCTTCTAATCCGGGTGCGGGCTGGCAGGAATTCGCCAGCGGAGGCTTTGGTTCTGTGCTCGGCACCAGTGTAGGCATAGACGGTAACATCTACTATGTGAGGTATAATTCCACCGGTAGTATCTGGCGGATCGAGTATGCTAACAATCAGGCACCTACGATCGTGAACCAGCCGGTGAGCCAGACGGTAGTTGCCGGTGATCCGGTTACGTTCAGCGTATCGGCATCGGGAGCTACTCCCCTGAGCTATCAGTGGCAGCGTAATGGCGTCAACATTGCTGGTGCTACCGGTACCAGCTATACGATCAATGCAGTGGCAGCGGCAGATGCAGCCAATTACCGTTGTGTAGTGACTAATCCAAGCGGTACGGTTAACAGCCAGGAAGCACGCCTGACGGTGCAGCCATTCAATGCCCGGCCGGTGCCCAAGATCATTACGCCCGTGTCTTCCCTCACCTGGAATGCGTTGGATGTGGTGAATTTTTCGGGCAGTGCGAGTGATCCGGAAGACGGTGAGTTGCCTGCATCGGCGTTTAGCTGGGAAGTGCGCTTCTTCCATAAGGACAGTCCTACCAGTGAGCACTGGCATCCGGGCCCTGTTGTACCCGGCGGTATCAAATCCGGCAGTTTCGTAGCCGACAATGGCGGTGAATCTTCTCCGAATATCTGGTTCCGTGTATTACTTACCGTTACAGACTCTCAGGGAAGGACCGGAGTAGACTCTGTAGATATACAACCCAACAAGGTGATACTGACGGCGGCGGCTAACGTTGCGGGTCTCAAGCTGGTATTGGGTACGGAAGGTGTAGCCCCCTTCTCCAAAACCTTTGTTGTCAATACTGCCCTTGCCTTACAAGCTAACGGGCCGCAGGTGCTCGGTAATAACTCGTATACTTTCAGTTCCTGGAATCATGGCGGACCTGCCAGTCAATCGCTGCGGGTACCGGCCGTCAACACGACTTACACGGCTAATTATACCGCTACTGGGCTGGTGCAGGCACCTTATACGGGCACGCCTGTTGCTATACCCGGTAAGATAGAGGCGGAGAATTTTGACAAGGGAGGAGAAGGCATTGCGTATCATGACTCCAGCCCGGGTAATGCGGGTAACAATTACCGTACGACGGAAGATGTGGATATAGAACCCTGTGCGGAAGGCGGATACAATATAGGATATGTAGCTACCGGTGAATGGCTGGAATATACGGTAAATGTGACAGCCCCCGGTGTATATACAGTGGCTGTACGTGTAGCAGCTCCCGGCGCCGGCCGTTCATTCCATCTGGAGCTGGATGGACAAAATATCTCCGGTACTGTTGCGGTACCTAGTACGGGAGGCTTCCAGGCCTGGCAGACGGTAACAGTAACCACCCCGGCACTGACCACTGGCGTGAAAGTGTTGCGGCTGGTATTGGATGCCAATGACTTCAACGTGAACTATTTGACCTTTAGTAATGGCGGATCGCCATCGGCCAGTAAGTTCATCCCCGGACGCATAGAAGCGGAGTCTTATGACGAAATGAGCGGTGTGCAAAAAGAAGGCACCAGCGATACAGGTGGCGGAGAAAATATTGGCTGGATAGATAACGGAGACTGGATGGATTACCTCGTAAATGTACGTACGGCCGGCACTTATACGGTTCAATTCAGGGTATCCAGTGCGCCTGGCGGCGGTCAGCTGCAATTGCGTTCCGGCGATAATGTATTGACCACACAGAACATTGCCGGCACGGGTGGCTGGCAATCATGGACGACACTTACCGCAACTGTCAACCTGCCCGCAGGCGACCAGACCCTGCGTATATATGCAGCAGCTGGTAACTGGAATTTCAACTGGATGGAATTTACCAGTCCCAGTGGCGACCATCCTCCTCAACAGCAAGGAGTTGTGTTGTATCCCAACCCGGTACACACGGTATTGACGGTAACGCCTTTGGGGAAAGACGGTAAATATATCATCATCAATGCGGCCAATAACCAGCAAACGACCGTCAGGGCTGCTGATGGTAAGCTAGATGTAAGCCGGCTGGCACCCGGCACTTATATTTTGCGTTTCCAGGATGGCAATAAGGCCATTAGCAAAAAATTCATCAAACTCTGATCTGGTCATTAATTATAAGCGGCGGCCGGTCTTAAAGACCGGCCGCTTTTTTATACCTGGAAAAAAACATTTTCGCAAGCAAATACTTGCGCTTATATTTACAAGACGAGATGTATTACAGGAGATCACCGTTTAACTGTCGGCTGATGCTGAAACAGCCGTACAATCAAGGGATCAATACCCAACAAATACCGCCTAAAAAACTACTCATGCATACATCTACCCATGAAGGAGCCACCGGGTTTACACTCGCTTACACCTTCCAGGCTCCCCAGGAGCAGGTCTTTGGGGCTTTCGGTAATGCCGAGGCGCTCAATGCCTGGTGGGGCCCGGCCGAAACACAGAACAGTGTGATCTGCCTGGATTTCCGTCCGGGAGGTATCTTTCACTTCAGGATGGTGTCAGCGGGCGGTGTGCACTACGGACGATTTCTTTTTACCAGGATCGAGCCGCACTATCTACTGGAGTTCAACAATGCTTTTGCCGATGAAGATGCCAATGTGGTGCCGCCTCCCTTCGACCTGCCATTTCCGCTGGAGGTCCATTATAAGCTGGTCTTCAGTGAATATAACGGTGCTACCACTATTACGCTGACAGGCACTCCTGTTGATGCGGATCCCGAAGCTACAGCTGGTTTCCACGCTATTCGTGACAGTATGGAACAAGGCTTCGGCGGCACTTTCGGGAAGTTAGCGCACTATCTCCAACAACAATAGTCTATTATTATGAGAAAGCTGAAATTACAGGTACAGCTCTCTGTAGATGGGTTTGTATCTACCGGCCCTGGCGATGAACAGCAATGGATCACCTGGGCCTGGGAAGAGATCCGCCCGCAGGTGCTGGAGCTGCTTGACAGCAGTGATACCATATTGATCGGCCGCAAGCTGGCGATCGACTATATCCCCTATTGACAGCAAGTGTATACCCAACCGGACGATCCGATGTATGATGTCAGTGCACACATCGTCCGGGCGCAAAAAGTGGTATTTTCAAACACCTTAGCAGCATCTCTTTGGGAAAATACCCAGCTGGCGAAGGGAGATCTGACGGCAGAGGTTAAAGCGCTGAAGGCCGCCGGCGGTAAGGATATGATAGTGTATGGCGGTAGTTCCTTTGTTACTTCGCTGATCCGGGAAGGGTTGATAGATGAATATTATCTGTTTGTGAACCCGGTGGTATTGGGAAAAGGGGAAGGGATATTCGGCGGACTGGCGAATTACCGGGGATTGGTACACCGGGAAACCCTTACCTATCCATCTGGTATTGTATTACTCAAGTATGTCGCTGCAATTCCTTAAAACAAAAAGCTCCCCATAAAGGCGAGCTTTTCTTATACTAGTTCATCTTTATCATACGATATGTTCTTCTTCATCGGCGTAAAAGTCCAGCCACTCTCCCAGCGGCGGATGTGTCAGCTGGAAGATGACCTGCTGACGGCTGTCCAGTTGGCTATAAAAGGCGGCGATACGATCGATGATGGACTCCCCTGCCCCCATTCTCCAGAAGATATCCATGGGCGGTATATCCGGATGTGCATCCCAGGGCATTTCCAGGTCTGCCGGGATATTTAGCGCTTCAAAACCACCGAAATCGCGCAGGAAGTCGCGGGCTTCCATGAGGGCAAACCCCAACAGGTTGCTTCCTTTCCATTTTGAGACATTGGCGCTGTCGGGATTGTCTTTTGCCAGTCCTATTCCCCAGATCGTATCTGTCGGGCTAGCCTCCACCAGGACGCTATCGCCGGTATTCAGCAGAAAGTCTGACAGGGAAGGATGTTGGTTAAATTTATGGATGTTGCCGGCGATCACGAGTTCGTAGGCATTTTCTTCCCATATTTCTGCCGAGAAGTTTTTCACTTCCCGTCCTATTGCTTTGGCTTCGCCTGGAGTGGCAGCTGCCATGATCTTTCCATATGCATCCCTATCATTGAACAGGAGGGCTTTATGGGCCATCATCCAATGTTCGGCGGTAGGATATGTGCGGCCATTTACGATGAAGGGGCTTTCATACCATTGACTAAGACCGCTCTGATCGACCTTGTCTGCAGATGCGGGGATATGTCCCCAGAAATATTGATAGTCCAGTGCTGTTGTTGTTCCAACCTTTTCTCTAAGCCATGCTATATTATACATATGATCTGTTTTGCGATGCGAAGATACTCAATCAGCCCGGGTCCTTGATAACTAAGGTCTAGGATATGATAAAGGCCATTTATCAGCTGATCATTAGCGTTCCCGGCGCGTCTCCCTAATATCTTTAGAAAAAACCACAATAAAAAACAGATATTCTGGATAAAATTTAACAATTTAGCAACTGTTTTTAAAATTCTACAAAATGAGTCAGAAGCCCGCTACACTATTTGATAAGGTATGGGATGCGCACGTAGTCCGGAATATTGAGGACGGACCGGATGTATTTTTTATCGACCGGCATTTTATTCATGAGGTGACCAGTCCGGTGGCCTTTCTTGGGATGGAACAACGGGGATTGAACGTGATGTTTCCCGGAAAGACCTTTGCTACGGCGGATCACAACACGCCTACTATTAACCAGCATTTGCCGGTAGAGGACCCTTTGTCTGCCAATCAGCTGAAGGCATTGGAGACGAATACTGCCAAGTATGGCATTTCTCACTGGGGTCTGGGTAATCCTAAAAATGGTATTGTGCATGTGGTAGGGCCAGAGAATGGCATTACGCTGCCGGGTATGACCATTGTGTGCGGAGATTCTCATACTTCCACTCACGGGGCATTTGGTGCGATTGCGTTCGGTATTGGTACTTCCGAGGTGGAGATGGTATTGACCTCTCAGTGCATTATGCAGCCGAAGCCTAAGAAGATGCGGATCAGTGTGAATGGTGAGTTGGGTAAAGGCATTACACCGAAGGATGTGGCGTTGTATATTATTTCACAGTTGACCACTGCTGGTGCGACCGGCTATTTTGTGGAATATGCCGGGGAGGTATTTGAGCAGATGAGCATGGAAGGCCGGATGACGGTTTGTAATATGAGCATAGAAATGGGGGCGAGAGGCGGTATGATAGCGCCTGACGAGACCACATTCGATTATATCCGCGGGCGGGAGAAAGCACCGGTGGGTGCTGCATGGGAAGAGGCGCTGGCTTACTGGAAGACGTTGAAAACAGAGGAAGGCGCTACGTTTGATAAAGAGTATCATTTCAATGCCGCTGATATAGAGCCGATGATCACCTATGGTACCAACCCAGGTATGGGCATGGGTATCACTGGTCATATTCCTTCTGCGGTGGACGCAGGCAGCAATAAGGCCAGTTACGAGAAGTCCCTGCAATACATGGGATTCCATGAGGAGGAGCCCATGTTGGGCAAAAAGGTGGATTATGTTTTTATTGGTAGTTGCACTAATGGTCGTATAGAGGATTTCCGGGCTTTTGCTTCTATTGTTAAGGGACGTAAGAAGGCGGATCATGTCACGGCGTGGATTGTGCCCGGTTCTCATATCGTAGAGCGTCAGATCAAAGAGGAAGGCATATTGGATATACTGACAGATGCTGGTTTCCAGTTACGTCAGCCCGGCTGTTCTGCCTGTCTGGCGATGAACGACGATAAGATACCTGCTGGTAAGTATGCGGTGAGTACGAGCAACCGTAACTTCGAAGGCCGTCAGGGCCCCGGCTCCAGGACCTTGCTGGCCAGTCCGCTGGTAGCGGCGGCGGCGGCGGTGACCGGCGTAGTAACTGATCCCCGTGAGTTGCTGGCATAGTCAGGCTGTGTACGGGGCTTTTTACATCAATAAGACTTTAAACTGAAAACGACCAATGGCTTACGATAAATTCACGACACTTAAGAGTACAGCTGTTCCCTTACCTATTGAGAACGTAGATACCGACCAGATCATACCTGCCCGCTTTCTGAAAGCGACAGAGCGTAAAGGATTCGGGGATAATTTGTTCCGTGACTGGCGATTTGAAAATGACGGTACTCCCAAGGCTGATTTCATTCTGAACAATCCTATCTATACCGGAAAGATACTGGTAGGTGGTAAAAACTTCGGTAGTGGCAGCAGCCGTGAGCATGCTGCCTGGGCGATCTATGATTATGGATTCCGTTGTGTGGTGTCCAGCTTTTTTGCGGACATTTTCAAGAACAACTCTCTAAATATCGGCATATTGCCGGTGCAGGTAAGTCCGGCGTTTCTGGACGGTATCTTCACAGCGATAGAAGCTGATCCTGCTACCGAGCTGGAGGTAGATCTGTCAGCACAGACCATTACCATCCTGTCTACCGGTGCACAGGAATCCTTTTCCATCAACAGTTACAAGAAACACAACCTGACGAATGGTTACGATGATATCGACTATTTACAATCGATGAAAGCAGACATCGAGGCATTCGCGGCAAAAAGTATCTACTAAAAAAAATCATAACCCCTACCCATATGCCAGTTATCCAGCGCCATTTAGAGATCATGGACACCACGCTGCGCGACGGAGAGCAGACCAGTGGCGTTTCTTTTTCTCCCTCTGAGAAGTTGACGATTGCGCAGTTGTTGCTGACGGAGGTAAAAGTAGACCGTATAGAGATCGCATCTGCGAGAGTATCCGATGGTGAGTTTGCGGCCGTGAAGGCGATTACCAAATGGGCGAAGGTCAACGACCTGTTGCATCGCATAGAAGTATTGACTTTTGTTGACGGCACTGTATCTATTGACTGGATGCAGAAGGCCGGCGCCAAGGTGATGAACTTATTGACCAAAGGATCTCTCAATCATCTGACCCATCAGCTTAAGAAGACGCCTGCGCAGCATTTTGCGGAGATAGCGGATGTGATCAAGCTAGCGAAGAAAAAGGGGCTTTCCTGTAATGTCTACCTGGAAGACTGGAGTAATGGTATGCGGCATTCGCCGGAATATGTGTATGGGTATCTTGATTTCCTTACGCAGCAACCGGTGAAGCGGATCATGTTGCCGGATACGCTGGGGGTGCTTTCTCCTGCGGAGTCGGCCGCTTATATTGGTGCTATTGTACAACGGTATCCGGATATCCATTTTGATTTTCATGCGCATAATGATTATGACCTGGGTACTGCCAATGTGCTGGAAGGCGTAAAAGCGGGGGCGCAGGGTATTCACCTGACGATCAATGGTATGGGTGAACGAGCGGGTAATGCGCCACTTGCCAGTGCTATTGCGGTACTGAAGGATTTCCTGCCTGAGGTAGGTACTTCTGTAAATGAGCGCTCATTGTATACGGTCAGTAAGCTGGTAGAGACTTTTTCCGGTTTCCGCATCCCGGCGAACAAACCGATCGTCGGCGAGAATGTTTTCACGCAGACGGCAGGCATACATGCTGACGGTGACAAGAAGAACAAGTTATATTTCAGCGATCTGATGCCGGAGCGTTTTGGGAGAGAGCGTGTATACGCTCTCGGTAAGACCAGCGGCAAAGCTAATATTGAGAATAACCTACAGCAGTTGGGGATACAGTTGTCTGATGCGGACCTTAAAAAGGTGACCCAGCGTATCATTGAGCTGGGCGACCGGAAGGAAGTGGTAACGCCCGCTGATCTGCCTTATGTGATTTCGGATGTATTGGACAGTAATCGTATCAGTGAGAAGGTGCGGATCGACAATTATGTACTCACACATTCCAAGAACCTGCACCCATCTGTTACGTTGGGTATTTCGATAGATGGGCAATCGTTTGAGGAGCATGCGCAGGGCGACGGGCAATATGATGCTTTCATGAATGCGTTGAAGAAGGTGTATAAGAAGTTAAAGCAGGAGCTGCCGGGGCTTACGGATTATGCGGTGCGTATTCCTCCCGGCGGTAAAAGTGATGCTTTGTGTGAAACGATCATTACCTGGAATTTTAAAAACAAGGAATTCAAGACCCGGGGGCTGGACAGCGACCAAACGGTGTCTGCTATCAAGGCTACCCAGAAGATGCTAAACCTGATCTGATCAGGTCTACCTTTCTTATTTCAATCAATCACTGAATGGCAAGCAAACACATTTTAATTGTTCCGGGAGACGGAATAGGACAAGAAGTAACGGCAGTCGGCAAGAAAGTATTGGACAGGATCGCTGAAAAATACGGACACGCCTTCACTTATGACGAAGCATTGATCGGTCACGTAGCGATAGAAGCTACCGGTCAGCCTTTACCCGATGTGTCACTGGAGAAGATGCGTGCTGCTGATGCGGTATTGTTCGGTGCCGTAGGGCATCCGAAATATGACAATGACCCCTCTGCGAAAGTAAGGCCGGAGCAAGGGTTATTAAAGATGCGTAAGGAGCTGGGATTGTATGCCAACCTGCGTCCTATTAAATTATTCGATGAACTCCTGGATGCGTCCAGTATCAAACCTGAGATACTGAAAGGAGCTGATATATTATTCTTCCGGGAGCTGACCGGTGATATTTATTTTGGAGAGAAAGGCCGTAAGAATGGCGGCGATACTGCTTTTGACATTGCGGAATACAGTCGTTTTGAGGTAGCCCGTATTGCGCGGAAGGCATTTGAAGCTGCCAGGACGAGGAGGAAAAAACTTTGTTCTGTTGATAAGGCCAATGTGATAGAGACCTCCAGGCTGTGGAGGGAGGTGATCCAACAGATCGCTCCTGAGTATCCGGATGTGGAAGTGGAACATCAGTTTATAGATGCGACGGCGATGTTACTGATCAAAGACCCACGCCGTTTTGACGTGGTGGTGACTGCTAACCTGTTTGGCGATATCCTGACGGACGAGGCCTCCCAGATAGCGGGTTCTATGGGTATGCTGGCATCTGCTTCCATAGGCGACGGTACAGGCGTATACGAGCCGATACACGGTTCTGCGCACGACATTACCGGCAAAGGGGTGGCGAATCCATTGGCGTCTGTACTTTCTGCTGCTTTGCTGCTGGATATCTCTTTTGGTATGAAGGAAGAATCTGTGGCGGTGATACAGGCTGTGGACAGCGTATTGAAGGATGGTTTCCGCACCCGGGATATCGCCGATGCAGCTACACCTGCTGACAAGATCTTAGGTACTGCCGCTATGGGCGATGCCGTATTACAATATTTGTAAGCTGGTACGACCACTTATTACCAAACGGGTGCCTTATCGCCAAGGCACCCGTTTTATATTTTATGACTATATGCTGTTATAGGAAAGAGTTGGGGTCGGGGTGCTGCCAGGGACTACGATAAGGCCGTTGTAACAAGTCTGTGGCGGTGGCATCGCCCGTTATGATGCGTTTTCCCGGATCATAAGTGAGCGGCCGGCCGGTCTGCATGGACAGATTGGCCAGGATACAACTGGCGGTAGATATGTGCCCTTCGGCAATATCAGCTACCGGCCGGGTGTTGTGAGCGATGGCATCGAGGAAATTGAGCATATGGAGACGGGTAGCAGGTGCGGCATTCAGTTCTATGGCCGGTTCCTTCACATCTTCCGGGTATTTTTCCTTTTCGAAGAGGACATCTCCATGTATTGCCTTCCCTTTGTCCTTATCAACCGGTGTAAAATCGTATTGCATGGTGCTGGCGGCCAGTGTACCCTTTTCTCCGAATATCTTGAAGGCCCAGGGGTATTGCGGATCGTCGGGGGTACCCCAGGTGCGATGCTGCCATAGGCAGTTGAGTTCTTCATATTCGAAGAGTGCGGATTGTGTATCGGCTATATTGGATTTTCCTTCTTTCTGTACGTAGATACCACCGGTGGAGCTGATTCGTTTGGGCCATCCCAGGTGGAGCATCCAGCGAACGGTATCCAGCATATGCACACACATGTCTCCCATGATCCCATTTCCATACTCCATGAAGGTGCGCCACCAGCGTACATGTGGCAGGCCATCATAGGGTCGCAGCGGTGCGGGGCCGGTCCACATTTCGTAGTCAAAGAAATCCGGTACCGGTTGTACGACAGGATTACCATTGTTGCGCATGTGATAGTAGCAGCACATTTCTACATGGGATACCTTTCCTAGCAGGCCGGCATCTACGATATTCTTTTTGGCTTCGATCAGGTGCGGGGTACTTTTCCGTTGGGTACCTACCTGTACTACGCGGTTATATTTCCTGGCGGCAGCTACCATGGCCTCCCCTTCTATTATATCGACGCTGATCGGTTTTTGTACGTATACATGTGCTCCTGCTTTTAGGGCGGCTATTGCCTGTAAGGCATGCCAGTGGTCGGGCGTTCCGATCAGTACGATATCGAGGGTTTGTTCGCTGAGCATTTTGCGATAATCGGTGTAGTGCGCAGGTATTTTCCGGGAGCGTTGCCGCTGGCTAACCAAGCGGCCGGCTTCTTCAAGCTGGTGCTTATCTACGTCGCACAATGCGACCACTTCTACCGGTGCTACCTGTATCAATCTGAACAGGTCGCTTTTGCCATACCAGCCGGTACCTATAAGGGCTACACGTAGTGGTTTAGCGGGATTGAGTATATCCATTGCATTTGCGCCCAGGGCAGACAAAGCGAGGGTTGCAGTAGCTCCTTTCAGGAAGCGTCTCCGGTTGATATTGAAATGCTCCATTGAAGTAAGATAAGCGCTTTTCTTCAGTTATAATAGTCTACAACGGGAACATTGATGGTGAGCCCTTTGGGAAGCGATACGGTAAAGGTGGAGCCGGCATTGGGGTTGCTACGTACGCGGATACTGCCTTCGTTCTGTTGTACGAATTCTTTACAGAGCATTAATCCTAATCCGGTTCCCCGTTCGCCGCTGGTGCCATAACCCGGGGAGGCGGTGTATACGAAGAGATTGGCCAGTTGTTCGCCTGACATGCCCATCCCGTGATCGGTCACTTCGATCACTACCTGTTGAACGGATGCGCTTGCTTTTACGGTGATCTTACCACCGGGATAGCTGAATTTGAGGGCGTTGCTGATGAGGTTACGCATGATGACGGACACCTGGTCTACATCTGCATATATGGCCAGGTCGGGAGCGATGACCAGTTCTGTTTCTATATGTTTTTGCTCTGTGACCAGTTGGAAGAAGTAACAGACTTCATGCACCAGGGGTGCCAGCAGGAAATGGGTAGGGCGAACACGGATGCCTTTCATGCTACGGGCGGACCATCGCAGTACGTTATCCAGCGAGTCTCCCAGCTGGGAGACTTTTTCGTAGAGCATGGCTGCGGCTTCTTTCATTTCTCCTTCCGGGTATTGTCCTTTCTGGAACATATCCAGCAGGGATTCGAGGGTAGACAACGGGCTGCGGATATCGTGTGCTACGATAGAGAACAGTTTTTCCTGGTCTTTATTCATGGCGGCCAGTGCCTGGCGTTGTTTTTCTATTTCCTGCTGATAGTCGGACTGGATATGTTTAAAGAAGCTGAGGGCAATAATGATAAAGAACAAGGAGGTGGCAACATTGGCCCATACTCTTCGTGCCGGTACGGGGTCGGCGACCGCCATATGCTGCGGGCTGAATACAATGATCAGGAATGCCGAGATGACCAACGTACTGACGGCGACTATCCACCATTTGTTGTCGTATACGAGGATGGTGAAGATGAGTATATTCAGCAGGAAATATTGTGCTCCATTGTGGAAATACAGGCCAGTGAAGGTGTAGATCCCGGCGCTAAAGAAGATCATGATGCTACGGGCACTGAGGTACAGACGATACCTATGCAGGTATAACACACCTGTATTGATGAGCGCCGTGGATACGTTCAGTGCAGATAGGAGATATCTACCCTGACAGGCATTCACTACGGCAAATAACAGCATGAAAGGAATACAAGGTAACGCCAGCAGATTGAGCAATTTGGTGCGCCTTGCTTCAATAAATGGCATTCCCGGTGATATTCCAACATTCACGGTATAGTTCCAATAGCGCTCGATGACAGTGTAAAGGAAGTTAGCCAGGTGCTTGAGCATAATTCAGTGCAAATATAGCCACAATTAAAAACAATGGCTTACCACTTAAGGGTGACAATTCCCGGCATTTTACTCCTATTCCTGTTATGGACGTGTTATTGGGAGCGATCGCTGCTGAATGCGTCCCTATACATTTTCCAACCCTGATCTGTCTTTTTCCAGCGTACGAGGAACTTTCCGTTGTCGAACAGTTGGTTGGCGGCGTTATAGGATTCCCAGCGGCCCTCTTCGGTGACAAAACCATTACCGTTACCATAAACGTTTGTGGTAATAAAGCGGCCGTTCCGCAATCCGATCTGGCGATAGGCGGTTTGGAAGAAGAGGAGGATGGCTGCTCTCCCACAGGCTACGGGGGCTCCCGGGGCCATAATGCAGGCATCTGCCGCATAGCGGTCTATAAAGACAGAAGAATCATTTTTGGCGAATGCTTCAAAGTAAATGCTGTTACTGGCGGCGATAGCTTTACGGGCCTCTTCCAGTTCTCTGCCCGCCGAGTCGCGCCCGGGACGGCAAGCAGGATATAGGAAGGTAAGGCAGCCGATGATGCTGTAGTACAAGCAATGAACATTTTTCATGCTGATAGATTTTGATACGGCAAAGAAACTGTACTGAGCGCTTCCGGCATTGTACAAAAGCGAACCGATTTTGTTTAAAAAAAATGTCTTCCTAAATTTGGTAAGTATTTACGTAAATATTTACATTTATGTCAGGAAACATTATTAATGAGCTGGGGTCATTGGCGATCGGAGCGCGGATGAGGCGGTTGTATGACCAGCTATCCCGGGATGGAGCGAGGATATACGAGGACCATGCGTTACAGTTCGACATCCAGTACTTTACGTTATTCTACCTGATTAGCCGACGGAAGCAGATCAGTATTACGGAGATCGCGGAGGAGTTGAGCCTTACGCATCCGGCGATCATTCATTTGGCGAAGGGGTTGGAGAAAAAGGGGTATATCAGTTCTGTGAAGTCAGCATCGGATAGCCGTAAGCGTATGTTGCAATTATCCCGGAAGGGGCAGCAGTATCTGCCTACTTTCGAGCAGGTATGGCAAAAGATAGCGCGTTTGAATCAGCAGCTTTTTGCGGAGCAGCATGCGTTATTGCAGCAGCTGGAGGCGGTTGAGCGGGCGTTGGAGGTGCAGTCTTACTATCAGCGGTTCCAGGAAATGACTTGATATTTTTCAAATAAACAGCTATATGGATCAGCAAGATTTTGCGGTGCTGGACAATTGTCTATGGCATGCATTACGGGATACGCAACATGATTTTTCGCTGGGGCAGGCGCCGGCGTTCCGGTTCCGGCCTGAGATATTGCCCTTTATCGGGTTTGATCATCGTGTATCTGCTCCGCTTGCCGGATTGCAGCCTTTTATGGCGCCCGGGGAGCAAGTGTTTGTGGTGGGAGATCTGCCGGATACTTTATCGGGGTGGACGGTACTGCGGGAGCTGGACGGTGCGCAGATGGTATGTCCGCAGCTATTGCCCGGTGAAGTAAGGCACCTTGCCGAGTTGCAATTGCTGAATGAAAATGACTGGGAGGAGATGCACGCACTTGTGCAGGCGGTGCAGCCAGGTTATTACCGGCAGCGTACTCCTTTGCTTGGTTTGTATTGGGGTATCAAGGTGGATGGGAAGTTGGCGGCGATGGCCGGGGAGCGTTTCCGGTTGCCGGGCTTTACGGAGGTCAGTGCAGTCTGTACCTATCCGGCGCATACTGGCAAGGGGTATGCGCAGCAGCTTACTACTGCTGTATGCCGGCATATCTATGCACAAGGAGCGATACCATTCCTGCATGTATTGAAGACAAATACGAGGGCGATTGCTTTATATGAGCGGTTGGGATTCTATAAGCGCCGGGATATTCCTTTTTACCAGGTGAGTGCCCCACTTTAATAAGACCGGTGTAAATTAGTCCTGAAGTGGCCGGTAGCATGTCTTGATCGCACCTGTCCGGATTTATTATAACCTATTATTTTTGTGTTGTCAACGGCGGAATAGCCGGTCAATAAACAAGTACATCTCAACTATCAAACTTATATACATGGCACACACACCTATCACCATTTCAGCGACCATAACAGCACCTGTAGAGAAAGTATGGCAATTCTGGTCTGAGCCGGCGCATATTCAGCAATGGAATAATGCCTCTGAGGACTGGCATACGCCGCATGCAACCAATGATCTGCGTGCAGGCGGTTCGTTTACGACCCGTATGGAGGCGAAAGACGGCAGTTTCGGTTTTGATTTCGGCGGTATTTATGACGAGGTAAAGGAATATGAGCTGATCGCATACACCATGGGTGATGGCCGTAAGGTGAAGATCACTTTTGCGGGCAGTCCGACGGGTACTGACATTGTAGAGACTTTTGATCCGGAGGGTACTCATCCTATCGAAATGCAGCAACAGGGGTGGCAGGCGATCCTGGACAACTTCAAAAAGTATACAGAGCGCAACGCTTAATACGACCGATACGCTATGCGATAGCCGGTGTGCACTGGGGACAGTGTGTGCCGGCTATTATTTTATCCATTTAAAATACCGTTGCTGCAACAACCGGTTGCATTTAACATTCTTAATGTGTACATTTAGCTATAAGGCATTCATAATCGTCCATTCATTCTACGACTATAATTACTCACGTCTATGAACACATCTAGAAGAAACTTTTTAAAGCAGGGCGCGCTGGCGGCGGCCGGTGTTGCTTTGTTCCCCAACGTATTGCACGCCTCTTATAAAGCCAAGGGATTGCTGGGTATACAGCTGTATTCTATCCGGGAGGACATGAAAAAGGACCCTGCGGGTACGTTGAAGCAGGTAGCCGCTATGGGCTATAAAAATGTAGAGCACGCGAATTATGTGAACCGGAAATTTTATGGTTACAGTGCAGCGGAATTTAAGAAGCTGCTGAATGACCTGGGGCTTAAGATGCCCAGCGGGCATACGGTGTTGGGTAAGCAGCACTGGGATGCCGGTAAAAAAGATTTCACGGATGCGTGGAAGTACACGGTAGAAGATGCGGCGGCGGTAGGCCAGCAACTGGTGATCAGCCCCTGGCTGGATGAGAGTTTGCGTAAGACCTATGATGATTTCAAGGCTTACATGGATGTGTTTAACAAATGCGGGGAGTTGTGTAAGCAATCCGGTATGAAGTTCGGTTATCATAACCATGATTTTGAATTCAGTACGGAGTTGAACGGGAAGAAGCTGTTCGACCTGATACTGGAGAACACGGATCCATCGCTGGTAGCGCAGCAGTTGGATATCGGCAACATGTATCATGCCGGTGGTATTGCGCTTGATATCATTAAGCGATATCCCGGCCGATTTGAGTCCATGCATGTGAAGGATGAGATCAAAGCTGCGAACAAAGGCGAGATGGGTGGTGGTTATGAGAGCACTATCCTGGGTAAGGGTATCATTCCGGTAAAGGAGGTGATCGACCTGGGATTAAAGTCCGGCGGTACTAAACATTTCATTATTGAGCAGGAGTCTTACCAGGGTATTGCGCCGCTGGCGTGTATCAAGGAAGACTACCAGGTGATGCGCCGCTGGGGATTCTGATGATCTTGTTTGTCCATTTATGATAGCCGTTGCTGGTATACCAGCAGCGGCTTTTTTTATGATAAAAAGGTACAGCCATCATTGCTCTGTCAATGACGGCTGTAATACCTGGCTGTTCCCTTTTGATCAGACTTATGATCTGTTTTGCAGGATCAATTTTGTAAGGTCCAGTGCCCACTCTCGAAGAAGTTGGGTACAGCGGTACATTGTGCTGATCCGTTTTGGTTTTCGAGATTGATATAGGTGCCTTTCCATTCGTTCTTTATCCTTTTGTATCCATTGTAATCTTCCAGCACCCAATAGCCGCTATAGAAGGTATTAGGTAAGGCGGAGCTTTCCACATAGCTATATTGGTTTTCTATATTCAGGTAGTTGCCGGTGGCGAGGTTTTTAAACCGGAGGTGGCCATTTACCTGTTCCTGTATCCATTTGTATTGGTTACCGCTATTGCCGGTGCTATATTTTACCCGGCCATTTTCTTCATACAGGTAGGTATTGAGCCATCTGTTTTTGATGAAGACGCCGCTGCCGCCACCGGGGTTAGTGGGGTTACCATTGATACTGTTGAGTAATGTTTCGGCGTTGCTGACCTGCAGGTTGGTCAGGTGGGTGAATACCTGATTCAGCTGTTGTTGTACGTTGCTGTTGCCTTTGTATTGTTTGCGGTACTGGTAAAGTTTGAAGATGAGGTCCAGTTCTCGTTGGCCGTAGGGTACGCCCAATTTTTGCTGCATGGTGGTCAGGAAGGAGAAGCCAAATTCGTCTGTTGGTTCTATCATGGTGCCTTCGCCGTAGTCGTTCCAGGTGGCGAACTGGATGATGGCGGTGCTGGAGCGCAATGCTTTATCCAGTAGGGAGGAGAATGTGCTAGTGCCATTGTGTGCGATCTGCCAGGTGGGGCCATCGGCGCCGCCTTCAGCGTAGAAGGAGCGGAATCCGGGGTATACGACACCGATGGATAAGGGGAAGCTGGCGGCTTGAGCGTAGTAGTTATCTACGACGGTCGGGTGGTCCTGATATATCCAAGGGTATTCTCCGCCTGAGTTGTTGGCCCCTACCTGGTTGGTGAAGCCATATAGCGGCAATACTTTGGGGCGAGGGTTCAGTCCGGAGAGGATGCGGTCCCATTCGGCCGGTTGGTGGAAGGTGATGGGGCCGAAGTTGAGTACTACCGGGCCATTGTTCATGCGGAGGTAGTTACCCTGGTTGAAGTAGTTGTTCTGCATGTATACGAAGTCGCCATGTGCGCCATCGGTCATGCCCGGGTCCCAGTTACGGTCTTCGTGGACGATGGCGAACTGCAGGCCGACGTCGTTCAGTTTGTTGATGAGGGCGTTGGAGTTGGCGAGGTTGTCCGGATAATCGTATCGCTGGCGGGTGCCGGGCCAGTCGATGAAGACACCATCTGCGCCTGCGTATTTCATGAGGAGTAGTTGGTATTCTAAGATATCCGGGTCGGCGGAGGCGTAGGGGCCGGTCTTGGGATAGTAGTGGGCGGCGATCTGCCGTTTGCCATTGGTGATGATATCCGGGTTGCGGTTATTCATTTTCCAGTGATAGCCCCAGGCGCCACGGGATTCTGGTGTTTCGAACCAGGGCATCCAGTGGATGAATATCTTTTTGTTGGTGTTTTTGGTAACCTGTACGGCGTTGGTGATGGCCTCCCGTCCGGACGGAGTAACGGGTTCGGTGGCATCCTGCCGGACATTTTTGTTACATGACAGTAATGCCAGTGTGCAGCAGGCTGCCAGTAGTAGTTTTTTCATTTCGTGGATCTTTGAGGTAAATAATAGGTTGTGTCAGTGTGGATAGTACTTCAGGAATTCAGCCGGAATAAAAATAGGGGTGTCGGGCAGGTGGGGCTAATAATATTTCAGAAATATAAAGAAAAAACCCATGCAGGGTTTAATAATAATTTACCAATCAGTCAGTTATACAAAGGATAGTATAAGTAAAATATAACGTTGTTTTGTTGTATTGCTGGCGTTATAGGGGCGGTCGGGAGGATACTTTTGGCCCGGCACGGCGCTTTTTTATTTATTTTAGCTGTTATCACGCTTTCATAACTATCACTATGCAACGAATACTACTACTCTCCATTTCACTGTTTTTTTTTATGGGGTTGTCTGCACAGCAAACGCAGAAGCCACCGTTACACGGTAAACACTGGATGGCCATTACGGGTAAGCCGCTGGCGGCTACTGCCGGGGCTATGATCTTTCAGCGGGGAGGTAATGCGGTAGATGCTGCCTGTGCGATGCTGGCAGCTACCTGTACGATGTGGGATGTATTGAGTTGGGGAGGTGAGACGCAGGCGTTGATCTACCATCCTAAGACGGGGAAGGTGATAGCGATCAATGCGCTGGGGGTGGCACCCGGTGGGGCGACAGTAGATTTTTACAAGCGGAAGGGCTATGATTTTCCACCGGAGTACGGGCCATTGGCGGCGGTTACGCCCGGTACACCCGGCGGCCTTTGTTATATGCTGGCCGAGTATGGTACGATGAGCCTGGAGCAGGTATTAGCACCGGCTATGGAGCTGGCTGCCGGTTATCCTATTGAAGCGCAGACGGCCAATAGTATTGAACGCGGGAAGGCGCATATCAAACAATGGCCTTACAGCAAGGCGGTGTTCCTGACACATCCTGGCGCTAAGCGGGAGGCTCCTGAAGCCGGGGAGATATTTAAGCAGGAGGATCTGCTGGGGACGTTACGTAAGCTGGTCACGGCGGAGCGGGACGCGCTGCGGCAAAAAAAGGGTCGTAAGGCAGCGATCATGGCGGCTTATGACCGTTTTTACAAAGGTGACATTGCGCGGGAGTTTGTGCGGGGATGCCAGGAGCAAGGCGGGTTGATCACGATGGAGGACCTTGCGAAATGGAGGCCTGTTGAGGAGGCACCTTTGCATGTCAACTACAAAGGTATTGATGTGTACAAGCTGCAGGAATGGACGCAGGGGCCGGCGATGTTACAGAGTTTGAATATATTGGAGCATATAGACCTGAAAGGCATGGGTTACAATTCTCCTGCCTATATCCATACGATCTACCAGACGATGAGCCTGGCATTTGCGGACCGGGATTTTTACTATGGCGATCCTGCTTTTACGCCCCGTTCTCCTATCCGGGGGTTGCTGAGTAAGGCATATGCGAAAGAGCGGGCGAAGCTGATCAAGCCGGATCATAATGATCCGAATATTGGTCCTGGGGACCCCTACCCTTTTGAAGGCCGTAACAACCCTTATCTGAATCTGTTGTCGGCGCGTGCGCGCCTGACGGATACGACGGCACCAAAAAAGGATTCGCGTTTTGTGCCTACGCATGACGTGATCACTTTTACTACTCCGGCGGCGCCGCTGATAGCGCGGCAGGCGGCGGACAGTGCTTACCAGGACCGTTTATGGCGGGGGACGACCAGTGTGGAAGCGGCAGATGCGGAGGGATGGGTGGTGTCTATTACGCCCAGTGGCGGATGGGTGCCAGCCTGTATAGCCGGTAAGACGGGTGTGGGGATGAGTCAGCGGTTACAGAGTTTTGTGCTGGATTCTGTCTTGAATCCATTTAATGTGCTGACCCCCGGTAAGCGGCCGCGGGTGACGCTGACGCCTTCGCTAGCATTGAAGGACGGGAAGCCATTTCTTTCTTTTGCTGTACAGGGAGGCGATACGCAGGATCAGAACTTATTGCAGTTTTTCCTGAATGTGGTAGAATTCGGTATGACGGTGCAGCAGGCGACGGAGGCGGCCAATATTAACAGTAATCAATTGTGGTTATCGCTTGGTGGTACGGATATGAAGGATCGTCAGCCGAGACCAGGCAGTATACTACTGCATAACAATACGCCGGAGGCCACGCGTAAGGCATTGTTGCAGATGGGATATGACGCCAAGTATAGTCCTAGTACGAGTGGCCCTATCAACGCTATTTATTTTGACTGGCTGCACGGCAGTCTATGGGGTGGCAGCAGTAATAACGGGGAGGATTACGGCATAGGCTGGTAGTCAGGTGCAAATTTTGTGCAGGGCGAAGTGATGGCGAAATATTGTAAGTACCGATGGAGGCCGGGATCGACCGGCACTTCCTGGTGCTTTCTGACGAGCATGCTATTTACATATCAGCATAGCGGATACGGATGCGATGCTTTTATTTTACGATACATTTTTTTTGAGGCGGGTGCCGGGCGATATTGCCGGCACCCGCTTTTTTATTGTGTAGCAGGAGGAAAAGCCTGTGAATTAATTTGCTTATATTACTTGACAACCGGTCAGCCCAATTCTCATCATCCTTCAAGCAACAGACTTATTTTATTATGAGTAACAATGGTTTTAAGAAGGCGCTTACGCCATTTTCGTTATGGGCCCTTGGCGTTGGTTATGTGATATCGGGGATGTACTTTGGCTGGAACCTGGGATTAGAGCAAGGCGGCACGTTAGGGATGGCGATTGCGACGGGTGTGATCATGGTGATGTATGTGGCCTTTTCTTTCAGTTATGCGGAGCTGGCTTGTGCGATTCCCCGGGCTGGTGGTGTGTATGATTATGCTGCCCGGAGCCTGGGAGGGCCGCTGGCATTTATAGCCGGCATTGCCCAGGTGGTAGAGTTTGTGTTTGCCCCTCCTGCTATTGCTTTTGCTATAGGCGCTTATCTCAATGCATTTTTCCCGGAGATACCGATATTGGTCAGTGCCATCAGTGTTTACTTTCTTTTTACTGCTATCAATGTGTTCGGGGTGACGCTTGCCGCCACTTTTGAGATCATTGTGACGTTGCTGGCGGTATTTGAATTATTGTTATTCGCCGGTATTACGGCGCCACATTTCCGGTTTTCGCAGCTGGCGGCGAATGCTTTTCCGCACGGATGGACGGGAGTGTTGTCGGCGCTTCCATTTGCGATTTGGTTCTTTTTGGGGATAGAGGGGCTGGCGAATGTGGCGGAGGAGACGAAAGATCCGCAGCGGGCGATCATCCGCGGATTTGGGGCGGCGATACTGACGCTGGTGGTATTATGTGTGCTGGTGTTTATGTTTTCTACAGGTGTTGCCGGCTGGGAGGCCATTGTATATAAAAACGGGGTGAGTGGTGATACCTCGGACTCTCCCCTACCCCTGGCGCTGGCGCGGATCACCGGTGACAATACGCTGATGTACCACCTGTTGATCACGGTGGGTTTGTTTGGGTTGGTGGCGTCTTTTCACGGGTTGATACTGGCGGCGGGTCGGGCTACGTATGAGATGGGCCGGGTGGGTCATTTTCCAGCTTTTATAGGCCGGCTTTCGCCTCGATTCCGGACGCCGGTCAATGCATTGGTGGGTAATATGGTGATTGGAGTGCTGGCATTGTTTTCTGGCAGGACCGGCGAGATCATTACGATCTCTGTGTTTGGGGCGCTGACCATATATATTATCGCGATGGTGTCGTTGATAATATTGCGGCGGCGGCAGCCTTTACTGCCACGTCCTTACCGGGCGCCGTTCTATCCCCTGTTGCCGGTGCTGGTATTGTGTATCGCCGGGGTGTCGTTGATGGCGATGTGTATTTTCAATGTCAGACTCAGCCTGATATACTTTGGTATACTGGCCTTTTCTTATATCGCGTTCAAGTTCTTTAACACTAAACAATTGTATGACAGATCAGAAGATATTGGATTACATTAAGCAGCATCCTTCGGGGAAGGTGAAGCTGGCGGTGGCAGACATGGATGGGGTGCTGAGGGGTAAATACATTTCTGTGGACAAGTTTTGCTCGGTGCTGGACGGGTCTATGGGATTTTGCGATGTGGTGTTCGGTTGGGATATGGAGGATGCGGCGTATGACAATACCCGTTATACGGGTTGGCATACGGGGTATCCTGATGCCGGTATGCGGCTGGACCCCGGGACATTCCGGAAGATACCCTGGGAGCAGGATGTTCCTTTTATGCTAGGGGAGTTCATTGACGGCGACGGAGGTCCGTTGGCGATATGTCCGCGTCAGTTATTACGGCGAGTGTTAGGGGAGGCGGAGCGGATGGGGTATGCGCCGGTATTTGCGCAGGAGTTTGAATGGTTCAATTTTGCGGAGACACCCGACAGTCTGCACGGTAAAGGTTTTCAGCAGCCGCAGCCGCTGACGCCGGGGATGTTTGGTTATTCGATCTTACGGACGACGCTGAAGAATGATTATATCCGTCACCTGTTTGAGTGGTTAAAGGCTTTTGATGTGCCGCTGGAGGGGTTGCATACGGAGACGGGTCCTGGCGTATATGAGGCGGCTATAGCGCATACGGATATACTGACGGCAGCGGACCGGGCGGTGTTGTTCAAGACGGCGGTAAAGGAGATCGCTTATCAGCACGGGGTGATGGCTACATTTATGGCGAAGTGGCATGAGTCGTTGCCCGGTTGCGGCGGACATGTACATCAGAGTTTGTGGGATGCGCAGGGACAGGAGAACCTGTTTTACGATGCGGGGGATCCTTTACATATGAGTATGTTATTCAAACAATATGTGGCCGGGCAGTTGTACTGTCTGCCGCACCTGTTGCCGTTGTTTGCGCCTACTGTGAACAGTTACAAGCGGCTGGTGGAAGGTGCTTGGGCGCCGACTACGTTGACCTGGTCGGTGGACAACCGTACGGTGGCTTTGCGGGTGTTGCCGCACGGCAAAAAGTCGGCGCGGCTGGAGACGCGGGTGATCGGATCGGATACCAATCCGTATTTGGCGCTGGCGGGTAGTCTGGCAGCGGGCTTGTATGGTATTAAACACCAGCTTTCGCTTGATCAGCCGGCGACGGTGGGCAACGGGTACCAGGACTTTGCGCACGGTACGTTACCCCGTAACCTGTACGAGGCGACCCAGCAGATGAAGGCCTCTGCGATAGCGAAGGAGCTGTTGGGCGAAACATTTGTTGAACATTTTTCCCAGAGCCGTGAGTGGGAATGGAAGCAGTATGCGAAGGCGGTGACGGACTGGGAGCTTAAAAGATATTTTGAGATCATTTAAATACCCATCTCATGCAGACAGGCAAAGTATATCAATTTAATTTTCCTACGACCATTCGATTTGGCACCGGCGCAATACAGGAGTTGCCGGAATACCTGCGGCAGCAGCAGCTCAGCAGACCATTGATCATTACCGATCCGACGGTAGCGGAGTTGCCTTTTTTTAAGCAGATACGGCAATCACTGGAGCAACGGCAGCTGCACGTGACGGTGTTTTCCGACATCCACAAGAACCCGGTGAAGTCTGATGTATACAAGGGTACGGATGTATGGGATGAGCGTGGCAGTGATTGTATTATCGGTATTGGTGGAGGTGCGGCGATAGATGTGGCGAGGGCGGTTGTGTTGCGGGTATATCACCGGGAGGATCTGTTCAAATATGACGATCTGATCGGTGGCGATGTATATGTGACGAATGATGTACCGCATTTTATCACGGTGCCTACTACGGCGGGTACGGGCAGTGAGGTAGGGCGTAGTGCGATCATTGCGGATGATGAGACGCATCAGAAGAAGATCTTGTTCTCGCCGAAGCTGATGGCCAGGATCGTGTTTGCGGACCCATTATTGACGATGGAGTTGCCCCCTGCTATTACTGCGGCTACGGGTATGGATGCACTGACGCATAACCTGGAAGCTTTTATAGCGAAGAATCCTCATCCTATCTGTGAGGGTATTGCGCTGGAAGGTATCCGGCTGATCGGTCAATCTATTGAGCGGGCTACTTTGCGGCCGGATGAAGGATCGCGCAGTGATATGCTGATGGCCTCTATGATGGGTGCGATTGCGTTTCAGAAGGGATTGGGTGTGGTGCATTCGCTGGCGCATCCGTTGTCATCATTGCTGGATACGCATCATGGGTTGGCTAATGCGGTGAACCTGCCTTATGGGATGGCCTTTAATGTAGGCGGCCAGGAGGATGCTTTCCGCCGGATTGCGCGGACGCTGGAGCTGCGGGAAGAGAGCGGGGATGCGGTGGTACAATATCTGCGGGAGTTGAATGGCCGTCTTGGTATTCCGGACAGGTTACGTCATATTGGTGTAGCAGCGGCGCATATCGATACGCTGGCTGATCTAGCTATTGCGGACTTTGCGCATCCGAATAATCCGAAGCCTGTGAGCCGGGAGGATTTTAAACAACTTTATCAAACTGCATATTAATTTTTATCTGTGAGTGTACCTATTACTATCGGTATTACGGATTGCAGCAAGTATGCGTTGTATGCATCCTGGATATTACGCAGTCTGCCAGGGGTAACGGCGTTGCGGTTGTCTGTTGCGCACGGGCTGGATGATCTTTCCCGATGTAACGGTGTGGTATTGACTGGCGGGGAGGATGTACATCCGCGGTTTTACGGAGCGCCGGGATATTTGCCTTATTGTTACCCGGATGATATCAATGAGGCCCGGGATGAATTTGAGTTGAATGTGCTCAGTTATACGGAGCAGCAAGGCTTGCCGGTGTTGGGTATCTGCCGGGGGTTGCAGATTGCGAATGTGTTCTTTGACGGTACGCTGGTGCCAGATATTCCTACCTGGGGTCATTTTTCGCATGCGAAGCTGGCGGATGGCAGTGACCGTTATCATGCGGTGCAGGTGGACCCTTCGTCGTGGTTGTATGGCATTTTACAGACGGGTTCGGGGGAGGTGAACAGTAATCATCATCAGTCGGCGGGGCGAGTAGGACGAGGGTTGGTGGCCAGTGTGCTTTCGCCGGACGGGGTGATAGAGGCCCTGGAGCGGCAGCATCCTGCGGATGCGTCTTTCCTATGCCTGGTGCAGTGGCATCCGGAGCGGATGCGGGAACCGGAGAGTCCTTTTGTGCAATCTATCGCCGCTGCTTTTCTGGCGGCCATCCAATCATTATAATCTATAAAAATCACGATTCATGCAAGTTATCAATCCGGCGACGGAAGCCATCATAGCTACATTGACAGCGGATACGCTGGACTCGCTTACGGCCAAATACAATACGCTGTGGCAGGCGCACGGTCTATGGGCAGCGCTACCGCTGCCGGCGCGTACGTCTATCATCCGGCGATTCAACGAGTTACTGCAGGAGCAGCGGGATACGCTAGCGGCTACACTGACGGCGGAGACCGGTAAGCCGCTGCAGCAGGCTATCAACGAGGTGAATGGGGCGAGGAGCCGTGTGCAGTGGTTAGCCGATCATGCGGAGCAGTACCTGACGGATGAGGTCATGACGACGCAGCCCGGGTTGCGGGAGGTGATCAGTTATGAGCCATTAGGTGTGATCTGTAATATTTCGGCATGGAACTACCCCTACCTGGTAGGAGTGAATGTGTTCGTGCCGGCATTGCTGGCTGGCAATGCGGTGCTTTACAAGCCTTCGGAATATGCGACGCTGACGGGTTTGCATATTGCGCGATTGTTGCAGGAAGCTGGGGTGCCGGCGGAGGTATTCCAGGTAGGCATCGGCGGTAAGGAGACGGGGGAGCTATTACTGGACTTACCTTTTGACGGTTATTTCTTTACAGGTTCTTACCGAACGGGGCAGCATATCTATGAGCGGGTGGCGGTAAAGATGGTACCCTGTCAGCTGGAGCTGGGAGGTAAGGACCCGATCTATGTGACGGATGATATTACGGACATTAAGGCAGTTGCTGCCGGTACGGCGGACGGCGCTTTTTATAACAACGGGCAGAGCTGTTGTGCGGTGGAGCGGATCTATGTGCATGAGCGGGTGTATGATGCCTACATTGCGGCGTTTGCGGAGGAGGTACGCTCCTGGAAGACCGGCGATCCGACTGTTGCCGGCGTTTATATAGGACCGCTGACGCGGCAGGCGCAGGTGGCGACGTTGGAAGCGCAGGTAGCGGATGCACGCGCCAAAGGCGCTACGGTGCTGACCGGCGGGCAAGCGGTAGCTGGTAAGGGTTATTATTTTGCGCCTACGGTGCTGACGGAGGTGGATCATACGATGCAGGTGATGCAGGAGGAGAGTTTCGGTCCTATTATCGGGATCATGAAGGTGCGGGATGATGAGGAAGCGCTGGCGTTGATGCAGGATACGCCTTATGGACTTACGGCCGGTGTATATAGTAATGATGAAGGCCGGGCGAAACAGTTGTTACGGCAGCTGAATGTGGGAACGGGCTACTGGAACTGTTGTGACCGAGTAAGTGCGCCGGTGCCATGGAGTGGGCGTAAGCAATCGGGTATTGGCTCGACATTGTCGCACCAGGGGATACGCGCCTTTACGCATCCAAAAGCTTTTCATTTACGCGGATAAGCGGCAGGCGGGGCTTGCCGTGCTGGCAGTCCCGCCTGTTCTCTACTATTAAAATGCAGTACCTATACCACCGAAGAAACCCTGGTCGCCCTGACTGGTGAAGCAATAATCTACTCTAGCGTACATTTTTATTTTCGGTACTATCTGTATGCGCAGCCCTGCGCCATAGCCGAATTTGATATCCGGTGAATATATACGGAAGAAGTTGCGGGAGCCATCGCCGGCGCCTGCGAATACGGAGTAGCCTATACGAGGATCTGCCTGAGAGAAGAAGCCTCTCAATTCTGCCTGCACGGTAATGATCTGGTTGTCTACATATAGGTTGCGCCAGAGGCCTCTCAGTGTTCTGTCGGAAGTAAAATACGGGAGGTTGTAGAACGGTACTTGTCCATCCCAGGTCATATCGGCCAGTCCCTGCACGGCGATGACTACGGGGTGGTCTGCTTTGCTGAGCGGGAAATATTTACGGTAGTCGACTTTTATTTTATTGAAGTTGAAATCGCCGATGCCGAATATGCCGTATCGGAAGAAGGAGATATCGAGGTAGCTGCCCTTGGTGGAATAGAGGATATTGTCGCGGTTATCGTAGCGCAGTACGGGGCCTATACCGAGGAGGGTACCACCTATGCCTTCGGGCAGGTTGGGTGTTGATTTGTCTTCGAAGCTGGATTTGGTGTCATGGCGGAGGTGGTAGTTGATCCCTACGTTGTACACGTTGTGCAGCAGTTTATATATTCCACCGTTGAGGTTGAAGGTATTGGAGCGATATACTTTTTTGTCTTCCCGGGAGGAGGCGCCGCCGATGCCGAAGTAATAGTTACGGTTGTGAGCGTTGTAGGAGATATTTTCTTCGAAGTGCCAACCGGCTTTCGTGTAGGTGTCCATGTAGAGGCCGAGGCGGATCTGTTGGCCACCAAAGCCATATGCGCCGGAGACGGTGTATATGGAAGGGCGATAGGTGGCACCTGCGTTGGCGGTATCGATGGGTCTTACGAGCAAGCTAGCGGAAAGTCCGAGCATGATGCCGGTTTCCGGTGAGTAGTCGATGACCGGTTGTGGGATGGCGTTGAACCTTGACATTTTTTCTGCGCCGAACCAGCCTTTGCCTTTAGGGATATTGACGGGCGTGTTGGTGCTGTCTTCCGGCCGGAAGAGGATATGGCGGATGTAAGGGCGGGCGGTGTCCTGTACGAACAAGGTGCCGGTGGTATCCCAGTGAGGCGGTACCATGATGTTCTCTTTAAACAGTAAGGGGCGTTTGGTGGCCAGGGACCAAACGAAGAGTTTACCATATTTATCGGCGCTGGCGAGCAAGCTGCCTGCGGGATTATATTCGAGTGCTTTGATGCGGGTGATATGACCGTTTATTTCGGTGACGATAGCGTCTTGCGGCATTTTGCGGATCTGGATGACACCTTTGGGAGTGGCGGAGGCCAGTTGATCGGGGGTAGCCGGATGGCTGGTCATGATGTCTTGCTGCGCTGTTTCCCAATATACTTTGTGGGCTTTGAGATCGGCGGTGTGAACGGTTTTGATTAGGCCGCCGCTGGTATATGTGAGGAGGGCATCTCCCGGGAGTACGGATAAGTTTTTAAGATTGAAAGGCGCCGGTGCCGTTTTTATATTTTCCCAGGATTGGGTATTGAAAACGGAGAGGTGGCTTTTGAGGATGGATTTGGAATGAAAGAGATATAGCCGGTCACCCTGGTGGTTAAACGTGGCGGCCTGAGAGCGGACGGGCAGTTCTTTTATGCTAACGGCAGCGTCGGCTGTAATTTGATAGACGGTGGTGGAGGTGGTTTTGCCGGAGATGACCAGCAAGGTACCCGTGGGATTCCATGCGGCATAGGACGGTTGGTATCCGGCAGGTAGTTGCAGGCGAAAGCGGATATCGCCGGTAGTGGGATCATTAAAGAACAAGGTATCCTTTACCGAGAATACGCCGATACGGGCGGTAGTTTTACTAACCATGTCGGGCACTTTCACCTGTGCTTCCGCGATCCTGCTGAGGCTGCTTATGCTGCTACACAGGAGGAGGCAGGCGAGCCATTTTACTAATTTTCTATCGTTGTAGGTTCTGGTATTGATACCTGATCTGTTCATACGGTAACACTATGTTGCAGGTGGGGTGCTTATTACAATTTATTGAGGCGGAAGTATCCCATCTGGATGGGATCGTTTGTTGTTACATCCTCTTGGGGATGCAGGCTGATGATGTATTTGTCTTTGGTGGATGCGGGTAGTATTTCCTCTATCTGGTAGAGGTCGTCGACATCGACGCCATATTTATCATCGATATGAGATTCGGCGCCTTTGAAGCCGGTATGCTGGTAGAACGCGGTGGCTTTGGCGAAGCGGATAGCGGCGCCTTTTTCGGGTGCAGCGACGAGCATACGATAGTGGAATTCGTCGAATTCATTTTCCTTATAGCCACCCAGGTTCATGAAGAAGAGGCGAGGGCTTCCCTCCTGCTGTTGAGCAGGTTGTGCTTCTTTACGGGGGTCTACCTGTACCCTGTATCCGTTGACGTGATTGACTTCCCGCCAGGCATCGATATGGATATTACCCACTGCTTCGGGCCAGAATGCTTCGATATCGGGTATCAGTTCGCGAAGGGTATTAGCGATCCCGAAAAAGATATCGTGTTGTTCTGTGTGTCTGCCCTGGGGTTTGCATCCCAACATTAACATAAACAGTTTCATCTTGCGGCGCTTCGTAAAGTGAGTTGCTAAAATAGCCTAATTTCTTCAGAAAGCCGTTTTCGTGAGGTGTTGATATGCGGTGATAAAGAAATGATAAAGCAGGCCACCTGTGAAATAGGCGGCTACATCGAGCCAGTCGGCGGTGTAGCGGGTAGTATATGTGGGCATGATCCATTCGAAGGCAATAGAGAGGTATGCGGCGATGAACAGTATATAAGGTAATGGTAAGCGATAGTTGCTGTTTTTCAGCACCCAGTAGCGTATGACGGTGACACAAGCGGATGCAATGAGCGGGGTAGCGAGCAGGTCAGTAAGCTGACCATTGACATACGGTAGCGGATATCCGTACCACCGGGCGATGTGTATGATGAGCCAGGCGGTGGCACTCAGTGACGCTATGTATCCCAACTGTCTCATGTCAGAGGGCGAAGGAGATAGCGAGGGTGATGGCGAGGGTGACGAGGCCGAAGATGGTGGCAAAAACGGCAAAGCCGGTATGTTTCAGGAGCTTGACGGTGAAGGGATCGCCTGGTTTTACGGGTAGTACGGCGTTCCTTAACCTTTTATAGAGGGGCAGTTTATCTTCTGCTGCCTGTCTTTCCTGTTCTTCTTTTTCGCGGGCGTCCCTTTCTTCTTCCGGTTTGTGCATTGCGGTGGTATTCACGGCGGTTCAATTTAGTACAAATGTACTAAATAAATACGAATTAGTACAAATGCCCTAAATTATTTCTATCAGGGGGATTGTTCCGTTTTGTACAATGCTGCGATCTGTCTGTTGTAATTGCTTATTTTTATATAGTCATGAGATACCAGGAATTTTCACCCGGAGAGCGTTTACGGCCGTATATCAAGTGTTACTACTACTTTGAGTCGGAGACATCGGCATCGATGCAGGACATTGTTTTTCCCAGCGGGAATATGGAAGTGATCTTCAATTTGGGGGAAGGTACCTGGCAGTCGGCGGTGAACGGTGTTTTTCACCAGACGCCGCCGATAGAGTTGTGGGGGCAGATCACGCGGCCGTTGTCGGTGCAGGCGCAAGGTAATAACAAGATGTTGGGTATTAAGTTCTATGTGCATGCTGCGGCTTGTTTTTTCCGGGAGCATTTATCGGTATTGAATGACCAGGTGGCGGATGCGCGGGATCTGATGGGTGCTGACGTTAATGCTTTGCATCAGCGGTTGCTGGAGGAGCAGGTATTGGAGCAGCGGGTGGCGATGGTGGAGCATTTTCTGCAGCACCGGTTGCTGGAGGCGGAGCGGCGGGAGCAGCATATCCGTATGATCGGCCAGGTGGTGAAGGAGTTGCAGCAGGACATTCTGGAGGACAACATTAAAACGTTGGCATGCCGGTATGATGTGACGCCGCGCTATTTACAGAAATTATTTTTACAGTATACGGGACTTACACCGAAGTTCTATCACAAGATCAATCGTTTTCAGCTGAGTCTTAAGCTGGTAGCTAAGCGTGAGCATTCTTTGACATCTATTGCCTATGACTGTGGTTATTTTGATCAGTCTCATTTCATCCGGGAGTTCAGATCATTTACCGGCACTACTCCTTCCAACTACACGCATGAAACTTTTCCTGTCTCTTTAGCACTTAGTAACGGTTAGGCAGTTCCGTTATGTACAATTCCTGCTGAACAGTGGCTGTTAATTTTGGGGTATTGTATCATTTCAACTGTACTCATTATGACATCACGTTATTCCACTTTTGTTTCCCTTCATGAGGGATCTACTTTATTATTATTGCCGAATGCCTGGGATGCTGCGAGTGCGCAGGTATTGGAGCGGCAAGGGTATCGTGCTATTGCTACTTCAAGTGCGGCGGTGGCACAAAGCCTGGGTTATGCGGACGGTGAGGATATGCCATTTACGGATTACCTGTTTGTGATACGCCGTATTGCGGCAGCTACTCCCCTACCCTTGACGGTGGACCTGGAGATGGGTTATGGCCGTACGGCGGACGCGATCTTTGCGAATGTAGCGGCGCTTGCTACACTCGGTGTGGTGGGTATTAACCTGGAAGATTCGCAGGTAACTGCTGACGGGCGGGTGTTACAGGACGCGCAAGTGTTTGCAGAAAAGCTCGGGTTGTTAAGAGACAAATTATTGGCTGCGCAGATCGATCTGTTCATCAACGTTCGTTGTGATACTTATTTTCTTGACGTGTCGGACAAGCAGGCGGCGACGTTGCGGCGAGCAGCGCTTTATGCGGCTGCAGGTGCGGACGGATTGTTTCTGCCCGGTATCCGGGCTGCCGCGGACATTGCAGTGGTGGTAGATCATTGCCCATTACCCATCAATGTGATGGCGCTTCCGGGGTTAGCGGATGTGCGTACGTTACAGGAGCTGGGCGTGAAGCGGGTGAGTATGGGACCTTTCCTGTTCGAGCAGGTATACCGGGAGCTGGGTTTGTTATCGGAACAGATCAGACAGCGAGTGGATGTGCAGGTATTATTTGGGGAGACGGTCTAGCTTATACGAATGATACAGGAGAGCTATAGGTTAATTAAGGGAGAGGTGGACCTGAGGAGATAAGACAATTACAATCAGTACATTACGCAGTACATATAAAAAGCAATCTGTTCATTTTCATAATGTTGCGTGAAACACCACTTAACATATTGATTTACAAACAGCTGGATCAAATAAGCTATTTTAGTTCGTTTGATCCGGTTGTTTAAGTCCCTTTATTTACCCAGTATATGTTTGGCCAGTACTTTTTATACTTCGTATTTCTCCACTAATTTATTGAATTATTTTTTGATGCCGGGGGTGACTTCGGTGGATACCCAGCTATCAATGGTACAGCCCGGGCATTATACCCGGGCTGTGGTGTTTATGCGGACTGGTTAAAGGTTACTATTGGTTTGACCCTGCCAGTTGTATTATAGGATAGGTATGGCCATCAGTTATCGTTTATACATGAGCGGTAGTTGTGAAGTTAGTATCGCTGGTGATTTTTTCCCAAGCTGCGATCTCTGCTTCTTTGCTGGCGGTTTTATCGCGGAAGAGGGCGATGGCATCGGGACCAATGGGCAGGTGTACGGGCGGATTGTCGCTGTTGGCGGCGAGGAGGATGACCTGGGCCAGTTTAGCCGGGTCTCCCGGTTGGTTGCCATGATAGAAGGTGGTGTTATTGCGTGTTTGTCCGACGGTGGCGTCGTATGCCGGTAGTGGGTTGCTGGTGTTGACATAGGAGTCGCTGGCCAGGAATTCGGTTCTGAAGAGGCCTGGTGCGGCGGAGGTGACGCGGATGCCCAGTGATCTTAGTTCCAGGTCGAGTGCTTCGGAGATCCCTTCTACGGTGTATTTAGTGGCGGCGTACAATCCCAGTCCCGGTACGTTGATACCATAGGCGAAGAGGGATGCGATGTTGATGATATGGCCTGTCTGCTGGCTACGCATGAAAGGCAGTACGGCCCTGGTGACGTTAAGCAAGCCGAATACGTTGGTATCGAATTGGCGGTGCATTTCTGCGTCGGTGGCTTCTTCTACTGCTGCCAGCAGCCCATAGCCGGCGTTATTGACCAGTACATCGATGCGACCGAAGCGGTTGATTGCCTGCTGTACGCCTTTTTCTATGGCGGGTTTGTCGGTAACATCGAGTTGTACGATCTCTAGGTCGGGGTTATTTCCCAAGGCTGCTTTTACCTGGTCTGCTTTGGTACGAACGGTGGCTGCTACTTTGTGGCCGGCGGCCAGTGCAGCTTTGGTGATTTCGAAGCCGAAGCCTTTGGAGGCGCCGGTGATGAACCATACTTTTTGCTGTTGCATGTTTGTGTTATTTTTTAGTATTGTAATGAAACGGGGGGGCCTGTCCGTGCTGACGGGGGCGCCATCTGCCGGTGTTGCCACCACCTAAAGTGACCGATCGGTCACTTTCTAGGCAAAAAAATTATATTGTTTGTGCGTCTATTTCTTTTTTCAGGATGCCCACGATTGTTTTGCTGGCTTCGTTGTTGCCTATGATGCGAGACATCATGATGCCTCCTTCGAGGAGTGCGAACATTTTGACAGCGAATTCTTTTGCGTTCCAGTCTTGTTTAAACTGGCCGATGCGGATGCCTTCGCGGATGGTTTCGGCGATGGCATCTATACCATTCTGCATGAATGATCTGATCTTTTCTTTGATGACCTGATTGGTATCATCTGCTTCCATGCCGAAGTTCATCATGGGGCAGCCACCTGTGACGGGTGGGTGCAGTGGATCGCTGAAGAATTGGATGTGGGCCAGCAGTTTGGCTTTGGGTGTTTTGCTTTTATTGACGATGAAGAATAGTTTTTCGGAGAGGAGTTGCAGGCTGTAGTCGACTACGCTGTAGCTCAGTTCTTCTTTGTTTTCAAAATGCAGGTATAGGCTGCCTTTGGCGAGACCTGTGGCATCCATGATGTCGCTCATGGCGGTGGCCGCGATCCCTTTGGTATTGAAGAGGGAGACGGTTTTTTCTATGATGAGCTGTTTGGTTTGTTCTGCTTTTGTCAACTTCAGATGATTTACGACACAAAGATAATGACCGATCGGTCATTTCCAAAAATTATTTTCTGTGACCGGAAGCTTTCATTTGTCGGGAAAATTCCGGATATTAACTATAAGAAGCGGTACACGGTTGTTTTTGTACCGATGAAGAAAACCCGACACGTTATGCAACATCTGTTATACCGGAGGCTATCTGTCCTCTGTTTTTACTATTCAGGTATGGTTATGCTGTTATTTCTGCTGTCGGCTTGCGGCCAGCGGGAACGCGGCGGTTATGTATTGCGCGGTGCTATCAATGGCGGAGGCAGGGATACGCTGTTCCTGCATTTGTTATCCAGCGGGCGGTTGTTGCCGGTGGGGATGCCTAGGGATGGGGTGTTGGATTATGCCGGGGAGGTGTTGGCGGAGCCATTGGAAGCGATGCTGGTGTATAGGCGGGATACGTTGGTGCCGGCAAGTCCTTCCTTTTACCTGGAGAATGCGACGATCACGGTAGCTGGGGATAGGGCAGATGCGGAGCAGGTGCAGTTAAGTGCCGTGGATGCGGGCGGTAAGCCGGTGGAGTTACTGGTGATGCGTGGGAATACGCCGGAGTTGGTGGCATTGAGTCAGGCGTTCAACTGGGAGGAGGATTCGGCGCCGATTGAGCGCCCCAGTAATCTGCGGCGGGCGCTGGCGAAGTATAACCGGCTGGTGGCGCAGCGGAAGCAGCGGATCAGCCAGTTCTGTCAGCGTTATCCCGGTAGTGCGGCTACTTTTGATTTGTTGTATAGCCATATGCCTGACTTTTCGGTGGATGAGCTACAGCGATATGCGGGCCAGTTTGGTGAGGCGGTGAAGCGGTTGCCTGCTTATGTTACTTTTACCAATGCGTTGTCAAACAGCTCTCCTATTGAGCCCGGCGCGATGCTAAAAGACTTTTCGTTGCCGGACAGTGCGGGTCGTTCTCATAGCCTGTCTGCCTTCCGGGGTAAGTTGTTGCTGGTGACGTTTTGGGGTAGCTGGTGTGGTCCCTGCCGGTCGGAGCTTCCCTCCTTGTTGCGGTTGCACCAGACCTTCATGAATGAGCAATTTGACGTTATCTCCATTGCGGTAGCGGAGCCGGATACACGGAGCTGGCGGCGGTTGTTGCGGGATGAGCATATGAGCTGGACCAATGTACTTGGTGGTGGCCGGCAGTGGCTGAAGGACACTTATCATATCAGCGGGGTACCTTATAATTTCCTGCTGGGGCCTGACGGCAAGATCATTGCCAAACACCTTTCTATGTTCGAGGTGGAGGAGCAGATCAAACATTTTATCCGTCAGCGGCGCGCGAAGGAGGTGTAAGATGATCCCCATAAAAAAAAGCCCAGCTGTAAGTATTTACAGCTGGGCTTTTTTATGTACGACATGTTTTATTTCTTTTTACGGTCGATCTTACTTTGGATGGAGGAGATCAGGGTGATACATTCTCCCAGGCGGTCGTAGTAGGCACTGCCATCGATGGCCAGGTCTTTTTTGCTGACATCGTATCCATCGAGGAAACCTTCCAGGTTGGAGAGGTAACGTTTTCCATCTCCGTAGAGTACTTCATAGAGTTGGTTGTTAAGTTTATCTCCCTCTGCGCGGAGGTCGTTGTTGGCCAGGTCTGTTATCCCTCTCATGTGGCCCATGATGCCACTCATTTTTTCTTTCAGCATTTCGAGGTGCTGCGGATCTTTTTTACCCGGTGCGATATTGTTCCTGAACAAGCTATCTGACAGTTTTTTCCTGGCTTTCATGTAGTCGGTCAGGTCTTTTTTGAGATCGGCGTAATAGCGGCCTAGGTCGTCGGCTTTTTCACGGGTGAAGTATTTATCGAAGTCGTTGTCCAGGTGTTTCAGCCAGTTGCGCAGGCTGGTGGTGACATCGGTTACATCCGGTTGTCCGGTTTGTGCGGATACGGAGGCTGAGATGGTCATCAGTATGAACAGGCATCCTGTTATCCCTGAAAGTAGCGTACGGTATATCATATGCAATTGTTTGTGAGTAGAAAGGGTTCCGGCGAGGGTTAAGCCTCTTCTCCGTTAGGGCCTGTTGTAAGTACATCGCTCATGTAATCGAAGAAGGGGCGCATGTTTTTGAAGGTGCGGCCGGCTTCTTCGAGGAAATGTTGGCTTAGTACTTCGTCATCAGAAAATCTTCTGATGAGCAGGAATTGTTTATAACGTAATAAGTCGACTGCTTCGTGTGTTGCGTCATATCCTTTGGGCGTTGTTTTGAGTTGTTCTCCCTTTAAGGTACCGAATGTATTGATGAAAGTTTTGCTTTTCAGTATTTTCCTCAGGGGGGATGGATCGAAGGCGATGTCGTCGCGTACGCGTTTAAGATCTTGCGGTACGGGGCCCCAGAAGCCGCCGGCGATGAAGGTATTGCCCGGTTCGATATGAAAGTAGTATCCTCCTCTTCTTTGCCGGGTTGCTCTTTTGAAGGCACCGCTCCAGTTTATTTTGTACGGTGTTTTATTATGAGAGAAGCGGGTATCGCGGTAGATGCGATGGAGGCTTTTTTTGCCGGAGGGTGTTTCGATGAGGTCGTGTGTATGTAGTGTTGCCAGCAGGGCGTCGGCGAATGTTTCTATGCGTTGCAGTTCTTCGAGGTATAGGTCTTTATGGGCGTTGAACCATTCTCTATTGTTGTTTTGCGCCAGGGTATCCAGGAATTTGAAGCTGGAGGGATGAATCGTGGGTTGTGCTGTTTGTCTTTTTGCCATGGTGCTATATTTATTTGATTTTCATCAAACAAATATAGCATCCTGTTGGCATATACGTTTACGGCCGGGTCCTGTTATTCCAGTATTTTGATCCCTTCTATTTTATGATAGGGTTGGTGCAGGAAGTCAGTTACTTTGCGGTTGAACTCGTCTTTGCGGGATGTGGCTACAAAGTGACTGGTATTGGGTGAGATCCAGAGGTAAGCGTTGGGTATGTTATTGTATATTTCTACCAGGTGAGCGGTGGGGATAGCATCGTGGTCTCCCCCGATGACGAGGGTAGGTACTTTGATGCTATGCAGCTGCCGGAGGGAGATATGAGGATGTAGCAGGTCGAGGCTGACCACTTTTATCGTGTTTTTGTTTTCTGCTGTTGGCGGCGCCTGTCTGAGACTGTCGACGGTTTGTTGCATCAGGTGGAAAACGAACGGTACGATAGCGGTGGTATCGGGCCAGAGGTTGGGACCTGATACGATCAGTTTTTTGACTCTTTCGGGATATCTCATGGCCATTACAAGACCGGTGATGCCGCCATCGCTCCAGCCAATGATATTGGCATTTTTCAGGTGCAGGCTATCCATGAGTGCATTGAGGTCATCGGCCATCATTTCGAAGCTGAGGGAGTCTTTGGTATCGATACTTTTACCATGGGCGCGGCTATCGATGGCGATGACCCGATAGTTTTTGGCGAAGAAAGGTATCTGCTGTTCAAACAATTTGATGGAGCCGCCATTGATGTGCATCAATATCAATGGTTCTCCCTGTCCGTAGGATTCATAATACAGTTTGATCCCTCTGGTGTTGAGGTAATGGCCAGCAGCTTTGTTGTTGCCATAGTTGACCTGGGCATGGGCGATTGTTGTGCAGAGTAAGGATAGCATCAGCAGAATGCGCGGCATACGATCATGTATTGGATTAAGAGGGTGTGTTCCTTTAGTAGGTTATTTTGGATTTGCCATTATCGACTGCTTTTACGAATTTGATGAGGCCTTTCATATATATTTCCTGGTCATCGTATGTGCAGGCGTGGCTGCCATTGGGGCAATAGAGGAAGCTTCCTTTCTGTACCTGCGTGGACATCCATTTCATATGTTCGGGGTCCATGGTATCGTATTTGGCACCGATCGTAAGAACAGGGACATACAATTTTTTCAGGTCTGCTTTTCTATCCCATTTTTCCAGTTTGCCGGAGATACCGAATTCGCTGGGCCCCTGCATGGTAACGTAGAGGGATTGATTGATCTTGGAGAAGGAGCGGCTGAGTGGTTCCGGCCATTGTGCTACCGGGATACGGCAAATGTGTTTTTCGTAGAAGTTAGGCATGAGTAGTTGCATGTAGCGGGGATTTTCGAAATCACCTTTTGCTTCGATGTCACGGATCTCTTTGAGCACCTGAGGGTCCAGTTGTTTGGACAGTACTTCATCGGCGTATCGCTGGTAGTCGGGGGCGCTGCACATCATATCGGAGATGATCAATCCTTTGAGGTGTTGTTGGTATTTGAGGGCGTAGTCGAGGCCCAGGATCCCGCCCCAGGAGTGACCGAGGAGGTAGAAATTGTCTTTATCGAGTTTGAGGGCCTGGCGTATTTGTTCTACTTCTTCTACGAACCGGGGCAGGTCCCAGAGGGAGGTATCTTTAGGATTGTCGGAGTTGCCGCAGCCCAGCTGATCGTAGTAGATGAATTCGATGCCTTCAGCGGGGAGGAAGCTTTCAAAACACTCAAAATATTCGTGTGTGGCGCCGGGGCCGCCATTGAGCAGGAGCATTTTGATGGTGGGGTTATTGCCCACCCGTTTGGTCCATATGTTGAAGGTGCCTTTGGGTGTTTTGATCGGGATGACCTGTACGCCCCCTGTTTTTAGTCCTGTGGAGGGGTCGGTGAGGTATTCTTTTAGGGAGACCTCTTTAGCGTTCTTTTGCTGGGCATTTGCGGCGGAGTACAGACCGCTTGTACAAGCGGCCAGGGCGGCTGTTAATAGCACGATGTTTTTCTTCATAAAAATAATGGTTGGTTGGTTTTAGTTAGACGCAAATATCTGCCAGACTGGGTTACAAGATTGCTAATTTAACATTATTTAACCCTTTTACCAGGGGGATTTCCCGATTATGGCGTTTATAACAACAGCATATCCTTTATATCCGACTGTTACATGAGGTATTACAACGACGATCTCTTACAGCCCTGACCTTGTTAAACAGCTTTCCATTTTATATTTCGATGGCATTACATCCTTTTTCCCAGGCGTGTTCTTTGATGCCGGGGATGGCGGTGCCCTCGACTCTGGCGACGGTGATGTCTGTGATACCGATATGTGCGAGTACTGCTTTGAGATAGGGTACTACGAAGTCGTATGATTGCATGGGGCCATCGGAATATACGGCACCGGAGGACATGGCGATGTAGGTTTTTTTCCCTTTTACAAGGCCTTCGAAGCCATTTTCAGTATAGCGGAATGTCAGGCCGACTCTTATGAGGTGGTCGATCCATATTTTAAGGGAGGAGTGTATGCCATAGTTGTATAAGGGGGCGCCGATCACGATGATATCTGCGTCCATGACCTCTTGTACGACCTGATCGGATTCTTTGTTTTTTGCTTGTTGGGCAGGTGTTCTTTTGTCGGCTGGTGTGAGGAATGCACTTACGTGGTCGTCATCCAGGTGCGGCAGTGGGCGTTTGGTGAGGTCTGTTTCCAGCAGTATGCTGTCCGGATAGCGGGCCTGTAGTTTGCTGACGATGACATTTCCCAGCTGGATGCTGAAAGAGAGGCTGCCTCTTGGGCTGGACATGACGTGCAGTATTTTTTTCATACAAATACCTTGTGATTAAAGAATGTTGATCTAATAGCGGCGTTGTGCCATTGTTACTATGACGAATGGGGCGGCTGTTATTTGGACAAGGAGGCTTTTATTTTTTGACGCTACCGGAGGTGATGTGGCGGTGATGATTTTTATTAAATTGTGAAAAAGCGACTATGAAGTTTTTCATCAATGAAAGTGATCAGATCGTCCATGAAAGTATAGACGGGTTATTGGCGAATCCTTTATTAGCGAAGCTCGGGAGTTTCCCGGCAGTGCGGGTGGTGCTTCGTCGTGACTGGGATAAGTCGCGGGTGGCGATCGTATCGGGAGGCGGCTCGGGTCATGAGCCTGCGCATGCTGGTTTTGTGGGGAAGGGGATGCTGACGGCGGCGGTATGCGGGGATATCTTTGCGTCTCCCTCTGTAGATGCGGTATTATCGGCTATACTGGCGGTTACGGGGCCTGCGGGCTGCCTGTTGGTGATCAAAAACTATACGGGGGATCGTCTGAATTTCGGCTTGGCGGCGGAGCAGGCCCGTGCGTTGGGTTATAAGGTAGCGACGGTGACGGTGAACGATGATATTGCGTTGGGGAAGGACGTTAACCGGCGGGGGCTGGCAGGTACGCTGTTCGTGCATAAGGTAGCGGGGCAGCTGGCGGAGGAGGGGCGATCTTTGGAGGAAGTGGCAGCTGTTGCGCAAGGTGTTATTGACCGGACGATCTCTATCGGGTTGTCGTTGACGGAGTGTGCTCTTCCGGGCAGGGCGCATGCTCCGCGGCTGGGTGCGGAAGAGGCGGAATTGGGGTTGGGCATACACGGCGAGCCCGGGGCGGCGATAGTACCCTATGCTGCTGCGGACCAGCTGATGTCGCAGGCAATGACGGTATTGGCTGGTTATCTGCCCGCAGCAAACGGGCGGTATGCGATGTTGTTGAACAATATGGGCGGTGTGAGCCCTATTGAGATGCAGTTGTTGGTACAATCTTTCCGTAAGACGGCGTTAGCGGAGCAGGTAGTGTACATTACGGGGCCCGGAGCGTTTATGTCTTCTATCAATATGAACGGTTTTTCTGTGTCGCTGGTATTGCTGGATGATACTATTGAGCGGGCGTTGCTGGCGCCGGCGGCACCTGTGCACTGGCAGCTGCATGCTTTTTCTGCCCCGCAGGAGGTGGAGGCCCCTACCCTTCCTCCTATTCATGCTTTTGCGCCCTCGGTGCAACCGGCTGTGCAGTTGGTTATCCAGGTGATTGGGCAGTTGCTGGTGGATTCGGAAGAAGCGATCAATGCATTGGATGGTAAGGTAGGCGACGGTGATGCCGGTTCTACTTTTTCGTTAGCGGGCAAACGGTTGCTGGCGCAGGGAGATCAGTTACCATTTGCGGATACCGGCGCTTTGTTGCTAACGATAGGGCGGTTGCTGGCGAGGGAAGCCGGAGGTTCCAGCGGCGTGTTGTTATCGATATTATTTACGGCTGCCGGCAATGCCTATACGGTGGATCCCGACTGGCGAAAGGCTTTGGTAGCGGGATTAGCACAAATGAAGGCCTTGGGCGGAGCGAAGCCCGGGGACCGTACGATGGTGGATGCGCTGGAGCCGGCGCTTACGGCGTTAGCACAACATGCCTCGCTGGCTACGGTGGCGGCGCGGGCACGTGCCGGTGCGGAGCACACTAAAAGCATCACGCATACACAATTTGGCCGTTCTTCCTATTTACCGGCGGCGATCCTGCAGGATGTTCCCGATCCGGGAGCGGAGATCGTAGCCCGGGTATTTGAGCAGCTGGCGGCTGTCATCAGATAAATCCATATTCTTTTGCTTTATTGATCATCATCACTACATTGCCGACCTGGAATACCGGACGAATAAGACCTTCACACAAGCCAACCTGGTGGCGCAAATGAACTTTGAGGAATGGGAGGATGTGGTTGTGAGTGCGGACGGAAGTAAGTTAGCTTTTGCCGGCGGAAAACATATCTGGATAATGAATGTTGACGGGAGTGGGTTGACACAGGTGACGGACAGTGACCAGGTGGAGGTGGCGCCTACGTTTTCGCCTGACGGTAAATTGCTGGTATTGGGCACTGGTTACCGGATCACGGGGCCATTCGGGCATCTGTGGTACCTGGTTATCATTCCTGCTGACGGCAAAAAATATAATGTCACAGACGGGCGCATGGTATTGCCGGTACAGCCACTTATTCTTGATAAAGAGACGAGGCCGGAGGCAGCGAGTGGGAATATGTTATGGCGTTAGTGATCGAAAAGTATTTATAGTGCACGGGCGTCCTGAGGGGGGGCCGTTTTTTGTTAGGTACCGATATCCCGATAGGTGTGAGTAAATAAAAATTTTGATACAATTACTTTTTTCTCTTTCTTTACGATGAGAATTGTTTAAAGACCCTTAGCCCAAATCATACGACATTTTTTTTCCGATCATTAACAGTTCCGTGCAATTCAAGTTTTGAAATCCAAGTACCAGCAAAAACAACGATGTTTCATCACTAGAGCATGTATCTAACGAGCAGAACCGATGGCCGACGATGAGCAGTATATCTGTTCTTGAAGTCAGGTTACAACAATATTTTATCAACCAAACAACTAAAGTATCCAGTTAGCCCTATACAATTGAGTCTACCTGGTAAGACGATGTATTGCAAATTTCCTTTTTTCCCCAATGTTGCATATGGCACAAAACGGCTTGTACCTGTTATCTGCGTGTATGCGGATATGTCATGGATAAGCCACTAGTGAAAGTATATATCAATCACTGTTCAAAACCCAAATCCACTCCGACATGAAAAAACTATTTCTCGGTTTCATTGCAGTGCTGGCCCTTACTGTGGTGAGTATTGTATCCTGTAAGAAAAGCGAACAAACGCCTATCAGCACTCCTGCTGACAATGACATTGTATTGTTAGGCAACTACATTCCTTTTAGCTACAACGTTAATGGAAAAGAAGATGCAACGGTAGGTTTCTTACAATCTGCTCAACCTTTCAGCGTAGATCCTTCTAAAGCTGCTAACGGCGCTTATGTAGATCTATTGAAAGCTGGTATTGACAAGTCTACTCCGGTAGAAGTGTATGTGTACAGAAACACCAGAACGATTGCTAAAGTAAAGCCAGCTTCTGATGAGGCGATGGCGAGATATCGTCAGGCGTTGGTGGCTCCTGCTAAAACAGAAGCGCTGCCTACTATTCCCAGCGAGGCTGCCTTGACTACGCTGTTCAATCAGTTGAAGGCTGCTCCGATTCCTTTCAAATTTGCTTCTGACGGTTGTTATGCACGTGCACACAAGATGCGTCAGATGATCCTAGCTGCTGGTTATGATGCAGACAAACTGTTTGTATATGGTAATCTGGCTGCTTCTACCGGTACTTGTTGTGTAAGCTGGTCTTACCATGTAGCGCCGCTGGTAAACGTTAAAACTGCGAATGGTACTGTACAGCAACGTATCCTTGATCCCTCATTGTTCACTGCTCCGGTAGCTGTTAGCACTTGGTTGAATGCCTGCCGCAACACCGGTTGTGTATCTACCGCTAATTACACTACTACCCGTCAGATGCCTGGCGCTGTGTATTTCATTGCTTCTACCGGTAACAGTCCGTTGTATGATAACAGCTATGCTCACACTAACTGTGTAATTGCCGGTTATACTGGTCTGGTTGGTTGTGGTATTCCTCCTACCTTAAACTGTCCGCTGTAATAGATAGATATCAGATGTTCCGGTAGGTATGTGATCTGCTGGCGGGGTACTGCTTATCTGCCATATGAAGACAGCTACCAGTTAGCGGATAGGTATTGATACGGGCATCCTGGAAACGATCTTTTGTACGGGGTCTGCTATTGGTTTATACCGATAGGCAGACCCTGTTGTTATTAGCGATGGGATTTGCAAAGTTTGAGGTTATTTGATATTATTGCAAGGTATGCCATGTACTGTGAGGCGTATTCATTTAACCATCCTACTATGCAAAACAAACGTGTTGTTGTAGACGCGCTCTTTCAACAATTTCCTGAGATCCGTTATACTGCCATCTATGAGGCAGGGGATCTGTATTTACAGCAAAGGCAGCAAACGGCCGATAGTTCTGCGGCAGAAACAGATAAGTACGAAGAGCTGTTGGTAAACCCGGCGGTATTGTTATTAGCCCGGCAGCGAGGCAATATTGACTGTGGTGGTTTAAGGCATATCGTTATTGCGTACGGTCCTTTTTACCAGCTTATAAAGGAGATACGCGGCGGACATATATCTATTTGTCTGGCTATTCAATCTGATCTGAACACTTTACCGCTGCGTATCTTTTCGTTTTTAGCGGAGCAGTATCCTGGGCTGTTGTGAGTGTTGGTTTAGAAGCGTGGGCACAGGGATTGACGGCGTTCGCTGAGGCGGTTGTTAAGGAAGTCGCGGAAAGAGAGTGTCAATTCGAAGCCTCCTCTATGCTGGGCAGCTGCTGCCAGCTTATCGATATTGACATCATAGCTAAGGCCCAGTGCAAATTTGCCTTGCTGTACTTGTATAACGGGGATGATAGCATCATTCAGCCGATATAACAATCCTGCTGTAAATTTCTGTTCGTCAGCGCCGATGAAGAGATCGCGGCTAAACATGGCACCTATCTGCAAGGTGCTGATACCTGCTGGTGAGAAGTTTTTCCCATATTGTTTGAAGTAGTCGGCGTATAGAATGATGCGGTCGGTTTCGCTGGTAGGTGCGGAAAGGCCGGCATTTAAGGCCAGTTTACTATTGAGGGTGATTGTTTTTCCATCGAAGAAGCCGACTTTAGGGCGGGTGATGTGGAACATTCCCACGCCAACGAAATAATTCACTTCTTCTTTGAAGACGCCATTATAACTGATACCGGTAGAGAGGTCGAAGTAGTTGACGCTGGTGTTGTTGAACACCTGGCGAGAGGAAGGCAGGACGCTGAAGGTGCCATTACTTCCGGATACGAACTGGTCGTTGAAGACCAGTTTGGAAGGATCAAAACGCTGTTGCAGTATGCCACCCATAAATCCCAGTGACAAGTAGGAATTTTTCTCGCGGCTCAGGGGCAGGCTGTAGTTGATGGCAGGCATGATCTGGGTGGTGCTGAATTCGGAGGAGCCGGCTACATCTCTGAGTAGCTGGAGGCCGAGGGTTATGTTGTCGTCGCTGGCGATGTTGGCCGGTAGTTTGACCTCTGTGCTGAGGCCGAAGGTCCTGTAAGGGATGGTTACACTTTGCCATTGATTGCGGTAGGAGCCGGTGAGACGAACGTCGCCGGTGAAGATACCTGCCAAGGCGGGATTGCGTAATAACGGCTGGTCATAGAACTGAGAGAAGCCGACATCCTGTGAGCGGATCACCTTTGCTATTGTACAGCTTATCAACAGCAGGCAGCATATTTTATATAAACGTCCCATGCGTAATATGATTAGAATAAGGTAACGTTACCTTTATAAGTATAAGGGATACCATTTTCGCAGATCACTTCTACCGTGTATACGTATACGCCGGTATCTGCCGGTTTACCATTGACCAGACCATTCCAGCCATGCTCTGTGCTATTGGGCGGGAAGTTGGTACGTTCGAACACTATTTTACCCCAGCGATTGAATACGCGGAAAGATTTCACGGTGGAGATACCTGTGGACCTCACCATAAATATCCTGTTCTCCGGTACATTACCATTTGGTGCGAATGCGTTAGGGATGAATACCTGCGAGTTCTGACAAAGTGTTTTGATACATATTTGATCGGAGCTGCTACATCCATATATGTTAGTGACTTTGACGGTGTAGCAGATATCGTTCTTCACGGTGGTGATCACGGAGGCGCAGTTGGCGTCTTTGCACTCTATGTCTTTTGCGGGCGTCCAGGTATAGTTCCTGATCGGCATTATGTTGGGTGAGGTTGCGTTGGTGATCACGGGGGATAAGGTCATTTTATATCCGGTGGGCAGGTTGAGTGTCTGCTCGGCGAATTGTACGACGGGGTACCCTCCTACCTGTATCAAGGTATCTGTTGAGACGCTGCAACCTGTCTGTGGTGAGGTGACGGTGACAGTATAAATGCCTCCATCTTCTATCCTGACCTTGTTGATCTGCACTTGAGGTGTGTTTGTTGGCAGCCCGGCGCCGGGACCTTTCCATAAGTATTGTAATGTACCATTTCCGGGTATGGCGCTGAAAGCCTGTAAGGAGAGATTGTCTCCTACGCAGAGGGGGGTACGGGTAGAGATGACTGGTTTGGAAGGCGCTTGTTGCACTTTGACTTCGAGGCTGGTTGCCTGGGAGATACAGTTGTTTTGTATCGCGTAAACGGCGTAGGTACCGGCATCTGCTAGTTTGACAGACGGGAAGGTGACTACGGTATTACGAATGGTGTCGGGTAAGGGGCCGAATGCCGGCCCGGCCCATACATAGGCGATATTACCCGCTTGGCCGCTGGTGGCGGAGAGTGCGGTCAATGTGAGCGGCATTCCTGTACAAAGCGGCGGGTTGTAGCCGGTTACAGGTGCTGCCGGCGGAGTAGGATCTTTTAGCGTGAATACATCTGGTATCTGCTGAGAGGCGCAAGGACCATTTGTTTCTACATAGAAGTCAGTATAGGTGCCTGCAGTCAGCGACAAGGTCACTTCTCCTGCTGCGTTAGTGATGCCGGAGAAGGTACGGGCTACCTGCAAGCGTTTGAAGTGTACGGTGACTGGTGTATTGGGCAGGGCACCGTTGTTCAGATCTCTCAGTGTGAGGGTGATGGAGCCGGAAGGTATGCCACAAGCGGAAGGATGTTTGAAAGCGGTGGCGACGATCTTCGCGGTAGGGTGAACGACGGCGCGTATCTGTGATCTTGGGCTTTCGCAGCCATAACTGTTGGTCTGGCTGGCGTAGTATATGTATTGGGTTGCCTGTGTGGTATTGATCACCGGGGCTGTGCTCAGCGGTTGCTGTGCGGCGTCGTACCAGTTGATGGTGGTACCTGGCAGCGGTGTAAAGGATAAGGGCGCTGGCGTAGTACCCATACAGCGATCCACGGTTATAGCGGCTGGTGCAGGCGTTACCGGTTTGACGACCAGGGTCAGGTCAAACGGTGTTCCTGCGCACGGGTTCTTTACCGGATTCGTGGGGATGACTCTGACGGTGAGTGTCTGGCTGGTGGTACCAGTATTGGTGTACGACAGTGACAGTACCGGGTTGGGACCGGTGAGCGAGCCGGCGGTCAAGCCGTTCATATTGGCCGGTAACGGTGCTGTCAGGGACCAGGTATAGGTGGTATTTGCGATCGTAGAAGCAGGCAGGTAAGTGGCTGTTTCTCCGGAGCAGATGGACTGGTTAGCGACCGGGAATGTCAGTACAGGCTTTGCCGTTATTTCTACGGTGGTGGTGATCTGGAAGCCAGGGCAAGGCAGTGAAGGGCTGATCGTATACGTTACGGTATAGCTACCCGGTGTGCTTGTGGCCGGATTGATCGCACCTGTAGCTGCGTTGATGGTAAGGCCGGCAGGGGCCGTAAAGGCGCCTCCGCCGGTACCTGTGAGTGATACTGGTTGCGGCGTATTAATAGCATTACAGTAAGGGGACGCCGGATAGCTGATGGCTGCAACCGGTGCATCCATGACGGTAACGGTGGTGGTTGTATTGTAATCGGCGCAGCCCCCTGTGCCCGTTACGGTATAGCCGACAGTATATACGCCCGGTATGGCGCCGGCGGGGTTGATCTGGCCGGTGGCGGGATCTATCGGCAAGCCGGTAGCCGGTGTGATGGCATAGGTCCCTCCTATTGTGCCGGTATGTGTTACTGCTACCGGCGGGTTAGGATTAGCCGGTGTGTTAGGCATGTTACATACGATGGCTGGCTGATAGGCTATTGTGGCAGTCGGCGCTTGTGTGATGGTGACTGTCGTTGTCGTTTCAAATTCGTTACAAGGCGGATTGGCGGTGATCTTATAGGTCACGGTATAGGTGCCAGGAGTACTTGCTGACGGGTTGATCGCGCCGGTATTTGCATTGATGGCGAGGCCGGCAGGCGCAGTAAATGACCCTCCGCTGGTACCGGTGAGCGACACCGGTTGTGGTGTGTTAAGTGTATTACAATATGGTGATGCCGGGTAGCGGATAGTAGCTGTGGGAGCCGCTATCACGGTAACGGTGGTGGTCGTATTAAAGTTGGCGCAGCCTCCTGTACCCGTTACGGTATACCCGATGGTATATACGCCTGGTATGGCGCCGGCGGGATTGATCTGGCCGGTGGCGGGATCTATAGGCAACCCGTTAGCCGGTACGATGATATAAGATCCACCGGTGGTACCGGTAAATGTTACGGCTACCGGCAGATTGGGCGTGGATGGCGTATTAGCGGTATTACACAAGATAGCAGGCTGGTAGGCAATAGTAGCTGTCGCTGCTTTTGTTACGGTGACGGTCGTTGTTGTTTCGAATTCTTTACAAGGCGGATTGGCTGCGATTTTATAGGTCACGGTATAGGTGCCAGGTGTGCTGGTACCCGGTGTGATGGTGCCGGTAGCCGGATCGATAGTCAATCCGGAGGTACTGCTGAAGACGCCGCCGCGGGTACCGGTGATGTTGACCAGGGTCAATGCATCGGCGGTACAGATGGCGGGATAGCTGATGCTGGCGATGGGGGTGGCAGTGATGGTGATCGTTGTAGTGGCGGTCACGTTGGCGCAGCCACCGGTTCCTTTCACAGTATAAGCGATCGTGTAAACTGCTGGCGGTGCACCTGCAGGATCTATCTCACCGGTGGTGGGGTTTATCGTCAGGCCGGCCGGCGTGACGGAGTAGATACCACCGCTTACCCCTGTTTGGGTGATGGTTACCGGCGGGTTGATATTGGGAGACGCATTACACAATACTGCCGGCTGGTAGGCGATGCCTGCTTCCGGTGCTTTTGTGATGGTCACGGTGGCATCGGTAGTGAATCCCGGGCAAGGTGCTGATGCGGCGATGGTATATTTTACGGTATAGGTACCAGGTGTACTGGTACGGGGTGTGATGGTACCGGTAGCTGGGTCGATGGACAGTCCCGGGGTGCTGCTAAAGGTCCCTCCGCTAGTGCCTGTAAACGTAACGGTGGCGGGAGGATCGGCGGTACAAAGGTCCTTGTAGGCGACTGTTGCTTTGGGCATGCCATTGATCCGGATGGTTGTGGTCGCGGTGACATCGGGGCATCCACCTGTGCCGGTCATTTTATAGCTGATCGTATAGTTGCCCGGTGTTGCATCGGCAGGATCGATGGCACCTGTTGTCAGGTCGATTTTTAATCCAGCCGGGGAGATGGAGAAGGTTCCCCCCTGTGTACCTGTGATGGTAACTGGTACTATGGGATTGGGTGTATTTGGCGTATTCGTTACGTTACAGAATGTGGTAGCCGGATAGTTGATAATGGCTGCCGGCGGGGCGGTTACGATCACATCGATAGGTACCCGCTGGCTTTCGCCACAGCCGGTACTTTGGCTCACGTAATAGGTGGTGGTGCCCGGTGTTGCGGTAGGTGGAACCGGCGCGGTTGTGCTACCCGGAACGCCGGTAGCAGCGGTGTACCATAAGAGGCCGTTGCCTGTTGCGGTCAACGCGGTTGCTCTTGCGTTCTGGCAATATCTGATAGGGGAAGTGACTACGGGTGCTACGGGCAGATTGTTGACCGTAACGGTGAGCGCTGCACGCTGGCCTTCGCAGCCATCTACTGTCTGGCTGACATAGTAAGTAATCGTTCCAGCGGTAGTGGTAGAAGGCGTAGGTGCTGTGGGACTTCCTGTTCCGCCAGCATTAGCATTATACCACAGCAGGCCCGATCCGGTTGCTGTGAGCGGGGTGGCGACCTGATTCAGGCATAAGTTCAACGGCGCAGTACGTGGCGCTTGTGGGCGAGGTTTGATGATCACATCAATCGGCACCTTATTGCTTTCACAATGATTGGGTAATGTCTGGCTGACATAGAAGGTGAAAGTACCTGCTGTACTGGTAGACGGTGTAGGAGCGCCTGTCAGCAGGTTACCCCGGCTGTCATACCATTTGAGACCCTGCCCGGTAGCTGTGAGTTGTGCTGCCGGATCATTCAAGCAATAGCTTACCGGCGAGGTAACGGTAGGATCGGGAGAAATGGGATTGACGGTGACTTGTTTCTGGATGAGGTTATTCCCGCAGGTCAAGTTGGATGCTGTGAGTGTTACGGTATAGATACCAGGGGCGGTGTACTTGTGACAGGGATTTTCAGCAGTAGAGGTCCCTCCATCGCCAAAGTCCCAGGTAAAGTCGGTAAATGTCTCACAGTTGTTACCACTGGAACCATTTATTGTTAGGTTGTTAAAACAGACATTTGCATTTATACAAGGCGTAGTTGGAGAAAAGCTGAAGTTAGCCTGGGGCTTTTTCCTGATGATGATCTGATTAAGTGTATACTTAGTTGTAAAACATCCGTTGATAACATACAAGGTTGCCGTATAATCGGTTCTGGGACAGGAAGAGGAAACATACTGGTGAGATAAACGATGTACGGTATTGCCTGCATTCAGCGGATGAGGCAACACGGCAAAAGGTGTACCATCACCGAAATCAATTTCATATCGTGTTCCGGGGGTATTATTAAACCAGTTACCGATCTGAAATTCCACATCGGCAGGTGCGCATAGTCCGGTCGTTGGATTTGTTGTAGTAAAACTCGCCAGCGGGTTTTGTCCATTATAGAACTGATAAGTAACCTTTCTGGTACAGCCATTTTGCGGGGCGATGGTTAATGTGATGGTGAAATATCCTTGCCTTGTATAGATATGCGTAGTGGTTGTATTGGCCGGCCAATCCATCTGAGAGAATGTGGACGTCCCATCTCCCCAGTCAATGGTATAATTATTTCCTGTGCCATTGACCGTTGAAGCATTCGTGACAGTTATTTCGTAACTGGCAGTGGGGCTACAATTGGTAAATCCCCGTTTGTCGGTCAGCAGGGGTCGGGGTGCGGGAGTAATATTAATGCTGGTGCTAGTTTGCGTGTTACCACCAGGCGTTTCTACATGAATGGGTGCTGTTACCGCGACGTCTGGAACAATTACGATAATGGTATTCGGATCGGGGACCTGAATATTGGTGGCTGGATATTGTCCAAAATAGACCTTTGTCTGTCCTGCTACGAAATCAGTTCCTTTGATCGTGACAGGGTATCCCTGGCAGACCGGATCGGGTGAAAAGCTAGTGATCACCGGTGAGGCCGGAGGTGTTTGAGCGAAGCTGTTTTGGGCGATCGCCAACAGCAGTAGTATTGCATTAAATAAAACAGACAGACGTATTTTATTGGAGTGCAAACACGAACATACAGATAAACGCATAGGGATAATGTCTATTCCATTAGGGATCGACGCAAAAATAGCAACAATATTTTGATTCTGCTGTAAATGTTGGCTGGTGGGGATGAGGGATAGCGGGGATGAGGGATAGCGGAGGTGAGGAATGGTGGAGATGAGGAATGGTGGAGATGAGGATGAGGACTGATGGGGTGGTGAATGTTGGAAATGAGGGATGGTGGGGATGTCCGTGTTATTGTGCAGCGGGGTAATATGCCGCAGTGCGGCCGGCGGCAGCAACTATATGTTGCTACTGCCGGTGCTACCGCTGATGACATCTGCCAGTTCGGGATGGTCTTTTTTCTCTCTGCTTAATACTTTGTGGGTGATAATGATGCTGAGCAGCATGCATACGGCTCCTATGAGGAAGTGTATACCTGGGAAGTGTATGGGTGCTCTTGCGGAGGTGAAGTAGGCGAAGGTGCCATTCATGATGAGCGGGCCGATGATGGTGGTAAAGCTCATGAGGCTGGTGAGTGCTCCTTGCAGTTCGCCCTGTTGATTGGGCGGTACGTGGCCTGCGATCACCGATTGCAGTGAAGGGCCGCAGATACCACCCAGGCAATACGGTACGAGGAACGCGAACATCATCCAGCTTTGTGTGGCGAAGGCGAATAATGTGAGGCCGAGGGTATATAGTGCGAGGCCGAGGTAGATACTTTTTTCGTTGCCGATCTTAGGGTTCACGACGCGGGTGAGGCCGGCCTGTACGGCACCTACCAGTACGCCAACCACGGCGAGGGAGATGCCCACCATTTTTTCAGACCAGTTGAAGCGGTAGATGGTGAAGAAGTTCCAGTTGCCTTGTACGGCCTGTGCGCCCAGGTAGATGAGAAAGAAGCTCAATGCGAGGCCACCCAGTTCGGGGTGTCTGGTGAGGAATTTGAGAGAGCCGAATGGGTTGGCTCTTTTCCAGTCAAAAGGTCTGCGATTTTCTTTAGACAGGGATTCTGGCAGGAAGAAGTATCCGTAGAGGCAGTTGAGTAAGCAAAGTGCGGCGGCGGCGTAAAAGGGAGCACGCAGGCCCCAGCTGGCGAGCAGGGCGCCCAGGGCGGGTCCGAGTACAAAGCCCAGGCCGAAGGCGGCGCCTATCATACCGAAGTTTTTGGCACGGGAGGTTTCGTCGGTGCTTACATCGGCGATGTAGGCGGAGGCGGTGGTGAAGCTGGCACCGGTGATGCCTGCGACAATACGGCCCAGGAAGAGCCAGCCATATGCCGGGGCGAGTGCCAATATGATGTAGTCTATTCCGAAGCCCAGGAGTGACAACAGCAATACGGGACGGCGGCCGTATCTGTCGCTGAGATTACCGATGACCGGGGAGAACAGGAATTGTGTGATCGCGAAAACGGAGAGCAGGATAGCGCCGTAGGTACTGGCTTCATTTACCGGAATATGTTTCAATTCTGCGATAAGATCTGCCATTACCGGAATGATCAGCCCCCACCCCATGATATCGATCAATAAAGTAACGAATATAAAGCCGATAGCTGCCTTATTGGATTTGTGCATAATTATGAGTTGATTGAATAAATGTCAATAGTTCCGTAGGGTTTCTGAAAATGTATAGCGTCATTTTTCTTTCTCTGGCCAAAGGTATCTCCGTTCTATCCGAGTATGAATAGTGATCCGGTCAGTACCCTGGTTATGCCGGTGAAAGCCCTTAAAATACCGGTTAGTTTTCTTCACAATTGACTTGCATGTATCCCGATGTAAAAGTATTTATTCTGTTACAAAGAAAAGGGTTAGTAACAGACAAATAACGGGGGTGTTTGCGACATTTTCTCTTGATGTTGGTCGATCACGGTACGTCGGGAATAATTTACGGTAATCCGCTTTTTTTATGTGTTTTGCAAAGATAGGTGATCCTGTAAAAAATCTCCACTTATCAAAATCTCTTTTTTCTTTTCGCAAAAAGTGATATGTTTGAACATATGAACAATATACCATTACTGGATCATGATAGTAAAACGCCGTTGCATCAGCAGGCGGAGGATGTGTTGCGTGGTCTGATACGGGATAAACATTTCCGTGAGGGGGATACTTTTCCTAAGGAGACGGACCTGGCGAAGCGATGGGGTATTTCCCGTAATACGTTGCGGCAGGCTATTGCCAACCTGGTGAAGGACGGTTTGCTGGAGCGGAAGAAAAGGACTGGGACGACGGTGCGGAAGAAAAAGATCACGACGGATCTTGGTAGCTGGGTGAGTTTTACGCACGAGATGGAGGACAAGGGTATTCCATTTAAGGACCTGCGGCATGCGGTATCGGTGGTGAAGGCTGGACAGGAAGTAGCGAAGCGGCTGGAGATCGAGCCCCAGCGTGCTGTGGTGCGGCTGGAGCGGGTACGTAGTACGGGTAGGAAGCCGATGGTATACTTTGAGTCTTACTTTCATCCGAGGGTGGGATTGACGGGGCAGGAGGATTTCAGGGGGCCGCTGTATGAGCTGCTGGACGAGCAGTTTCATATGGTGCCGGTGTATTCTCAGGAGGAGATCCGGGCGATTGTTGCCAGCAAGCAGGTGGCTGCTTTATTGCAGGTGCCGGTGGGATCGGCGATACTGGAGCGGCGGCGGGTGGTATTGGATGCCGGCAGGAAGCCGATCGAGTATAATATCTGTTATTATCGTAGTGACTGGTTTACGTACAGTATTGAGCTGAAGCGACCCAGTTAGATCAGCCCGCTAAAATTCCAATCTGTTATAGCTAAAATTCCAAAACGTTATATATGAAGAGCTTTTTCATGGCCATGCTATGTACGGTAGCCTGCGTACCAGCTATTGCCCAAAGGTCTGTACCCTACCTGGGTAAGATCAACTGGATCAACGGATATGCGAAGGAGTTGTCCGGGGAAACGATCCGATATTATTCAGCTTATCCGGACTATGCTACTACTGCTTTATTGACACGCGCTACTGACGGTAAGAAAACGATTGTCTGGCAGACGGACAAGGTGCCTGCGGATATCAAGGGGCCTTATGTTTATTTCAGCTGGGTGGCGGCGCATTCTTCTGCTACGAATAGTGGCGAACGTCATTTTGATCTGTATGTGGATGATGAGAAGCTATTGACCTTTACGACATTGCCCGGTAATAAGGTACCTACCTGGACTGTCGGGACGGCTGACAGCAGCAGGCTGGTGTTTGAGCAGATACGCCAGGACGGTGCGCGGGATGCGCACGGGATGGCCTTTCTGCGGTTGCCGCGGAGCCGGGTACGTGCTGGTCAGCCGGTGACGTTGAAGGTGGTGGGACAGGCGCAGCGTAGTAATGACTGGTATATGACCTTTAAGTTCACGTTTGAGGAGAAGATCGATGCGACGGCTCCTCCCTTTCTGTTACGCGGCGGCAAGCAACCTGTTACGCTGACGGCGTTACACTTTGGTCTTCCCCGGTCGCTGACGGTAGATGCCGGCCGGTATGGTACTTTCTCTTTCCCGGTGCAGGAAGGCATTAATACGATGGACATCCCTGTTACTGCGGTGCAACAGAAAGACAGTATCCGGCTGAAGGTGATGGACGGGAAGCGGGTGTTGTCTGACCGGTATGTGACGTTGACGCCGGTGATTCCGCGGGAGCTGCATTTTATTCATCACTCGCACACTGACATTGGTTATTCTCATTTGCAGCCGGAGGTGTTGCAGATACACCTGCGTAATATTGACGATGCTTTACGGATGATTGAGGCTACGCGTAGTTATCCGCCGGAGGCACGTTTCAAGTGGAACATAGAATCGTTGTGGGTGGTGGAGCATTATTTGAAACAGGCCAGTCCTGCGAAGAAGGCGGCTTTTGTGGCCGCGGTAAAGGAAGGCAGTATCTGTTTGTCTGCTTTATATGCCAATATGCTGACGGGGCTTAGTCTGCCGGAGGAGTTATTTCATTACACTGATTATGCGGCGCAGCTACGTAAGGAGTATGGGTTTACTATTCCCAGTGCCATGATCTCTGATGTGCCTGGTTATACTTGGACGACGGTGACGGCGTTGGCGAAGGGCGGGGTGAAATATTTTTCCAGCGGTCCTAATTACCTGGGAGAGGGACATCCTAACCTGGGTGACCGTGTGGGGCATTTTGTAAGGCATTGGGGGGATAAACCGGCCTGGTGGGTGTCTCCTTCCGGTGAGGAAAAGATATTGCTCTGGACGGCCGGGAAGGGATATTCTTCCTGGCACGGTACGGCGCCCGGCGCTGTCTTTGAGCGCGGCAAGCAGCATATTGCTTTGTACCTGCAATCGCTCGCAGATTCCAGTTATCCTTATGAGATGGTGCAATGGCGGTATAATGTGGTAGCGGATAATGGGCCTATTGATACGGCGGTATCTCGGTTTGTGAAGGAGTGGAATGAGCGGTACCAGTCGCCGAGGATTGTATTGAATACGACGGACCAGTTGTTTGCCGCTTTTGAGCAACGTTACGGTAAGCAGTTGCCGGTGGTAAAAGGGGATATAACACCATATTGGGAAGACGGTGCGGGATCGACGGCGCAGGAAGAGGGAGAGAACAGGCGTACCAGTCTGCAATTGCAGCAGTTGACCAATGCCTATGCTATATTGGGAGCGACGCGTTATGATGCGCAGCGGTTTTACGAAGCGTGGACGAATGTATTGTTGTTTCATGAGCATACGTGGGGAGCGCATAACAGTATCAGTCAGCCGGAAGTACCTTTTGTGACGGAGCAGTGGCGTATTAAGCGGCAGTTCATGCAGGATGCGCGTACGCAGGCGGAGGGGTTATCGGCGGCTTTGTTGCAGCCTATTACGGACAGTGGATCGCGCAGGATCGTGGTGGTGAATACGTTGTCGCGGGAACGTAGCGGGCCGGTGCGAATCGCGATGGCCGGTAAGTCGGTGAAGGACGCACAAGGGCGGCGGTATCCGTTGCAGGCATTGCGGGATGGCGGGTATGTATTTGTGGCGAAGGATGTTCCTGCCTTGGGTACGGCGGAGTACGAGGTATCTGATGTGGCGGTGCGGGCTAGGGAGGCGGCGACGCTACATGGCTCTGTGCTTAGCAACCAGCAGGTGCAGGTGGGCTGGGATACTATACACGGCAGTATCACGCAGTTGAGCCAGGTGAGTGGGCGTAATTATGCCGGTCAGTTCCGGGAGCAGGGGTTGAACAGTTATTGGTATGTGCCCGGATTAGACCCGGCGCAGGCCAGGTCCAATGAGGCGGTGCGGACTACTATTATAGACCGAGGGCCTGTTGTGACGACGGTATCGCTCAGTGGTGGTGCACCCGGTACTAAACAATTAGAAAGACGGTTGTCGTTGTATGCAGGATCGGATATGGTGTTGTTGGAGAATGTGATTGACAAGCAGGCGATACGGGAGAAGGAAGCGGTACATTTCGGGTTTCCATTTGATGTACCTGCGGGGGCGGCGACGTTGGATGCGGGGTATGGTACGCTGCGTTATGTGGCGGATCAGTTACCCGGTTCGAATATGGACTTTTTGTATGGCCGTCGTTGGATGGATGTATCAGCCGGTGGCGGTGGTGTGCAATGGTTGTTGCTGGAGGCGCCGATGGTGGAGCCCGGGCAGATGACGGATGAGCGACGGGTAGTAGTGCAAAGTCACCGGTTATGGCGGACGGCAGGGGGCCCCACATCGACCTGGTTCAGCTATGTGATGAATAACTATTGGCATACCAATTATAAAGCGGATCAGTCGGGTGTTAGCCGTTATCATTATGCCCTGCGGCCGCACCGCGAGAATGACGGTGCTGCGATGGAGCAGGCGGCGGCTGATTTTACGCAACCACTGCTGGCTATCCCGGTGAGAGCCGGTGTGCAGTTGCCCCGCAGTTTGTTCCGGTTGAGTAATCCGTCGTTGACGGTGACCAGCGTTACACCGCAGGCGGGAGGGCGATACGTGGTGCGGGTATTCAACCCACAGGCGGAGGCGCAGCAGACGCGTATTGAATGGGGAAGTTTGCACCCCGGGCGTATGGTGCGGGCAGGTGACGGGCAAGCCTTCTCTCCTACTGATATGATACAGTTGGCTGGTATGGGCGTAGCAGAATATGAACTTTTGCCTTAGCCGGGACGAATGTCCCGGGGTAGCATTTGTTTTTCGCTAACTTAGCCCTTCTAATACAGCCAGATGAAAGATATCAAGACTATAGCATTTGATGCAGACGACACTTTGTGGGTGAACGAGCCTTATTTCCGTGAGGCGGAGTTACAGTTTGCCGGATTACTGGAGGATTATGTATCTCACCATGCGGCCTCCCAGGAATTGTTTAAAACGGAGATGGAGCGATTGTCGCTGTATGGATATGGTGTGAAGGGGTTTATGTTGTGTATGATAGAAACTATTCTGCGGGTCACGGATCACCGGGCGCCGGCGGTGATGATACAGCAAGCGATCAATTACGGGCAGGACTTGCTGCACCGGCCTATTGAATTGCTGGACGGTGTGGAGGAGGTATTGCAGGCGTTGAGCGGGAAGTACCGGCTGGTGGTGGCGACGAAAGGCGATCTGCTGGACCAGGAGCGTAAGCTGAACAAGTCCGGGTTGGCGCATTATTTCCACCATATTGAGATCATGAGTGACAAAAAGGAGAAGGACTATCGCAAGTTGTTGAAACATCTTGACTGTGCTCCTGCATCTTTCCTGATGATCGGGAATTCTCTTAAGTCGGATGTGATGCCTGTGCTGGATATTGGCGGTCATGCGTTCCATATTCCATATCATACTACCTGGGCGCATGAAGAGGTGAGTCATGAGGTAACGGGCGACAACCTGTATACTTTTGAGGATATCCGTTCTATATTGCCGAAACTACTCGAAGCTACTACTGATACGTCACATTAATGGAGCCATTGAAAGAAATGTATAACCGCTCGTTTTACGAGCGGTTATCTAAGTTATTACAGCCGCTGGTGCCTGGGTTCAGGCCAGCGGCCTTTTTGGGTGATATACATACGGATGCTTTTGCCGATATGGAGTTGAAGGAGCGGATGCGGCATACGACGAAGGTATTGCATGGGTATCTGCCTGGTGATTTCGGAGTGACGATGCAGGTATTCGACCAGTTGATTGCATCGATCCGGGCGGCTGGTTCCGGCAATAGTTTTGCGTTTATGTTCCTGCCGGATTATATCGAGGTGTATGGTATTGAGGAGTATGCGTTGTCTGTTGCGGCGATAGAGCGGGTGACGCAGTTTATCAGCTGTGAGTTTGCCGTACGACCGTTCCTGTTGAAATACGGGCTGACGATGGTGGAGCAGCTGATCTCCTGGTCCAGGCATCCGCATTATGCGGTGCGGCGATTGTCCAGCGAAGGGTTGCGGCCGCGGTTGCCCTGGGGGCTGGCGGTGCCTTATCTGAAGGCAGACCCCAGCGTACTGTTTCCCATGTTGGAGCAGTTGAAACATGATCCGCATGAGTGGGTGCGAAAGAGTGTAGCCAATCATATCAATGATATTGCGAAGGATCACCCGGCTGTGGTGGTGGACATTGCGAAGCGCTGGCTGGGACATAGTAAAGAGACGGATGCGATTGTGAAACATGCCTGCCGAACGCTGTTCAAACAAGGGCATCCGGAGATACTGGCGTTATATAAGCTGGACAGTCAGCATATCCGCGTGGAGGCGTTGTCTTTGCAAAAGCCAACCGTGAAGGTAGGCGGTGCATTGACTTTTGCTTTCGACATCCGTAATCAGCATGCAGACGCGCAGGAGATACGGATAGAGTATGCTGTTTATTTTCTACGTAATAATGGTACCCTGTATAAGAAGGTCTTTAAGATCAGTGAGCGTATCCTGGAGGGGCAGGAAGTATTGTCAATGACGAAACAACATTCCTTTAAACCTATTACGACGCGTACGTATTACCCCGGTGTGCACCAGGTGTCGGTAATCATCAACGGTAAGGAGATGGATATTGCGACCTTTGAGTTGACGGCCGGATAGGTTGCTTATTGTATTTCTGTTTTGGTATCATCTATCTGCACTCCTTTTTTGCGGGAAGTATTTTCTTTCAGGCGGCCGAAGTTGTAGCGTAAGCTAACGGATACGGCCTGCATGGGCCTGTTCAGTATGATTTGCTGGCTGCTGCCCGGCGCCTGGAAGGTATTTTTCATTTGCCAGTATTTATTGAAAATGTTGAGGCCTGCCAGTGTGAAGAGCAGTTTTCTTTTGAGGAGCCAGTAGCCGCCGCCGAGGTTGTAGAAGAGGTAGTCGCCGTTCTGTCCCTGTAGTTGTACGGGCGGGCGAGTGTAGGCGATATTACTAAAGCACATCCATTTGTCTGTGGGTGTATAACTGAGCGATGTATTGATCCCCCCAAACCAGCCTTCATTTCTTTGTTGCGCATCGCTATTGTTGCGGATGCTGCTATAGTTCAGATTCAGATTTAACGACGCATCGCATTTAGGGAACGGTTTCACGGAGACAAATCCGCTAAAGCCGACTGTTTTGCTGGTACCTGCATTTTCGTAGGTCTGGTAGCTTACGCCATTGTGTTCATCCAAGCGGAGTACGCGCTGGATGCCATGATCCAGGAAGGAGGTATTTATTGCGATATTCCAGGCGACGTTATTGTTAGAGGCGTTGAAGGCAGCTTCGATATTGTCGGCGAATTCCGGTGTCAGTGTGGGGTTGCCGGAGGTGATATATAGGGGATCGCGGTTGTCGGTGTAGGGATTGAGGAAGGCGACGCCGGGGCGTACTAATCTCCTGTTATAAGCCAATGTGAGGCGTTGGCCTTCTTTCCCTGATCTGCTCAAGGAGGCAGCGGGCAGCAGGGACCAGTAGTTTTGTGTAGCGGTTGTATGGCTGTTGGCGAAGTCGCCATTGACGGTGGTATGTTCGAGCCGGGCGCTGAGGGAGGAGGTAAAACCATGGGGCCATTTGTGTGTCCATACGGAGTAGGCACCTGTTACCCGCTGTGTGTAGTCCAGTGCATCGTTGTTGGCCGGATCGACATTGTAGGGCATTGTTTTATCTGAGCGGCTTCTGCCGGTGTAGGTGGCCTCTACCTGTCTTTGTATGAAGCGGGCTCCCAGTTCCAGTTTATCCATTGGTGTTAGCGGGTGGGTATAATCGACCTGTACGGAGGTTTGCATGTTTTTGGTGCGGAAGTCATTGAGCAGGAAGCGATCGGGGGAGACGGTATTATATTGTTCGCTGAAGGTGTTGCCGGACTGCCGGTTGAATTGCCGGTTGATGCCGAGGGATAGCTGGCGGTCTTTTTGTTGGAAGCGGCGGGTGTAATCGGCGCCCCACTCTCCTGCCGGTGCGTCGGCACGATCGCCGGTATGGAAGGTGCTGTATTGCAAAAGTTGTCCTTGTGTACCGGTGGTGGTGAATTTACTTTGCAGGTCGTTTGTTTTGCCGCTGGCGGCGAGGCGGCCATAGATGCTGATACTTTGGAGGCTATCGAGGTCGCAGGACAGTTCGACATTGGCCCCCCACATGTAGCCGGTGGCATGGGCGGTATCTGTGGCTGTTCTGCTGGCAAAGGATGCAGCAGGAGGCTGGGCTTTATATTGCTGGCTACCATGGGTATCGAAGCCGATATTTTTGGCCAGGTAGGCGAAGGAGGTGACGCCTATTTTCCCATATTTGAGATTGAAGCTGGTATTGGGGTTTATTTGGCCGATGGTATTATAGTTGCATGCGGAAGAGCCGTTGTAGCCCGTTACTTTCTTTTTGGTGATGATGTTAATGATACCGGTGATTCCTTCTCCTTCGTATTTGGCGGAGGGGCTGGTGATCACTTCGATGCGGGCGATGGTGCTGGCTGGAAATGCTTTCAGTACTTCTCCCGGTTGATTAGCGAACATGGAAGTTTGTTTGCCGTTGAGAAGTATCTGGTAGGTATTTTGTCCTTTGAGTTGTATGCCACCGTTGCCATCGACGGTGATCATGGGTACTTTGGCGAGGGCTTCGGCGGCGGAGAGGCCGGTGAGTGAAACATCGTTTTCGACATTATAGCTGATCTTATCATCGGCGGTGGTGATGAGTGGTTTGTTGCCTTTGATGGTGATGGCGGTGAGCTGTTGGGTGGTAGTGGTCAGCGACGGTTTTTTTGCCGGAGCTGTTATTGGTTGCTGGGCGAGGAGCTGTCCTGTTGCCAGGAGGGCTGTCAGTAGTTGAAAGAGTAGACGCATAGATCCGTGTTATGGTGCAAAGCTATGCCTGTGGCCGGTCTTGGTCGCGGATATTCTGCAAACGCCGTTTCCTGTACGGCGAACGTGAAGCGGTTATTTCAGGGGTGGGCGGGGGTGGTTATGATTGGCCGGATACCCGGGCCTGTTTGCCGGATGAAAAGTGGCGTTTGCAGTAAAAGGGGGGGCAGGCGGCAATTTTTATTTACTTTGGCGGTACGATGAAACGTAAGGCACTTATAGGCGTACACATTATATTCTGGTTTTACCTGATGATCGTGGTACAGGTGATGAACGATCTGGCATATAAGCATCAGTTCATTGTGTTATCGCGGTTTACTTCTCCATTGTTCCTCAGTAATGTGTTTATATTCGGGCTTATCTTTTATGTGAACTACTTTGTGACGCTGCCGGCTTTTTTCAAGCGGCGGTGGTTTTTGATGATCGTGTTATCGTGGTTGTTGTTTGGGATGGCATATGTAGGTTTACGTTTTGGGATACAGGAGTATCTTTTTCTTAAATACCTTGGCATTTGCAATTACTGTGAAAGTGCTTATGGCCAGGAGTGGGGTATTTATGTGGTGAACAATTTCCTTCAGTCGGTCAGTCAGCTGCTATTGCCCGGTACTATTATCTGGTTTATTGATCATTGGTTGCGAGCAGAGAAGCAGCAGCTGGCATTGCAGCAGGAGAAGGTGAATGCGGAGCGTGCGTTGTTGCAGTCGCAGATCAGTCCTCACTTTTTGTTCAACAGTCTGAACAACATCTATTCGATGGTGTATCATCAATCGGAGAATTCGTTGCCGGCGATACAGAAGTTGTCTGGTATTATGCGGTATATGATGACGGAGAGCAGTGCTACTGAGATATTGTTGAGTAAGGAGATCGATTATTTACGCGACTATATTGCCCTGCAGCAGTACCGTAGCCGGCGTACGTCGGTGCAGTTTATATTGGAGGGTGATGCTGCCGGCAAACAGATTGCGCCATTGCTGCTGATCTCTTTTGTGGAGAATGCGTTTAAACACGGTGTCAGTACGGACCCGGAGCATCCGGTGGAGATAACGATGGGAATTGATACGGATGGGCTGGTATTTTCTGTGCGGAATAAGATCAACCGAAGTAATAAGGATGTGACATCGGGCATCGGATTAAAAAATGTGAAGAGCCGGCTGGCATTGCAGTATGCGGACCGGTATGCATTGGATATACAGGAGAAAGAAAATACATTTACGATACGCCTGCAACTGGCGATATGATATTGGGTTATGATAAGATGTTTGCTGGTAGACGATGAACCCTGGGCGCTGGAGTTACTGGCGAGTTACCTGCAGAAGGTACCCGGGTTGACATTGGTGGCGGCCTGTGACCTGCCACTGGAAGCGTTACGTTTTGCTACGCCGGAGCATACGGACCTGATCTTTCTGGATATCCAGATGCCTGAGTTGGACGGTTTGCAGTTTATGCAGGCGATCGACCATCAGTGTAAGGTGGTCATTACCTCTGCGTATACGGAGTATGCGATCCATGGATATGAGCATAATGTGGTGGATTACCTGGTGAAGCCGATAGCTTTCGAGCGATTTTACAAGGCGGTGCAGAAGGCCAGTTCATTATTGGCCCCTGCGACGACTGCTGCTGTGGCCCCTACCCCACCCTTACCACATATTTTTATCAAAACGGATAACAAGCTGGTGAAGGTGCGATATGATGAGATATTGTACCTGGAGGGTGCGCGGGATTATGTGTTGATCCATACGACGAAGGATAAGTTGATCACGCTGGACAGTCTGCGTAATTTGGAGGAGTTGTTGCCTAAACATTTATTTACGCGTATACACAAGTCATATGTGGTTGCGATTGACAAGGTGGATGCGGTGGAGAAGAACCGTATTGTGATCGGCGCTGATTACCTACCGATCGGTGAGCGCCACCGGGCGGCATTTATGGCATCGCTGAACCGGAACAACTGAGCGGGTGATTATACTGCCGTTGAAGTTAATGCGAATACGGTGGTATGTTTTACTTCGGTGAGTACAAAGGCGCTATGTACCTGACCTATGTTTTCGATCGCTGCCAGTTTGTTGGTGAGGAAGTGCTGATAGCTTTGCATGTCATCTATAACAACTTTGAGCAGATAGTCGTAGTTACCTGCTACGTGGTAACATTCCATTACTTCTTCCATGCGGGCGATAGCCGCTTCAAATTTCCTGATCAATGTTTGTGCGTGTAGCTGAAGGGATACGTTACAGTATGCCATCAGGCCTTTGCCTACTTTATCGCCATGGAGGAGGGTGACGTAACTTTTGATGACGCCGCTTTTTTCGATCTTTTTGAGTCGTTCATAGGTGGGTGTTACGGAGAGTCCTATACGATGTGCGATCTCTTTGGTATTGAGGCGGGCATCTTTTTGCAGGACGTCTAATATTTTCCGATCTGTTTTATCCAATGTGATTGTCATAGTTTTTATTTACTATTTAGCCAGTTACTTTACCGTAAATTCAGTAAAAATAAGCTGCGATCTTTCCAAAAATAGTCTATATTTTCTTATTTACTCATCTATACAGTTCTCAATAACTACAATTATTACATTCGCAGTATATTATTTCGTAAGCCACCTGTAATTCATTATGAGAAAGCGAGATCAGTCATTGTCAGCCGCCGATCAGGCGACGCTGGATGCTATGCATACGCGTGTACAAACCTGTACCCGGGATTTCCTGGGATATCCGGTATCGAAAGATTTCAACTATGATGCGTTATTGCCATTTCTGCAATATCCCTTGAACAATTTGGGTGATCCCTTTGTGCCCTCGACATATGCGGTGGGGTCGCGGGATATGGAGCAATATGTGGTGTCGTTCTTTGCGGATCTGTTCCGGGCGCCGGAGGATGACTGGTGGGGGTATGTTACCAACGGGGGTTCTGAAGGCAACCTGTATGGGTTGTACCTGGCGCGGGAGTTGTTTCCGAAGGGGATGGTATATTATTCTGAGGCTACACATTACAGTGTGCAGAAGAACCTGCATTTGCTGAATATGCCCGGTATTATTATCCGGACGTTGAAGAATGGGGAGATCGATTATGAGGACCTGGAGCATACGATACGGTTGAACCGTCATTTGCCGGTGATTATCCTGGCGAATATCGGGACGACGATGACGGAGGCGCGGGATGATGTGCAGCGGATCAAGGGTATTTTGAAGCGGCTGGCTATTCATCATCATTATATTCATGCGGACGGTGCATTGTCGGGTAGTTACAGTGCATTTCTTGATCCTCGTCCTGCTTTTGATTTTGAGGACGGTGTGGATAGTATTGCTATCAGCGGGCATAAGTTCATTGGTTCTCCTATTCCCTGTGGTGTGGTGGTGGTCCGTAAGGGGCATCGGGACCGTATTGCGCGGTCGGTGGCCTATATTGGCAGTATGGATACGACGATCACGGGTTCGCGGAACGGGCATAGTCCGTTGTTCCTGTGGTATGCGTTGAAGGTGTTGGGTGTGGAGGGGTTACGGGAGCGGGCGATGCATAGTTTGGCAACGGCGGCTTATGCGGAGCAGCGGTTGCAGGAGATGGGGATTGCTGCCTGGCGTAATCCGGCGGCAATTACGGTGTTGTTTCCTGATCCGCCGGCGATGATCCGCAGGAAGTGGCAGCTGGCCGCTGAGCAGGGGCAATCGCATCTTATTTGTATGCCTAATGTTACCCGTGCGCAGATCGATGCTTTTGCATCGGAGTTGGCCGCTGCCCTGTTGGTGACAGTGTAATACTTCTTTTTTATTTGGCAACGGACAGGCCGCCATCTACTATGATTTCTGCGCCATGGATGTAGGTAGCGGCTGTGGAGGCGAGGAACAGTGCGGTGGCAGCTATTTCTTCCGGTGTGCCGAGGCGTTTGAACGGCAAGGTGGTTACGATACCGGCGACGGCATCGTTGATCTGTTCGGGAGAGAGGCCGGTGTTGTTAAAGATATTTGTTTTGATATGTCCGGGGCTGATGCCATTGACGCGGATGCCTTTGGCGGTGCATTCTGCCGAGAAGGTTTTGATGAATGAACTTACGGCAGCTTTGGCGGCGGAATATACAGAAAAGTTTTCCATGCCGAAGGCGGTCACGAAGGAGGTATTGAGTATGATTGCGCCCCCTTCTTTCATGAGCGGGAGTATTTGTTGTACGGTGAAGAAGGTACCTTTTACGTGCATGTTGAACAGTTCGTCGAAGAAGGCTTCGTCAACGGCTTCTATGGGAGCGAACCTGCCATATCCTGCGTTGGCGAAGAGCACATCAATGCTATCTGTATGTTGTCTGACTGCGTCTTGTAAGGCCAGCATATCTTTCATATTACCAGCATTGGAAGCGAAGCCTGTTGCGTTGAGGCCTAACTGACGTACGGCATTGTCTACACGCTCCTGGTTTCTGCCGGTGATGATCACTTTTGCTCCTTCCTTAATAAATGCCATTGCGGTAGCGAATCCCATTCCATTTGTGCCACCGGTGATGAGGGCGACTTTATTGTTAAATCTTTCCACTTGTTTATCTGTTAATGTGAGCTACAAAGTTTGGGAAAGTCGTATTGGCATAAAACCCGAAACTTGCGGAATGTGGGATATGTGTTACCGGCGGTTAGAGGTGTCGTTTCATGCCTTCGTGGCTGGCGATGAATCCGAGGTTTTCATAAAATTTAATTGCTTCTGCGCGGCGTTTGTCGCTGGTGAGTTGGACGGTATGTGCACCTCTTTCTCTGGCGCGGTGGAAGGTCCATTCGAATAGTTTGTGGCCGATACCGGCGCCTCGGCGATCTGCTCTTACCCTGACGGCTTCTATCTGTGCCCGTGTACTACCCTGGTTAGAGAGAGAAGGGATGAAGGTAAGCTGCAGGGTACCGATCACTTGCTTTTCGGCATCTTCTACGACGATCAGTTCCTGGTTCTTGTCGCTGTTGATCTGTTCGAAAGCGTCGTAGTAGCTATGAGGAAGTGGTTCCTGAAATTTTTCCCGGGCGGCGCCCAATTTATCATCGGCCAGCATGCTGATGATGGCGGGTAGGTCATTTTTTGTAGCACGTCTGAAATGCAGTTCCATGGATTCTGTCATTTATTAGATATAAATGTAGTGTATTAGTTAATGGTAAACAGATTATAGTTAGGGGTCGCTTATAGCCTGGTTATACAAATGATACAGGAATGATACAGGAGAGCTATAGGAAAGGTGGAGGTGAGTACCTAAATAGATCATTTCCTGTGAATTAAACAGTATTATTTTTCATACATAATATCATTATCAAGGAATTATGTGTACATACTATGCGGTAATACGGGTAAAAAAGAGACCTTACCGATGATGGTGTCAAGGGTAAGGTCTTTTTATGCGGAGGTGTTATTATAGTTTGATGAATTCTACGCGGCGGTTATTGGCTTTACCGATTTCGGTCGTGTTGTCGGCGATGGGTTGTGTTTTGCCTTTGCCGGAGGTTTCCATTCTGCCTGTTTCGATACTGAAGTTAGTGATGAGGGCAGTTTTAACGGCGGCGGCTCTCTTTTTTGACAGTTCGAGGTTGAGCTGGTCGTTGCCATCGGCATCGGTATGGCCGATGATGTTGACGCGGATGCCGGCATTTTCTTTTAATACGGCGGCGATCTCTTTGAGTGCGCCATATGATTCGGGCTGTATCTCGTCGCTATTGGAGGCGAAGAGGATGCCATGGGTGGTGAACTTGCCTTCGGTGATCAGTTTGTTGCGGATATCGGGGGCACCTACTGCGAGGCGGATATTGCCGATATAGAAGGTACCACCGGCTTGTCCGTATTCCGGTGCGTAGGCATTGAAGAACAAGGTATTTAATACGGTTGCGGCATCCAGAGCTCTTGGCAGGTCGAATATTTTGGTATCGTCCAGATACAATCGGATGCGTTGTTTCTGGCGCCAGATGGAGAGTTTTACACTATTTTTCTTCGGTACATTAAAGGCCGGTGTACCATTGATGGAGTTGCCGCCGATAACATTTGTCGAATAGCGGAGGACACCTTCACCGGAGGATACCGGCGTCAGTTCTACTCTGAAGCCGGGGGTGCTGCCTGCGTCGCCATGTCCGGCGGCGTAGTATTTATCATCTGTTTTGCCGATCTGCATGAAGCCGACGGTGATGGAGGCGATGGTCGGTATTTCGTTGTTGGCCATGATATCGGCCTGCAAGGTGAAATTGTCCGGTAGGTTGCCGGTGAGGTATTCGGGGAAGAACACGCCTGCTTGTTTGATGGCGAGCCATTTACCCGGCCGGTTGTTTACGGTTACCAGTTCTGCGCCGGAGTGGGTATCCCATTTGGCCGGGAATTCGCCGATCACATCCTGGTTAAAATTTTCTTCCATGATGATCTTATCTCCCGGTACGAAATCGAAACGGGAGTAGGAGGTGATGTTGGTGCTGACCGCCGGTTTGTTAGTGACCGGGACAGATGTGTTGATGGTAGTGGATGTATTGACGGAGGCATCAGGTGTATTAATGCCAACACCTGTCTGGTCGGTGCCAACAGGTGTTGTTTTCTTTTTAGGCTCGGTGGCCTTTTCGATCGTTTTATCAACAGCCTGATCTACTTTTTCATTGACTTTGTCTTTTACTTTGTTTTTAATGCGATCGAATAATTGCGCGTGGGCGCTGTTTACAAAGGAACAGACCATCGCGGCAATGATTAGCTTTTTCATACGAAAGGGGTGCCTTGTGATTAAAGATATTGGTTAGCACCCGCAAGATACAAAGCTCTTTATTGCCCGGGGATGAATTTTTCTGATCCCGTCTATCCAGGTCAGTTGTTCAGCCAGTCGGTCAGCACTTTAGCCAACTTATCCGCCTGTTGTTCTTTCAGCATGGAGAAGTGATCTCCAGGTGAGGTGATGGCGGTGAAGCGGTCGCTATGGGCGGACCAGCCCAGGTCTTCAGGAGCTTCTGGCCAGGACGGTATGGCTGCTTTTACCAGGAGGATGGGGCTTTGCAGGCGACCTTCCACCTGGTATGGGATATTGATATTTGTCAGTTGCAGGTCGAGTAGTTGGGCGACCCAGTCTATTTCTATCTGTTCGCTTTTGACCTGTGTTTTTACCATTTGTACGACGAAGGCCAGTTTTTCTTCATCGGGCAGGTTGTGAAGCTGTGCGGTGACCCTGTCGGCCCAGTCGGGCGGCATTTTATAGGCTACTTTATATTGATCGAATGCTTCTCGTAGTACTTGAACGAGTACGGGGATGATCCGTTGGTTCTGTTTGTCCGGTGTTTGTTGTGAGGTTCTGGCATCCAGCACCAGGAGGCCGTTGACGGTATCTCCGGCAGCTTCGAGCTGGCGGCATATTTCGTAGGCGACGAAAGCGCCGAAGGAATGGGCGATGAAGCGGTATGGGCCTGCCGGCTGTACGGATCTTATACGGGTGATGTGTTCGCGGGCGATGTCTCGGAGGTCTTTTAACGGCATCTCCCCCTCTCCTGCTCCGGTCATCTGGAGGCCATAGACGGTGAACGGTGAGAGTGCTGCTGCGAGGCTTTCGTATCCTGTTGTGATGCCCTGCGAGCCAGGTAGTAAGAACAGCGGTTGCGGCTGAGGTCCCAGGTGCATGCGTCGAACGTGGGAGAAGGTCTCCTTTTCTACAGCTGGTAGTACGCCACCTAATTTAGCGGATAGGGAGGCGACGGTCGGATAGTCGAAGACATCGTTGATGCTCATTTCTATTGCCAGTTCTTTTTTCACCAGGGAGATCAGCCTTACTGCCAGCAGGGAGTGGCCACCCAGTTCGAAGAAGTCGTCGTGTAGTCCTACCTGATCGACTTCCAGCAGGTTGGCCCATATGTCTGACAATTGTTGCTGCAAGTGTGTCTGCGGGGCGGTATGATGGTCTGCTGCCTGCGTGGTAGTGACTGGATCGGGTAAAGCCCTGCGATTAATCTTTCCGTTAGGCAGCAATGGGAAGCGTTCCATTTCGACCAGGAAAGCGGGCACCATATAATCGGGCAAAGCAGCTTTCAGATCGGCAATGACCTGTTCCCTATTGAAGCCCGGCGCCGGTATTACATATGCTAAGAGGTTCTTTCCGCCAGCGGCATCGGTGCCGGCGATGATGATACCCTGGCTTACGAGCGGGCAGGCATTCAGTTTATTTTCTACCTCTTTGATCTCTACGCGGTATCCACGAATCTTAACCTGGTCATCTATACGACCCAGGAAGCGGATATTGCCATCCGGCAGGTAGCTGGCTCTATCGCCGGTGCGATAAAATCTAATGTGGCTGTCGGGATGTAACGGGTCGATGATGAATTTCTCTGCGGTCAGTGTGGGGTTGTTGAGATAACCTGCTGCGACGCCGGCGCCCCCTATCCATAGTTCGCCCGGTACGCCGACAGGGCATATTTTCCCGGCGGGTGTTACTACCCTGACCTGTGTATCGGAGAACGGTTTGCCTACCGGTACTCCATCTTGATAATCATCATCCGGAGATGCGATATGCAGGAGTTTTCCGATGGTTGTTTCCGTAGGGCCGTAGTGGTTCACCACCATACAATGGGGAGCAGTTTGGCGGATGGTATCGATGACGGTGTGGTCGAGCGCTTCGCCACCGAATATGATAAGTTGCCGTGGTAATAGCGGCATATCGTTATCTGACAATGCTTTCCAGTGAGAAGGTACGATCTTGATGGCATCTACCTGGTGGTCGTTAAAATACTGATGTAGGGCAGGCGGGTTGCTGGCGGTGTTGCGTGTGAACAGGTGTAAGGAGGCACCTGTTGCCAGTGCGCCGAACAACACGGTATTTCCGAGATCGGTGGCGATGCTGGACAGCAGGCCAAAAGAACGGCATGCATGTATCGGCAGCTGCTGGCGCAGGCCGGAGAGGTAGTCTGCCAGGTTATGATGGGTGACCATTACGCCTTTGGGATTGCCGGTGCTACCGGATGTATAGATCAGGTAGGCCAGCTGTGCGGCGGAAGGGCGTATATCCAGCGACGTAGCCGGGAACATGCAGATCAGGTCCCAGTCACCATCTATGGCGATCACTTCCTGGTCGGTGACGGGCAGTTTGTCTGCGCAACGATCGTTGGTGACAATGACGGTAGCGGCGGTATCTGTGAGCATGAATCCGATGCGATCTACGAGGGGGAGGTAGTCGGGATCGACTGGTACATAGGCAGCACCTGTTTTGAGAATGGCCAGTATTCCGACGATCATATCGAGGGAGCGGTCGATACAGAGTGGTACGAAGGTGCCGGGTTTCACGCCTTTGCTGCGAAGGTAGTTAGCGAGGCGGTTGGCCCGTTCTTCCAGCTGGCCGTAAGAGAGGGATGCTCCTTCGAATGCCAGGGCGATAGCTTCCGGTTGTTGTGCAGCCTGTGTGCTGAACATGTCCGGGAAGGTATGTGTAGCCGGAAGGCTTACTGCGGAGGTACCAGCTGCCAGCAGTTGTTGTTCCTGCTGTGGTGTGAGCAAGGATATCTCTTGCAGGGATGTGGCTTTGCCGGATACGATCTGGCGCAGTACCTGTTCGAAATGTTGTATGATGGACCGTACCTGTTGTTCCGGCAGGAGGTCGCTATTATAGCTGAACAGCAGGTTGGTTGTAGCACCTATACTGATGATGATGGTCAGCGGATAGTTGGTATGCGGGTGTGCTTCCACCTCTCCTACCTGTAGTTTCCATTGGCGTGCGCCTACTACTTCGCTGACGGGATAGTTTTGGAAAGTGATGGAGGTATCGAATAGTTCGCCAGCTAAACCTGTCCAGCGGGTAATATCGCTGAGTCCAGCGTACTGGTATTCGCGTGAGTGTTGCTGTGCGGTCTGCAGGTCTTGCAGCCAATGGACGATGTTGCTGCCTGGCGTTACTGCGGCATGCAGCGGGATGGTATTGATATAGAGACCTACTCTTTGTTCTACACCTATGAGGTCTTCCGGTCTGCCGGAGACGGTGACACCATATGCTACGTTGCTGCGGCCGGTATAGGTAGCTAACAGGCAGGCCCATACGCCTTGCATCAGGGTATTGGTCGTGATACGATGTTGTTGTACGCAGTTGTTCATTTGTGTGGTGAAGGATTCATCGAGCAGCAGTTTTGCGGCCTGATAGTGTCCTATCCCTTTTGTGCGGTCGGCGGTAGCGCTAATGAAAGGTAGTAATGTACCCTCTTCGAGGTCTGCCAGGTATTTACGCCAGTATTGGGTGATCTGTTCTTTGTTTTGCTGATCGAGATAGCGGATATAGTCTTCGAAGGGATCGATTTCTCCCAAGGCCGGTTGGTGGCCATCGGACAGTTGTTCGTAGGCAGCCAGCAGGCCTTCCACCAGAATGGGTAGTGACCAGCCATCGAACAGGATATGGTGGGAAGTCCATACCATGTGCCAGGTGGTGTCATCCAGGCGGATGAGGGTGATGCGCATGAGCGGGGCGGCGGTGAAGTCGAACCGTTGTTGTGCATCCTGCTGTTCGAAAGCTTTGAGTGCTGCCTGCTGTCCGGACTTGGGTATATGCATATAATCCATTACGGTGAATGGCAGTGCGGCTGTTTTATAGACACATTGTACCGGGATGGCGAATGCATCGTAGTGGAATGCGGAGCGTAGTATGGTATGTTTTTTCACCAGCTGTTCCCAGCTTTGGCGCAGTGCGGGCACCTGTACGTTGTATACGGGGCAGCTGAGCTGTTCGGTGTAGGTGCTGCTTTCTCCATCGTAGAGACTGTGGAACAGCATTCCTTCCTGTACGCCGGTGAGGCGGTAGATGGCCTCTACCTGTTCACGGCGTGGTTGTCCCTGCCAGGTATCTTCGAGGAAGCGATCAAGTTCTGCGATACCTGCTACGTTGCTAAGTTGATAGTCTACCGGAGCTAGTTTTGTGTACGGTTGTGCGGCGCAATGGTTGATCAGCTCCTGCAGGTGGGCCAGATAGGTATCCGCGAGGTGTGTGATGGTTTCCTGTTTGAAATATTGATCCCCTGCTGTCCAATGTATCAGCAGGCGGCCATCGGTGATGATGGCATTGACGGACAGGGGCGCCAGCAAGGGGAAGCCGGCGGCTACCGGTTGGCCGGCGCTTTCACCGGCCATGGCGATCACGCTACCAGTGGCAGTGATATTATCGGACTGGCCCAGGTAGTTGAAAGTGATATCCCAGGGAGTTGCAGCTGTCAGTGACGGTACTTTGCTGATATATTTCAGGATGCCATATCCCAGTCCTTTGTCGGGGATGTTCCGCAGTTGTTCTTTTATAGTCCGTATCTGTTCTCCCGGTGGCTGCTGTTTATCCAGTGACAGATGCAGCGGGAACAGGCTGGTAAACCAGCCGACTGTCTGGCTCAGGTCTGAGGACCATTTACCCTCTTCTCTCCCATGGCCTTCCATGCCGATGTTGACACTTGCTGTACCCAGCCAGCCTATGAGTGTGCGGGCCAGGGCGGTGAGCAGGAGTTCGTTGACATCGGTGCGATAGGCTGTGGCGGTATCTTGTAATAGCTGGCGGGTTGTGTTTTCATTCAGGCTCACGATATGCTGCCAGGTATCTGTCATCGTGCCTGTTTTATCTCCCGGTAATTCCTTCGGCAGTGGCATGTATGCGGCCTGTACGTGTTCCCAATAAGGGAGCTGTGTGAGCAGGCTGTGATGGCCGGCATATTGTGAGAGCTGTTGTTGCCACTGGCGGTAGGAAGTGGTTTTGGCGGCTGTTTTACCTGCGTTGGTGATGTCGGGACCTTGCAGCAGGTGTGCCAGGTCCTGGAGCAGTATACGCCAGGAAACGCCATCTACTGCGAGGTGGTGAATGACCAGCAGTAGCCTGTTGGCCGATTGTGCAGCCGGCGTTTGTATCCAAACTGCCTGTATGATATGACCGGTAGTGATATTGAGGCGGCGATGTGTATCATCGGCCAGTGCCGTAATGCCGGCAGACAGCTCTTCATGTGTTGCTGCTGCGCTTAGATCGGCGGTGGTGAGGATATGTTGTGCAGTACCATAGTACTGGCTCCATGCTCCATTTACCTGTTCGTAATGGAAACGCAGGGCATCATGGCGGGAAGTCAGGGTGTCCAGTGCATTGGATAAGCGTTCGTGGGTGACCGCTTTATCCAGTTCCAGTAATACGGACTGGTTAAAATGATTTACCTGATGGCCGGCTACTTCGAAGAACCATTGTTGTATGGGTAGTAGTCCGGCGGCGCCGGTAAGGGTTCCTTGTTCGCCGACCGCTGTTCCTTCTCCTATTGTTTTCAGCAAGGGCGCCAATCCTTTGATGGTCTGTTGTTGAAAAAGCTGACGGGGATGCAGGGAATATCCCGCCTGTTTGAGGCGGCTTACGACCTGGATGGAGATGATGGAGTCGCCGCCCCGTTCGAAGAAGTTGTCCTGCGTGCTTATCTTTTCTATGCCCAGTAATTCCTGCCATATTGTTGTGAGGAGTGTTTCTTCCGGTGTTGTGGGAGCAACATATCCCGCAAGGCATTGGTTGTCTGTTTCCGGCGCCGGCAGTGCCTTTTTATCTATTTTACCATTGGCGGTGACAGGTAGTTGCGGCAAGGATATCCATATAGCGGGGATCATATATTCCGGCAGTTGTTGCCGGAGTGCGGTAATGTTCTTTTCGCGATCGAACAATCCATTAGGTACGACATAGGCTACCAGTCGTTTATTGCCTAAAGGATCGGTATTCAGTAGTACGACTGCCTGGTCTATTGATTCGGATTGTGTGAGGGCATGTTCTATTTCGCCCAGTTCTATGCGGTATCCTCTTACTTTGACCTGGTCATCTAAGCGGCCGAGGTATTCTATATTACCATCGGGGAGCCAGCGGCCCAGGTCGCCGGTGCGATAGAGTTTACCCCCTTTGTCATCAGAGAATGGATGAGCGATGAATTTGTCTGCGGTCAGTTGCGGTTGATGGAGATATCCGCTTGCTATGCCGGCACCTGCTGCGCATATTTGTCCTGGTACGCCAACGGGGCAAAGGTTGTCCCATGCATCCAGTATGTATACCTGTATATTGGGAACGGGGGTACCGATCACGATCTGGTGTTCGCGGAGGGGTTTATCGGTGAGGGTGGTACATACGGAGTTTTCCGTTGGGCCATAAGCGTTAATAAGCCGGACACCGCCCGCGATGAGTTGTGCGCTATCGTCTCTGTAGAGGGCTTCTCCTGCAGAGACGACGGTATGTACGGGACCTAATACGTCTTTTACCAGGTGCAGGTAGGAAGGAGGTAAGGTGACTACACGGACCTGTTCTTCTTCTACCAAGGACGCGAAACCTTCGGCAGTCTGTAAACGCTCTTTGGTAGCCAGTACCAGTATACCGCCACTCAGTAAGGTGTTGAATATTTCGTAGGCGGAAGCGTCGAAGCCCAGGGAGGCAAACTGCAGGTAGCGGATGCCAGGGGTGAGGCGGAGCGCTTCGCGCTGGCCGAGGGCGAGGTTCACCACACCTTTGTGGGGTACCAAAACGCCTTTGGGCTTGCCGGTGGAGCCGGAAGTGTATATCACATAGGCGATATGATCCGGCGTGATGGCAGGATGCAGTATAGGCGTAGTAGATATATTTTCGATCTCATCGACCAGCATCATTTGCTGCCGGTAGTTTGTTTTTAGTCTGTCTACCGTTGCTTTATCGGTTAATATGATGGAGGCCCTGGTATCATCGAGAATGTACTGGATACGTTCTTCCGGGTATTCGGGATCGATGGGAACATAGGCCGCGCCGGCTTTCAGGACAGCCCATATTGCTGTGATCATGCCGAAGGAACGTTGCAGGCATACGGGCACCAATGCGCCCTCTTCAATACCCTGTTGTTGCAGGTGTAGTGCCAGTTGCGTGGAACGATGATCCAGTTCGCGATAGCTGATCGTTTCTCCATTAAAAGATAATGCGGGAGCATCGGGGGCTGATTGTACCTGTTGCAGGAATTGCGTTACCAGGTTACTATCCAGGGGATAATCGCGGTCGGTGTTGTTGAAGGTGTATAGTAATTGTTCTTCTTCTCCGGCCGTTAATATTGGCAAGGCATGGATCTTCTGATACGGGTCCTGTGCTATAGCGAGCAGTAGTTGTTTAAAATGTCCGCTTAGCCGTGCTATGGTCTCTTCGCGGAACAGCAAGCTGGAATATTCGATAGCACCTTTCATGCCACCCGGTGTTTCTACCATGGAAAGGGTCAGGTCGAATACGGCTGTGTGGTGGGGGATGTCTTTCCTGCTCACCTGCAGATCGCCCAGGGATAGCTCTTGTGCGGGCGGTGTGTTCTGTAATACGAACATCACCTGGAACAGGGGGCTGCGGCTCAGGTCGCGTTCTTTGACGACGGTCTCCACTACTTTTTCGAAGGGAGTGTCCTGGTGTTCGTAGGCGGCCAAGGTGGTTTCTTTCACCTGTTGCAGCAAGGTGATAAAAGCCGGGTTGCCATCGAGTTGGCTACGCAGTGCGATGGTATTGATAAAGAAACCTACCAGTCCTTCGATTTCCTGCTGTGTTCTTCCTGACACGGGGGATCCTACGCAGATATCCGTCTGGCGGCTATAGCGGGATAGCAGTACTTTAAATGCTGATAGTAGGGTCATGAACAAGGTAGCGCCCTGTTCCTGTGACCATGACCTAAGTGTATCTGTCAGCGCGGCATCGATGCTGAAATGGTATTCGGCGCCCTGTTTGCCAGGCAGGGATGGCCGGGGGTGGTCTGTGGGCAGTTGTAGTGCCGGGGTATCTTTCAGTTGTTGTTTCCAGTATTGCAGTTGTGTTTGCAGTAATTGTCCGGCGATATGTGTACGCTGCCAAAGCGCATAGTCTGCATATTGGATGGGAGGCGCCGGGAGCGTTGATATGTTACCCCTGCTGATCGTTTCGTAGTCCTGCATCAGCTCATCGACGATGATACCCAGCGACCATCCATCTGCGGCGATGTGGTGCAGTACTACTACCAGTTCATGTTGTGTTTCGGATAAAGTTATCAGTTCGGCTCGTAGCAGGTAATCTGCTGCGAGGTCGAACGGATGGGCGATCACTTCCTCTGTGATACTATCCAGCTGTTGTGTGTTGGCGTGGATATGCCGGAGCTGCCACTGATCTGCCGCCTTTATTTGTTGGTATACGTTGTCGCCCTCTTCGCGGATCACTGTTCTCAGTACTTCATGCCGGTGGATCAATCCTCTAAGTACCTTTTCCAATATTTCGATGCGGATCGTGCCCGACAATTGGAGCACTACTGGTATATGATACTGACGGCTGCCTTCCAGCCGATCTACTATCCACAGGCGTTCCTGGCTAAATGAGAGCGGTAGTTGCGCTGCTGTGGTGCGCGGTGTTATGCGTTGCCTGGCACCTTTTGCCTGGGTGGGTTGCCGGTATTGTTTGAAATAGGCGATCAGGTTTTGTTTGTTCTCTCGCAGTTCCTGGAGGAACGACTTGTCTATTACCCGGTCTTGTTGCATCTGAACGACCAGGTCGCCGGCATCATAGGATATGCGTATTCCGTTATCTTTTGCTTTCTTCAGTATATCTATTGCTTCTGTTATATTAGGCTGTGACATATTACCGGGATTTTAGATTCTGAAAGTTTGGGAGTCTTCATCTACGGGGCTCAGTTCTTCCTGGCTTACTTCGATGTACCTGGCCAGTGTTTCTATGGTGGCGAGCTGGAATATGATCCGTACCGGCACTTCTATTCCGAAGGCGTTACGTATGGCTGCTATCACCCTGGTGACAAGGAGAGAATGGCCGCCCAGTTCGAAGAAGTTGTCCATTATACCGATGGATGATACACCCAATAGCTCCTGCCAGATGGCAGTCAGGGTTTTCTCTGCCGGGGTGGATGGCGCTATGTATTGTTGTTGTACCAGGTCATCTTCCTTAACCTCAGGTAAAGCGCTTTTATCGATTTTACCATTGGCATTGAGCGGGAAGTATGAGACAGGTACCAGCAATGCGGGCACCATATACTGGGGGAGGTTGCTACGCAGGAATGCCAGAAGTGCGCCTTTATCGAAATGTTCTGCGGGTAGTACATATGCGATGAGTTCAGGTTGATCGCTTTTATTTTTCCTGACGATGACGAAGGCCCTTGTGACCATGTCACTTTTCTCCACAGTGCTTTCTATTTCGCCCAGTTCAATGCGGAAGCCGCGTATCTTGATCTGGTCGTCTACTCTACCGAGGTATTCGATGCTACCATCTGGGAGCCATCGCCCCAGATCGCCGGTGCGATACATGCGGGCATCCGGTGTATTGACAAACGGGTTAGGCAGGAATTTCTCTGCTGTCAGGGCTGCTCTATTCAGGTATCCTCTGGCGATCCCCTCCCCGCTTACATAAATCTCGCCCGGTATGCCAACGGGCACCAATTGCTGTAAGGCATCGAGCACATAAGCCTGGCGATTGTTAAGCGGGATACCAATAGGTGTACTTTCTTTGTGTCCTCTGGCATTGATATTATAGCTCAGGGAGAAGGTAGTATTTTCGGTAGGCCCGTATATGTTACTGATCTCAATATGCGGGTATGTATGGCGGAACACGGCGACGTGCTTTTCCGACATTTTCTCTCCACCTGTGAGTACAGCTGATAACTTTTCGAATACGGTGATATCTGTTTCTACCAGTTGATTGAACCATCCGGTCGTGAAGAACATTCTCGTCACCTCTTTTTCATGGAGCACTTTTTTGAGTAGTGCGGTATCCAGCAAGGTATCTTCTGCCATCATGAGGAGTTTGCCACCATTGAGGAGCATGCCCCAGTATTCGTAGGTAGTTGCATCGAATGACAGGGATCCTGCGGAGAGGATCGTATCGGATGCTGTGAGTGTGGTGTAATTTGGCTGTTTTACCAGGCTGGTGACATTGCGATGGGTGACCATCACTCCTTTAGGTTGGCCGGTAGAGCCGGACGTATACATGATATAAGCCAGGTGACCGGGATCCGCAGCAGGCAGCGGTTGTTTTGTTTCCCACTGTTCCAGGGTTGCTGCGAGGCGATCGAGGTAGATCCATTCCACTGTGCTGCCGATGTCTGTGAGTTGCTGCCGATAGTTATCGGCGGTGATGATGATATTGGCAGCGGTGTCGTCCAACATATACCGGATGCGGGACAATGGATAGTCCGGATCTACCGGCACATATGCTGCACCCGCCTTCAGGATACCCAGGATGGCGACCATCAGTTCCAAAGACCGTTCCAGGCAAACGGGTATCAATGTTTCTGGTGTAACCCCTTTTTGTACGAGGTAATGTGCCAGCTGGTCTGCGCGTTTATCCAGTTCGCCGTAGGTAAGCGATGATCCTTCAAAGATCACTGCGACGGCATCGGGGGAGGCTTGTACCTGTTCGCTGAAAAGGTCTACGATATTTTTATCACGCGGATAGTCTACGGCAGTATTGTTGAATGTTGCTGCCAGCAGTTGTTGTTCTTCTTTGCCAAGGATGTTCAGTTGAGCTATTGTGGTTGCCGGTGCGGCGGTGATGGACAGTAGCAGTTGGTAGAAATGTGCTGCCATACGCCGGATGGTATCTTCCCGGAAGAGGTCTATGCAGTATTCTATATCGAGATCGAGGCCTTTGTCGGATTCTACCATCGAGAAGGTGAGATCGAACTTTGCGGTGTTGTGTTCGGCGTCATAAGAGGTAAGCTGTACATCGCCCAATTGCAAAGCTGGTATTTCCGGTGTATTGTGTAGTGCGAAAGCTACCTGGAACAGCGGGTTCCTGCTGGTATCCCTTTCTTTGACCACTGCTTCTACGATACGTTCGAACGGCACATCCTGGTGTTCATAGGCTTGTAAGGTGGTTTCTTTCATCTGCTGCAGCAGGCTGGTGAAGGTCATTTCCTGTTTCAGGTGGCTGCGTAAGGTGATGGTATTGACAAAAAAACCGACCAGGTGTTCTACTTCATGCCGGGTGCGACCGGATATGGGACTTCCTACTGCGACATCTTCCTGTCCGCTATAACGATACAACAGTACTTTGAAAGCTGCCAGCAAGGTCATATACAGTGATACGCCCTCTTTGTCTGCCAGTTGTTTCAGGCGGGCGGTCAGCGTATGATCCAGTTGGGTGGTGAGCATGGCTCCGCGGATACTTTGTATAGCGGGGCGAGGGAAGTCGAGTGGAAGCTGCAAGGCGGTGACGCCGGCCAGTTGCTGCCGCCAATAGGACAATTGTTGATCGATAACACTACCGAGGTGCCGGCGTTGCCAGGCTGCATAGTCTGCATATTGTACGGATAATGCCGGTAGTATATCTGTTTGTCCATTGAGCAGGCCGTTGTACAATGCGGCCAATTCTTCTACCAGGATACCGATCGACCAGCCATCGGAGACGATGTGGTGCATGGTCAGTACCAATATGTGTTCACTTCTACCGGAGGCGATGAGGTGTGCGCGGAAGAGGAAATCGGTCTGCAGGTCGAAAGGTTGGCTTATCAGGTTTTGTATGTATTGCCGGAGTGCGGCTTCGTCTTTTTTATACTCCGGTACGTTGATTAATTGTACTTCCCAACCGGCATTGTCTTTCACCTGTTGTAGTAAGGTATCGCCCTGTGTAACGATCACTGTACGCAGTGCTTCATGGCGTTGCAGCAGCTGTTGCAATGCGCGGGAAAGCACTTTTTTATCCAGTTTACCTTTGAGCCTGGCGACAATGGGAATGTGATATTGTACAGTACCTTCGAGCTGGTCGATGAACCATAGTCTTTCCTGGCTGAAGGATAACGGCGCAGGGGCGTTTTCTGCCCTGGATGTTACTGGTGGCAGTGCTACTGTTCTCTCCTGTTCTGTAATACGAGCCGCCAGTGTTGCGACGGTGTTGTAGGTGAACAGGTCACGGATGGCGATGTCCGTTTCGAGTTCCCGTCTGATAGCCGCAACTACGCGGGTAGCCAACAGGGAGTGTCCACCCAGTTCAAAGAAATTATCATGGACACCGATATTAGCGATGCCCAGGAGTTCCTGCCAGATATGTACCAGTGTGTGTTCTGCTGGTGTTGCTGGCGCAACATAGGCTTTGGTAGCCAGTATCTGTGCATCCAGTTCGGGAAGTGCTTTTTTATCTACTTTCCCATTTACCGTGAGCGGAATACTTTCCAGTGCGATCCATAATGCTGGCACCATGTATTCAGGCAGTCTTTCCAGCAGCCAGGATTGAACGGTTATTTTATCGAAGGTTGCTTTAGGAACGACATAAGCTACCAGTTGCTTATTGCCTGCACCATCGGTTTTGGCAAGCACGACGGCCTGTGATATCGATGGGCATTGTGCCAGTTTGCTTTCTATTTCGCCCAGTTCTATACGATAGCCACGTATCTTTACCTGGTCATCGATACGGCCCAGGTATTCTATTGTACCATCAGGAAGCCAGCGACCGAGGTCTCCGGACCGATACCAGCGGGCGGTGTGATCGGTGCCATATATGGCCGGTACGAAGCGGAGTGCGGTTAGTTCAGGACGATTGAGATATCCCCTGGCCAGACCAGCACCTGCAATATACATTTCTCCTGCAACGCCTACCGGTACCAGCTGTCCGTTGTTATCCAGGATATGTACCCGGAGTGTTGGTATGGGTTTGCCGATCAGGCTGCGGCTGTTCAGCTGGTCATCACCCAGCTCCTGGTAGGTGACGTGTACGGTGGTTTCTGTGATACCATACATGTTTACCAGGCGGCAGTGGGGGTATAGCTGCGACCAGGGTTTTAATTTAGCCGGGTCGAGTGCTTCACCGCCGAAGATCACATACCTCACCTGCAGGGATCGTGTATTGGCTATCAAAGCATCCTGCAGCACATAAAAAGCGGTAGGCGTCTGGTTCAGGACGGTCACCCCTTCCCTATGTAACAATTCGCTGAATGCAGCCGTATCCCGGGTAATGTTGCCTGGTACGATCACGACTTTACCACCGTAGAACAATGCGCCATACATCTCCCACACGGAGAAGTCAAAGCAGAAAGAATGGAATAGTGACCAGACATCTTTTTCATTAAAATCATACAAGGGTCTGTCTGTTTCAAACAGCCTGACGATGTTACGATGTTCTATCATTACCCCTTTCGGCTGCCCGGTAGAGCCGGACGTATAGATAATATATGCCAGGTGGTGCGGTAATATATTGGCGGTGATAGACGGGTCAGCGGCCTGTATCTGTTGCCAGTGGTCATCCAGTAATATTTTTTCTACTGCAGGGAACCATTGGTCGAAGGATGTTTTGTATGCCTGTGTTGTTAACAAAATATTTGCTGCAAGATCGTTTAGAATAAATGCGATGCGATCTTCAGGGTAAGCAGGATCGATAGGTACATAGGCGGCGCCTGCTTTGAGGATGCCTAAAATACCTATTATCATTTCAGGCGACCGGTCTACGCAGATCGGTATCAGTTGTTCCGGTTGTACTCCTTTGCTGATCAGGTAGCTACCGAGGCTGGAGGCCTGCCTATTCAGTTCAGCGTAGGTAATAGTACGGTCTTCGAACGTCAGGGCGATGTTATCCTGGCATGCCTTCACCTGTCTTTCGAAAAGGCTAAGAATTGTCTCTTGTTCAGGATAGGCGGCATCGGTATTATTGAAGGTATGCAGTAACTGGTGTTGCTGTGCAGTGGTCAGTACTTGTATGTCTCTGAGTTGCCTGGCCGTACCGGATATGATCTGTGTCAATATCTCTTTGAAATGCGCCAGCATTTGCTCCACGTAGTAAGCCTGCAGCAAGTCGCTATTATAATGGAATCCGATATCGATCTTATCTGCGGCAGCGATGATGATGCTGAGAGGGTAATTGGTTTGTTCGTGGAAACGCAGATCATTGATCTTCACCTGCCAGTGGCGTGCATTGAATACCTCGTTGACCGGATAATTTTCATATACCATTAAGGTATCGAACAGGTCGCCGGTGATGCCTATCCATCCCTGTATATCTTTAAGTGCAGTGTATTGATGTTCTCTACTTTGCAGCTGGGCCTCCTGCAGTTGCAGCAGCCAGTCATTTATATGCTGTTGTTCATCCAGGTATTGATGTAATGGCAACGTGTTAATGTATAGTCCTACCCGTTGTTCTACGCCTGGCATATCTTCCGGCCGGCCGGATACGGTAACGCCAAATGTTACATCCTGGCGACCGCTGTATTTAGATAGTAGTATAGTCCAGATGCCTTGCATCAGGGTATTCTGTGTGATATGCGCTTTTTGGGCGAAGCTGTTGACGGCGGTAGTGAGTTGGTTGTCGAGTGTCAAGGTTGCTACTTCCTGTTTTCCTGCGGCACGTGTCCTATCTATTGCGTTACCTATGAACGGCAATAAAGTGGGAGCGGTTAGTGTCGACAAGTATTGTTGCCAGTAGGTTTTGGTGGCTTCGCCATCGAGGTTTCCGAGATAATGTATATAGTCGCCGTACCTGTCTACCGGCCCCACCTCTACCTGTTTACCAGCGGCCAGCGCTTCGTAGGTATCCAGGAGATCCTCCATTAGAACAGGCATCGACCAGCCATCCAGCAGGATATGATGATAGGTCCAGAGCAACCGGTATTTTGCTGTTGCCGTTTTGATCAAGCTGATACGCATCAGCGGTGGGTTTTCGAGGTCGAAGCCCCGTTGCAGGTCCATTTGTTCATATGCACGTACCGCCTCCTGCTGCTGTTGTTCCTCCATCGCGCTGTAATCAAGTATGGTAACCGGCAGCGGAACCTTTTTATATTCGCACTGTACCAGTATGCTAAAATCTTCTACATAGAAGCCGCTGCGCAGGATACTGAAGCGATCCAGTAACAATTCCCAGCTGCGTATAAAGATGCCGGTATCCAGCAGGCTTAGTTCAGCAGATAATTGTTCGCGGTAGGTAATGCTATCCGGGTTGTACAATGTATGGAACAGCATGCCTTCCTGCAAGTTGCTGAGGCGGAACAATCCATTTACCTGGTTGCGTCGGGGTGCACCATTGAAAGGTGTATCAAGGAACTTATCCAGGTCTTCGTAACTGATCACATCACCCAGTCTGAAATCCATAGGTGTCGGGACTGGTTGTTGCTGGCTGGCGCAATGGTCCAACAACTGTATGAGGTGGTTGTTGAAATGTTCACTCAGATCTGTTATGCCCGCGACGCTGAAATGATGTTTGCTGTATCGCCATTGGATGATCAGTTTTCCATTGCTTACGCTGGCGTCGATCATGAGTTTGTCTGGTACGTTTATCCGGGCTTCGGATGACATGCCAGTGGTTTCTTCTGCAAGGCTCAATATGGTATCCTGTTGCAGCATGTTATCGATCTGTCCCAGGTAGTTGAAGGTCACATCCCAAGGTTGATGTCCCTGTAGTGTTTCTTCCTGGTTGATATATTTCAACACACCATATCCGATCCCTTTATCTGTGATCTTACCCAGCTGTTCTTTAACGGATTTGATAGCATCTGCTGCGGTAAGGTCTTGTTTGACAGTCAGCATTACTGGGTATAGGGAGGTGAACCATCCAATGGTACGGCTGCTATCTACATCGGGTGCAATATCTTCTCTACCATGTGCCTCTAGTCCCAGGTTCACCACTGCGCGACTGTTCCAGGCGGACAAGGTAAGCGCCAAGGCTGTCAGCAACAGTTCCTCTACGCCGGTATTATATGCTTTGCCGGCATCATAGAGTAAGCGGGTGGTATATGTTTCTGCGATGGTCGTCTCGTGCAGGATAATATCGCTGGTTGTTACCGGCATATCGTACCTGTTATCTGTCCGTAGTGGCTGATAGGCGCTGGTTACTTTTTTCCAGAAGGGTAATTGAGCCCATGTAGACTTGCGTTGTCCATACTGTTCGAGTGCTGTTCTCCATTGGCGATAAGAGGTTCCTTTTAGCTGTGTGGCGAGGGTTTCTTGGCCTTTCAGCAAGTTGTTAAGATCTTCCGTCAATATGCGCCAGGATACGCCATCTACTGCCAGGTGATGCACGACGATCAGCAACCGGTTGTATTGTTCGGCGGCAGGCGTCCGGAAGAGTACGAACCGGCATACTATGCCCGCTGTTATATCGAGGCTAAGCTGATATTTATGTACCTGATGCAGCAGTTGCTCTCTGTAATTGGCAGGAGTAGCAGTGCCCAGATTTACCACTTCGACACTTCCGGTATACTGTCCATATTCCTGGTGCCAGTTGTCTGCTGCGAAAGTGTATTTAAACCGAAGCGCGTCATGGAAGCGCAGCAGTTCGTGTATGGCGGTGGACAGCTGTTCTGCTGTTATTTCTTTTTGTACGTTCAGGAGTACGTCCTGGATGTAGTGGTCTGCATTTACGCCAACTGTTTCGAAGAAGTGTTGTTGTACCGGCAGTAGTCTGCTATCTCCTTCCAACAGGCCTTGTTCGGTGGTGATGATTGCTTTATTGCCAGTGAGCAGTAACGAGGAGAGGCTACTGATCTGCTGATGACGGAATATATCACGCGGATGCAGGTTATAGCCCGCGCGTTTGGCTCGGCTGACGAGTTGTATTGTTATGATGGAGTCTCCTCCCAGTTCAAAGAAGTTATCGGATATACCGACGGGGCTGACATGCAACAGTTCTTCCCATATCCGGCAGAGGGTACGTTCTATGTCGTTCCTGGGAGCTACATAGCTGTCTGCCAGGTTTTTCATATCAGGTACCGGCAATGCCTTCTTATCCACCTTGCCGTTGGTTGTCAGCGGTAGTTTCTCCAGCTGTATCAGCCAGGACGGGATCATATATTCCGGCATCTTTCCTTTCAGATAAGTCATTACTGCTACGGTATCTAGGGTATCAGCAGCTACCACATAGGCGATCAACCGTTTATTGCCGTTTTCATCGGCTTTTGCCACTACTACTGTTTCACGGACGGCTTCGTGTTGAAGGAGGATGCTTTCTATCTCGCCCAATTCGATGCGATATCCTCTTACTTTCACCTGTTCGTCTATGCGGCCAAAATAGGCGACGGTGCCATCCGGTAGCCAGGTACCCAGATCACCGGTGCGATATAGACGTGAATGCTGGTCATTGCTGAACGGATCTTTGATGAACTTCTCTGCTGTCAGTTCGGGCCTGTTCAGGTATCCTCTGGATACTCCTACTCCTGCTACACATATCTCTCCTGCCACTCCTAGGGGGCATAATGCGCCCGCTTCGTCCAGTATGTATATGCGCATATTCTGGATGGGCTTACCCAACGGTACCAGCTGCGTATCCGGCGCCTGATACATGATGTGGTGGCAGATATCATCGGAAGCCTCTGTAGGGCCATATGCATTTACTACCGGGATATGCCTGTAGTGAGGATGACCAAACCACTGTGCCAATAACGGCTGGCTTACTGCTTCACCTGTGACCAGCAGGTATTTCAGCTGCTGCATCACTGCTGTCTGTTCCTCGTGCAACAAGGAGGCAAGATAAGACGGCACCAGTTCCAGGATAGTGACGCCTTCTGCATCGACCGAAGCAGTCAGGGCTACCGGGCGTAGGATATCGTCTGTAGTATATATCACGGTGCGACCCCCACACAGCAATGCTGCAAACATTTGCCATACTGATATGTCAAATGTATAGGAAGCGGTGTAGGCGATCACGCTGGTATGGTCCAGCTGTAAGTCATTGATCTTGGCAAACAAGTGATTGAGCATGCCTTTATGTTCTACCATCACTCCCTTGGGTTTGCCAGTAGATCCAGATGTAAAAATCACATATGCAAGATCGTCCGGGGCGGGCACGGGTACTTTTATGCCGGTGGCAGTTGTCAACAATATTTCATCTTCCAATGTGATGATCTGCAGTTGTGGATCGTGCGGTATACAATGCCTGGACTTTCTGCTGCTCACGATCACTTTAGCGGCGGTATCTTCTATCAGGTAGGCGATACGTTCGGCCGGATAGGTGACATCGATAGGTACGTATGCCCCACCAGCCTTCACAATGCCCAGAATGGCTATGATCATTTCAGGTGAGCGTTCGATACAAAGCGGTACCAGTACATCCTTTCCGACACCCTGGCTGCGGAGCCAGGCCGCCAATCTATCTGCCTGTTGATCGACGGCTAGATATGTAAGCGATGTATCACCGAAGGAAATTGCTATAGCATCAGGGCGTAGTTGTACCTGCTGTTCGAACAGTTGTACCAATGTCTGATCCGCAGGGTATGGCGTTGTTACATCATTAAAATGCTGCAGTAACTGTGTATTTTCTTCCGGTGTAAGCATATCAATATCTCCCCATGTATCTGCGCCATTGGCTACCTGTAACAAGGTATTTCTGAAATGTCCGGAGATCGCCTGTACATAATGGTGCTTCAGCAGATCCTGATTATACCGGAAAGAGACATGGATATGCTGTGCTTGTTCCACTGTTACCTGTAAGGGATAGTTTGTATGCTCCTGCAAAGCAGGCGCTACTATTTCCAGGGCCCACGGCTGGGCGGTGATCACCTTGCTAACGGGATAGTTTTCGAACACGAGCAGCGTATCAAACAGGTCACCGCTTATCGCTGTCCATTTTTTTATCTCGTTCAAAGCCGCATATTGGTATTCCCGGCTTTTCAGCTGTTCATCCTGTAGTTGTAAGAGCCATGCTGTGATTTTATCTGTCCGTTGTATATGGCCATGTAGGGGTAATGTATTAATATAAAGGCCTACCCGTTGTTCTACCTGTGGCAGATCGGCGGGTCTACCTGCGACGGTCACGCCATAGCAGGCATGTGTTTTACCTGTATACCGGTACAGCAGGTAAGCCCATACCCCCTGCATCAGGGTGTTCAACGTGATATGATGTTGTTGGGAGTATTGAAGGATTATTTCGCTTTCTGCCAACGTCAGGGGTAATTGCAAGTCCTCGTATATCCCTTCTCCTGTGTTCCTGTTGGCTGTTGCATCGATAAAAGGCAATAAGGTGCCACCTTCTATTCCCTGCATATAAGTACGCCAGTAAGAAGTTTCCTTTTCTTTGTCCTGTTGCTGCTGATAGCGGATATAGTCTTCGTATTTGTCTTCTTCTATGGCAGCAGGTAGTTTGCCATGTATCAATGCCTCGTATATTGACAACAGCTCTTCTATCAACACGGGAATAGACCAGCCATCGATCAGCAGGTGATGGAAGGTCCACAAGCATTCATAAGTGGTGTCGCCCGTTTGTAACAGATTAAATCTCATCAGCGGAGCGCTGTTCAGGTTGAACGGTTCCCGGCGATCTTTTTGTTTAAATGCTTCGCAAGCTGTTGCTGGCTGCTGACGGAGGTCATGTACGTGCATCAACAGTGGTATCTCCCGATACACGTATTGCACGGGGATACTGAACCTGTCATATGAGAATCCTGTACGTAAAATGGTATGCCGTTGTAATAACAGGCGCCAGCTTTCCTCAAATACCGGTACATCCAGCTTTTCTAACCTGGCATTAAATTGCTCGACATAGGTGCCGCTCTCACTGTCGTACAGACTGTGAAAGAGCATCCCCTCCTGTAATGCACTAAGCCGGTAGACTGCAGACACCTGTGTTCGCCTGGGAGTGCCGTTGTCTATTTCATCCAGGAAAGCATCCAATTCGTCATAAGTCATATATGCGCCCAGGTCGAAATCGGCTGGTGTCGGTGCATTATATTTAACCGAACGGCAATGATCTACCAGTATATTCAGCCAATGAGTGAATGCATTGGCGATATTGTTTATTGTTGTCTGATCGTAATGGTGCTTACTATAGCGCCAGGTGAGCATTAATTGTCCACGGGTCACCACGCTATCCAGCGCGAGACGGGTGGTAGTGCTATGTAACGGGTCCACATCTTCTCCTGCGGTCTCGGGTGCCAGGCTAAGCAGTTCTCCTTGTCCCAGGATATGATCTGACTGGCCGAGGTAGTTAAATACCACGTCCCATGGATCTTGTCCTTGTAAAGACGGACTATGAAGCAGGTGCTTCAACACACCAAAACCGATGCCTTTATCTGCCACCTTTCTCAGTTGTTCTTTCACTGACTTTATTTGGTTGCCTGGTGTTTGATTGGCATCCATCGTCAATGCAACCGGGTACAAGGTAGTGAACCATCCTACTGTTCTGCTGCTATCTACGTCTACTCCTATCTCTTCCCTGCCATGACCTTCCAGGCCGATATAGACTTTCTCCCTTCCACTCCATGTACTTAAGGCGAGGCTTAGTGCAGTGAGTAGCAAGTCATTTACATCTGTACGGTAGGCTTTCGATGTATGCAGTAAGAGATCGGTAGTAAGTTGTGCATCGAGTATTGCCTCTATGGTGCCATAGTCTGCATAGGTCAAGGTCGCCGGTGATGTTTTATCTGTTGTCAGCGGCTGATATGTCAGTACCAGTTGTTGCCAATAGGGCAGTTGATCTTTTAGCCGCTGCAGCTGGCTATAGTTTGTTAGTGCGTTATGCCATTGGCGATAGGAATACCCTTTATCCAGCAGTCCGTTATTTTCCTGACCCGTGTTATTGAGTATTATATTCAGCTCTTCCAATAATATTCTCCAGGAGACGCCATCTACTGCAAGGTGATGAATAATAAGCATCAGCCGGTTATATTTTTCCGCGGCGGGTGTATTTATCATTACCGCTATCATCATGCTTCCGTCGCTGATGTCTACTTGTCTTTGATAGTAATTACCATGTTTAACGATCGCGTCGCCTAGCAGAGCGGGTGCAATATGGGAGAGGTCTACCAGCTCCCAGCCGTGGTTGTCGTTACCATATGTCTGTTGCCACCCTGTTTCGGTTGGTTTGTAGCTAAATCTCAGTGCGTCATGCCGAGACACGAGGGTACTTATCGCGTTCTCTACTATTCCTGCAGGCACTCGCTTATCCAGATTAAGCACTACACTTTGGTTAAAATGCCGGGGGGTATCTGTTAGCTGACCGAGATACCATTGTTGTATAGGTAACAGGCCGCTAACGCCTGTCAGCAAGCCCTGTTCTCCCCTATTGCTTTCACTACCTCTTGTATCCAGCAGAGATGCCAGTCCTTTGATATGCTGTCTTATGAAGAGATCTCTGGGATGCAGATCGTATCCGGCTCTTTTAGCTCTGCTGACTACTTGTATAGTGATAATAGAATCTCCACCTAATTCAAAGAAATTATCATATACGCCTATTTGTTCCAAGCCCAATAGTTCCTGCCAAATGTTTACCAGCATCTGTTCTGTTTCATTGGCAGGCGGTACAAATTGTTTTGTGTTATCTTTTAGTGGTCCAGGATTTGGCAAGGCTGCCACGTCAATCTTTCCATTAGCCGTCAGCGGTAATTCGTCGAGTGAGATGAACCATGCCGGCAGCATATAATCCGGTAAGCGTGATCTCAAAAATGTGGTCACCGCAGCGATATCCAATGTTTCTTCTGTTACTATGTAGGCAGCCAGCCGTTTTACATTCCTGTTATCCGTACGGTCTATTACAATGGCCTGTTTTACGGGCTGGTATTGCAGGAGTACGGAAGTGATCTCTCCCAGCTCTATGCGATATCCCCGTATCTTGACTTGCGTATCTTTACGACCTACATATTCCAGTTGACCCTGTGTATTCCATTTTACTATGTCTCCTGTTCTATAGAGTTTAGCACCCGGATGGCCTGTGAATTTATCCGGAATAAACGCCGCGGCTGTCAGGGCAGGTTGCTCCAGATAGCCATCCGCCAGCTGTATACCTCCTATATACAATTCTCCTGCGACGCCGGCGGGGCAATATTGTTGAGCGTTGTTCAGTACATATACCTGCACATTATTGATGGGGGTACCGATAGGAGGGGCATGCCGTGCATCTCTATCTGTCAGCACATAACTGGTGGCCACTACGCTGTTTTCTGTTGGGCCATAGTTATTAACAACTTTATAGTCGAGCCCGTTAACGGCGGTTGCTGAGAGCTTGTCGCCACCGGTCAGCAAGTACTTCAGTGCAGCGGTACGTCCTTGCATGCTACCGATAAACTCATGTACCAGGGCGGTAGGTAGAAAACTATGAGTGATACCCATATTGGCGATCGTTGCTGCCAGGTGGGACATGGATAATCTGAGCTGGTCGGGAATGAAGTATAAGGTAGCGCCGGCGAGAAGATAAGGCCATATCTCCCACCCCATCGCGTCGAATCCTTCACCGGCGACAACGGTTGCTTTACTTGCTGTATCAACGGAAAATGCCTGTTGGTGCCAGTTGACCAGATTGATCACCCCCTTATGCGGCACCATTACGCCTTTTGGCAGGCCAGTAGAGCCGGAGGTAAAGATCACATATGCCAAATCGGTTATAGCTCTTTTAACAGCTACTATTGGTTGCTTTGTTACATTGGATTCAAACCTGTCTATGAGGAGCAGTTCGCTTGCAGCTATGTTACTGAATAGCTTCTGATGATTGCTATGGGTTATTAACAAGGGGGCTTTACATGTCTCTAACATGTAGCGGATGCGTTCTGCCGGATATTCAGGATCGATAGGCACATAGGCGGCTCCTGTTTTCACAATAGCGAGTATGCCCGTCAGCAGGCCAATGCTTCTCTCCATACATACGGGTACAAGGGACCCAACGCCAATACCGGATGTCTGTAAATAGTGGGCAAGATCATCCGCCGCAGTATTCAGTGCGGCATAGGTAATACTGTGATCACCATATACGGCAGCTACTGCCGCTCCTGTACGCAGTACCTGAGCTTCAAATAATGTCGCCAGTGTCTGATCATCAGCAGGAATGGGTATTGACGACAAATGTTGCCGATGAAGGACTGCCATCTCTGCTTTGCCTACTATCGGGTAAGTGCTTATACGAGCCCCGGGGGATTGAGTGATACCTTGCAGCAACAACTCCCAATGGGATTGCATACGACGGATCGTATCCGGATGGAAAAGAGCGGTACTGTATTCTATCGTACAGGACAATACATCATCGGCTTCTGTTATCAACAAAGTAATATCGAAGTTGCTGGTCTCTTGTGTTACCCTGCGAGGTATTACTTTAACGCTCCCAAGTGATGTTCCTTCCGGGAGATCGGCAGCATGCTGCAAAGTGAACATTACCTGGAATAGCGGGCTGTAGGCTGGGTCTCTGTCGATACTCACGGCATCCACCACTTTCTTAAAAGGGATATCCTGGTACTCCAGTGCTGACAAGGTATTTTCCTTTACCTGCTGCAGCAGGTTTAAGAAAGATGGATCTTGGCGCAGGTCACTGCGTAAAGCGACGGTATTGGCAAAAAAGCCGATGACATTATTCAATTCTTCCTGCGAGCGTCCTGCCACCGGTGTGCCGACAATGATATCTTCCTGGCCGGTATAGCGGTGTAATAATGTTTTAAAGGCTGTCAGCAAGGTAACGAACAAGGTTGTTCCTTCTTGCACAGATAAGGCCTTCAACGCTCCATACAGGCTATTATTTAACAGGAAACGATGAGTGCTGCCACGCAAGCTCTGAACATCCGGTCTTGGATAATCTATTGGCAATTGTAATATCTCCGTCCCTGTAAGGTTTTTTGTCCAGAATGCGAGGCCATGTTCCATCCATTCGCCATTGATATGTTGATGTTGCCAAATGGCATAGTCGGCATATTGGATGGGAGGAGCCGGCAGGTTGGCCGGCTGAGCGGTGGTATACTCCTGGTATAGCGCCTGCAGTTCCCGGAACAGGATCGGCGTAGACCAGCCATCAGCTGCTATGTGATGTAATGTGAGTACCAGCAGGTATTTATCTGTTGTCTGTTGCAGCAGGTGCGCCCGGAGGGTGTAATCATTTGACAGATCGAAAGGCTGGCTGGCCAGCTGATCGATCTGTTGTTGTATAGCGACCGTATCTTGTGTAAACGCGGAGATATCCAGCCGATGCAACTGCCAGTTTTCGGCAGATAATATATGCTGGCAGGGCGCTCCAGCCTCGGTTTTGAAGACGGTCCGTAATACCTCATGGCGTGTTATGATCGTACGAAATGCATTTTCCAAGGCGGTAATATCCAGTGCTCCTTCCAGGGAGACCGCCGCCGGCATATGATAAGCCAGGCTACCATCTACCTGGTCTATGAACCAAAGGCGTTCCTGGTTATAAGATAATGGTATCCTTTCCGGGCGGGTGGCAGGGGGGATCGGTGGTAATGAAAAATGGGCAGATGAATCAGCCAGATAATCCGCAAGGCCTGCAATAGTGGGATAGGTGAAGAGGGTGCGAACGGGCACGTCTATCTGTAGCTGGTCTTGTAAGAGAGCTCTCATCCTCATCGCCAGCAGGGAGTGGCCACCAGATTCGAAGAAGTTATTATGAATTCCTATCCGTTCTGTTTCAAGGAGCGTAGTCCAGATAGCGACCAATGCTTTTTCCAGTTCATTCCGTGGTGGGGTATATTCCGTCATACGGAGTTTGCTGATATCCAGTGAAAGCAACTGTGTTTTGTCTATCTTTCCGTTGGCGGTCAGCGGGATCTGCTCTAGCTGGACAAAAACCCGAGGTAGCATATATTCGGGCAGTTTTGCCGCTAGCCAGGATATTGCGGCATCTTTTTCAAAACCTTTATTGGTTACCAGATAGGCTACCAATTGTTTGTCGCCCGTGCTATCGGTCTTGGCTAATACAATTGCTTCCTGTACGGTATTCATTTCTTCGAGCACACTTGCGATCTCTCCCAGTTCAATACGATATCCACGAATCTTTACCTGATCATCTTTTCTGCCGAGATAGACGATGTTCCCATCGGGTAGCCAACGGGCGATATCTCCGGTCTTATACAATCTTGCATTGGCGGATTGGCTGAACTTGTCTGTTATGAACCGTTCTGCTGTGAGCTGCGGTTGTTTCCAGTATCCTCTGGCGACCTGATCACCTCCCAGATATAGTTCTCCCGATATACCGACAGGTGACTGGTTGCCTTCATCATCCAGTATATAAGCACTGACGTCAGCTAAGGGACGCCCAATTGGTAAGGCGCCATCTAAGAGTGGTACTGTAGCAGCGCTTAAGAACTCTATTGCGGTGACGGTGGTTTCTGTCGGGCCATATTCGTTATAGAAGTCTGCCACTCCTTTCCAACGTATTGCCAATTCTCTTTTGCAAAGATCCCCCCCGGCGATGACCCTTTTTAAGGCAGTGCCATACATCGGATGTATATGTTCGAGGAAACCAGGGGTGGCGTGCAGGTGTGTGATACGCGCTTCATTGATAAACTGCTCAAATTGCCTGTTATCCTGCAGTATCTCTTCCGGTAAGAGTACTAGTGTCGCTCCGTTGAGCAATGCCAGAAAAAGTTGTTCTACCGATGCATCGAATGTATAGTTTGAAAACTGCAGGATACGTTCTTCTTCGGTTATATTGAACTGTCTGTGTTGTGCATGTATAAGGTTTACTACAGCGTGGTGCTCTACCATTACACCTTTAGGTCTGCCGGTAGATCCGGAGGTATAGATGATATAGGCCATATCCGTCGCTACGGGTAAATCGAGCGGTTTACTCACCTGTTCGATTCCCATTGAACGTTCATCAATTACCAGTATGTTTTCTGTTAATGATTGCAGCATCTCGGCAGCGGCCCGGTCTGCCAGCGTGATACCGGCGCTTATGTCATCTAGTATATATTTAATGCGGCCAGCCGGATATTTGGGATCTATGGGTACATATGCACCACCCGCTTTCAGTATTCCCAAGATAGCGATCACCATCTCCCGGGATCTGCTCATGATGATCGGGACGGGATCGTTCCCGTTGAGCCCTGCTTTTATCAATAATGTAGCTACGCTGTCCGAGCGTTGATCCAGCTGCCGGTAGCTTAGCTGTTGGCCTTGTAATTCGAGTGCTGGTTGATCAGGCGTACGAGCCACCTGTTTTTTAAATAAGGACACGAGCGTATCGGAGGAATCTTTAACTACGTTTCCGGAGGCGACACTGAATGTAGCTATGCGGTTATATTCTTCGCTATCGGTTATCTGCAATGTTCTTATTCTGTGATCAGGATGCTGAATGATAGCATGCAACAGCTGTTCATAATGTACCGCCATTCTCCCGATTGTTGTGATATCAAACAGATCGGTGCTATATTCAATCTTGCCGTTAAGGCCTTTTTCGTCGACAGACAATGCAAATGCCAGATCGAATTGTGTAGTGGTCTGTTTAAATGGCTGTAATTCCAGTATGATACCATCCAGCTTCAAATGGGATGCTTCGGGAGCATCTTCCAAAGAAAAGAGTACCTGGAAGAGTGGATTACGGCTTAAGTCGCGTTCTTTTACGACTGCTGCCACTACCTTCTCAAAAGGTACCTCTGCATGTTCAAATGCGGTCAGTACCTCTTGCCGTACGACCTGCAGCAGTTCTGTAAAGTTCTGTACCGGTGAAAGCTGTGTGCGCAATGCCAGGGTGTTGACGAAGAAACCTATCAGTGCTTCCATTTCTTCTTTAGCCCTACCGGCTACTGGTGTTCCTACACAGATATCCTCTTGTCCGCTGTAGCGATACAATAGCACTTTGAATGCTGCCAGTAATGTCATGTACAAAGTGACACCCTGCTGTCTACTCAGTTTTTTCAGTTCCTGTACCAGTGTGTTGCCGAGGTGGAAGGTGGCGACATGACCATTAACGGTTCTTACGGCTGGTCTGGCATAATCGGCAGGTATTTCCAAAGGCAGTACGCCGTTTAGATGATCTTTCCAATATGAGAGCTGGGTATCGAGGAAATGGCCGGCTACATATTTACGTTGCCAAACGGCATAATCTGCATACTGAATAGAAAGAGGAGACAGGTTGTGCTCTTCTCCCCTGCTGTAAGCTGTGTATAAGTCTGGCAGTTCGTTAAAAAATACTAGAGCAGAGATGTCGTCACAGACGATATGATGCATGGTGATGAGGAGCCATTGCTCCTTGCTATGCAACTGTAGCAAATGCGCACGCAGCATATGGTCTGCGGTCAGGTCGAAAGGTTTGTTGATCAAAGCGGTTATAACGGTATCTATGTCATCCTCTTCTGCCACATTTAATTGTTCCAATGTCCATCTGTCTTTTTCTCCTATTACCTGATATAAAGCATCTCCTTCCCTGGCGATGACGGTCCGTAATGTTTCATGCCGGTTCACGATCTGCTGCAGGCTTTGTTGCAATGCCGGCACCTGTAATGATCCAGTTAATTTAAATACCACGGGTACATGATATTGTATGCTGCCTTCCAGCTGATCTATGAACCACATCCGCTCCTGGTTATAAGACAGAGGTATCTTGCGGGGGCGTATAAACGCTTCTACTTCTGGCAATGTGCTGTTCAGCAAGGCTGCCTGCCGTCCATCTGCGACAGGTGCATGCGGGGGCTTGGGTAAAAAGCCACCTTCCTGTAGTTCCCTGATACTATCTTTTACTGCACGTGCGATAAAATCGATGTCCTCATCTGTATGTGCATCGGATAAGAAGCAGGTGCGTCCTTCCCATACGTATACTCCTTTCTCTACCAGGTGGTAGAAGAAGAGGTCCATATTGCTGTTGATATTAAAGTAGAACAGCGAGCCAAAATTATTGACCTCCATTGGTACTGCATTCTTTTTGAAGAATGCGTTGATATCATTCACCAGGCGGGAGGTGCGGAGGTTCAGTTTTTCCTGTAAGGCCGGCCCTCTTCGTTGCAGTTCTTCCAGCAGTGCCAGGGTGGCAGCCATGCTCAGCGGATGCTTGCAGAAAGTGCCTGCGAAGAAGGTGGTATCTGCTTCGGGGAATGACTGATCTCCATATTCCCAATAGCCACCATCCAGGGCATTCATGAATTGTTTTCTACCTCCGATGATACCAATAGGCAGCCCACCACCGGCAATCTTACCATATGTGGCCAGATCTGCGGTAACGCCAAAATGGGCTTGTGCGCCACCGGGATGTATCCTGAAGCCGGTGATCATCTCATCAAATATGAGCACGATCCCTTCTTCAGCAGTCATTTTACGTAATGCGGCCAGTAGTTGGGCCGGTTGGTATCCGGGTTTACGGCTTTGTACTGGTTCTACGAGCAAGGCAGCTAACTCGTGTGCATGCCTGCGAACCTGGTCTACTACATTTGGGTTGGTATAATCAAACACCAACACGTCCGACACCATGCTATCCATGACACCCGGAGCCATTGGTACACTTTCTGGAGACGTTTCGATATCGACGGGAGCAGCCAGTGTACCATCAAAGTGGCCATGGTAAGATCCGGCGAAAACGGCGATCTTGGATTTACCTGTTACTGTCCGTGCTAAACGTGTTGCTGTCATGACGGCCTCGGTACCGGAGTTGTGGAAACTTACACGCTCCATTCCTGTCAGTGCGGCAACAAGTGTTGCCACTTTACCTGCCATAGGTGTTTGCGGGCCGAGTGGGTATCCTTGTTGTAATTGGCTGGCAAGCGAATTGGAAATAACCGCAGGTTGATGACCTAACAGATTAACGCCGAAACCCATTGCCAGATCTACATATTCGTTGCCATCTATATCCCTGATCTTAGATCCATATGCGGCGGTGGCGACGATCGGATACAGTATTTCTTTTGTTGAAAAGCGGAATCCTGCTGATGTACGATTGTCTGCCAATACGGACCTGTATTGTTGTGTCAGCGCTTTTGACGCCTTTGTTTTATTGATATATCGTTCGATAAAAGTGTCCAGATAGTTTTGTTGTTTATCCGACAAGTTAGCGGCACCCGGTTTTGTTTCCATTTTGGGAAAAATGGATGCGCGGGGTTTAGGCGTTGCCGAAAGCTTGGGATGCGCGTTGCCATTAGACAAGCTATTGACAACAGCTGTTGCTGCTTTCCCGGCTAACAAAGGGTCTGCTTTCAGCCCTTTGTTTTCATTAACGGTGCCGGCCAATGGTTGTTGGGGAGTATTGAGCGGCGTTCCTGTTGCTGGTACAGGCGCCGGCGCCTGTGCTGATAACAATCTGAGCTGTTGGCTCATGATCTCTTTCTGTACTTCCAGTTGTGAAGACATCAGTTCAAGTTGCTTTTGCAACAGGTCGGTATGTCCTGCGATAGCAACCGGGTGTGTGGATGGTGGTAAAGGTGTTACTTCCGGAGCGGTGCTGATCTCTGCGATAGCAGGCTGTGTAACTGGTGCCACGGTCTCCGTAACGGGTAAGGCTGGGATTTCTACCGGTATACGGTCAGCTATGTAGGTCGCCATCAGATCCAGTGTATTTAACTCTTCGAAAAGCTGCCGGATGGAGAAGTTGACATCGTACTTCTTTTCTATACGTCTTATTGCGCTTGACAATATCAATGAATCTGCTCCTAATTCGAGGAACCGGGTGTATATATTGATCTCCGCAGGAGGTGTCTTTAGCAGATTGCCGAAAGTAGCTGTCAGATAAGACAATACTTCGTTGCGATGGTTGGGATTGGCGAAGGCCGGGGTCCCGGCAGTCAGTGCTTTGTTCATAACTTTAGTATGCTCCACGGTAGGTGATGATAAGGCGGATGAAAGAGAAGGTGATGCGCTGTTTACAACAGGTGCTGACGCTTCGATCCAATAACGCTGTCGTTGGAATGGATAGGTCGGCAAGGAGATGCGTACTGGCCGGTCCTTTCCGACAAACTGTTCCCATTTAATGGGAACACCTTTTATGTGCAGGGAGAGTAGGCGTTGCATCATTGTATCCCAGGAAGAATGTCCCATTTTCATACTGGCCAGCAGGTTATCTTCTTCGTAGGCTGCGGTCAGTTGCACCATAGACAACAGGTTAGGCTGGGGGCCGAGTTCCATGAGTATCTGTGCACCTGACTCTTTTATGGTGACCATGCTGCGAGAGAACAATACCGGTAATACGATATGTTGGCACCAGTACTCTGGTTGGGTGATCTCTTCCTTTGCAAACTGGCCGGTGATATTAGATACGAGGGGAAGTTGCGGAAGATGATATTTTACTGTGCGGGCAATGTCCAGGAATTCGTCTAGTATAGGTTCCATGAGTGGGGAATGAGAAGCCTGGGCGATGAGCAATGTGCGCCCGCTTATTCCCAATGGTTCCAGGGATTCCAACACCGCATTAACAGCCTCACTTTTTCCCGATATTACGGTTAATTCAGGGCCATTTACAGCGGCTACTGCCAGTGATCTTCCATAAGGCGCGATAATCTCCGTCACCTGTTGTTCCGCGGCAAAAATAGTTGCCATTGCACCCGGTTCTTTGATGGATTGCATTAACCTAGCTCTTGCGGCAACTAATCTCAATCCATCATCCAGGCTGAATACGCCTGCTGCATATGCTGCAGCATATTCTCCGACACTATGTCCTGCCACCATAGAAGGTTCGATGCCCCAGGATCTCCAGACCGCTATCAGCCCACAGGATATGGCGTAGATCGCCGGCTGGAAATAAGTCATCTGTTGCAAGGTCCGGTTGCTGGCGTTTTCTTCCCAGTTATATAGCAGGTCCAACAGGGAATATTCCCATTGGGTAATCAGGTATTGGTTACAATGGTCTATTACCTGGCGGAATGCCGGCAGGTGTTCATACAGTTCCTTTCCCATGCCATGGTACTGAGATCCTCCGCCGGTGAACAGCCATACAGGCGCTATTGCGTTCCGTAGTATCGTTCCCGATAGTATCTGATGCGTCTCCTCTGCTGCCAGGAAAGCTTTTAGCTGGCTCTGCGCATCTGCTGTATTGCGCGCTGCAAGGGCTAATCTATAGGGTTGATGATCGCGGGTATAGATGGTATTGTAAGCGATAGTGGCAATATCTGCTTTATTTCCTTCCAACCATTTATCATAGGCGGCTGCCATATCTGACAGGGCGGCTACGTTCTTTGCATGCAATAATACCGGATAGGATGGCCATGCAGGTGCCGCAGGAGATGTAGGATCAGCAGCACCTGCCATCGCTTCCAGTATTACATGTGCGTTGGTGCCACTTAATCCAAAGCTGCTCACCCCAGCTCTGCGGATACCGGTCGCAGACGGCCATTCCCTGCCTTTGTCTGATACCTTTGTTTTCAGCCTGTCCCAAGGTATGAGGTGGTTTCCTTCCTGGTAATTCAGGTTGGATGGAATGTATTGGTGTTGTAGACACAGTACTGCTTTGATAAATCCGGCTACGCCGGCGGCGGCCTCCAGGTGTCCGATATTGGTCTTAACGGCGCCTAATATCAGCGGCGTATCTATCCGGCGATCCTTGCTGTATACAGCATCCAGGGCTTGTACTTCTATAGGATCTCCCAGCTTTGTACCGGTGCCATGTGTTTCTACATATTCTATTGTTGCGGCAGCTACGTCTGCGACGGACAGCGCCCGTTCTATGACCTGTTGCTGAGCGATGCCATTGGGTGCGGTGATCCCATTGCTGAGCCCATCGTGATTAATAGCAGAGCCCTTGATGACCGCGAGGATGTCGTCGCCAGCTGCTAATGCATCTTCATATCTCTTTAATACGACTATTCCGCATCCTTCTCCTCTAATGTATCCATCGGCATTGTTATCGAAAGCCTTTACCTTACCTGTTGGCGAAAGAGAACGGATACGACATAATTTTATGGTGGTATCCGGCGTCAGCATGAGATTTACGCCACCTGCCAGTGCCAACGGCGTTTCGCCCTGTAAGAGACTGAGGCAGGCCTGGTGTATTGCGACCAGGGAAGAGGAGCAGGCTGTATCCAATTGCATTACCGGGCCATGGAAGTCTAAAAAGTATGCGATACGTCCGGCTGCGATGTTACGTTCGGTGCCCAAGGTGCTAAAAGCATCTTTGAAGTAGGTAATATCGGCATCTTTCAATATTAGTTGCTGATAATCGTCTGTACACATGCCGATGAAAACGCCATTATTACTGCCTCTTAGCGTAGACGGTGCTATACCTGCATTTTCCAATGCTTCCCAGCAGACTTCCAGCAACAGGCGTTGTTGGGGATCAATGCCGGTAGCTTCCTGTCTGGATATACCAAAAAATGCCGGATCAAAATGTGCTACTTCTTCCATAAATCCACCTTGGGTGGTATACATCTTACCTAACGTTTCCGGGTCCTTATGGTAGTGTTCCTGTGCGTTCCAGCGAGTGGGCGGCGTATCGACTACTGCGTCTGTTCCCTTTGTTAACAGTTCCCAGTAAGCAGCCGGTGAATTAGCGCCACCGGGGAGCCGGCATCCCATTCCTATTACTGCGATGCGGGTATCTTTTTTATACACCTGCGATACCTGCTCCGGACGATCATTATTCCTGGTTTCTTGTTGTTGTTGTGCCAGGTAGCTAGCCAGTGAGTTGACCTGCGGGTAATTGTATATCACTGTTTTGTCTACCGGTATCTGCAGGTGGGCCTCCAAGTCTGCCGCAAGATTTACGGCCAGTATAGATGTCATGCCATAGGAAGCGAAAGTGGATTGCTCTTCCAATTCTTCATCTGTCACCCGCATTTTTGTTTTCAGCCATTCACTCAACCAGATGATCAATCTGTTTACTGCCAGCGGTGTGGCTGATGGAGATAAGGCCGGCTTTTCATTGGATCTTGTCTCCAATGCTTCCAGTTCTTTAATTGTCTCGGTATATATGCCATTTTGAAAATCTTCAGCGAATGCATAACGTTTGACTTTACCGCTGGTGGTCTTGGTTATTTTCCTTACGGGGAGTACATATTTTACCTCCAGGCCGGTACGCGCTGCTACCAGGCGTTTTACCTGCCGGATCATCGGGTAAAATTTCTCTCTGCTGTTCTTATTTAATATGAATACTACGATGGCTTCTGATCCTGTTTGTTCATCGGGTATGCCACAAGCTACTACTTTACCGGTTTCGATGCCGGGTATTTCTTCCAGCAGCTGTTCTATATCGTGCGGATAGATATTGGCACCATTTACGAATATGATATCTTTTACGCGTCCGACTACAAAAAGACAATTATCCAATAAAAAGCCAGTATCTCCCGTATTTAGCCACTCATTTACGATGGCATTGGCTGTAGCGGTTTCATTATTGTAATAGCCCTTGGTAACAGCGGCACCTTTGATCCATATGATACCTACGTGGCGGTCCTGTAACGCGAGGCCATTTTCGTCTGCAATCTTAATACTGACGCCATCAATGGTCTTACCCAGATTGACTACTTCGAGGCGTTCCGGTATCGTATGCGTAGTTACTTTTTCTGCTGTCAGTAAAGAGCCTACAGACAGTGCATTCCTGTCTACAAAAACGCTTTTAACAGGTACATGTATTCCGGGCCAGGTGACCTGTAATGTGGCTTCTGCGAGGCCATATCCTGTGCACATGGACAGCGGATCTAATCCGAATGGTGCCAAGGTCTTCATAAACTGCCTACATAAGGATGCGGATATAGGTTCGGCACCGTTCAATATACATTTGATATTAGAGAGATCCCATCCTGCGCCTCTCTCTGGTGAAAACTGTCCGAGGAAATATTTATATCCGAAATTCGGTGAGCAAGTAACTGTTGCGCGATACTCCGCGGTTTTTTGCATCCACAGTACGGGATTGCGTATAAACAGATCCGTAGGCATCAGATATTGGTTACACGTTGCTCCCAGTGGATACAAATGGAATCCTATTAATCCCATATCATGTGTAAGCGGCATCCAGCTTAAATATGCATCTGCGTTATCAGTATTATGAGCTTTGATCGCTGCGAAAATATTGGTTAATAAATTCTCGTGTGTGAGCACCACTCCTTTGGGGTTTCCGGTGGAGCCGGAGGAAAACTGTAAAAATGCGATGGAGTTACCATCTGCGGGGTGTATAGTACCCTGCTCCTGCCGGTGTTCGCCATCTTCTACAAATAACACGTCGGTCAGGCCATTAGTCCCTGTATTGTTATCATCTGTTGTTATAGATAATTTTTCATAGTTCGATCGTTTTGTAATCAGATAGGGATGTTTTAGGAAAGCAATCACCTTTGATAGTTTAGAGGCGTTCTCTCCCTGATAAGTGATGCTGACCGGTACAGGAATAATGCCGCCCAATATGCAGGCCCAGAAAAGCTCCAGGAAGGTTTTATTGTCGTCAAGCTGAAACACCAGTTCATCCCCTATTTTAATTCCTTTTTGCTGCAGGTAGTATAGCCAATTGAGTGCTTTATGATAAAGTTGGTGGTAGGATAAGAAGGTGGATTTGTCTGAACCTGTTATGAAGGTGATACCCTGTTCTTTGCTGTCTTTGACCTGTTCAATTAGGGCTATTAATGAATTTATGTCCTGTTTGGCATTCATGGTGACAGTATGTATAGTTATGGGAATAGAGATCTACCAGTAGGAAGCGTACCTACTGTGGCCATGAGGTAGCTATCCTCATGGTATGAAAAGGGCGTATTATCACCAGGGATTTACCTGATGATAAAATTTCCGTCAATATGTATTACACGGCTGCTAAATGGGTCTTCAATAAGTTAACATAAACAATACATTAGCATGGTAAGTCCGCATATTACTAGTTCAAGATGGTTTTTAAATCAATCATATTTAGCAAGGTGAAATGTTAAAACAATGAGCAGAAGGTCGTTTTCATAAGTTCAATAGGGGTAAACGTGACAAGTTCAGCTTTATGACTGTTGTCGGTCACATTTGTGACAGGTTTCCAACGTTGGCTAATTTCAAATATTTAGGCAGATGTAACAATAGCTCTTTTCTGCAATGGTTTCCTCAATTTTTTTGTATACAGCTGCTGTGATCATGGCGGTGCTTCTAACAGTTTTCTATTAGAACAGTTCATTGTGACTAAATTATTGTCAACCTAGCGTAAGATCTGATATTTTCGTTGCTGATACTTAACGATAGTTGGTGGTGGAAGACCAACGGGTTAAATGTAATAGCAGTGTTTCCGTAATTGTTTTACAACGGGTTAATATGCACAAGATTGATTGCAAGTTGTAAAACCGGCATGAAGATAGTAAAAAATGAATTCAGGCAAAAAAAAATATCCCGTCATTCATGTCGCTGTTGCCATCATATTGCAGTCTTGCTATTTAAATGACCAGGCTGCTGCTTTATCGCGATCAGACGCCCCATGCAGTTATCATGAGTTCTCTTTCTCCGCCGGCATCTCTGTGTTCGCAAAGATAGACTCCCTGCCAGGTACCGAGTGCCAGTTTTCCTTTTCGTATTGGTATCAATACTGAAGATCCCAGCACTGCACTTTTGAGATGAGCGGGCATGTCATCCGATCCTTCATAGTCATGCTGGTAATCCGGATCATTTTCCGGTATCATTTTATTAAAGAACATTTCGAAGTCGGCTCTTACTGTTGGATCTGCATTCTCATTAATGGTGAGGGATGCGCTGGTATGCCTGATGAAGACCTGGCACATGCCTATTTCCAACTGTTGCAACTGGGGTATGGCGTGTATAATCTCGCTTGTTATCAGGTGGAAACCACGTTTTCTTTGTCGTAACCTTATTGCCTGTTGATATATATTCATATGCATTGCCTTTATGCGGCAAAAATATAAAAGATACGTTTGGTATTCGTATCCGGGCGGATCCATAATGAAATAGGCGCCTTTACCGGCGCCTATTTCATTATGGATCCTAATTTCTTTGGTTTTATTTTAAAGACAGCAGGAAACCAATGGTAAAGTTTGCATCCCAGTCGAATACGAAGGTATCACAATTGGTAGCGTCCTTTATTGCCTTGTAAATATTTAAGCCGCTTTTTACTTTGATTTTATCGGAAGCATACTGGCCGGGTTCGTTCAAAACGGTAAAGCGTTCTTCTCCATCCCGTATTTCTTTTGCCAGTTCAAAAGGTACACCACCGATGATAAAACATATTTCGCGTTTACCTGCGGGGATCTTTTCTGCCAGTGATTTAATCTGCGCATATATGGCATCATCTTTCAATTCTTTCTCATAATATTTGGCACCCGGGCCTTCCAGCGACTTGATTGCATCGCCTTCCATCCAGGAAATTTTGGTATTACCGGAGCCAATATCTACTACGAAGGAGTTATCATTATAAGAGGGAGGCAACACACTCTTTAGTGCGAGTTTACCTTCCTGCTCTGCTGTTACGAGGTTAACTACATATCCCATTTTTTTCAGCTCGCTGGAGATTGTAGCTGTTTTGGGTTCTTTCTGGGCGCCGGAGCTGATCACAAAGTGTACGTTCTTTGATTTTACACCTTTGTCAAACATTGCGCCTATATATTCTTTCAGTCCTGTTCTGATATCGGCGGTAGTCGCCATACCCTCATATACGAAGGATTTTCCGAAATCTTTTGATACGATTTCCCAACGTTTTTCTTTATCGATTTTTACGACAAATGAATTGAAGCCGGACGCGCCTACTTCTACCACACCTTTCATTTCTCCATCTACAGGTTTTTCGGGGGTATAGTTGAAGCTCCTTCTTTCTGCCGTCTTCTTTGTTGCTGTAGTAGCGGGTTCATCTTTGGAGGTAGCTGCGGCTTCTTCTTTAACAGGAGTTTCCTTGTTAGCCGAGGCATCCAGCTTACCGCTGTCGAATGCCCAATAACCAATGCCTATGATAGGAACAGCAATAATGAGCGCTTTGATTGGCCAACGCAACCTGGCCCAGGTTGATTTCTCTTGCATATGAAAAACTGTATTTGAGTTATTTGGTTAGTCTAATAATGAAAATCCTTTGTCGACCTTTTCTTCCGGTTTTAATTCATAGTAAGAATCGGCCATCTTGCTTACATTGAGCATCTTGAGGTTACGCTCATCTACTTTACGGATAAATTCCTCGAGTTCGTTCTGGGAAGGTGTACCTCCAACTGTGATGTTATTGTTCTGATCCAGAAAATCCAGGTTAGAGCGTATAGATGCAATATTCTGACTGATGGCACCTGTTGCTGCGTTCATTGCTTCCTGGAATACCCAGCCATCTTTTATATTAAATACTTCTGCCAGACCTTCTGTAGCATTTTTCATTTTTTGGGTGGCTTCCAGTTTTTTGGAGATAATTGAAATACTGCTGTCCAATGTACTCACATAGATCCTCGCAGCGCTTTCATTATCTTTTAATACTTCCAGCACTTTAGCAAACTGATTGGCGTATTGGACATAACTTCTTGCGTTTTGTTCTTCGGCTTCTCCTTCTTTACCCAACAGGAAGGCTTTAGTCCTGGTTTCTTTAGCATCCCGGGCGTATTCATTAGCCTTTTCGGAATTGTTATTGGTGTTTTCCTGCTTACTCTTTTCCTCGAGTGCAGCGGCTTCTACCGTAAAACGTTTGGCATAGTTGTATTTTTCTTCCGCTGTCTTCTGGGCGGTTTCTCCACTCTGGATCATATCAATACGGACCCCATCTACATTTGCAATTTTGTCTTTTACTCTCTTCAGGGTATCTTTTGCATCCCGGGATAACAACTGCAGTGTTTCGATCGGGTTGTTACGCACGATCGCTTTTTCTCCTTTAAATAGCAATACTGTTCCGAGCCTGTGTAATACTGCGATAATTTTGGGCGCCAATAGCAGCAATACTATCAGAATAATGCTGAAAATGACTAGCAGGATACTTTTGGCAGCATACTCCAGCATGATCGGGAGGAATTTGAAGAATGCGAATGCTCCACCAAGTATCAATGCCCAGAAAAAAATGTTTGCTACCGTCTTTTTCGCTTCGGGCGTCTGTAATTGATTAGGCAAATGATCGCCTAAAACCTGGAAAATTGGAAGTTGGCTCTTCAATTCTGCAGGAATGTTAACCTGTTGACTTTTATTTACCATAGGTTGGATGATTATATAACGTTGTCTATTAAGTTCAGTGCGTGTCTGATGTCTGCTACTACTTCTGCTACTGCCGTGTTGCCGATCGATATTTTATTATCTATATCTCTGATCTGCGGTTCATATTTGCTATTGATCTCTCTGAGTTCTTTCTGTTTGGACTGTAGTTGACGAGACAGTTCCTCCAGTTTTTTCTCCAGTTGTACAATCTCTTCTCCCAGGTTAGCTTTTTCTTTTACCTGGTTCTGTTCTATTGTTTGTTTTTGTTGCTGTTTCTGTGCGGTTTCGCGGTTGATCACATTCTGTAATTCTTCCAAGTAATACTGACCGGATGTTTTCAGTTTATCTTTACTGAGTCCTTTATCTACGTACTTCAGGGAGGTAAAAGCCGCTTTCAGGGTATTACCATCCACACTTCCCATTTCGGCCGCTGCATTCCAGACCTCAAAAAAATCTATGCCTGGTTGGTTTAGTTTCTCCAGCATCTCCAGCACTTTTACTTTCATTTGCTTCACATCTCCTACTGGTAGGCCAGCAGCCTGTGACAAGGGAGTAATCACGGGTCCGGGTACCGTTGTTAACGGCGTATTTGATGGGGTAGCATTAGCCGAGGAGGCTGAAGGCGGTGCAGGTGCCGCAGGCTCCTGTTCCGGGCTATCCTCAAAAATCAGCTTCTTTAAACTTTTCAAGATACCGAATGAATTTTTCTCTTTTCCTTCGCTCATAGGTGCTCTTTATAATGCTAAAAATAGCAAATTTCTTGATCCAAGCATATGTTTTTAAGTTAATTCAAAGATATAATGTACTGAAAGACATAGATAAGCGGCCTGATATCTCCTATTTTGCCCCTTTTTTGCCACTGGTGTATTGACTTGATCCCTACCCTGCACTATATACTATTTGTCAGTAAATTACGAATTCAAAAAACAAACCATGACAACATTCAGATTTCTTTCAGATTCTATCAATAATTTTACAGATGAAAATTCTCATCATAGAAGATGAAGTTGATCTGGCGCAAAGTATTGGAAGTTATCTCGCCGATGAACATTATTTGTGTGAGTATGCAGTCTCATTTGCAGCGGCGATGGAAAAAATCGACATTTATGAGTACGATTGCATCCTACTTGACCTGATGTTACCAGGAGGTGATGGTTTTAGGATACTTGAGGAATTGAAAACCCAGGGGAAGAGGGATGGTGTTATCATTATATCAGCAAAAAATTCTCTCGAGGACAAGATTAAAGGACTTCAAACGGGTGCGGATGATTATCTTACAAAGCCCTTTCATTTATCTGAGTTGGCTGCACGTATATATTCGCTTATCCGACGCAAGCAGTTTGAAAATGTTAATGTTATAGAGCAGAATGAATTAAAGATCAACCTGCTCAGTAAAGTCGTTACTGTAAACGAGCATCCTATCCCGCTTACAAAAAAAGAATTCGACCTGCTTCTTTATTTTATCAGCAATAAAAACAAAGTAGTCTCTAAAAGTGCGTTGGCGGAGCATTTATCGGGAGAGGTGGCCGATATGTTCGACAATTATGATTTTATTTATGTGCATGTCAAAAATCTCAAGAAGAAGCTTTCGGAGGGAGGTTGTGAGAATTACCTGAAAACGTTATACGGTACTGGTTATAAATGGGAAATATGAGTAAACTCCTACATCGTTCTCTAAAAAGGTTTATCATATACTCCGGTCTGGTATTGGTATGCAGTATACCTGTATATTATATTACCATCAGTTTTTTATGGCAGTACGAGATGGATGAACACAATATTATTCTTACGGATGAAGCGTTGCGGGAGGATCGCTTTTTGATCGTCGGCGCTGTCACGTTACTCACTGTCATCTTCTTTGCGTTACTGATGGCCGGCTTTATACTGCTCAACAGAAAAATATCCCATCAGCTATGGCAACCCTTCTATAAAAGTCTGGGTCAGATAAGGAATTTTCACATTCATCATCAGCGTACCTTATCTTTTGAGTCATCGGATATTGAAGAATTCTCTGAGTTGAATCAAAGTCTTGCCAAATTGATTGCCGGAAATATTACTGCCTATGATCAGCAGAAGGAATTTGCAGATAATGCTTCTCATGAGTTGCAGACGCCGCTTTCTATTATACAGTCAAAACTGGATCTTTTACTACAAAGCAAGCCCTTATCAGACGAGCAATATCATATTATTGAAGATGCCCACAGGGCCCTGGCAAGAGTAACCAGGATCAATAAAAACCTGCTGTTATTGACAAACATAGAAAACAGCCAGTTCATGGATCGGGAAACACTAGATTTTTCCGGCCTAATTGAAAACAGTATAAGTCAGTTTAACAACTTTATCACCAACAAGAACCTGCTGCTTGAGGACGCTATTCAACCGCAAGTATTTATAGAAGGTAATAAGATACTGATTGAAATATTGGTCAACAATTTACTTACCAATGCTATCCGTCATACGGCTGAAAATACTTCTATTAAAATCTCACTTACGCCACACTTATTATCTATTTCGAATCCTGGTCCTGTTGCCCTACGACAGGAACAAATTTTCAGGCGGTTTGCCACTGCGTCCTCCTTATCTCCCGGCACAGGGCTTGGATTAGCTATTGTAAAACAGATCAGTAACAGGTATGGATGGAATATTAACTATTCTTTTTCTGACGGTTTGCATACTTTTCAACTCCTCTATTAGTCATTGATCCTTTTCTAATTTACCTGCGATGCATCTATTTTAAAAAGGAATCCGGCATTTATAAAAAAACCGATCCGGTCGGCCGGATCGGTCGTAAAGAGTAGACAATGTCTATTACTCTTGCCAATAATCGAATGCCAATACTTTATCCAGTACGGGCTTCAGTATCTTAACGAAAGCTACATGATCCGGAGCGACCAGGTAACTGTCCCGGTCGGCCTCTGTGGCGAAACTCAGAAAAAAACAGTGGGTAAATCCGTCGTTGAGATGCTCCGGGCTATTATTGATACCGGATTCCAAGGCTTTCACCTCTTTGATTTTGGTGGACAATGCTTTAAAAGCATCTATTACTTTTTGTACTTCCTCTTTACCCTTTTCCTCTTTGAATTTCAACAAAACCATGTGCCGCAATACTTTTGTGGTATGGTGTTCTTGTGCCTGTGTTCCTATTGCCATAAAAAATAACGTTACTGATAAAACAATATATTTTTTCATTTCTAGGTCTTTGAAATAGGTTATTATATCTATCAAATGTAACATCATTATGGCTATTACACTCGAAAAATCAGGTCCGGGGGGGTGTTTGCCTCCACCATCCCAGTAGAAATATTAATGCCAGTCCAAGTAAGAGGCCACCTATGAGCCACCAGTCACGTCTGTTGCCGGCGGTGTGTTCGTTCAGTTCCCATCTTTTTTGTTCTACCAATTGTTTGCCAGACACCGTTTTACCGGCAGCGGTTGCTCCCGCATTAGTTTTCATCATATCCAGCTGGGCCTGGTATTTCCCGGCTAAGGCAGCCCCTCCGGGTACTCGCTGGAGGATACCTTTAATATACCTGGTTAGCCCCGGTGCATTACAGACAGCACTATTACACGCCGGCCCCTTTGCATTGACCGTGTTGGTAAGTGTGGTGGCCATGGTACGTAATTGTTCTTCGGAAGCCTGCCAGTATCCTTTTTCTGTCGCTTCCAACATGGTAGCCAACAGCGCTTGTTGTGCGAAGGGATTGTGTTTTTCAAAGTACTTATCCAGTCCTAATTGTTCCCGATCTTTTACATATACATCGTATACTTCATTCCAGTCTTCATCTTTTACCATATCCGGTGTTGTAACATCCCAGAGCATCATATTTTCGGTAAATGCTTCCATGTACCTGGCTCCATCATAACCGTGCTCCATCATTGCTTTCATCCATTTGGGATTCAGGTATCGACTTCTGAGCTCCTTATGAAAGAAGAGATGCAGTGGGGTACTGGTAGCATCTTCCGGATGCTGCATGTCATTGATGAACATATCCGGCTGGCGTCCTGTGGTGTTTTTGACTGCCAGGTTATAGGCGCCAAAGTAGGCAGCCACCATAGGGTGGTCCAGTATCCCATAAGCGTTGGAAGAACGGCTGAAGGCCGCGGCGTCGACATCTTTTACATTCAGTTCGAACAAGCTGCGTTGATAGTCGGCGAAGGCCTCTTCTCCATAAGCGTATGCCATTCGGTCTAGGTAAAGTTTCGATAAGGTAGTATCGCTTTTCCAGGACTCTCCTTGTTCTGTTGCGAATTCCAGGTTGGTGGAATAAGCGCCGGTATTGCCGGAGAAGATGCGAGCTGTTGCGGACTGGTTTTGCGGCTTCAGCTGCTGGCGATACTTTTCTGTATTTTTCCAGACCCAATTTTCGTTCTCTTTTACGGCAGCTGCCAGCTTCACCGCCTTATCCAATAATTTGATCTTATCGCCAAAATGGTCTCTGTAGGTCCCTGAAGTGGTGATCAGTACGTCAATACGAGGTCTTTTCCAATTTGCGGACGGTATAAGCCGTACGTCCATCACCTGCCCTTTGGAATTCCATACCGGCTCCACTCCCATCAGGTATAATATCTCAGCCTCTGTCACTCCTTGTGTATGGGTGATCTCCGAAGACCAGAGTACAAAGGCGATCTTTTTGGGATAGGCACCTTTTCCATGTTTTTCTTCATATTGCAGTAACAGCTGGTCGGCCATTCTTTGTCCGAGTTCCCAGGCTTCTTTGGAAGGGACAGCTTTCACATTAACAGGGTACGGGTTTCTACCGGAAGGTAGTGACAGGGGGTTTCTGACGGGATCATCTGAAGGACCGGTTGAGATGTACCTTCCATTCAGCGCCCTTATTATCTGTGTAACCTCGTTGTCTGTCTGCTGTAATAATGTCTGATATTCCAGGGCCTGTTTTAATTGTAGTTGTAATAACGTGTCCTTGCCTGTATGGGATTGTCGCGTCACCAGATCGATCGGCTGTCCTTGCAACAGTATCTGCCGCAACCATGTTTTGACCACCTCCCGTTTGTTTTTTCCCGGCGCCAATTGTTCCAGCTCTTTACCCAGCATACCTGCGACCATATCAACGAGCAATTCGCCTTGCGGTGCGTTACCTAGAATATGCCCTCCTGCCGGCATTCTCTCTTTCGACATATTTAGCAAGTAGCGACGTACTTCCTGAATGAGTGTAGCCGGAGCCTGTTGCGCGAGGGTATCTTTGCCTATATCTTTGTCAAGTCCCTGCGCCTTTATCTTTGCCAGGATATTTTTTTCCAGGCGTTCCTTTAATACGGCGTTTGCGGCGTCTTGCCAATCTCCGATCTTATCATACAGCAACTGCAGGGAGTCGTCTAAGCCGGCAGTGGTGGTTGTCGTAATATATCCGATTGTCAATGCGTTGGCTCTTCTTTTATTACCCGGGCCTGATCCTGCAATAAGGGGTACTACGCTGATATGTGGTAGATTACCGATGAGGGTTCCTACCCAATCGTTGCGGGCAGGTCCTTCCTGTTTGCCAGGCATCAGTGATAGCTGCGTGAATAAGCTGATGAATGCATGCGGCTGACAGGATCGTTTCATCCATTCATAGAAGGCGATATAGGCATGGTTGGGGGGGATCGCCTCTTTACCATATATCAGTGAAGGGTTATCCTGCAGTCCCCAGTTAGGGTGTGGCGCCAATATGATATTACCATATTGCAGGACCGGGATCAGGAATTCTTTCTGACCGGCGGCATTAGTTGTCGTCATTAATTTACCCGGCGGAGGTCCCCATTTACGGATGACCTCTTCCTGCTGTTCTTTTGGATAACTATGGAACCAGGATAGGTATTCGGCTTCCGGTATACGGATCACGGGGCCATTTTGTGTTCTCTTTTGTAACTCTCCGGGTGCCCATGTACCGACGTTCGAGGCATGTAAAGACATGTCTCTGGCTAACTCCGTAGCGCCAGGTAGCGGTTGTGTACCTACGTTATATCCCTCCTGCTGCCATCTTTTCAGCAGTTTTTCCAAACTGCCGGGAACATCCAGGTAAGCATCGATATCAGCTCCAACGGTAGCTTTTCCACTCCCTTCGCTATAATAGGTCACTACTATCTTTTTCTGTGCATTAGGTGTACGTCTAAGTTTTGCCCAGGCGAGCGCTCTTTCTACTCTCCAGTCTACCTGGTCCTGGATTGGCATGGTATATCTGCGCCCCTGTTCTACTTCTTCTGCTCCTATATTGATCGGTTCAAAGACACCATCTCTTTCTGTAAAGAAAAATCGATCGGACATATCAGGGGCAAAGCCGCCCGGATCACTTATCCATTCTGCCCGGCTTTTATAATAATGCGTGACAGCTCCCAACAGTGGCACATCAAGCCGCTGTGCTGACAGTCGTCCTGCTTCTGGTTTATTAAAGTCCAGGAACATTCCACCATACAACATGACATCCACTATTGGCTTGCCAGCTATCGTAAACAGGGAGTCGATCCTGAACGGCCCTTTGGCTACTAACGTGATGGGTCTGGCGCCATGCGCTTTTATGCTATTGATCAAGGCATCAATATGCCGCATATCTTGTTTGACGTAATTGCTTTGGTAAAACGCCAAGCCCACTGTAACGGGGTCAGCGACTCCCGGTACGACCTCGTTATCATACCACTGCAGATATGCGCCTGCTGATGTAAACAGGCTGTCCCTACCCGGATAGTAAAACCCGGCGGCAGGATATATACGAGGGGGTGTTATTTTGATCTTTAGGCCGAAGATACGTGCTCCGATATAAGACAACAGACCACTGTAATTCTCTTCGTTGCCATTAGACCAGTATAGCGGTATATCGGGATGATCCGCTACGGATATATTACCTTTTGCCAGCGGAGTTTCCAGGAACAAGACTTTTGTCTTTGCTTTGAGCGAGTCGACCTGGGGCAGCATTAGTGAGAGGCGTGCCCCCATGCTTTCAAAAATGACCAGGTCATGTTGGGCCAGTTCATCTAATGAATAAGGCGGCAGTTCTCCTCCATCCACTCCATAGAGGTCTATTTGCAGCTTATCTTTAAAGTGGGCTGCAGCAGCCTTAAATGCATATGGATCATGTTGCAGATGTGGCGACACGATCGCTATAGAAGGCTTTTTACTGATAAGGTGGCAGGAAGCAAATGCGCATAGAAGAACACACAAAAGATATAGATAAATTGCCTGTCGTTGTGTTACCATAATATATTATTTTACCTGTTCATCCGGGACATAAATTACCTGTCCATTTTCCAACTGATAGGCAGTACCCAGTCTTACCCCGTTTCCGGATTGTTGTTTGCCTGTCAGCTTACTTGAGATGATTTGGTTGTCTTTTTTTTCCAGCACTTCCATTTCTCCATTTTTGTCCTTCCGGGTGAGTGTCCATTCGCTATCTTTTTTCAAGAGGTCGCTACCGGACAACAATGTGAATAGTGCTCCAATGACTGCTACGATAAAGGCGATACTGACATCAAATAGCTGGGCTACTCCCGCTATAGGATCATCTTCTATCGATTCTTCGGCGTGTCCTATCTTACTTCTCAGAAATCGCATTCCTATTAAATTTTATGCTTAAGCGCGGTGTGGTAACTATTATATATCTTTTCGGCCTGACCGGAAAGGGTGAACAGGTCATTACGTTGCCATCTGAGCCGTACGTGCATAATGGTAAAAGCAATCCCACCAATTACCAACCCTAACACAGTGGTAGAGAAGGCGGTGATCATCTGGTTGGACAAACCCGCCATATCTCCCTGCGACAGCCCACTGAGGGCTCTGGCCATAGGTGTCAGGGTACCTATTAATCCTAATGTAGGTCCCATTTTGATGCTATACTTTGCTTCTCTTATGGATCTTTCTGCTGACTGTTCTGCCTGATGTAGTATCCTTTGCAGTGCCAGTTCAGCTTCTTCCCGGCCAGGCACCTCCACCGTTTTCAGCGCGGCTATATAGGGTGCAGTAAAATATCCCTCATTGCGACTGCGGCGCCAGTATTCTTTACAGAAAAGTCCCAGGCTATAAAATATCTTCACCAGTAAGAATAATAAGACGGCGATCACCGGAAAAAAAAACAAGGATGACAGCCCATATAAGATTGTATCGAGCATTTTCATTATGAAAGTTTATGCAGATGATTAATGATGTATGTTTTTACCAAACTGGTAGGTATACCTTATGCGGTAATTCCGTCCCGGCATATTATAACCACGTTTTTCATAGTAGTTCTCATCTGTAATATTGGCGACGGCGACGCTGATCTGGTGCCTTCTGGTAACGGCATAATTGATTGCCGCGTCCATTGTCATAAAAGCAGGATATTGTACGAGAGGTCTCAATGGGTCGTTAAAGTCGGTATCCCATCTCTTTCCTACATACCGGCCTGTCAGGCGGACGCCATATTTCCCACCACGGCTATATTCAACGCCATAATTAATATTTGCAGTAGCCACATTCTGTATTGCTGCTTTTGTTGTTGTTCCGTTGGTAGCCACGGTAATATCATCGGCTTTAAATGTCCGTGTAATGTTCGTAAAGAAGCGTAAGGAATACCTGTAGTTGACCAGGGCGCCCAGGTCATAACTCGCCATGATCTCCAAGCCACTGATCGTGCTCCTATTGGCATTAAAATAATTGGTTACCGCGGTAACGACATCCCCATCCAGGGTTTCGGGGGTTGCGGGAGGCGCTGATCTGGAAACGATCCTGTCTGTTACCCGGGTATTAAAAAAGGTAATATCTGCGGCTATCCCTGAGCGTACGTGTTCATAACGCAAGCCCAGGTCTCCGGATAAGCTGCTTTCATTTTTCAGAGAGGGGTTGCCTCTTGCTATTACTACTTTTCCGGTGCCTTTACCGGATACCTGGTAACCTGCCACATTATATGCATCTGGTGTTACGAAAGCCCGTCCGATGCTACCGTGCATAGTGAGGGAAGGTAAAATGTCGTATTGTGCGCTTATACTGGGGCTTACAAAAAGGTTTGTTTTGGCGCCAGTTATTAATGTCTGCGAGAATGCAGGGGTGGACTCCACTGCAAAACGAGTGACGTCGAGCCGGATGCCCGGATTCACTTTCAACCTATCTGAGAGCCAGGTGAATTGCCCCTGTACATACCATCCATTGGTTATCAACGCGGCATTAGGGGCAGTAGTGCTTTCTTTTTGCGTAGCATTGACAGGCGCTGCATAACTTAGCGTCTGGGATACAGTACGATTATAATCATATCCGACGATCAACCGTTGTTTACGCAAGTGTATAATATCCCTGAGCTGTATGCCATACCATTGATAAGTATTAAGGCCAGATTGGTAAGGGGTATCGATCACTATGCCACGTGCATTACGGATGGCAAACGTTTTCGATTGTTCTTTTGCATAATAAAGGCGGGCCGACAATTCGTTGTTGCGGATACGTCCCGTTAGTGCCGCTTCACTATTATAACGAAGGATGTTCTTTAATCCGGCACCTGCCTCTCCCGAGAATATATCTCCCGGAGATTCAACATCTTTTGCATTGAACAATGAGCCGCTGATATCTACCCGCCAGACGGAGTCCAGCTGGTATCCTATACGTGCTGCTGTAGAGTAATAGGCATACCTGGTGTTGGGCCTTTTCTGGCCGTCGCCCCGGGCGTCATTCACTAAGGTGTCTTTACCATTCGCATAGATATTGCGTGCATCCTTGCTGCCTAACCAATCCCTGAACAGATTTCCCTTACCAATATTAAAGTTTGCATCCCTATCGAAATAGGTACCTGAGATATCAAAATCCAGTCGTCTGGTGATATTCCCTCCCGCTCTTCCCCCGAATTGGAAAGTACTGAAGCTACCGTAATCGGCGAACAGGTTACCGGATATTTGTCCGGAGGACTGTAAAGGAATGATATTAATGACCCCACCCATGGCTTGTGAGCCATACAAAGCGGAAGCCGGTCCTTTCAGGACTTCTATGTGATCTATATTGTTCAGGTCAATCGTACCGAGGTTTGTCGTACCCGCTGGACGACCGTTGATCAATAGTAGTGTACGTTGGTTTATACCGGAAAATTGTGGGCGGAATCCTCTGATACCCACTCCGGAGAGTATGCCCGGGTATTGAATAACATTGACACTTGTTGTCTTTTTGACAATATCGGTCACATCTAAGGCAGGGGTTGCTGCAATATCCTTGTTGCTGATCAGCTCTATTTTCTGCGGTACATCCTTCAGCCGCTGCCGGCTCCTTCCGGCAGTCACTACTACCTCTTCCAGTGCGGTATGGGCATTTTTCATTTTTACAGGTATGGAATCGAGTGATCCCTCCGGACGCTGTTGTGCAACAGCTACATGATCCAATAGCAGACACAGGCATCCTACACCGAATGCCAGTCTGTTTAAAAAACTGGTTGGCAACATAAATAAGTATAGATAAAGATTCGCATGCGATGTCTGATCGCACGGTTAAATAATAACTGTCCCCTAGTGTGGTGAGGTAGATACCTACCCTATTAGCAGCAAATCTCTATTTAATTTCTCAATTATGCAACTATGTTTCAAAAAATATTTTACTTCTTACCGACTTACTTTCCAGGTCCAAGACAAGATTGATAAAAATAAAGATGCCGGAAGGATCTGTTTGAAAGGATCTTTCCGGCACCAATTAGCTGTTATGGCCTATCTATATGTCTTTGGCCAATACCATTAGCGTAATAGGTTGTTTTGGTTTGCCAAAACGGCCATCATCATAAAATGGTAATATCTCTCCTGTAAATTGGTATCCGTGACGTTCGTACCAGGCTATCAATTCTTTCCGGTTTTTTATTACGGACATGGTAATCTTTTGGCAGTTATTTTGTTTTGCAAATACCTCTCCTTCTTCCAGCAATATCTTACCAATACCTTTGCCTTGCAGTTCCGGGGATACGGTGAGCATTCCCAGGTATAGCGCATTCTTTCTGATCTCAAGATAGACAGTGCCGGTGATGGTGTTTGATTCACTTGTATACTTTAATATGGTTGCTGATGTGTGCTTGAAAAGCTCTTCCAACATTTCCTGGCTAATCCGTTCTCCATCAAAAATATCGGCTTCGCTGGTCCATCCTTTCCGAGAATGTTCGCCCCTGTATGCGTTATTAATCAGGTGTATCAGTTCCGGTACGTCTTTGATTGTAGCTTTTTCAACTGGCATAATGAGTATAATAGGCGTTAAAGATAGGTATCTTTCGTTCATCAAGCATGTCTGTGCGGTTTGATTTTATAGGATAGTTTTGTTAGATTTACTACTATCAAGACCATGCTTATGCTTCACTACGTCATGTCCCGTTACGCCATTATTATCCTCTTTTCTACTGCATTGTTTATGAGTTGTCAGTCGCGGCAGCTTACCCGTGGGGAGCAAACACTTGTTACCAATGACAGTATTTCGCTGCGATATAAGGTTTCTGGGAAAGGGATGCCCTGTATATTTGTTCACGGTGGCCCTGGCGGAGGCTACTTATCCTTTGAAAAGATGGGCGGTGATAAACTGGAGGACTGTCTTACGATGGTATATTACGACCAGCGGGGTTCCGGAAGTGCGCCTGTTGCTGCCGATTACCGTCTTCAGCGTATGGTACAGGATATAGAGGAGCTCAGGAGGCGTTTAGGAGTTGATAAGATCTTGTTAATGAGTCATTCCTTTGGTGGTATTATTTTAATGGAATATGCGCTTCGGTATCCGCAACATGTATCGGGCCTTATCCTGGTCAATTCTACCTTACATTTTCTGAACGGTCCGTCGACGGCCGCACAGATAGAATATGGTTATCATCTGTTAGGAAAGGATACGACTATCCAGGAGACTAATCCTGATTCTTTGTTCAGTATGTCTTTATCAGTCCGGTCTCAAATGAGTAAGCAACGTATTGGATATAAGTTTCTAACTGAGGATATTAATACGATCATAAAGCTGGATAGTCTTGATGAGCGATATCCGCGGACGAATGATTTTGCCAATAAGCTATTTGAACCCATTTTTGATCCCTCCAAACCAACCAAGTATCCTGAGTACCGTAAGGATTATACGGAGCAGACTACTGCTATTAAGGCGCCCGTGCTGGTGATTACCGGTAAAAAAGATTACGCTATAGGGGTAGCTCATTATAAGCGGTTCCGGTTTCCTCATCAACAGGTGGTACCTATTGATGGCGGGCATTTGTTGTATTACGAAAACAATGCGGCGTTCAAGAACGCTGTTTGTCGGTTCGTTCAGCAACTAAAATAGTACCATTCGCTACAGGAAGCTGTTTTTCCCTACATTTTTCTCACCTGAAAGCAAAGGGATTGGGGCGGTTTTTCCTCATTCTGAAATCAATAAATTCCTCTTTTTTCTCGAACTGGAAGTAGATATTATTTTTCAGCAGGAAGCGAAGTTCTTGTCCGGGATCGTCTCCGAAGGAGTGTCCTGGCCAGATCAGTGTACGGCCTGGCAGATATGCTTTCAGCAATTGAATGGAATCGAACAGTAGTGCTGCATGGCGATGATCGCAGATACCTACTCCTTCTATAAACACCGTATCGCCGGTGAACAAATGAGGTCCGAGCAGGAAGCAGGTGCTGCCACTGGTGTGTCCAGGTGTGAGGATGGGGGTAATATTAAAGTCTGCCAAGGTAAATGTATCGAGGTGTCTGACCGATACGAGGTTGGGGCAGCTGAATCCTGATTTGTCGATCTCTTCTGCAGACATATACGCGGGGATACCTTTGTTCCTGGCAAAGTCTGCCGCGAGATCGATATGATCAGGATGTGCATGTGTCAGCAGGACTGCCTTTACCATGATCCTGTTATCGAGCAAGAAATCATTGATAAGGTGGTAATCCCAGGCGGGATCCACGAGTATGCCCTTACGTTGCTGATAGATCAGATAACATTGGTTCCTGATATTACTACCAGACACCTCAAACATTTTAACTTCCATTTGCCGGTAATTATTGAATCATTGCCTGTAATTTTTTTAATTGTTCCATTTCCCTTTTAAAGGGGCTCATAATCTGGAAAATGCCGGCCTGGGATGTTGCCGGCAGATTATACTTCAACATGGTTGCGCTGGCACCGGAGGGGCCCATATCAATATAAAAGCAAGGCCCCTTTGCTTCTGTTGTGCTGACGGTATGGGAGAAGCTGCTAAACCGGCTGACGGCTTCCCAGAAGTAGTTTGTTGTCAGCGCGGGTAATTCTTTTCCCATATATCCAGAAACGAAACTTATTGCCGGTTTATTCAGTGTTGTTGCGGCGGTATACAACGCATAGTCATTACGCGCAATATTGATAAGAGGGGAATGAAAAGGGCAAGTGACAGGCAGCCGGACAAAGGATATACCATTTAAAGATAATTCAACCTGGAACAGGTCCAGTTGTACTGCGGTGCCCGCCAATGTAAAATGTCCCGGGAAGTTATCTGCGGCCAGGAACAGGTGATAATGTTCATATAATGGCCAGACATTTTCCTTTTCTGTGAGTACGACGAGCATTCCACCTTCTATATCATGGCGAAGGATGGACTTTGCCTGTTCCAATGCGGCTTCTATTGCGGCATCTGCGCTCCATATGCCGGCGGCTACTCCTGCGGCAAACTCTCCCAGGCTGTTACCGGATACACAAGCTGGAACAATATCCAATGCCCTCAGGGTATCGAATAATGCGATCTCTACGGCTACGATAGCCGGATGGGTGATCAGCAAGTCATCAAAAGGCGCATCGGGTTGTTGATAATACAACTCTCTGATGATAGATCGATGTAACATCCTTTGTATGATCCGCTCGCTTTTCTCAAGGCTCCGGCGGAATATGGCATGCTGTTCGTACAATTGCTGTCCCATCCCGCGGTAGTGGCTGCCCTGCCCTGAAAATAACATCACGATACGCTTATCCATAGTCTATCAGCTGTTTACCATCAATGCGGTCCTTTCCAGTAATTGGGCTGCTCCTTCCATAATATTAATCCCTATTTTATCCACGTGCCTGTTTCTCCAGTTCTCCAGTTCTGTTCCTTTTACCCATTGATTAAAAGCCCCCAATGCAGATCCGGTGTGTATCTGGAAGTTGACTTTATTTTCGATATTTCCTTCGAAGGCCAGCCTATTGGTATGGCCGAAATACCAGCGAAATACCAATGCCATTTTATTCTTTGGAAGTTGTTCTGCCTTGGTTATCTCAGCTGCGGCGCCAACGGACCTGAAGTATATCTTTACCTCTTCCCATATTTCTGCTATTGTCTTATTAAAATAATTTCTCTCCAGCTGAACGATCGTTTTCTCGGGTATTTCTTCCAAGGCGTTATATTGATTGTATAATGCGTATAGTTTATTAGCTCTTGCGGCGAAGAGTACTCCTTTTTTCAGTACCTGTACTTTAGCGCCGATCTCGAACATATCGCCGGCTGGTGCGTAGTCTGTATCCTGTACGTTGATATCCTGCAGGAGATCTTTTACGGTATCGCTGGTGCCCGCCTCTACGGTACATTGGTTGATAGAACCTGTGAGGATAAAATCGGCGCCCATGACATATGCACAGGTGGCGGCCTGCGGAGTACCTATTCCCCCACCTAATCCGATACGTATCTTTTTGCCATAAGCGAAAGCGGTGGTTACTTCCTGGCGCAAGCTCTGAATTGCCGGCAACAAGACTGTTGCGATGCCTCTATCTGTATGTCCTCCGGAATCGGCTTCTACGCATATATCGTAGCTCATGGGGACTTCCTTTGACAAGGCGGCCTGCTCTGCGGTGATAAGGTTTTCTTCCAGCAGTAGTCGTATTATTTTTTCGGGGGCCGGGCGCATAAATATTTCGGCTACCTCTGGCCGGGATATCTTCGCGAGTATCCGGTGCTGACAAATTATTTGTCCATCTGCTCCTTTCTTCAGTCCTTTTGCGCGATAGTATACTAATGCAGGTGTCATTTGCATAAAGGCAGACGCTTCGATGTTTTTCACCTCGTATTTCAGGAAGAGATCTGCCACTTTCATTTCGAAGGAAGGGTTGTTGAGATTGTGCAGGAAGTTCAGGCCATAGGGTTCTCCCTTTGTCAGCTCACGTTGTATGGCGGTGATATTCTCTTCCATTTCGGTCAATGACATACCTCCGGTACCCAGGAAGCTCAACATGCCAGCCTTTCCCATGCGGATGACTAGCTGCCGGGAGGCGATGCCCCGATACATTGCGCCTGCCACGTAAGTGTAGCTCACACCATATTCTTTTTTAAACTCCTGGCTACCCAGGCGGGCGGACAGGGTATCGGGAGATTCATGTTCTGCTGCTTTTTGTGGGGTAGCCTGTTGTACGGGTTTTTCTTCTACGATGGGGGTACATTTGTCTTTGATCTCATTTACCATTTTGGTCAATATGGCGCCACCTATTTCTTCGTATACTTCAGCTCCTTTTCCCATGAGCATCCGTATGGTATCTGTCCATTGCACGGAGTTAGCAACCTGTGATGCCAGCAGTTGCCGGACGTTGTTGTCTTCATAGGGTTGTGCTGTAACATTGGCGATAACGGGTATTTGTAGCGGTGTGAAACTGAACTGGTGCAGGAAAGAAGCAAATTCGTCGGCGGCCGGCTGCATATATCGTGAGTGAAAGGGAGCACTTACAAATAGCGGGATGATCTTAATTCCCCTAGCATCAAAGTCTTTCACCAAGCTATCGATAGCTTCCTGCGGACCGGCCACGACTATTTGGGTGGGGGTATTAAAGTTGGCGATATCGATGTTTGTATATCCACCCTGCAGGAGTAGTGTCCGTACGTCTTCTACTTTATGTCCCAGTACTGCGGCCATGCCACCACCGGAGGCAGCGGCCATGAGGGCTCCTCGCTTCTGCACCAGTTTCAGTCCTGTTTCGAAGTCAAAGGCGCCGGCGGCCAGCAAGGCATTGTATTCGCCCAGGCTGTGCCCGACGAGGTAATCTGCGCGATTACTCTTCTGCCATTCGTAGTAGGCGAAGGCATTCACGACGTACAATGCAGGCTGTGTAAAGGCAGTTTTGCCCAATTCTTTACGAGGATCTCTTACACAAAGTTCTTCCATATCGTATCCTAATATTTGGGATGCGAAACGGGTTTCTTCCTGATATTTAGCAAAAAGGTCTTTTCCCATCCCTTTAAACTGAGATCCTTGTCCGGGAAACATTACTATTTTCATAAGATTGGTGTGGTTTGTTCAAGTTTAATTGTTGCGATCCAATTGTGACAATGAGGGGTATTGACTATTGTGAAATGGTTAGCATCGGAGCTGATGACTTTCACCTGACTAAAATGTTTATCCCAACCGAAGGAGGAGCCATTAGTGCCCCAGTCGTTTCCACCCAGCAGTGTATTGTTTGCCTGTATAAAGTCTACCTGGTAGTCTAGTTTTTCGGCCGGCTGGTATACGGCGGACAATGATGCATTGAAGACGGTCCACATCTGCGCTACTTTCCTGGGCGGCAACATGTCTACTGTATCAAATATGAAGGACATTCTTTTTTGTTCGGCTAATTCTTTCATATGACGCACCAGTGCTTCCACCACATTGTCGGCCAGTGAAGGCTGACTGAACCTGATCAGTGATCTGAAATAGGTGGCCAGGCGTTCCAGTTCGGACTGTTCGCTAAGGGGGTTGACGAAACAATCCAACATGATGACATTATTGATCTGCAGGTCGGGGGCCTGCCTGAGCATTTCATAAAGCACGATACCCGCATAGCTGTGGCCGACAAGGGTGACACCGCTGTTCACGTTCACGCCACTTTGCCGGATCAGGTCCAGGTTATAGGCAGCCATTGATTCAATGGTATTGTTGGGTATGGCTTCGCCGCTAACACCTTTCATTTGTAAACCGTAGACGGCACCTTCTACTGGCAGGCATTCTGCCAATGCCAGGTATCCCTCTGTCGATCCTAAGGCTCCCGGGACGATGAATGCCACATCTTCGGCGGGTCCTTCGCGCAAGGTCAGTATCTTCTGTATTTCTTGTTTTTCTTCTGCTGTAAGCAACTCTTTCAGTCCACTGATTGTAGGATGTTTCATGATTTCCAGCAGCGGGAGTTCTTTGTTGAAGTTGTTATTGATCTTATGCGACAGCTGAATAATAATCAGCGAATTACCACCAGCTTCGAAGAAGTCGTCGTGAATACCCGGTGCTGTAACACCCAGCAGCTGTGACCAGATGAGGGCCAGCTGGCGCTCCATTTCATCCTGTGGCGGAACATGTTCGCGTCCGGCAAAGCTGCTCATTTCTACCGGTGGCAGGGTTTTGTGATCTACTTTACCATTTGCCGATAGGGGCACTTTATCGATCTGAATGAATAAGGAAGGTACCATATAATCAGGCAGGTAGGCCTGCAGATGTGCCTGTATCGCCTGTTTATCAAAAGCCGCTGCTGGCACTACATATGCTACCAGGCGTTTGTTACGATGGGCGTCTTCTACGGCTGTTACCACACATTGTCTTACCAGATCGGAGTTTTGCAGCGTTGTTTCTATCTCTCCCAATTCTACGCGAAAGCCATTGATTTTTACTTGACCATCTTTTCTTCCCAGGAATACCATGTAACCCTCCGGATGATGGGCACCGAGGTCTCCAGTACGGTACAGTTGTTTTTTCATGACCGGATGATAGATAAAACTAGCCGCGGTCTTTTCGGGATCATTATGATAGCCTTTAGCCACGCCGACCCCGCCGATATAGATATCTCCCGGTACATTTAACGGGCAGGGATGGAGGTTGCTGTCCAATACATACATTTCCTGGTTGCCCAGCGGATAGCCATAAGGGATGCTCTTCCATGACGGATCTGTCTTGCGGACAGGATAATAAATAGACCAGATAGAACCCTCTGTGGCACCGCCCAGGCTGAATACATTCGCATTCGCATTCAGTTGTTTGATGCGATCCGGTAAGTCTAGGGGTATCCAGTCGCCGCTCATAAAATAGGTATGGATGCTGGTAATCTGGTTGCTACCTGTTTCTTCCTGCCGGTCTACCAGCAGGTTCACTATCTGCGGTACGGAATTCCAAACGGTGATCTGTTCTTCTTCCACATACCTGATCCAAACCTGCGGATCGTATCTTTCTTCTTCGAGGGGAAGCACGAGTGTGGCACCACAGGCAAAAATGCCGAATATGTCGTATACGGAAAGGTCAAAGTTCAGATCTGAAATGCCGAATATCTTATCCTCCGCTGTGATATTAAACCGGGCGTTCATGTCGTAGAGTGTATTAACGGCGCCGCGGTGATCGATCATGACCCCTTTGGGTTTGCCGGTAGAGCCCGATGTAAAGATGATATACGCCAATTCGGTATCTGCGATATTCTTTTTCTCATGTGATGCCGGATCGGAAGCGAATTGCTCTTCTGTCACTGGTATCACCTGTACGTCTGCATGCGCGGTGATCTTATCCAGGTATGCTGGTAAGGCCAGCACCATGGGAGAAGCGGTCTGCAAGATCAGTTCATTCAGCCTGTTTTCCGGCAGGCTTCCTTTTACCGGAATATAGTGTCCACCTGCTTTCAAAATGCCCAATACGCCCCATACCTGCTCCAGGCTTTTATCTGCTACGAGGCACACGGGTGCATGTAATGGTAATCCAGCGTTTCCGATGTGGTTCGCTAAGCGATTGGCCATTTCATCAAGCTGCCGGTAGGTGATCCTTCTTCCGTTGTGAACTACGGCCACTTTATCCGGTGTGCGGGTTACCTGTTCTTCGAACAGGTCTGCCAACGTTTTATGCTGCGGATAGTTTACTGTTGTTGCATTACGCTCATATAGGAGATGATGTATCTCTTCCGGGCTCAATATACTGTAGGCCTTCAGCTGCCTGGTACTGTTTTCCGACACTCCTTTCAGTAATTGTCTGCAATAACTTAAGTGCTGGCGTATAGTGGACGCATTGAATACCTCCAGGTCATACTTAATATTCAATACCAGTGTTTTGCGCAGGTCTTCCACCTCCATTGAATAGACATGTGCGGTTTCCTGATAAACGGCATCATATACTTCGAACGGACCGGACAGGTTTTGATTGTCGAGTAACTCATCGAAGATGTTCTGATAGATAAAAGATACTTTAAACGGTGTCTCCCTGCTACCGGAACGATCGAGATCAAGGTCTGCCAGTAATTTGGGGAATGGATAGGCGGCATTTTCCATGCCGGTCAGTAATTCGTGTTTTACTATTTTCACCAGTTCATCAAAGCACATTTTTTCGGATACCTGATTGCGGGTGATCATCATGTTGATATAATACCCTATGCTGTTTTCGAATTCTTTCCTGGTACGACCTGCTGTCGGCATAATGATGACGAAGTCTTCCTGTCCGGTAAGTTTATGCAGCAGCAATGTGTAAACGCTCATAAACAGTACGGACAAGTTAATACCCATTTGCCGGCATAATGTTTTCAGCTCCTGCATTTCCTGCTGACTAAAATGCATGCTTTCCTTGCCGATACGTGTGGTACGGATTGTCTTCTGCGCCGGCATATCGTAGGGTAGTGCCAGCACGGGTAGTACTCCTGTCAGTTTTTCTTCCCAGTACTGCAGGCTTTTTCTTCCCTGGCTGCTACGGATATAGGATTGTTCACATTCCACATTTGTGAAGCAGGCCACATTGGGCGTGATACGCGGTATGGGCGATCCTGCTGCCAGTTGCCGGGTTCTTTCCAGGAACAGAGACAAGAATACGCTGCTGGACATGCCATCAAAAATGATATGATGGAATACAAACAGTATATAGTTACGGTTCTCTTTCTTCCGGATGTAAAGTCTAACCGGGCTGTCCTTTGCGAGGTCGAAAGGTGTTCTTACCAGTTCCCAGCAGGTCTGTTCGACATTTTGTTCTGCGGTTAGGGTCTTTTCCTCAAAGAAAGGCGTAGTATCCGGGTGAATGTGATTAAATACCTCTCCTGTTTCGTCTTCTTTTATGAAGCGCGAGCGAAGTACCGGGTGTTCTTCCATAATGAGTGCGAGTGCCTGTTTCAGCTGGCTGGTATCTACCGAACCAGGGATGACAAACGCGACTGGTACATTATAATTACTGTTGTCCGGTTCCAGTTGCTGAATGAACCAAAGTCCCTTCTGTCCTTCCGTAAGCGGATATCTTTGTGGCAGGACAACCACCTGCTCCGGTGTTGTTACCAGCGGCAGTTGATCACCATGTATTTGCTGTAGTTTATCCGCGTGTTCTTTGAGTAAGAAGGCGGTAAGTTCATTTATGGTCACATGGTTATAAAATACTGCCGGCGTAAGATCAACATCATAGTAGTCATTCAGCTCGTTTGCATATTTTATGAGCAGGATAGAATCGAAGCCATATTCGCTCAATTTCTCATCCAGCTCTATATCTTCCGGTTGCAGTTTCAATAATGTTGCGGTAATGGACTGAATCCTATCCGACACTTCTTGCTGCAATACGGTTTGTTCTACCTCCATGACGGCGGTTGATGCCGTTACTGTTACTGGTGGTCTACTATCTGTTGCTACAGGTTGGGTAGTCTCGATGAATTGTGCCATTGGGCGGAATTTGCTTTCGCGTCCATACATTACCACACCCTGTTCGCAATCTGTATTCAGCAGGGATTCGAATGCACGGATACCCTCTTCGGTTGGCAGTGGCAGCATGCCGATATGTTCTTCCAGGTAGCGGAGTGTATCGGTATTTACGCGCATGCCGCCCTCTTTCCAAAGGGGCCAGTTGATGCTAAGTGTTTTGCCCTGTCTTTTGCCTTTGGCCCGTTCCAGCTCCCTGTAGTGAGCATAATTATCGAGGAAGGCATTGGCGGCGGCATAGTCGGCCTGACCGACATTTCCCATGATACCTGCTATGCCGGAGAAAAACACCATAAAATCCAGTGATTCATCCCTGGTTGCTTCATCGAGGTTCCTTACGCCGGATACTTTTGCGGCCAGCACGGTTTGTATGTCCTGTGTTGTTTTGTTCACCAGCATTTTATCGCGTATCACACCTGCGCTATGGATGATACCATCGAGGCGGTGGTATTTTGTTTTTATGGAGCGGATCAGCTGTTCTACCTCTGCCCGGTTGCTTACATCGCAGGCGATGTAGTCACTCGATGGACAGGCAGCTGTCGCCGCCATTACATTATCACTCGCTTCTCTCCTGCCGGATAACACGATGATCTTAACATCTGTTACCTGGCTGATGTAGGCAGCGAATATACTTCCCAATCCTCCGGCTCCGCCGGTGATCAGGTAGACGCCCCCTTTCCTGATAAACGGTTCTGCAGCTTTAACGGCCGGTAATGTTTTAAAAGCACGTACTTTTCTAACGCCACCTTCATACCTTACTTCTGCATCCTTTGTAAATTGTTCCGATTGAATAACGTCTGCCACTATGGCTATATCCTTTAATTGCAGGCTATCAACGCAAATGGTTCTGCCGGATATATTTTTATGTTCCAGTGCTGCTGTTTTCAACAAACCTGCAATAAAACCGTAGTCGGTAACGTCGTGCTTTGCAAATAACAGGATGAAATCCACCTTGACATTTTCACGGATCTTTTCTTTTACGATAGCCAGTACGGCAGCCAGTGAAACTTCCGGTGTATCGCCATTGATCAGTTGTACTTCCATGCCCAGCTCTTCTTTCATTTTGTCTGCCATGATCGCTGAGCTTCCGCCTAACAGTATCACAGGCATGGCCTCCCAACTTTCTACGATCTCGGATACCGGCTGTACCTGCCATTCGTTCGCATACAGGTGCAAGGCTGGTTCTTCTTTACTGACGGGCGTCTTAGTACCCCCTTCAGGGGACAAGGTGAGGAATTCACGGAAAGCGACCAATACTTCTCCCTGGTCGTTCACGATGTCGACATCATAGCTGTTTACCTGGCCTTTACCTAATGCACTTTTCCGGGTGTATGCCCAACAGGCGCCTGCAAGCGGGTGATATAACGTTACCTCTTTTACGCTGTAGGGCAGGAACATGGCCGGTTCTTTTTTTGCGTATCCTATTCCCATGCAGGTCTGTAATGCACTATCCAATAAACCCGGAGACAGTTCGAGGTATTTATCCGGTCTTATATTTATTCTTGACAATGCTTCTGTGTCGCTGTAAAACAACTGTTCAATTCCACGGAAACTGGTACCATAGCGGAGGCCCATTTGGGAGAATATGCCATAACATTGCTGGTGATCCATGGTACCTGGCAGCCTGTTACGGATATCATTCAGGCGTATGGACGGTGCTGTCAACCCCGTTTGTGTATGCATTTTGCCCTGGCTATGTACTCCTTTATCTGTAAATACTTCAAAGCTGATATCGTCTCCTGTCTGGCGGAGGCTAATTTTCACTTGTGCCGGCTGATCTTTGACACGTATCGGTTGTAGCCAGGATACATTTCTGAGCGCGGTTATTTTTGCCGATGTCACCCTTTGCCCGGCGGCCCGTGCCAGTTCCAGGTATGCTGTACCTGGCAATATTTTCTCGTCGTTGATCTGATGGTCAACGAGGAATGGTTCTGTGCCGGTATATTTACTTGTGAACTGTATGCCCTGCAGGTTGGACGTATTTTCATGTAGTAACGGATGCAACTGTTGTGTCGTCGAGGAAAGGGGTTGTTCATCTACAGGTATCCAATAGCGATGTCTGGCAAACGGGTAGGCTGGCAGGCTGATGCGCCGGGGCTTGCCTACAGGATAGAGGAGTTCCCAGTTGATGCTGATACCCTTTACCCAGAGCTGAGCGAGGGACCTGATCTCTTTATGTTCGATGGCATAATTGATATATGCCTGTCCTGCGCCACCTTCCAGTACGAAGTCGGTCTTATCCTTTTTAACATTCCCACTAAACGATGTGCCATCTATGCCTTTTAACCCGGACACCAGGGAAGGGATGTCTATTGCTACAATGGCTATACGTTCGTCCATTTGTTCGCGGCCTACCTGCAACGTATAAGCTAGATCATGTAGTTGTGTATCGGGATAGGCTGTCAGGTGTCGTAGCAGGTTAGCGACTTGTTCTTTAAGCCGGTCGCTGTTTTTTGCCGACAATACTACTACTGCGGGACCTTCGATCGTTGGTGTGACAGGATTACGGTATTCTTCAAGGATCATATGAGCGTTTGTACCGCTGAATCCGAAGCTGCTGATGGCTGCTCTGCGCGGCGCCTGTTCGGTACCTTTCCATGCCGTCAGCTGTTGTTGTATCCTGAACGGGCTGTTTTCCAGATCTATCAGGGGATTACACTCGTTATAGTTTAAGGTAGGCGGTAGCAGTTCATGTCTGAAAGCGAGGAGTATTTTTAGTACTCCTGCTATGCCGGCCGCTACGAGTGTATGGCCGATATTTGTTTTTACGCTTCCTATTCCGCAATATTGCTTTTTGTCTGTGAATGCTCCGAAGGCGGCGGTCAGTGCTTCCAATTCTATTGGGTCGCCCAGGCTGGTACCTGTACCATGTGCTTCTACGTAGGTAATGGTAGCCGGGTCAATATTAAATTTAGTGTACACTGCTTTCTCCAGTTCTGTTTGTGCGGAGACGCTCGGTGCGGTGATACCATTGGAGGCTCCATCTTGGTTGGTCATGCTGGCTTTTATGACCCCGTATATGTGATCGCCATCGCGTTCTGCATCTGCCAGTCTTTTAAGTACGACTACGCCGACTCCTTCTCCTGGCACGAAGCCATCGGCCCGTTTGTCAAAGGTGAAGCACTGATGTTGCGGTGATAACATGCCGGCCCGGCCTGCGAGGCCGAAGAAATCGGCTGTTGTCATGATGTTGACGCCGCCGGCGATGATGAGATCTGCGGCGCCGGTGTGCAGGCTGGTGCATCCCATATCCATGGCGACCAGTGAGCTGGAGCAGGCGGTATCTATGGAGATGGCGGGACCTTTCAAATCCAGCAGGTAGGAGATGCGGGAGGAAAGTATGGCTGCTGAATTGCCCCACATGGCGGCAGGTTCCAGGCTTTGCCTTACGCTATAATCTCCCGGGGCGACACCCGCGTATACGCCACAACGGGCGCCACGGAGGGTATGGGGATTGATGGCAGCATCTTCCAATGCTTTCCAGCAATGCTCGAGGAAAAGGCGTTGTTGTGGGTCCATCATTTCCGCTTCCTTCCCTGATATCTTAAAAAATAGCGGATCGAACTTATCGACGTCGTGCAGGAAGCTCCCTTTCCGGCCATCTCCACCCCCTCTTTCTTCCGGCGCATCGGTGATGAGGTTGCGCCCCTCTTTGAGTACGTCCCAATAAGCATCCAGGTCGCCGGCGCTACCGAACTGGCCGCTCATCCCTATGATAGCGATTGCGTCAATCGTGTGGCTGACAGTATTTTCTACTGATCTACGACGTCTTTTGACCGGTGTTGACACCTGCATCACCGGCGCTGTTTCCTGTTCTACTATTTCTTCTGTCACTGGCTGGAAGAGACCTGGGTAGGTCGACCCGATATGAGCCGCCAGCTGCCGTACATTAGCGTAATTGTAAATGTCTGTCGGTTTCAGTGAGATATCGAATGTTTCATTTACATGTTTGACGAATTCGGTGCCCAGGATAGAATCAAATCCATAGTCCATAAACTGTCCATCTATATCGAAGTCCCTTTGCGGCAGTTTAATCAAGGCGGCGGCAGTAGCCGAGAGTTTGGTCAACAGATCATTATCCCTGCGTACGGTTACTTTTTTATAGGCCGGAGCAGGCGGTGTTACAGAAGGGGTGTCAACCGGCTGGTCTGTCCATGTGCGGTAGCTGATACCATCACTTTTCGCACATATGATCTGTTGCCCCAGGCCAGGTATAGCAGGCAATACCTGTATATCCTGATAACCGGTCTCTGACAATACGGTGTGCCAGCCATCCGCTGACAGTCCCGGGCAACCCGGTAAGCGTAGTGAGGCATCTTCGTATAGCCACCAGCCATCGAGTAAGCCGAAGGTCAATGTTGTGAACAATTCTGTCCGTGCGATTTCATTCATCAGCAGCCACCCATCTTTTTTCAGCAATGCTTTCAGATTATTTACTGTTGAAGCCATGTGTTTGGTGGCATGTACTACGTTTGCACCTATTACCAGGTCGTACGCTCCGATGGACACCTCTTGTTGGTGTGGAGGCTGTTCGATATCCAGTATGGCCGTCTTCAGATTGGGAGCTACCGTACTAAACGTTCGTTCTGCATGCAGCAGGAAGCTACGGGAGAGGTCGGTGTAAGTATATTCTACCTGCTCTCTGAATGGCAGTAGTTCTTTAAAGATGAACTGGCTGGTTCCTCCGGTACCGGCGCCTACTTCGAGGATGCGAAACTGTTGGCCCGGTTGTAATTGGCTGACACCGGCGGCAACGGTTTCTCTTATGATACCGGCGAGCAGCCCATTAAAATAATCGGACTGTGCATTGCCCTTATATATGCCGCTTACGTAATCCAGGCTGCCACCAGGGAACATGACTGTGGTAGCTTGTTCTTTTCCAGACACTACGGCGCCGAATGCCTGTAAGCAGATGGAAAGCAAGCGACCATGCGGCTGGTATTGCGGATATAAGGTAGTTAATTGTTGTACTGCTATGCCAAGATCGAAGCCAACCAGCAGGCGTTTCTGTAGTGGCGGCACTACGAGGTCATCACTGATGTAACCTTCGTGTTGCAATAAGCGGATAAGAATGGTGAACAACGGCTCATATTTATCCAGCACCTGCATCTTTTTACGCTGTTGGAGCAGCGGCTGCGCGTCTTCGAATCCCAATTGCAAGAATACCTGTAGTATGCCTTTGCAACAAAGTTCCAGGAAGGCAGCTTCTTCTTTTGCAGCCAGGGGATAAGCTACCGGATGAGGATGTTGCAATTGCAGGGAAGAATGTGACGATGTTGTTTCAAACAAATGGTTATCTCTTATACCCATTCCCTTTGCGGCTGCGGAAGACAACCGGATCACGGCTACCTGCTTTGGTGTACCTGACAGTATAGTTTCCAGTGCACGCATACCATCTTCGGCGTTTATACTTCCTACACCCACCATTTCCATACGATCGCGATAGGTCTGTGAGGCGACCACGCCTACTTCTCCCCAGTATCCCCAATTGATGGTGTAAGTGGGTATACCGGTAATTGACCGGGCAAATGCATCTTTATAGGTACACCCTGCTGCGTAGTTTGCCTGTCCCGGAGCGTCTGTCAATCCCTGTGCGGACGAGTAGCAACAGATAAAGTCCAGCGGTTCCTCATGAAAAGCATCTACCAGGTAATGTGCGGACAAGGCTTTTGCATCGAATGCTTTGCTGAAGTCGGCTGTTGTCATATTCCGCAATAACATATCATGCAATACGATGGCGGAATGAAACAGTCCATTTACTACCTTATAATGACGTTTTATTTCTTTATATATTTCTATCACCTGTATCGGGTCGGTAGCATCGCAACTGTAATACACAGGCTTCACTCCTAAGGTGGCTATTTCATCCAGTGCGGCATTGATTACTTCATCCTGTTTTCTTCTGCCCAGCCATATTACCTGTGCCTGATAGCGCTGTACCAGGTAAGCGGTCGTTACCTTACCGATCCCGCCGGCGCCACCCAGCAACACATATACTCCTCCCTGCCGGAAAGCGGTTGTCTGTTGTTGCGGTGTACTCATGGGAAACAGTTGTTGCTGATAGGCATATCCGTTTCTACAGGCAGTCAATACACCCGCTTTCATCGCCGGCACGGCGGTTATCAGATCCCAGTCGGTTGCATGTTGCAGGTCAAGCCTGTATATTTCCCATTTAGGTTGTTCCTTTACGAGTGCGCCTACTAATCCATGTATACCAGCACCGGATGCACTTACTACATCTGTGGATAACACCCGTTGGGTTTGCTGGGTGCATACGATAATGCGCAGGGACAGCTCTTTATATGCAGACTGCAGGAGAGATTGTAAAGCGGCAAATATTTCCAGTTCTTTCTGCCGGTGATCTTCCGCGACGATATGAAGCGCAGGTTGTAACCCCTGCATCAAACAAACTGTGGTAATGCCAGCCGGTATCGTATTTATCACTTCTGTAACAGAGACTCTTGCTCCTTTTTCCGAGAGGTGTTGTTGTAGTGCCCGGGTATTTTTTCCAACAAGGAGGTATTGTTCTGCTGTTACTGCTACCGGCCCTGGTAGGTTGGCAATACGTTCCCAAACGGGTACATAGGTCATATTATCCGCATCAGGTACCTGTGCCGCTACTGCTAAGCGGAGCTGGTGGATACTCAACAATACTTTCCCATTTTCATCCAGTATCTCTATATGAGATCCGTTATTGTCTTTTGCTATTGCACAAGCGGCAGCCGTTGCCAGGGGGGCATATATGTTAACGGCAGCTGTCGTAAGAGGTAGTAGCGCAGTATTTTCCTCTCCTATCAATTGCATGACTTCACTGAGTAAGGCAGGATGTAACACATAGGCATCCGGACTTGTATTGTCTGGCCGGGTCAATAGCTTACGAGGGGCCGCGAGTGTCTGATGCGGTGAGGTGGCTACCGGTGTTACAGACAGTCTTCCGCTACAAATAGTACGTTCTTCCTCTCCCTCTACGGTATATATTTCAAACCCGGCAGCTATATCCAGGGAGAAGACGCTGATATGTACCTGGCGGGGAGCTGCATTTACTATCAGTGAATTTTGCCAGTGAATATCGGTAATACTAGTGACGGGTTGGCGTAAACTTCTTGCACCTGCTTCCCTGGCCATTTCAAGGAGGGCCCATGCTTCCAGTATTCCTGCTCTATCAAAAAATGGTTCTTTGCCTGTGAAAAAGCTGGAAAACCGTTGTTCTTCCAGATCTGATTCATTCGTATGGACCAACGGATGTAATTTGCCGGTGATCTGTTCTGTAATAGCCAATGTTTTGACTGGTATCCAGTATCGCTCCCGGATAAACGGATAGGTAGGCAGGCTGATGCGGGCAGGTGTCCGGGATGTGTACAGCGCCTGCCAGTTCACCATTACGCCATGTATCCACTGCTGAGCGACGTCTGCCGGTTTATCTTCTTTATATGGCAACTGCCGGGAGGTGGCCTCTGACGAGGTATCTTTTTTTACATTTCCCGTCCATATGTTGGCATTTTCTTTTATATCTCCCTGCAGGAATGTGTGCAGTTGTTGCTGTAATTGTTCTATACTATCTGTAACGAACGCTATCCGTTCTTCCATGGGCTCACGGCCCTGTTGCAACGTGTATGCGATATCATGCAGTTGTGCATCCGGGTGATCGTGCAGGAATTGTTGCAGCTGCCGTACTTGTCCTTTGAGGGTACCGGCCTGCTTTGCTGACAAGACTACGATAGCTTTGTCTGGTAGATTGTCGCAAGGGATAGGTTCCTGTTTGTATTCTTGTATTATGATATGGGCATTACTTCCTCCTGCGCCGAAGCTGCTGAGACCTGCGATACGGGGTTTGTCGCCGGCGGTTTGCCAATGTTCGAGTCGTTGTTGTACTTTAAAGGGGGTGTTTTCGAAATCAATATCGGGATTTAATACGGCCGAATGGAGTGATGGTACCAGTTGCTGGTATTTCATCTGGAGGAGTATTTTTGTCAATCCTGATATACCAGCTGCGGATTCGCAATGTCCGATATTTGATTTAACGGAGCCGATCCGGCATGCCTGCTGCCGGGCTCCTTCGAATGCTTTGTTGAGGCCACCTATTTCGATAGGGTCTCCGAGGCTGGTGCCGGTACCATGGGCTTCTATATAGCTGATATCTGCCGGCCGGATACCTGCTTTACTGATGGCAGCTGTGATCACGGCAGCCTGTGCTTTGGGATTAGGAACGGTGTATCCATTAGTGCGGCCACCGTGGTTGACGGCTGTACTTTTTACTACGCCATAGATATGGTCTCCATCTCTAATAGCGTCGCTGAGTTTTTTCAGGAGCACGGCGCCGACACCTTCACCAGGTACGTAGCCATCTCCGCCGGCGCCAAAGCTTTCGCAGCGGCCTTTTCCGGAAACGAATCGTCCATGACTCAGCATCAGGTATTTGTTGGGATGGATACTTACGTTAACGCCGCCCGCTATTGCCATTTCTGTTTCGCCCGCCAACAGGTCATTACACGCGACGTGAATGGCAGTCAGCGAGGACGAACACATGGTGTCGATGGCCATGCTTGGCCCCTGGAAGTTGAAGAAATAGGATATCCTGTTGGCTACGCCGCTGGCGATGCCGGCAGGGTTTACAAAATTACCCTTCAGAGTCTCTTCTGCGCCAAACAGTTGGTATTCTTCATACATCACGCCTGCGTATACGCCAACTTTCCGTCCCAGTTGTTGCCGGGTATAGCCTGCATCTTCGATGGTTTCCCACACCGTCTGTAGGAATAGTCTTTCCTGGGGGTCCATCAGTTCTGCTTCACGCGGAGATATGTTAAAGAACAGTGGATCGAATTTGTCTACATCGTTGATAAACCCGCCCCAGCGGCTATAGCTTTTGCCCGGCATGCCTTTTTCGGTGCTGTAAAGGGCCGCAGCGTCCCATCTGTTGGCCGGTACTTCTGTGATACAATCTTTACCTGCCTGGAGGTTCTTCCAGAACTCGTCGAGGTTGTCAGCGCCCGGATAGCGGCCGCTGATACCGATAATGGCTACCTCGTCTTTTGCCGGGGGCAACGGATGTTGTGTAACGGAGCGAGCTGTTGCGAAACGGCTGCGTGGAGGTTTGACTGGTGCTACGGCGACGGATGACGTTGTTGCAGACGGTGTGCCCGGCTCGGGTAACTGGATACTTGCGTTTGCCAACAGATATGTTGACAGTTCCGATAGCGTCTGACATTCGAAAAATAACGTTCTGGGCAATCTTCCGAAGATATCTTCCAAGCGATTGGTGAGTCTCACGATCATTACGGAATCCATTCCGTATCTTTCGAAAGGTGTATCGGCGCCTATATTTTCTGGCAGCATACTCAATTCGGCGGCCAGTATGTGCGACACTTTATCCATTATCAGCGGCAAGGCCTCTTCTGAGGTAGTCGTGTTATTGTGTGCCGGCTGCGCAGCTTCTTGGGTTGTTGTCGTTTTTTTATACATTACTATACCCTGGGCCATTGTACCTGACAGCAACTGCTCGAATGCTGCCAGGCCTTCTGCTGTTGGCATAGGTGACATGCCCATATGTTGTTCCATGTACCTTTCTGACGCCGCGTCTAGCTGCATTCCGCCCTCCTTCCAAAGGGGCCAGCTAATGCTGAGTATCCTACGGGTACCCGTGGTATTGTGATGCGAGGCAAAATTATCCAACCATGCGTTTGCAGCTGCGTAGTCTGCCTGTCCGGTGTTACCGAATACACCCGCCAATGAAGAGCATAACATCATAAAATCAATCTCCATATTGCGTGTAGCCATCTCCAGGTTCTTTGTCCCCTGTATTTTGGCGGCGAGGACCTCTTCTGCTTCTTTTACGGTCTTGTTAACGATCAGGCTATCCCGTAGTACGCCCGCGCTATGTATGATACCATTCAACCTGCCATATTGCTTGCAGATATCATTGATCATTGTCTGCGTGGCAGTAGGGTCACTGATATCGCAAGAATAATAGGTTGCGTTAGGGGGAAGTGATGGTGTGATATGCTGGCTTCTTCCTACGAGGATGATGTTGGTGCCTGGTGTTTTGCTGATGTGTCTGGCAAAGATGAGTCCTAGTCCGCCAGCCCCACCGGTGATCAGGTAGGTCCCTCCTTCTTTGATCCTATTGGAGGGCGTTCGTGTCAGCGGTATTTCTTTCCATGTTTTTATGTACCGTTGTTTGCCCACATAACGCACTTCTATGTCGGTAGCGGTTTGTTCGGCGCCGATTATCGTCATTAGTGTAGGCAGATGCGTTATCAAAGCACTTTCTACACTTACCAGTTGTGTGGTAATACGTGGATTTTCGAGGGTGATCGTCTTTAATAATCCTGTTATGAAACCATATTGCAGGTATTCGTCTGTGCCACAGAGGATCATGATGCGTACTTCTTTTTTCTGGGGCATAATCGTTTTAACCATTCCGAACACCAGGTTAAAGAAGTCCTGCTCTGCTATTGTGTCTACAGTCTTTACCTGTAATGACAAATGTTCCTGTAACTTGAGGGCTGTATCATGGCTGGCGCCAGCGAGTAATACCAAGGTGGCATTGTGAGCTGTATGGTTGTTCTCGACGGCTACCGGAGCGGGCTGCCAATCGGCTGTGAGTATTTGCAATCCTGTAGGCGCTGGTTCGGAAGTGGTGTTACTTCTTTCCTGCGGCAGCAGTATCAGTTCCGTGATCTGTAGCAATACTATTCCGTTGTCGTCCAGCAGATCGATGTCGTAGGACAAGATGGTGCTATCTTGCTGTAGATGGTCGTTGCATTTAACATAGCACCATATGGTATCCGGCAATGCCTTATATAGCTGTAAGGAGCGTATGCTGAAGGGCAGTAGTAACTGTGGAGCAGCCTTATCCAGCTGAATGCCTATGCATGTCTGCAAGGCGCTATCCAGCATACCCGGTGACAAGTTGTATCCTGTTGCTGCCGGCAGTGTTATCCTGGACAGCGCGGTCTTTTTGCTGTAATATAGCGTCTCTATTCCTCTGAAGGTGTTTCCATAGTGGAGGCCTGCTGTTTCAAAAAATGCATAACAGGCGGTTCCTGTTATTGATTCTGGCATAGTGGACCGGATGGCGGATAGGTCAACGGCAGCTGGCGCCGGTGTGGCGGTGTGTGTTAATATTCCGCTGCAATGTAAGCCGGTGCCGGATACTATTTCGAATTCGGCGGCATCCTCTGCGGGATATAGATTAACATATACGGTTCCTTCACTTCCGGTGGCTGTCAGTGGTGCAAACCAGGCGATATCTTTTAGCTGAACTATTTCTTTCTTCAGCGAACGTTCTCCTGCTTCTCTGGCCATTTCCAGGGCAGCTACTCCCGGTAGTATCCGAACATCTTTTACCTGGTGGTCTTTGAAAAATGGTTCTTCTCCTGTAAAGGAGCTAGAGAATTGTTGGACATCGAGGCTGGAGCTGTTGATATGTAACAAGGGATGCAGGTATGTCCTGTTGGTGTCTGACGATGTGAGGTTGTTTGCTTTCGGATACCAGCAAACTTCTTTTGCAAACGGATATGCCGGCAGGCTGATCCGGGAGGGATGCCCATTTGTATACAGTAGCTGCCAGTCGATGGTGATTCCTTTTACCCATAGCTGCATGAGGGAATGCCATTCTTTGTCTTTTGTTGCGGTTGCGATGAATGCTTTGCCGGCATTTCCTTCCAGCAGGAAGTTTGTTTCTGCTTTACTGGCGTTGCCTGTAAAAATATCTGTTACTTTGTCTGCCAGGTAGTCTTCCAGTTGTTCCAGCAGGGAAGCGGTATCTGTTGCCAGCAAGGCGATTCTTTCCTCCAAGGCTTCCCGCCCTACCTGTAGCGTATAAGCGACATCGTGTAAGGCTGTAGCCGGATTGTCACGCAGGTGAGCAAGGAGGTTGGCAGCCATTTCTTTCAGGCGGGGCCGTTGCTGTGCAGACAGCAGGATGATGGCAGGTGCTTTTGTGCTGTATTGTTTGGGCGCTGCGATATATTCTTCTACAATGATATGTGCGTTGCTTCCTCCGGCGCCAAATCCGCTGATGCCAGCCATCCGGGGTTTATTGCCGGCGGTGTTCCACGGTTCCAGGGACTGTTGTACCCGGAAGGGGCTATTTGTAAAATCGATGTTGGGATTCAGGGTATTGGCATGTAAAGACGGTACCAGCTGTTTGTGTTTGATTTGCAGCAGTACTTTTGTCAGGCCTGAGATGCCGGCAGCGGATTCACAGTGGCCGATGTTTGATTTCACGGAACCTATGCGACAGGATTGTCTTTCTACACTTCCGAATGCTTTGCTAAGGCCCGCTATTTCGATAGGATCTCCCAGGCTGGTACCGGTACCATGCGCTTCGATATAGCTCAGGTCTCCCGGTTGTATGCCTGCATTTTCCATAGCCGCTTTTATTACTGCAGCTTGGGCTTTAGGATTGGGTACGGTGAATCCATTTGTTTTACCACCATGGTTGATGGCGGTACCCCGGATGAGGCCGTAGATATGGTCGCCATCTGCGATGGCTTTATTCAGTGGTTTCAGTAATACGGCACCTACTCCTTCGCCCGGTACATAGCCTTCTCCGCCCTCTCCAAAGCTTTCGCAACGACCTTTGCTGGAAGCGAACATGCCATCGCTCAGCATCAGGTATTTATTGGGATGTACACTTATATTTACGCCCCCTGCTATGGCCATATTACAATTGCCATTGCGCAAGCATTCGCAGGCCAGGTGTATGGCAGTGAGGGACGATGAGCACATGGTGTCGATCGTCATGCTGGGGCCATGAAGGTTCAGGAAGTAGGAGACGCGATTTGCCACGGTAGCGGGGCTACCGCCCGGGTTAATGAAGTTTCCTTTTAACCGTTCTTCAACACCGAAAAGCGGGTATTCTTCGTACATGACGCCGGCATATACGCCTACATTTCCTCCCAGCTGTTGTTTGTCTGTTTTGCCATGCAATTGTGAACGGGTATATCCTGCATCTTCAATAGCCTCCCATACAGTTTGCAGGAACAGTCGTACCTGCGGGTCCATTAGCGCAGCTTCCCTGGGGGAAATATTAAAGAAATAAGGGTCAAAGTGGTTGATATTGTCCAGGAATCCGCCCCATTTACTATAACTTTTTCCGGGCGTCCCTTTGGTTTCGTTATAAAATCCTTCTACTTCCCAACGATCGGCGGGGATCTCGGTGATGCTATCTTTTCCGGCTTTCAGATTTTCCCAGAATGCGGCCAGGTTATCAGCACCCGGATATTTTCCGCTGATACCGATAATAGCTACCGGTTCGTTATTATTAGGCGGAGTTGGCTGCCGGCGGGTCATGATATGTTCCTGCGCCGGGGGAGCAGCTATCACTTCGACTGCCGGTGCAGCTGTTGTCAGGCCTGTGAGGTACCGAAGTTTTTCCGCCTGTGCTTCGACAAAGTAAGCCGCTAATTCTTCCAAAGTATGGCATTCGAAGAAGAGGGTACGCGGTATTTTTGAGAACACTTCTTCCAATGCATTATTCAAGCGTACGATCATGATGGAATCTATGCCCAGCCGTTCGAAGGGCATGTCTGCTTCCAGTTTGGCCTCTGACATACGTAATGCTTTTGCCAGTACGGCACGTAAATAACGTATGCCTGCTGTATGCAGTGCTTCGTCACTTATGGTAGTTACCTGTACAGGTATGCGTTGCTGACTGGAAGCCGTTGAAAACAGTCCGGCTATGCGATCTGCTTTTCCATGGAGGACGATACTCTGGCTACTATCTGATGATAACAGTTGATCCAGTGCGGCCAGCCCTGCGCCGGAGGGCATTGGTTTGAGGCCTAATGATCTCTCCAGGTATTGTTCGGCCTCGGCTCCGATCTGCATCCCCCCCTCTTTCCACAAGGGCCAGTTGATACTCAGGGTTTTGCCATGGCGTTTTCCTTTTTGCCGTTCGGCTTCCCGATTGGTGGCGAAACTATCCAACCAGGCATTAGCTGCGGCATAGTCTGCTTGTCCGGCGTTGCCGAATACCCCTGCTACGGATGAGCAGTATAACATAAAGTCGAGGGGGATATTTTTTGTAGCCTTGTCCAGGTTTTCCGCACCTGTTACTTTGGCTGAAAATACGGCTGTTACTTCTGCGCTGGTCTTATTGACCAGGAGACTGTCGCGTAGTACGCCGGCGCTATGAATGATGCCATTCAGCTGTCCAAAGGACGTTAGTATTTCTTCGATGAGGGCGGATACGGCTGTTTCATCGCTCACATCGCAGGAGCGATAGGAAGTATTTTGGGGCAAGGGGTTGGCCGGCATCTTACTTCTGCCCACCAATATGATGTGGGTACCTGGTGTCTGCCGGATATGCGCTGCTAGGATCAGTCCCAGCCCACCTGCGCCGCCGGTGATCAGGTAGATACCATTGTCGCGAATAAGGGAAGTGGTAGATGCCGGTGTATTTGAGAGGCGCCATTTCTTCACCATCCGCTGTCCCTGCTGGTATCTGACCATTGCCTCCCTGCTAGCCTGCTCTTTAAGTAATAGTGCCGCCAGTCCTTCTACTTCATTTAGTGCTAATTGTTCTACACTCAGTATTTTGCCGCTGATACAAGGATTTTCCTGGTTGGCAGTCTGTAGCAGTCCATGTAAGAATGCGTACTCTGCATCCAGGTTATTTTGAAACACCAGTTGTATATGTGTTGCTGACCTATCTGCCTGGTGTTTATTGATTTCTTCCTGCACCTGGCAGAAGAGTTGTTCTCTTGTACCTTCGGTGATGTTCTTTACTTCGCATTCGAGTAGTTCCCGGAGTTTATCTGCCAGCAGCACCGGCGCTCCTGCCAGCAGGACAATATTGGTTGTCTGCGGGGCGGGTTCATGATGCAGCAGTGGCGTTTGTTCCCAGGCGGCATCAAATACCTGTGTAACCATTTTATCCGGCGAGTGGGTAGTGCCATTCAGGGACAACAACATGAGTTCTTTAAAGGTGATCAATACTTCTCCGTTGTCATTCAGCAAGGAGATGTCGTAGCTGGATGCATTTTTTCCCTGGCTGTCCCGCTGCGCATAACACCATACTTTCCCATTCAGGGGGCGATAGATATTTACTTCTCTTACGCTGAACGGCAGCATCAGGTGTGCTATTTCTTTGCCGAGATGCATGCCTATGCAGGTTTGTAAGGCGCAGTCCAGTATACCTGGGACCAGTTGATATCCTGCCTGTAGGGGCAAATCAACCAGGGATAGCGACTCTTCTTCACTGCAATACAGCTGTTGTATTCCTTGGAAGGTGGTTCCATATTCCAGTCCCAAGGATCGGAACAATGTATAGCAGCCAGGTCCGTCTACCTGTCTGAAGAGGCGGTTACGGATGGCTGTGATCTCCAGGGTACCGGGCAGCTGTTGCTGTCTGGTATATAATTCTCCCTGTACATGTACTTGAGCGGTGTTCTCTCCGGTATATACTTCGAAGGCGGTGTATGCCCCTGCATCTGTTAAGGAGATATTTACCTGTACTGGTGTACCGTTTACGCGTATGGGTTGCAGCCAGTTTATATTTCTCAGTTGAGTGACTGTTTCGTTGGTGGTGTATTCGCCGGCGGCGCGGGCGAGTTCCAGATAGGTTACGCCCGGCAATACTTTTTCGCCTCTGATAACATGATCTGTCAAAAATGTTTCCGCGCCTGTATATATGCTGCTGAATTGTTGTTTTTTCATGATCGTTGTTGTTGCCGGTTAAAAAGAGTTTTCGTGTTTTAATGCATGTAAGAGTGGGTGCAGTTGGATATTAACTGTTGGCATCACTTCTGCTTTGGGATACCAGTAGCGTTCTTCTGCGAAGGGATATGCGGGCAAGCTGATACGGGCGGGGCGGCCGGCGGTGTAGAGCAGGTTCCAGTCGATCTGTACCCCTTTGACCCATATCTGTGCCAGTGAGCTACCTTCGCGTTCCCGGAGGGCGCTTTGTATATATGCCTGTCCGGCTTTGCCGTTGAGCAGGAAGTCCGGGTTATCTTTTCTGGTATTGCCGGTGAATAGGTCTTGTCCATCATTTTCGAGGTATCGGTTCAGGGCCGTTACCATTTCTTTTGCGGAGGTCGCCAGGAATGCGAGCCGTTCTTCCATTTCTTCCCGGCCTGTTTGTAACGTGTAGGCGATATCGTGCAGGTTTATATCGCTATTGTGCTGCAGATGTTGTTTCAGGTTGATTACCATTTTACGAAGTCTTTCCTTATTCTGGGCGGACAATACGATGATGGCAGGGGTATTATCGTGGTAGGGTTTAACTGCAGGCGGGTTGTATTCTGCTACGATCAGGTGTGCATTGCTGCCCCCTGCGCCGAAGCTGCTGATACCCGCCAGTCTGGGCTTGCCATTATCGGCCCGCCAGTCTTCCAGTTGTTGTTGTACCTTAAACGGTGTATTACTGAAATCGATATTCGGGTTTAGCACGGTAGCATGCAGGGAGGGCACCAGCTGTTTATGCTGTAGTTGCAGCACTACTTTGGTAAGGCCGGAGATGCCAGCCGCTGATTCACAATGGCCGATATTTGATTTTACGGAACCGATGCTGCAGTATTGCTTACTATCTGTGTCAAATGCTTTTTGCAGGCCGGCGATCTCGATAGGATCTCCCAGGCTTGTGCCGGTGCCATGCGCCTCGATATAGCTGATATCGGCAGGTGTTATTCCTGCTTTATGCATGGCTGCTTTTATTACTGCTGTTTGTGCTTTGGGGTTAGGAACGGTGTATCCATTTGTTTTGCCGCCATGGTTGACCGCTGTTCCTTTGATGACGCCGTATATGCGATCGCCATCTGCCAGAGCCCTGGCAAGCGGTTTTAGCAGCACGGCGCCTACTCCTTCTCCTGGCACGTACCCCTCTCCTCCTTCTCCGAAGCTTTCACAGCGACCTTTGCTGGAGGCGAATCCACCTTCGCTGAGGATGAGGTATTTATTAGGATGCAGGCTAAGGTTGACACCACCGGCGATGGCCAGTTCTGTTTCGCCTGTCTGCAGGTCTTTACAGGCGAGATGAATGGCGGTGAGGGAGGAAGAGCACATGGTATCTACCGCCATGCTGGGTCCATGCAAGTTGAGGAAGTAGGATACGCGATTGGCGATGCCGCTGGGATTTCCCAACAAGGCGATGGGGTTACCTTTTGCTGTTTCCTCGGGGCCGAACAACTGATATTCTTCATACATTACGCCTACGTATACGCCTACTTTGCCCTCTTTATCATCTCCCTGTAACATGGAGCGGGTATACCCGGCATCTTCGATTGTTTCCCATACGGTCTGCAGGAATATGCGTTCCTGTGGGTCCATGAGTTCAGCTTCGCGGGCGGAAATATTAAAGAACATGGGATCAAACTGATCTGCGTGATCTATAAAGCCGCCCCATTTGCTATAGGTCTTTCCGGTTTTTCCTTTCTCTTTATCATAGTAAGCATGGAGGTTCCATCGTGTTGCAGGGATCTCTGTGATACTATCTTTGCCCGCTTTTAGATTGTCCCAGAATGCGGCGAGGTTGTTGGCACCCGGATATCGACCGCTGATGCCGATGATGGCTACATCTGCTATCGGCATATTACCTGCCGGTTGGCGAACTGGCGATTTGGTCACTGCCGGTATTGGCATCTGCCTTTCTTGATTGATCACCGGACGAGGGGTTGTGCCTGTTAGTGATTGTAATTGTTCGCGGTGAGCGGAGAGGAAATAAGCGGTCAGTTCCTGCAGGTTCTGGCATTCAAAGAACAAGGTACGCGGTATCTTACCGAATACGCCTTCGAGTTCATTTGTGAGTTTTATGATGATCGTGGAGTCTATGCCAAATTGTTCGAATGGTGCCTCTGTCTCCAGCCGGTTTGCCGGTATCTTTAATACGCCTGACATCAGGTTGGCCAGGAATTGTGTGGCAGCAGCCATCGATACGTCGCTTGTGGTAATGGTGTTTACGACAGGTGTTGGCGTTACCGGCGTTATGACGAGACCCGGCAGTTTGCCATTATTGCCGAATATAACGGTACCTTGTACGGCGGTACTATTTAGTAAGCGCGTCAATGCAAGCAGTCCATCCGGAACGGGCATGGGAGACAGTCCATAGTGCTGTTCCATATAGCTTGCGGTGGCATCATCTATCTGCATGCCACCCTCTTTCCAGAGCGGCCAGTTGATGCTAAGTGTGCGGCCCTGTCTTTTGCCCTGTGAGCGTAATGACTCGCGGTAGCCGGCGTAGTTATCCAACCAGGCATTTGCCATGGCATAGTCGGACTGTCCGGCGTTGCCGAATACACCAGCGAGGGAGGAGCAATACAACATGAAATCGAGGGAACGTTCTTTTGTTGCGATGTCGAGGTTTCTGGCACCTGCTATTTTGCCACTGCATACGGCAGCTACTTCAGCGGCAGTCTTGTTGATCAGGAAGCTGTCGCGGAGTACGCCGGCGCTATGGATAATACCATCGAGGCGGCCATATTCTGCGATGATCTGTGCGATGAGGGCATGTACGGCTGGTTCGTCGGATACATCACAGGCATAATAGCGGGTACCTGCCGGTAATGTTTGTTTTGGGGAAGTACTTCTGCCAGTCAGTACTACCTTTGTGCCGGTATATTGCCGGATATAGTCTGTAAATATCAGGCCGAGGCCACCGGCGCCACCGGTGATCAGGTATACGCCTCCTTCACGGATGGTTATCCCATTGTTGGCCTCGTGGAGTGGTTGCAGTCCTTTCACGAAACGATCACCGTTCTCATATCGTACCAGGGAGTCTTTACTATTGTATTCTGAGGTCAGTAGTGCAGACAATGTATCTATGCCTGCTGTAGACAGGTTTTCTACTGTTATTACGCTCCCTGATATCAGGTGGCTTTCCTGTGAGGCGCTATCTATCATTGCGGATATGCAGCCATATTCTGTATAATCTTCGTGTGTACAGATTACCTGCAGATGTGTGGCGAGCCTGTTCTTCCACCTGTTTTTTATGATGGACTGCAGTTCGAGGTAGCAGGCTTCCAGAGTGCCGGCGTTCCATCCTATAACTTCACATTCCAGTGTTTCCTGCAGTTTGTCTACCAGCAGCGCTGGGGCATTAATGAGGAATAATAGGGCGGCAGCTGTATGTGTATGCTGCCGGATGGGTTGTAGTTGCCATTGTGCGGTATACAAATGCAGTTGTTGTGCGGCTGGCATCGTTGCTGACTGCTCTACCGGCAGCAGGATCAATTCTGTGATGGTGAGCAGTACTTGGCCGCCGGCATCCATTACAGTGATATCATAGCTGCTCACCTGCCTGCCTGTATTACTCCGGCGTGCATAGCACCAGACCTCTTCGGGCAGGACATTGTAAATATTGATCTCTCTTGCGCTGAACGGCAACATCATCTGTAAGGCAGCACTTCCGAGGTTGATGCCCATACAGGTCTGTAGTACGCTATCTAATATACCCGGGGATAGCACAAACCCGGCGTTGGTGGGCAATACAATATTTGACAAGGCTTCGTCGCTGGTATGACAGAGTTTTTTCAAGCCCTGGAAAGCGGGACCATACTGCAGGCCCAGTGAGCGAAAGACCTCATAACATGCCGGACCTTCTTTCACTGCTGTGCATCTGGCCAACAAGGAGGCTATGTCCTGGCGAGCGATGGCTGGCGGCATTATGGCCGTCATATATCCCTGGCCATGTAATCGTGTGGCGTCGTTGGTATATATTTCATATGCAATTCCCTGTGAGGTTTGCTGCAGTTGTATGGTTGTTTTGACAGCCTCCTGTTTTACGTTTATCGGCATGAGCCAGCTTACATCTTTCAGCTGTGTGATGAGACCGGCTGTTGCCATCTCTCCTGCTGCTCTTGCCATTTCGAGGTAGGCTACTGCCGGGAATATCTTTTCGTTTTTCACCAGGTGATCTGTGAGGAAAAACTCTTCTCCACTCAGCATGGTGGTGTAGGATTGTTGGCCGAAAGTACTATCGTTAGTATGCAGCAGGGGATGTAGTGCCTGTGGTACGGTTGTTACGAGCGGTTGTTTTCCGGTAGCTGCTATCCAGTAGCTTTCTCTTGCGAAGGGGTAAGGCGGCAGGCTGATCTTGTCCGGCCATGTATTATTGTACAATAATTTCCAGTCTATGGTGCCTCCATTCACCCAATGTTCAGCCAGTTGTTGCCATGTACCCGTAGCGATCATGCTCGCACATCGTGTATTGTCGTCTGCTGTTTTGTTTCGTTTACGGGCGGTACCGTTGAAGCTGCGGCCGGTGTTTTGATCCGGATAAGATTGCAGTAGTGTTGTCAGTTCTGTTATGGTATCTGCGAGGAACACGGCTCTTTTTTCCATGGCTGCGCGGCCTGTCTGTAAGGTGTAGGCGATATCTGCCAGTGCCTTGCCCGGGTTATCCTGCAGCCAATGCAGGAGGTTATCGACCTGTTGTTGCAGTTGTATGGTTGTTTTTGCTGACAGCGGAATGATCGCCGGTTTGCTGGCCACAAAGGTTGGTTTTGCTACTGGTATGTATTCTTCGATGACCATATGTACATTGGTGCCGCTGAATCCAAAGCTGCTGATCGCTGCTCTGCGCGGTTGATCTGCTGGATGCTCCCAATCTGTCAATTGTGTTTGTATACGGAATGGGCTGCCCTGTAATGTGATCAGGGGATTGCTATCCTTATAATTTATTGTGGGCGGTAGTTGCCGGTGTTGCAGCGACAGGAGCACCTTTATTACGCTGGCCGCGCCGGCTGCTTCGAGGGTGTGGCCTATATTGGTTTTTACGCTTCCCAGGCCGCAGAACTGTTGTTTGCCGGTATAGGTGCGGAATGAGGTGCAAAGCGCTTCAAATTCTATGGGATCACCGAGGCTGGTACCTGTGCCATGTGCTTCTACGTAGGTGATGGTTTCGGGGTTAATACCGAATTTATTGTAGACTGTTTTTTCCAGTTCCTGTTGGGAGAGCATGCTGGGGGCAGTGATACCATTTGTTGTGCCATCCTGGTTGGTCAGTATACCTTTTACGACGCCATAAATGCGGTCATTATCCCTGACGGCATCTGACAGTCTTTTTAGCATGAGTACGCCAATGCCCTCTCCCATGACGAATCCGTTGGCTCTGCTATCGAAGGTATAGCAGCGACCATCGGGGGATAACATGCCGGCGCGGTCTGCCATCATGTAGGCGTGGGCATCGTTGATGATGTTAACGCCGCCGGTGATCACCAGATCGGTATCTCCACGCTGGAGGCTGGAGCAGGCCATTTCCATAGCTACCAGGGAGCTGGAGCAGGCGGTATCTATGGCTACTGCCGGGCCTTTTAGGTTCAGAAAATAAGCGATACGAGAGGCGAGTATTGCTGCGGAATTGCCCCATAGTGCCGCAGGCAATGTGCCCTCCATCCTGGCAGCGTAGTCGCCCGGGCCTACGCCGGCGTATACACCACATCTGCTGCCGGACAGGCTTTCGGGATTGATGCCTGCATCTTCTATGGCTTTCCAGCAATGTTCGAGGAACAGCCGCTGTTTAGGGTCCATCATTTCGGCTTCGCTGCCGGAGAGTTTAAAGAACAGCGGATCGAACTTGTCGGCATCTGTGATGCAGCTGCTCCAGGCGTCTATGCCGGTGTTCCATTTCTCTTTGGGAATGCGGGTGATGAGGCTTTGGCCGGTCTTCAGTATTTGCCAGAATTCCTGTGCGTTGTTGGTACGGCCGAACTGGGCGCTCATGCCAATGATGGCAATATCTTCCTTTTTATAGTTATCCGGTAACGGCGTTGGTATGTGAGCGGTAGTTTGCTGAACTGGTATTGCGACCGTAAAGTTATTCCGGATGTAGTCGGTGAGCAGGTCGATATTGGCATAGCTATAGAGGTCTGTTGCTTTGAGGGAGATATCCAGTTTTTCATTCAGCAGCCGGATCAGCTCTGTCCCCAGTATGGAGTCGAACCCATAGTCGCTGAACTGGGCAGTGGTATCGAAATCTTTTTCTGCCAGCGATATGGTAGCTGCTGCTATCGAGATCACCCGTGCTTTCAGCCAGTCTTCTTGCTGCGTATGCTGCTGCATGTTATCTACAGGCGCTGCGGGGGCCGTTGTCGTCTCTTCCAGTCGGATAGCTATACGACCATCGCTTTTTGCTATGAGGGTATTATCGTTGTCTGTTATGATCTCAAATCCTTCTTCCTGTAGTTGGAGATATCTGTCGGTACTGGCAGCGGGATGTTGCCAGCAGAGCAATCCTTCCTTCTTCAATACACGTTTTATGGAGGACAGGTCTGTTATGATTCCTGTGCAGATCACTATATCCTGGCTGCCGGTGTTTACATTCTCTTTTGCTGTTATCGTATGCGATGCGGATATCTCCAATACTTCCAGCTGAGCCGCTTTAGCGGTAGCTATCAAGGATGAAAGGGTATCATTGGTACCAGCTTTCAGTGTAGTAACAGTACTTACTTTTATGAATTTCTTTTTCCTGTTGACAAATTTCATATTAAATAAATTTTACGGCGGCTACCTGTGATTCATTATTAGCGAGAATCAGTTCCAGCATATCCATTCCGGTGTCGGGAGATATGCTGCCGATTCCCAACCGTTCCATCCTTTGTTGATAGTTAGCGGAAGCGACTACGCCTACATCTCCCCAGTAACCCCAGTTGATGATGTGTACGGGGGTCTGTTGGCGTGTGGTGAGGCTATGGGCGAAGCTGTCTTTGTAGGTACAGCCTGCTGAGTAGTTGGCTTGTCCGGGGGCATTCCATTGTGATTGTACGGAGGAATAGAAGCAGATGAAGTCTAATGTTTCTTCTTTAAAGGCTTCTATAAGATGCTGGCTAGCGGATGCTTTGACTGCGAAGGACTGTATAAAGTCGTCTTCGCTCATGTTTTTCATGAGTTTATCATTCAATACGATGGCGCTATGGAAGAGGCCATTGACGGAGCACTGGTATTGCTCTTTGATGATTGCGCGGGCTTTCTGGATGTCGTCGCTGTTATTGGCATCGCATTGAATGTAAATGGGTCTGTTTCCTTTTTGTCCTATTTCATCTTGTGCCTGTTCTATTGTTTTGTCGAGAGGGCGGCGGCCGAGCCAGATCACCTGTGCCTGGTAGTTTTCGACCAGGTAGGCGGATGTTGTTTTGCCGATACCACCTGCTCCACCTAGGAGTACATAGGTGCCCTGCATCCGGAATTTACTCTGCTGGCAGGCGGGCAGTTCCAGCTGACAAAGGTCTCGCTGGTAAGCGGTACCCTTTCTATAGGCAATGAGTACGTCGTCGTGGTTAAAGGGGCAGCTGAGCAGGTGGTTGATATTGGCCGGGGTTATTTCATCCACATCTATTACGCGGCATTTCCAGAGAGGCTGTTCTTTGGCCAGGGAACCGATAAGACCGACGATCCCGCTACCGGCGGCGGACACCCGATCTGCCGGTCCTACTTTCTGTGTATTATGGGTAAAGACGGTGATGTTAAGCGGTTGTGTTGCGTAGGATGTGTCCAGCAATTGTTTGATGGTACGGAAGACGGCCAGCTCTTGTGATCCGAGGCCATCGATGGAGGTATCAGTCGTTAATCCCTGCAGCAGGTAGATGTCGGTGATATCCTGTGGTATTTGTCCATCCGCCTCTGCTACGGTTCCCTGCAGGTGCTGTTTCATGGCCAGTGCCAGGGATGTTGCCGGGGATGTTGCTATGATGAAATGTTTGCCGGCTACGGACGGCACATATGGCGTGGTGGTGATACGGGACCAGTCGCAGGTATAGAGGTGGTCTGATTCAAATTTGCGAACAGGCGGTGTGGCCAAGGTATGGCTGGCAGCGAGTGGCGCGGCTGCGGTGTGGCTCGCAGCGAGTGGTGTGGTGGTGGTGCTACCGGTGGCGAGTGGTGTGATAACCGGCTGTGGTACCCAATACCGGTCACGGGCAAACGGGTATGTCGGCAGGCTGGTCTTTGCCGGTTTCTTGCCGGGGTAACAAAGATCCCAGTCGGCCTCTTCTCCGTTCAGCCAGGTTTCGGCCATCATCCTTTGCGCCAGTGGCACCTGGCTGGAAGAGTACAAGCGTTGTTTGTGTTCGGTGGCATAACTATGTAAGAGGTCTAATAGTTCTTCTTTGTCCATTGCGATAAAGACCGCTCTTTCCTGCAAGGCATCTCTACCATGCTGGAGGGTTCTGGCGATATTGTGCAAACCGGCGGTGGTATTTTTTTCCAGGTGCGCTGCCAGGTTGTTGACCAGTTGCAGCAGGCGTGATTTATTCTTTGCGGAGAGCGGTATGATCGCTACGTTGTCTGCGGTAAATATTGCTGGCGCCGGTGGTTGGTATTCTTCAATTACGATGTGGGCGTTGGCGCCCCCGAATCCGAAGCTGCTGATACCTGCTACCCGTTTTTTACCAGGTTCGACTGACCAGGGGATAGACGAGGTCAGCAGCCGGAATGGGCTGTTGTCGGTTTTCAGGAAGGCGTTAGGGTTTTGCAGATGAGGGTTTCCCGGCAGGGAGCGATGTTGCATGGACTGTAACACTTTGATTACGCCGGCGATGCCAGCTGCGGATTCGAGGTGACCGATATTGGTTTTTACGCTACCCAGGTAGCAGTAAGGCGCATCGGGTAGCTGGAGTTGCCAATCGTTGTAGAGGTCTTTAAATGCCAGCTTCAGTCCTTCTATTTCTACGGGGTCGCCTAATGCGGTGCCGGTGCCATGAGCTTCTATATAGGTGATATCCCTGGGGTCTGTGCCAGCGGCCCGGTATGCTTTCAGCAGTAAGTCTCTTTGGGCTTTGGGGTTGGGGGATGTCAATGAGTTAGCGCGGCCACCATGGTTTTCTGCGGTGCCACGGATGATGCCATAGATATGGTCTCCATCGGCCCTGGCGGCGCTGAGTGCTTTCAGTATGACGATGCCGACGCCTTCTCCTCTTACATATCCATTGGCGCGCTGATCGAAGGTTTTGCAGCGACCATCTTCGCTCAACATACCGGCCTGGCTGAAGGACAAGGTCAGTTCGGGGGAGAGGATTGCGTTGACGCCGCCGGCGATCGCCATTTTGCCATGCCCATTGCGTATATGTTCTGTTCCGCGATGGATGGCGATCAATGAGCTGGAGCAGGCGGTATCTATGGGTTCGCTCGGTCCATGTATGTCGAGCAGGTAGGAGATCCTGTTGACCAGTACGGAGTGGGCGGCGCCTGTGGAGAACTGTGCCTGGCTTACGGCATCTGAGCCATTATTCAGCAAAATGGCATAATCTCCGCTGGAGACGCCGATGAAGATGCCTGCATCGGTACCTCTGAGGGAGGCGGAGGCTATGCCAGCATCTTCGAGTGCCTGGTATACGGCTTCCAATGTGATGCGTTGCTGCGGGTCCATGAGGGCCGCTTCTTTGGGGGAGATATTGAAGAACAAGGGATCAAACTTGTCTATATCTTCGATGAAGCCACCCCATTTAGCCTTCGTTTGTTTGGCCCCCCTGGTGGGATCTCCGTAGTATTGTTTCCAGTCCCAGCGATCTGCAGGGATCTCTGTGATGAGGTCTTTATTATCGTAGAGGTTATTCCAGAAGGAGTCCAGGTCGGGTGATCCGGGGAAGCGGCCACTGATGCCGACGATGGCTACTCCTTCTTTTTCTGTTGCCGGTGTTACTGCGGAGGTTCGTTTGCGTGTGCGTACTTTTGCCGGCAGTTCGAATACCGGTAAGGCGATATCTGCTGTCTTACGAGCGCCGAAGTTAGCCGGATATTCTTTTGCGAGGAATGTGGCCAGTGTTGTTATGGTTGAATGTGTGTAGAAGAGTGCGGGGGTGGTATCCAATGCATATACACTATTCAATGACTGAGCGAATGCGGTAAGCAGTACGGAGTCGAAGCCATATTCACCGAATTCCTGGTGCAGGTCGAGCCGGTCGACCTCCAGTTTCAGCAGCTGGCAGACGATTGCTATGATGCCTTCTTTTACCTGTTGCTGCAGGGTCTCGTCTACAGGTGCATCTTGTTGTTTTTCGCTATTGCGGATGGCCGTGATATCTTTTCCATATATCACCATACATTGTTCTGCCGTTGTTTTCAGCAACTGTTCGAAGAGATCCAGTCCGATATTGGTAGGCATGGGCAGCATACCGAACTGTTGTTCGAGGTATTGCTCTACGGTGGCGTTTACCTGCATGCCACCCTCTTTCCAAAGCGGCCAGTTGATGCTCAGTGTTTTGCCATTTGCATGTATACTATTGCGATAGTGTGCATAGTGATCGAGGAAGGCGTTGGCGGCCGCATAGTCTGCTTGTCCTACGTTGCCCATTACGCTGGCTACGGAGGAGAACAAGACCATGAAGTCCAGCGGTTCGTTGCGAGTTGCTTCGTCGAGGTAACGGGTACCTTCTACTTTGGGTAGTATTACCTGTTGCCATTGTTCCGGTGTTTTATGCCGGATCAGGCTATCTCTTACTGCTCCTGCGCTATGGATGATCCCATGTATGGCGGGATGTTCTGTCTTAATTTGTTTGATCAATGCAGCTACTGCCTTGGGATCGCTGATATCGCAAGGTATGTAGGCGGCATTTGCGGGCAGCCAGGCAGGAGCTGCTGTATTCCTGCCGGTGAGGATCAGGCGGGTTCCTTTGATCTGGCTGATGTATTCTGCGAATACTTTTCCCAGTCCGCCGGCGCCGCCGGTGATCAGGTATACACCCTTTTCGCGGATGGCGGTTAGGGTGGATGCAGGTTTCCCTTTTAGCGGCTGTAATCTTCGGATATAGCGCTTTGTTCCTTCGTAGGCCACTTCCGGATCGTGGTTGTATTGTTCTTCTTCCAGCAGTGCCTTTACTGCCGATAGATCCGGGTTGTCTATGCGGATGACCTTTCCGATGAAACCAGGCATTTCCTGCACGGCTGATTTCAGCAAGCCAGCGATGAATCCGAAGTCTACCGCTTCTTCTGCCAGGTAGATAATATTCACCTGTGTGTTAGCGGATTCCGGTAGTGACCGTACTTTTTCCAATACTTCGGAGAAGTAGTCTACGGCGTTAGTGGCCGGTAATACGGTTACGTCAAATCCACCTTTCTTCAGTTCTTTTTGCATCAGGCTCATGCTGCCTGCTAGCCATACTTGTTGTTTTTGGGCTGTTGTTGTCTTTACCGGCGAGCTGGCGGTCCATTCGTATTGATACAGGTGGATGCGATCTGTATCATTGTCCGGGCTGTTGAGCGGCAATGCGATGAAGTTGCGGAATGCGAGCAGGACTTCTCCTTTTTCATTGAGCAGGTCTATGTCGTATCCACCGGCGTTGCTGTCCGCATTACTGCGGGCGTAAGCGAACAAGGAGGCTGCTTTGTCTAATGGCTGGCAGAAGCTGACCTCTTCCATAAAGTAGGGCAGCATCAGGGTATAACGTTGTCCTCTTGCTTTCAGCATGCCGTACACGGTGTGCAACATACTATCTAATATGCCAGGTGTGTAGGTACATCCCGGTAATGTTGGCAATGCGATCTCGGAGAGGCAGGCACCGGGGCTGGCGTACATTGTCTGTACGCCTCTGTAGGTATCTCCCAGTTGCAGGCCGGCCGTTTTGAATACTTCGTACATGTCGCGCCCTGGCAGTTGCATGGTTGCTGCTGCTTTTAGTGTCGCGATATCTACTGTTGCCGGTGCGGTTAGTGTATCAGTATACAGGTCGCCGCTGCTATGCACTATTTCTTCTGATGTACAGGATCGTACTTCGTAGTAGGTGTTGTTTTCTTCCTGCCGTACGTTCACCTGTATATTCACCGGCGTGTTTACCCGGATCGGGTGTGTCCAGGTGACCTGTCTGAGCTGAGTGACTGGTTTGCGCAAGCTGATGGCGCCTGCTACGCGGGCTATTTCCAGGTAGGCAACCCCCGGCAGTATCTTCTCCTCTCTGACTTTATGATCGTACAGGAATGATTCGTTGCCGGTGTAGTTGTTAGTGAAACGCTGTTCCAGTAAGTCTGATTCGTTGATATGCAGCAGGGGATGTATTTGTTGCAAGGGCTGCTGGCGGGTGGGCGTTTCTCCCTCTGGTACCCAGTAGCGATACTTTGTGAACGGGTAGGCGGGCAGGCTGATCTTAGCCGGCCTTGTCTGGGGATAGAGTATATCCCAGTCGATGGCGGCGCCGGTTGTCCAGGCGTTGGCCAGCGATGCGGGATCATCTGAGATGGCTGCTATCGGTTTGTTGTGTTTTGTATTGCCGGTATACCATCCGGATATGTCTCCGGAGCGATAGGCAGCCAGGTGTTGCAGCAGGTGTTGATTGCCTGTCGTTACCAGTGCCAGTCTTTCTTCGAAGGTATCCCGTCCGTACTGTAACGTGTAGGCGATGTCGTATATGCCTGTCTGTTGATTTTCCAGCAGGAAGGTATGCAGGTTTTCTGCCTGTTGCAGCAGGGCCTGTTTGTCTTTTGCGGAGAGGATGATAACTGCCGGGAGTGTTGTATGGAAAGGCGCTGTTTCGGTGGGGATATATTCTTCTATCACGAGGTGTGCGTTGGCGCCCCCGAATCCGAAGCTGCTTACGCCCGCTATCATTGGCTGGTTATCGTGTGTTGTCCAGGGGGAGGTGTGCTGCTGGAGGCGGAAAGGGCTGCCATCGAGCTGGAGATATTCATTAGGTGATTTGAGATGTGGGTTGCCAGGCAGTTGACGATGTTGCATGGCCAGGAGTACTTTCATGACACCGGCGATGCCGGCGGCAGCTTCCAGGTGGCCGATGTTGGTTTTAACGCTGCCGATGCTGCAATATGGCTGTGCGGGTATTGGGAGGCCCTGTTCTGCCAGCAGGGAGGTGAAAGCCAGTTTGAGGCCCTCTGTTTCGATCGGATCTCCCAGGGGGGTGCCGGTACCATGTGCTTCGATATAAGTTACATCAGCCGGGTTTACTCCTGCGGATCTGTAGGCCTGTAAGAGGAGGTCTCTTTGTGCCAGCGGATTGGGAGAGGTGAGTGTATTGGCTTTGCCACCATGGTTTTCTGCGGTGCCTTTTATTACGCCATATATGTGGTCGCCATCAGCGATGGCCTGTGCCAATGATTTCAGTATGACCACCCCTACTCCTTCGCCGCGGACATAGCCATTGGCGCTTTTGTCGAAGGTCTTACAGCGGCCCTCTTCGCTGAGCATGCCGGCGTGGCTGAAGGATAAAGTCAGCTCGGGGGTGATGAGCGCATTAACGCCACCGGCGATGGCTACATGACAGGTACCATTGCGGATGTTTTCTACGGCGCGATGGATGGCGATGAGGGAGCTGGAGCAGGCGGTATCTATCGGTTCGCTGGGGCCATAGAGGTCCAGGAGGTAGGAGATGCGGTTGACCAGGATGGAGTGTACGTATCCGGTGGTGAAGTGCATGTGTCCGGCGAGGTCGGTCTGGCTGTTTACCAGCGAGGCATAGTCGGAGCCGGATACGCCGATGAATACGCCAGTGTTGGTACCTTTCAGCTGATCGGGAGCGATGGCGGCATCTTCGAGTGCGTGATAGACACTTTCCAGCAATATGCGTTGCTGGGGGTCCATCAGTTCGGCTTCGCGCGGTGATATGTTGAAGAACAGCGAGTCGAACTTATCGATGTCGGTGATGAAGCCACCCCATCTGGCCTTGGTCTTGTTCTTTTCTTTCAGGGGATCGCCATCGTACTTTTTCCAATCCCAGCGATCTGCAGGTATTTCTGTGATCAGGTCTTTATTGTCGCGGAGCTGTTCCCAGAAGGTCTTCAGATCCGGGGCACCCGGGAAGCGGCCGCTGATGCCAACGATAGCTACCGGGCTATTAGTACCTGGCGTGGGTTGGGCGGCCAGTTTTCGAAAACGAAGTCCATTCACTTTTGCCGGCACTGGCGCGGTCACTCTCTGTGCGGCAGGTCTGGCATGTTTTGCAGTTATTACTATGCTATTTGATTCGGCCAGGAATGTCTTCAGGCGATTGACGGTGGGGTAGTTATAAAATACGGTGGGTACGAGTTCGATGTTGTAGTATTCATTCAGTGCGTTTGCGAACCGGGTGAGTAGTACGGAGTCGAAGCCATAGTCGCCGAATTTTCTGTTATCATCTATTTCTTCCGGGGTTACTTTGGCCAGTTGGGCAATCACTTCCCTGAGTTTTGTTGCGACGGCCTCTTCCAGTTCGTGATGCGTTGTTGTCAGCGGTGCTTCTTCGAGGGCTTCGGTTTTAGGGTCGGTGGTGGTACCATCCGGCGATAAGGCAGAAAATTCCCGGAGGCTGAGTAATACCTGTCCCTGTTCGTTGAGCAGGTCCAGGTCGTAGGTGGCCACCTGTTGGTGATTATTTGTGCCCGGTGTTTTCCTGGCATATCCATAGAGTGTTTTCCCTTCTTCTACCGGTTGATAGAAGTTGACCTCTTTTACGAAGTATGGAAGCGCCAGGCGATACGGCTGTACCAAACCGCAGATGGTGTGCAACAAGCTATCCAGGATACCAGGGGTGTACATGCAGCCGGCGAGACCCGGGAGTTGTATCACGGATAATGCTTCGCTGGCTCCTACATTCAGTTGTTTTACGCCCCGGAAACTTTCTCCCAGTTGCAGGCCTTCTGCCAGGAAGACATCGTATATCCCTGACTGTGTGGAGGTGCAATGTGCTTTAAGCCAATGGAGGTCTACTGTAGGAGTGGCGGCGGCGGCACCGGTTATGATGTTACCTGTGCTATGTATCCCGGTATCGCCGGTGACTTCGTAGCTGATGCCCTGTGTGGCCGGGTGGAGGGAGATATGAATGTCTTGTGGCGTGTTACCGACGAAGAACGGTTTCAACCAGCTGACATGGCGGAGTTGTATCACCTGTTGTTTTGCTGCCAGTGTACCGGCGGCTCTAGCGAGCTCGAGGTAGGCTACACCCGGCAATATCTTTTGGCCCCGTACGCGGTGATCGGACAGGAATACTTCGTTGCCGGTGTAGGTGCTGGTGTATTGCTGGATGTTGAGATCGGAGGTATTGCTATGTACCAGTGGGTGCAGTTTGCTTGTCTGCGGGGAGGTAAGTGTTTGTGGCAGCCAGTATCTGTTGCGGGCAAACGGATAACCCGGTAAGCTGATGCGGGCCGGTTGTGTATGGTTATAGAGGAGGCGCCAGTCGATCTCTGTTCCTTTGGTCCATAGTTTGGCGAGGGCGCGGAGTTCGTTATTGGCTACGGCGGCATGCAGGTATGCTTTGCCCGCTTCTCCTTCCAGGAGGAGGTCGATATCGGAGGTGGTGATGTTGCCGGTGAAGACATCGGCGCTATCTCCTATGAGGAAGTCTTCCAGTTGGGATTTCAGGTGTCTGGGGTCTTGCGCGATAATGGCCAGACGTTCATCCATGTGTTCTCGACCTGTCTGCAACGTGTAGGCCATATCGTGAAGGCGGCTATCTGGGTTTGTGTTGATAAATGTGATGAGCTGCGACACTTTTTCCAGCAATCGATCTGATGTTCTGGCGGATAAGATGATGACAGCGGGGTTGGTATCCATATAGCTGTTGTCAGTAGCCGGTATGTATTCTTCGATGATCACATGTGCGTTGGCGCCACCGAAGCCGAAGCTGCTGACACCTGCGATCCTGGTCTTGTTATCGGCGATTTGCCAAGGAGCGGTACGCTGTTGTAATGTGAACGGTGCGCCCTCCAGTTTAAGGAATTCGTTGGGTGTTGACAGGTGGGGATTGCCCGGCAATGTGCGATGTTTCAGTGCCAGCAGGACTTTGATCACCCCTGCGATGCCGGCGGCCGCTTCGAGGTGGCCGATGTTTGCTTTAACGCTACCAACGGTGCAATGCGGCGTTGTTGGTTGCGGTACCTGTTTTATTTTATACAAGGAGGCGAATGCATGTCTGAGGCCATCCATTTCGATAGGATCGCCGAGGGGGGTGCCGGTGCCATGGGCTTCCATGTAGCTTACGTCGCGCGGGTCTATGTCTGCTTCTTTGTAGGCGGTAACGATCAGTTCCTGTTGTGCTTTGGGGTTGGGGGAAGTCAATGTGTTTGCTTTCCCGCCATGGTTTTCGGCCGCACCTCTTATCACGCCATAGATATGGTCTCCATCTGCCTGTGCCTGTTTTAGCGATTTCAGTATGACCATGCCTACCCCTTCACTTCTTACGTAGCCGTTGGCGCTTTGGTCGAAGGTCTTACATCTGCCATCTTCGCTGAGCATGCCTGCTTCGCTGAATGACAAGGTGAGTTCCGGGGAGAGGAGTGCGTTGACACCGCCGGCGATGGCGATGGAGGAGCGGCCGCTGCGGATCTGTTCTGCTGCGCGGAGTATGGCGATGAGGGAGCTGGAGCAGGCGGTATCGACCGGTTCGCTGGGACCCCAGAGGTCCAGCAGGTAAGAGATGCGATTGACCAATACGGAGTGGACGGCGCCGGTGGCGTAGTGTGCCTGACCGGTGAGGTCGGTCTGGTTGTTGACCAGCAGTGAGTAGTCGGAGGTGGATACGCCGATGAATACGGCGGTGTTGGAACCTTTCAGCTGGCTGGCGACGATGCCAGCATCTTCGAGGGCGTGATAGACGGCCTCTAATGCGATGCGCTGTTGGGGGTCCATGAGTTCTGCTTCCCGAGGGGAGATGTTGAAGAACAGGGGGTCGAACTTATCGATGTCAGTGATAAAGCCGCCCCATTTGGCTTTGGTTTTATTTTTTTCTTTTAGCGGATCGCCGTAGTAGTGGGTCCAGTCCCAGCGGTCGGCAGGAATTTCGGTGATGAGGTCTTTTTCATCGCGGATATTTTCCCAGAAGGCGTTGACATCGGGGGATCCTGGGAATCGAGCGCTGATCCCAACTATGGCTACGCCATCGTCGTTGACCACGCGCGGAGGTGTCACTGCGTTGCGTACCGGCCTAGCTACTGTCCTATCGGTTACCGGGCTGACGGCAGCAGGTAGTGCGACCTGTTGCGGTATATTTTGCGCTCTGTGTACAGCCGCCGGGAAAGTGGTGGCGAGGTGCAGGGCCAGTTCTTCCACTGTGGGATGGTTGTAGAATACGGTGGGCAGGAGTTCCAGGTGGTAGGTGGCGTTCAAGGTATTGGCGAAGCGGCTCATGGTGACGGAGTCGAACCCATAGTCGCCGAATGCTTTGTTACGTTTGATGTTGGCCCCTTTCATCTTGAGGATATCTGCCATTATACGGAGTATGCCGATGGCTGCTTCTTCCTGTAGTGCATCCGGGGTGGCGGCCGGTGTTGCGATGCTGCCGGCGGTGGGCAGAACCTGTATCGTTTCCTGCGCGCCGGATAGGTAGCTGACCATGACCACTCCTTCTGCGGTGGTGAGTAGGGTGTCGAGGGCTATCATTCCTTCGGCGGACGGCAGCGGATGCATACCGAAGTGTTTTTCGAGGTAGCGAGCGGTATCTTCATTTACGCGCATGCCCCCCTCTTCCCAGAGGGGCCAGCTGATGCTCAAGGTTTTGCCATTCCGTTTACCATTGGCGCGTTCCTGGTTCCTGTATACGGCGTAGTTGTCCAGGAAGGCGTTGGCGGCTGCGTAGTCGGACTGGCCGATGTTACCTTTCTGACCTGTTACGGAGGTGTAATAGATCATGAAGTCCAGCGGTTCTTCGCGGGTGGCCATGTCCAGGTTGATCGCACCTAATACTTTGGCATCGAAGACCTCCTGTATCTGTGAGTTGGTTTTGTTGATAATGAAGCTATCGCGGATAACTCCTGCGGCATGTATTACGCCATTGATAGCGCCATGTTTGGCTTTGATCTGTTTGATGAGATCTTTTACAGCATCCAGTTTGCTGACATCGCAGGGATAGTATACGGCGCCGGGGATGTCTATGTGCGGTGGCTGTAGTGATCTGCCTGTCAGGATGATCTGTGTATCTTCGGTGCGGCTGATGTAGGCGGCGGCCAGTTGGCCCAGTACGCCGGCGCCGCCGGTTACGAGGTATACGCCACCTTCTCTTATTGTGGCCGGTGTTCCGGAGGAGAGAGGCTGCAGTGTTTTTTCCTCTCTCGCTCCTTGTATATGCCGCACCTCTACTCCATCTTTATTATGCTCGGCTTCTATCAGTGTAACGATCTGGCTGATATCTTTCAGCGAGAGGCTGTCGACTACTAATACTTTGCCACTGAGCAGTGGATTTTCCAGCTGCATTGTCCTGAACAAACCGGTTATAAAAGCATATTCCGTATAGTCTGCCTGTTGGCAAACGAGGGTGATATGCGTACGTGATCTGAGGGAAATTTTTTCTTTTACGAGATTCAGTACCTGGACGAAGGAAGCGACGATCTGGTCTTGTATGACCGGTATCACTTCCTGTCCGAGTATGTCTTGTAATTTGTCGCAGAGGCCGACGGTTCCACCGGCTATCAGCAGTAGTGGCGCTGCTTCTTCCAGTGAAGGGACTTCGGTACCTGCTGTGTGTATCCATTCGGGTTGATAAAAGGAGGTATGTTGTTTTTTTTGTGTTGTTGTTCTGTCTGTGGGGAGGAAGATGAAATCCCGGAGGAATACCAGGACTTTTCCTGATTCGTTCAGGAGGTAGAAGTCGGCAGTTACTACGGTGGGGTCCTGATCTGGTTTTCTGACCGCGTATCCCCATAATTCTTTGGCATGTTCCGGTTCGCCGCAGAAGGTGACTTCTCCTACGTGATAGGGCAGCATCAATTTGTAGGGCATCATGAGGCCATATATGGCATGTAGCAGGCTATCGAGGATGGCAGGTGGATATACCATTCCCGAGCCTGTAAGCGGCCGTATACGCGTTAATGCGGCATTATTTCCTTTATACAGGTTCATTACCCGTTGAAAATCGGGTCCCAGGTTCAGGCCGGCGGCATCGAAGCCGGTGTATATCTGTTCGTGGTCTACTTCGGCGGTCATTGTATGCAGCAGCTGGCGGATATCCAGCGGCGCCGGTGTCTCTACGCTGGCGGTGCTTAAGTGGCCGGTATTGTGTATGCCGGTGTCGCTGTATGTTTCGTATCCTATCTGTTGTGCATTGCGATAGAGGGTGATGTGGGCTTGTTTGTCTCCCTCTTTTACCCAGAGAGGTGTTAGCCAGCTTACATTTTTCAGCTGTGTGACTAGTTGACCGGTGCTGAGGGAGCCTGCTGCCCGTACCCATTCCAGGCTGGCTACGCCTGGCAGTATCTTATCCTTCCATACGCGGTGGTGTGTGAGGAAACTTTCTGTTCCGCTGAATATGGAAGTGTATTGCTGTTCATCGAGGGTAGAGGTGTTGGTATGCAACAGCGGATGTAGTGAGTTGGTGGCCGGTGTGAGGCATTTTTCCTTTAGTGGTAGCCAGTAGCGTTCTCTTGCGAAGGGATAGGCTGGCAGGCTTATGCGCTGGGGTTGTTGCTCGTTGTACAGCAGGGACCAATCGACGTGGTGGCCTTTCATCCAGTGTTGTGCGAGGCCTTGCCAGTTGGCGGTGTTGATGAACTGTTGTACGGCGGTACGCGCCTCTTCTCCTTTCCGTTGTTGCTGGGTTGTTACTTTATTACCGCTGCGGCACGGTGTGTTGGAGAGCTGGCGGAGCCAATCGCGGGTATCTGTTGCTACCCAGGCGTATCGTTCTTCCATGGCTTCTCTTCCGGACTGCAGGGAATGTGCTATGGCATGGATGTCCAGGTCGGGTTGTTGCTGCAGGTGTTGTTGCAGGATGCGTATCTGGTCTTGCAGGCGGTCTATGTTGGTGGCAGACAGTGTAACGATGGCCGGGAAGTTATACTTCCGCGTTTTTACTTCCCGATGAAAATCTTCTACGATGATGTGGGCGTTGCTACCACCCGCACCGAAGGAACTCAGCATGGCCCGGCGTGGATGGGCGGCTGCAGCCTGTTTCCAGGATGTATGTTCCCGCTGTACGTAGAAGGGGGTATTTTCGAATGTGATATTAGGATTGAGGGTGGCGGCATGTAAGGAAGGCGCCAGTTCCTGGTGTTTGAACTGCAGCAGTATTTTGGTAAGCCCAGCTATGCCGGCGGCGGCTTCCAGGTGTCCTATATTGGACTTGACGGAGCCGATGGCGCAATATTGCTTGTCAGACGTGTAGGGTTGGAATGCTTTGCAGAGGCCTGTGATCTCTATGGGATCGCCGAGGCTGGTACCGGTACCATGTGCTTCTACGTAGGAGATGGTGCGGGGGTCTATCTGTGTTTTGTGTAATACATCTGCGATGAGTGCAGCCTGCTGGTTAGGACTCGGTACGGTATATCCGTTGGTGCGCCCCCCATGGTTGACAGCGGAGCCTTTGATGACGCCATATATCTGGTCTCCATCGGCGATGGCTGCGTCCAGTGGTTTCAGTAGTACGGCCCCTATCCCCTCTCCCGGTACGTAGCCATCACCTATGCCGAAGCTGCGGCAACGTCCATCTGTAGCGAGGAAGTTGTGTTGGCTCAGGAAGAGATATTTGCTCAAGGAGAGTGACAGGTTGACGCCACCGGCGATGCAGCTATCGCACTCGCCATTGCGTATGCTTTCGCAGGCATAGTGCAGGGCGGTGAGGGAAGCGGAGCAAGCGGTATCAATAGCTACGCTGGGACCAGTCCAGTTGAAAAAGTAAGAGACGCGGTTGGGTATACTATACAGGAGGCCACTCGGTGCAAGGGGGTTGCCCAGCGAGGTCTGTTCTACGCCGAGGTTGACGTAAGGTTGCCAGAGTGCGCCTACGAAAACGCCTACTTTACGGGATCGGGCGGTCATCTTTTCCCGGGTGATGCCCGCATCTTCCAGGGTGGCCCATACTACTTCGAGGAACAATCTTTCCTGTGGGTCCATCTGTTCTGCTTCGCGCGGGGAGATGTTGAAGAACAAGGGGTCGAATTTGTCTACGTCATTGATGAAGCCCCCCCATTTGGCATAGAGCAGTTCCTTCTCTCTATCCTCATTGAAGTATGGTTTATAATCGAATCGATCTTCCGGTATTTCGACGACGCAGTCGCGGCCTTCTTTCAATATTTTCCAGAAGTCGGCTATGTTATCTGCCTGCGGATACTTCCCTCCTATTCCGACGACGGCGATGTCGCCAGCATTATTATTAGCCGGAGGCGTAACTGGCGTTATTATCGTTTCTTCTACGGGGGCTACCACCTGTTGTTGCAGGACGGCAGCGTGTTTTTGCTGGAAATAAGCGGACAGCTCGCGGATATTCTGGTATTCAAAGAACAAGGTCTTCGACAGGTTACCAAATACACCTGCGAGGCGTTGATTGAGGTCGATGATCATGCGGGAGTTGATACCATAGTCCTGGAAGGAAGTCTCTGCATCCAGTTCTTCAAGCGCTACACCTATTCCATCATACAATAGCTCCATCAGCAGTTTTTCCACTTCAGCGCTGCCGGCGGTTGTGGTGTTATCCTGCTGTTGTTGGGAGGATGTATTACCAGATATTTCGCGGATGGCGAAACCAACGAGGCGGGCTACTACGTGACCTGTTTCGTCGGCGACCCAGGCATCGAATTTTTTGATGCCAGCGGTGCGGCTGTTGGCTTCATGTGCGATCGTGTGTACGTAGCAGGTAGTAGGTAGCGGACCAATGAAGCGGATCTCATCGATGGCTACGGGGATGAAGCGGGTGGGCTCTACTCCTTTTGGTTTGTTATTGATGATCGCGGTCTGGAATACGCCGGTCAGCAAGCTTGGGTGCAGGACATATTCCACTGCTGTATCTGCCACATGTAGTGGCAGCTTCAGGTGGCCTAACGCCTCTTCTTTGTTTGCCCACAACTCTTCCATCGGCATAAAGGACGGGCCTACATGCAATCCTTCCGCGATGATCTGCGTGTATACCTGTTCGCGGGAGATGCGATTGGCGATGCGACCTTTGATCTTACTGAGATCGATGGAACCCAGTTCGGGGATGCTATTGGTTCCAATAGATCCCATTGCGTGGACGGTGTTATTACCAGCGGTATCTCTGCTGGTGATCTCGTAATCGTATACGCTGTCTTTTGCGAAAAGGCGTATATGTGCATCGATGGGAGCGCCCGGGGAAGAGAGGACTTCGGGCCAGTAGTTGTTATACAGGTGGAGTGCGGGCATACCAGCGAGGGCAGCTGCCTGCCGGGCCATTTCTATGTAGCAGGCACCCGGCACGTTGTATTTGCCATCGACTACATGGTCCTGCATGTAGAATTCGTCGTTATAGAAACGTTTGTTAAACATTAAAGCAGCCGGTTGTGCCCTGTTTACATCTATCAGTGATGCTTTGGGTGTATGGGATACCGTTATTGTCAGCGGCTCGTTTTCCAGGAAGGCGCTCAGCCGTTTGATGGTATTATGTTCTATCAATGTGATAGGGTTGACCTGTACGCCCATTTGGGTTTGCAGGCCATCGGCGAGCTGCACGAGCCCACGGGAGTCGACACCCAAGGTATTGAAGCTGGTATTATCGTCTATGGCTGTGTTTTTATTTATCAGCGGGCGGATCAGTTCCCGGAGCAGGCTGGCGAGGTCAGTGCCGGTAGTGGGCGTGGGAGCATCTATTACATTGAGGTGTTGTTCAATCTTTTGTTGTATGCCTTCTATGACAACTGCCTGGGAGTAGGATAGTCCTGCTGACAGGAGTTGTTCGAAACTTTTAATAGCGGACGTGTGGCTCATGGGTTTCATGCCAAATACTTCCCATAGGTGTTCTCTTTCGTGGTCTGCAACGTCGATGCCACCATTTTCCCAGAGGGGCCAGTTGATGGCGAGGCTGACGCCGGGATGGCCGATGCCTTTACGCGCCTGCATGTAGTGGTCCAGGAAGTTGTTGGCAGCAGCGTAATCGCACTGGCCTTGGTTGGGCATGAGGGAGGCGATGGAGGAAAAGACGATAAAGAAGTCCAGCGGATCTTTTTTCGTGTATTCGTCGAGGCAGACCGTGCCCAGGACTTTGGGGGCTACTACCCTTTCGAAGGAAGCGATATTCTTATTGATGATGAAGGCATCTTCTATCAGCCCTGCGGCATGTAGTACGCCATTGAGGGCACCGACCTGGGTATGTATGGTGCGGATGAGGTCTGCGACATCTGCTTCATTGGAGGCGTCGGCGGTGAAATAGCACGCTTTGCCACCCAGTTCGTTCAGGGTCTGTAGTTTCTGGTCGATGGCTGGGCTGAAGGCACGTCGGCCGACGAGGATGACGGTAGCTTTATATTTGGAGACCAGGTAACGTGCGAAGACCATTCCCAAGCCACCGGTGCCGCCGGTGATGAGGTAGCAGCCATTCTCCCTGATCAATGGCGCTGCTGCTGCGGAGATGTCAGTTTTTATCACTACCCGTTCTTCCCGGCGGTTATTGCGATATAATATTTCGCGCAGCGGTGTATTTGTATAACGTTTTAGCTCTTGTGCGAGGAGATCAAATCCGTTGCCGTTCATCTCTTCACTTATACCTATTGTGGTGAATGCCAGTCGGGGATTTTCGTAGTATAACGTCCGGGCGAATCCACCCATCATTTGTTTGATAGCGGCGCTTACGGAATCGCTGTGACTGTATGTATAGAGCAGCCTGATCTTTTCCAGGTGACCTGCTCTTATGAGGGCCTGGGAGAGGTATAGCAATGCATATATATCGCGGAGTTGTTCTGCGGGGGCTGCGGTGGTATCCCGGTTACACCTGTATACGATGTTATCGATGCGGACGCCCACCTGTTGCAGCTCTTTCAATAGCCTGGTATATGCTTCCGGATCGGTTGGGTCTATGCAGAAGTGGTGTGTGCTGATCTTTTGGTACTGTTGACCAAGAGTTACCAATATGTTGGCGGCAGACGGGAAGGCTTTTGTCAGGGTATCGTAGCCAGCGTTGTCATAGTCAAATAGCAAGATGCCGGCAGGTGTTGCTGCCAATACACCCAGCGTGCGTTCTGCCCAGGTGGAGGTATAATATAACATATCGGTGGAGGGTTTGTTACTACCGGAGTGGTAGTTACGTTTGACAAACATGTTGAAGCTGAGGATTACACGGCCATTGTGATCGCAGAGGTACATATCGAATGCGTAGTTGTGGCCTTCCCGATAGGCAGCTGCTTTGCGGACATAGGCATAGCAGGCATCTTTGAGGGGGCCATCACACTGTAGGGTATCGAGGTGAAAGGGCAGCAGTTGTCCGGTAGCCTGTACGTCGCCATATATGCAGAGGCCCACTACGGTCTGGAAGACGCCATCCAGCAGGGAAGGTTCCCAGGTATTGCCAGCGGCGCGCTGTTCGGGAGAGAGTAAGCACAACGCTTCGGTGGTGCTGAAGTATGCTTCGCGGATGGGCTGGAAGGACGCTTTGTATTGCAAGCCGGTATTGCGGAACTGCTGGTATAAGGACGTTACTGAAGGGCGTTCCTTGCAGCGCAATTTAACATCATCCAGGTTGATGGATGCTGGTATAGCCGTAGCGGCTGTTGTCTGCATCTGGCCGGTAGCATGTATGCCCTCTTCGGAGGCAATTTCAAAATTATATCCGGCGGTTGTCTGTTGTAAGGTGATCCGTAATTGTACCGGTGTATCGTATACTTTAACGGGATACATCCATAATATATCGCTTACAACGATTGCGCGGAGGCCGAAATGTTTTTCCAGGAGTCCTCTTGCTATTTCCAGATAGGCGACCCCTGGCAGCAGGCAGGTATCTTGTACGATATGATCGCGGACAAAGTAGTCGGAAGGATAAATGTCGCAGGTAAATTGCAGTGGATCGTTTGTGGGGAGGTACTGTGTGATCAATCCGGTTGTTTGTGTAGCGGGTTTGACGGTGAGGGTCGGTGCATCTGCCCAGCAACGGCGTTTTTCGAACGGATATCCCGGCAAGGCTACTCTTTGACCGGTTTGTTGCCAATCATGGTTTCCGCCCTCTATCCATTTGCGGAGGGACATGTCTGTGCAATCTTCGGACTGACCATCTGCAAATTTTGTCAGCTGTGCGATAAGCCCTGTTATGGTATTATCAGCAAAGGCTATACGTTGTGAGAGGTGATCTCTTCCTTTTTGCAAGGTATATGCGATATCTGCCGGATGTAATGTATTTTTTTCGCTATGCAGGAATGCCGCTACGTCGGCGGCGTAACGTTTTAGCTGCGTGGCGGACCTGGCGGATAAGGGGAATTGATAAGGCGTGTCAGTATTTGCCGGCGAGGTTTTCTCCTGCTGGTATTCCTGCACGATGACATGTGCGTTGACGCCCCCCATTCCGAAGGAGCTGACGCCTGCGGTGAGTAGGCCATTAGCTTTCCAGTCGGTGGCGGTGTCTACGATATAGAAGGGCGTGTCTTTCAGGTCAATGTATGGATTGAGTTTATTATAGTGGAGGACGGCCGGTAACTTTTTATGTTTGAGGCACATCAATACTTTGATAAGACCAGCCATGCCGGCGGCGCTTTCGAGGTGTCCGATGTTGGTCTTTACGGATCCGAGGCCACAGCGGACGCCGGTATGTTGTACGAAAGGGGCAAACACTTTTTTGAGTCCGCTGATCTCTATGGGGTCTCCCAGTGGTGTGGCGGTGCCATGGGCTTCGATATAGCTGATCTCTGAGGCCTCTAATCCGGCATCTGCAAGAGCAGCGTTGATGACATCGGCCTGGGCTACTGCGCTGGGGGAGGTCATTGAGTTGGAGCGGCCGTTGTGGTTGACAGCTGTTCCTTTGATGATACCTATTATATTATCGTTGTCGGCGATTGCTTTACGCAGTGGTTTGATGAAGAGGCATCCCACTCCTTCTGCGCGAACGTATCCATTGGCGCTTTCATCGAATGTTTTGCATTTGCCATCTCCGGATAGCATGCCGGATTTACCATGAGAGAGGTACATGGTAGGTGTCAGCAAAGCGTTGACGCCACCTACTATGGCGGCTTCGCAGGTACCGCATCTTATATCGCGTATAGCGTTGTGCAGGGCTACCAATGAGCTGGAGCAGGCGGTATCCACTACTTCGCTTTTGCCGGAGAGATTGAGGAGGAAGGAGACTCTGTTGGTGAGGATGGAGTGTACGGTACCTGTGGAAACGAAGGGGCTTATTTCCTGGTGGGTGGCCTGTAACATCTCGGCGTAGTCATTTTTAGATACGCCTGCGTATATGCCTATTTTTTTACCGGAGAGGCTCTCTGTGCTATAGCCTGCATCTTCTATGGTATGCCATACTGCTTGCAGGAAGAGGCGATGTTGCGGATCGATATATTTTGCTTCTTTGGGGGAGATACCGAAGAACAAGGGATCGAACATATCTATGTCTGAAATAAATCCGCCCCATTTGCTATTGGTTTTGTTAGCTTCTTTCAGTGGGTCGCCGTAGTACTGTTGTGCATCCCATCTGCCGGAGGGGATTTCAGTAACGCTGAAGCGACTGTTGATAAGATTGTCCCAGAATGAATGATAGTTTTCCGCTCCCGGAAAGCGGCAGGAGATGCCGATAACGGCAATTTCTTCTCTTAATGTGTGGTTCGATTTAGGCTCCATAATCATAATTCATTAAGGCTAACGCCAATAGTTTGCAATTACAGCACCGCTTCGCAAGTGGTATGCGAGGTGGTGTTGTTCAACTTTATACAGTTGTTTATAGGTAGTGGCAATTGACGGCAAAAGATAGCCATCCCGATGTGCAGTACTGGCTGTACATCGCGGTAAATCCTTTATCAGCGGCCGGTGCAGGATGCTGACAGGATATAATAGTTGTTGTTGACAAATGATACTAATAGCCGGTTAAAGTCAGCGGGATGGCATGATGCAAGCGCCACGGGACTTTATTCATTGTGCAGAGCAGAAATTGCACAAATGCGTTTAGTTACATGAATCAAGTAACAGTTATAGTATGGGTTGCTGTGTACCTTTCGTAGAAAAGGTCAGCGAGTTCACCAAGATTTGTGGCACTGTGAAATTCAGGTCTAGGCACATTCAGATGAAGATCTTCTAAAGTTTTCTCAATTAAAATGGCTCGTCCTATAGAATCCGCCCCTAATGGTGATAACATATCACTGCGATCTATTTCTTTATCTCCAGCATATGGAATGATTTCGCTCAGATTAATCACAAGCAATCTGAAAATTTCTGTTGTGGTCATAAACACAAGGCATTTAATTACAGGCAATTCACGGATCATTACTAATGCTCCAGGCACTAACAATAACCACGTGTGTAGGTAAACACGATATATTGATCAAGTATTCAACACAATTGAAACGGCACATTCGCAAAGAGACAACAAAAGGGAGCTTCCTGTAGACGCTGAGTAATTTACCGATAACGTGTGGTGTTTTTAAATACGGGTTTCTTAGACGCTGAGTTTAACTATAATGGTTATTATAAAACGGGTTTCAGACACTGAGTTATTTAATGGTTCATCAAGAGAGGACAGACTGTTTAGCTTGCTCTAATGTTTGTTCAATCCTGTTTGTAACGCGAATCGAAGATAAACACTTCTTGCAAAAACCAAACAACATTAAAAAGATTTAATCTTCCAGTAATAATAAAACTGCTGTCCAGTGCAATAATACCTTTATACAAACGGCGGTATTTTGTTTTGCAAAGCAGAGTGGTCAAGCACTTTGCGCGGTATATGAAAAGGGAATATGACAACTTACAAGGCTAAATAACCGCTACTTACTACTGGTATTAATTAGATATTCACCGGTGGATTTCTACGTATTTCCCGGATCGCCTAACACGTTTCTTACACACTTATTGTATGTATTTACGATAATACTTGTTGAATGTACACTCATTCTTTAAAATGCCGTGACCGCTTAAACTTGCTACCAGCATTACATGTAGAGTGCACCTCCTGCTTTGCAATCAATTGCATAATAAATATATATTCTAATAAGTAGCTTTCTTTTTTTGATGGGGCTGCTATTATGGTGGACGGCCAACCCGATCACAGCGGTACACTGCGGTAATTTCTCCTTACCGTATTAAATAAGTATAACCATTAACGTTATACATCTCTATTTATTAGTAGGAGCATTTCGGTATGACTGTCTTCTCTTTCACTTTACCGAGCGGCTATTTATGTTGCGGACGGATGAGAGTTGCCTGTTGTGGGATGGCGGGTTGGACGCCCGATGCATAAACATTTTCCGGCATATATATATTATAGGTAATTAGAGAGGTTGACGAGCGGCGAGTATAGGAATGATACAGGAATGGTATACGAATGTTATACGAGAGGTGGACATGAGCACTTAGTACATTCATTATCAACATACTAAGTAGTATAAATATTACTCAAAAAACTGTATTACAATCACTTAATCGCTACATACCATACGTGTTCCTTACCTGGCGTATAGCATTCTGATGAGGGAGAAGTTGAGGGAGGAATCTTTGACTGCGCTGGCCAGGCTGATGATGGAAGGCATAAATCGGAGTTCGACGTTACGTTTCAGCATTTCGTCCATGACGTTGTAGATAGGTTTAACCTGGAGGGGTGCGACTGTTTTTTCAGAGATGTAGTAGCCGGCGCATTTATCGAGCAGGTAGAAGTTGTCGGGGGGAAATTCGTAGCAATAGATGATGGCCTGTTGTATACGTTTAAGCCAGGCGGCTTCTACGGCTACGATGTAAGTGGCGGTGCTGTGGCCGAAGAAATATTGGCGATCGGCGGCGGAGGTTTGGGGGCCTATGTAGTAGGTGACCCTGGGGCAGTCTCTTGGCAGGAGGTAGTTATGCAGGAGTTCGCCGGTAATGGCGAATACGACATCGGGCAGCATGCGATATTGGCTGGCCATGGGGGCTCTGGGTTCGAATATTTTGATCCTCGGGTTATCAGAGATATGATAGAATCTTTTCATGCGAGGTATATTAACGATACTATCTATCTCCCGGCAATGAGCCGGGAGATAGATAGCAAGCGGTAGGATTATTTGATCAGCCACATTTTGGCGTTTACGTCATCGTTGCCACCATATTGGTTGCCGATGGCAGTTTTATAGTTATTGTTGTTGTAGGTGATCTCATCCTGGGGATATTGCCAGCGCATCGGTATCATGTTGTTGGTAGTACCGATACCTGCGCCACCCTGGCTAAATGCGGGGATGCCGGTCCGGCGCCAGTTATAGTATGATTCGAAGCCAGAGTTCATGAAGAAGGCTACATATTTCTGGGTCAGTATCTGGGTGAGGCCTTTAGCGGGATCGTAGGCTACGTTGGGATCTGCGAGGAAGGCATTGATATCGATCACTGCGGAGCCCAGGTTGGTTTTGCTACCATCTACGTTGCCGATGGTTACTGTTTGTCCCTGTGATAGGCCATACCATTTCATGGAGGCGTTTATGCCTTTGAGATACCAGGAGGCGGCATCGGCGGTGATCCAGCCACGGTAGGCTGCCTCTGCTATGTTGAAGCACAGTTCGGGGTACCCTATTAATACGTAGGGTTCTGCGTTGGCGCCGGAGGAGGATGACATGTAGCGGTTGTAGCTCAGGGAGGAGTATTTACCATCTGCGGAGAAGCTGGACATGAGTCCCTGTGATTTAGCATTGTCTTCTCCTATGTATGCGGTGAAGTCGCTTACCTGTTTGCCAGCGGTGAGTTGAGCGGGTGCAGGTATTGTCAGTGCAAACACGCGCGGGTCGTGGTAGGCAGCGGTGACGTTAAAGAAGGTCTGGCTGATGTTAGCGCAGTTATTGTACGGCGCGTTACCGGAGCGGTTAGGCGGATATAATGTGATGGTGGTGTAGCGATATACCATGTTATCGCTGGCAGACGTCATTACCGGGTATTTATCTGCATTGTTGATAATGTCGGCAAACTGTGATTTGATATTCAGGTCTGCGTTGTCATCGGCACGTTTGCTCATGCTAATGAGTACGCGCAGGCGGTAGGTGTTGATCAGTTTACGCCATTGCATGTAGGTGAGGCCAAAGATATCTCCACCTGCATCTACTTTGCTATCAGCTATGCCGGGGGCTACCATTAGTGTACCCAGGAGGGTATTGGCGGTATCCAGTAGGGCGAGGCTGTTTTTGTACACATCGTGCTGGTTATCGTATGCCGGCGTGAGGTTGTTAATGTTGCCCGCCTGTGACATTGGGATATCGCCTACTCTTTGGGACAACCAGATAAATGCGTAGGCTCTGAAGAACTTGCTGAGTGCGAAGTATACGTTGGTGGTGTTACCATATTGTTTTTGTGCCTGTGCTTCCATCTGGGAGCAGTAGCGGATCATGTCGTAGGTATGGTTGGTATTGGACCAGTTGTAGGCGTTGCTGCCGAAGTAATAAGAATAGTTAGAGACGATATTCTGATTGTACCGGTATACGGTGGAGATCACGGGTTCTTCTTCCCTCATGAGGTTGGTCGTGAGGTGATTGAGGATCAGGGATACCGGTACGGTAGAGTTGTCTGAGGCGACGTTAGGATTGGAGAGCAGGTCTCCTTTCTGGCATCCACTGATCACGGATGTTGCTATCAGCCATGCCAGTAGGATATATTTGAATGATAGTTTCATATGAATGAGTTGTAATATTAGAGACTTAGATTGACGTTAAAACCGAATCTTCTGGCTGTTGCGCTCTGTAGTATGCCACCATTGTTGAGGGATCGATCGGTGTCGTTGTATCCGGCGGCGAACTGGTCGAGATCTATGTCTTTACGTTTGGCCCAGTAGAGTAAGTTGCGTCCTACGAGGGAGAAGGTGGCGGCTTTGATGAAGCGGCCATGGCCCAGCAATTTGGACGGCAGGCTGTAGCTGATGGTCACTTCTCTCAGTTTGGCGAAGGAGCGGTCTACCATCCAATATTCGGGTACGTTGCCGATACCGGAGGAGATGAAATTTTGTACGGTGGTGGCGACGTCGTTTGGTGCGAACTGGAGGTCTTTCATGTTAGTGATCTTACCATTTGCGTATTGCGGTGTACCGGAGATGATCTTTACGCCCGGCGCTACATAGTGTCCGGTGGGTGCTACGGTACCATTGTTGGTAGACTGCCAGTCTGCGAACCTGGCGGTACCGAAATCGCCGCTGGCGCTGGCCAGGGCGGTACCACCGTTCATACCATCGTGGTATACTTCATCGTAGATCTTCCCCCCGATGCGGCCATCGATCTGGAAGCTGAAGGAGAAGCTTTTGTAGGAGAAGCGGTTGCCTATGCCGAAGGTGAAATCGGGGTTGGCGTATCCCAGCAGTACCCTGTTGCCGATGTCGGAGGGGGCACGCAGGGGTAAGCCGCCGGAGTAGATGATATTGCCGGAGCCATCTCTTACGAATCCGGCGTCGTAGATCGCATCTATCCTATCGCCCTGGTGGTACACATGGTTATTGAGCTGTACGGATTGTTCGTCGCCATAGATATGTTGCAAGGTTTCTTTGTAGGTAGCGTAGTTGATATTGATATCCCAGTTCAGGCCTTTGGGGTTTCTAAGGGGGGAAGTGTTCAGGGCGATCTCAAATCCTTTTTTCCGGGTGGTGATGGCATTTACGTTATGTGCATCGTATCCGGTGGAAGGCGCTACACCTAATGGGAAGATCTGCGGGCCATTGAGGCTGGTGAAGTAGGTAAAGTCTATTCCCAATCTGTTTTTGAACAATCGGATGTCAGCACCTGCTTCGTAAGAAGATACGGAGAACGGTTTTAGTGTTGCGTTGCTGATCACGCTGGAATAGGAAACGGAAGGTGTGTTATTATAATAGGACGTGAAGCCATACGCCATTTGGTTGGCATAGGTAGGTCCATCATATGAGGAATACAGATCGGTACCATATCCGAGCAGGCTGTTGGTGCTTTTGCCGGTGATCTGCGTATATGCGGAAGATACGGTAGGTGCAGTCAGTGCGCCCTTTACATTGGCGTAGGAACCCCTTATCTTCAATAAGGAGATGAACTTCGGCAGGTCTACGTAGTCGCTGATCACAGAGCTTAAGGATACGGAAGGATAGTAGAAGGTATTGTATCCGGGCGCCAGTGTAGATACGTGGTCTACGCGGCCGGTGTGTGATAAGGTGAGGAACCGGTCGTAGGTGATATCGAAGGAGTAGAATCCGCTATATACCTGCATTTTTGAGGCCCAGGTATAGGACGCATATGGATCTTTGGAGTTGGCCAGTACATATACGTTAGGGAGTGCCAGGGCTTTGGTGGTACCCCACAGGGAATTGTAGCTGAAGGAGCGCATGCTGGCGCCTGCCAGTCCGGAGATATTGAATTTGCTGACTTTCTTATTATAAGTTAAGGTCAAGTCGGTATTATTTTCGAAGAGATTGCGACGATCTTCGCGGTAGTCGCCGTACCAGCCGAAGTAGTACCAGGGGGTATAGGTGTTCAGGTTAGTCCCGGCAGGTACTTGTTCGGTACGTACCTGGTTCCAGGTGGTGATCTGTGAGCGCAGGCTCAGGTTGAAAGCATCATTGAATTTGTAGCTGGCTTTGACATATCCATTGATGTCGGTTTTGTCGTGGGATCGCAGCCATTTTTTAGCGATAAACCAGGCGCTGTTCTCACGGCCATATTCCTGTGCGTATGGGATCAGTCCCGGTACACCCTGGGGGCCTTTATAGATATCTTTGAGGTCGTCGATGTTATAGTCTGCTGATCCGTATACCTGGAACATGTAGACATATGAGTTGGGACCATAGTTGACATCGGGAATATTGGGAGAATATTGTTTGTTGATATTGGCGCTGGCTTCGATCCTGAATTTGTCGGTGATATTGTAGCCGGCGTTGAGTGCCAGTGCATAGGTATGCAGTTTGGTATTGGGGTTCATGCCTTTCTGATTCATATTGGACATGGATATCCGGATATCAGCGCGGTCGGTAGCGGTGGACAGGGAGATATTGTTGGAATTGATGATACCTGTCTCCATAAAGCGATTGAAGTTATCTTTACCACGGGCTGTCCAGGGGGTAGCTGTTCTGATGCGGGTGGCGGGATCCCAGGGGCTATCATATTGTTTGACGGGCTGGCCTTCGAAGCGGGGTCCCCATTCCGGCAGCCGCTGGCTGTTGTCGTATAGCTGGTCGCCATAGCTGTACTTAAAGTTGGTACCGCGCCCGTATTCTTCCTGTATCTGTGGCAGTGCGAGGAACCCTTTTTCGAAGAGGGTGCTGCTGTTGACATCTATCTGCCAGCCTTTACCATCTTTGGTACCTCTTTTGGTGGTGATGACGATGGCGCCATTGATACCTCTGAACCCATATAGTGCGGCGGCGTTGGCGCCTTTGAGGACGGTATAGGATTCGATATCATCGGGGTTGATATTCCAGGTGTCGGAGTTGATGGGTATTCCATCTACTACGAATAGGAGGTCTTTACTACCCCGTAGTACGATATCGGGGCGGCCGAGCATTTCGGGGTTGGCGCCGACGGTAAGGCCTGCCACTTTACCAGCGAGGGAGTTGATGGCGTTAGGGTCGCGGGCTTTTATAAGGTCTGCTCCTTTTACTTCCTGTACGGAGTAGCCCAGTCGTTTTGCCTCTTTGCGTATTCCCATGGCGGTGACTACGATTTCATCGAGGCGTTTGCGATCTTCCTGTAGTATAATATTGAAGTTATCAGCGGATGCATTTATTTCCCGGGACAGGTAACCTACTGTTGAAAAAACGAGGACAGCGTCCGGGTTGCTGGCCTTGAAGGAGAATTCTCCGTTGGCATTGGTGAGTGCCCCACCAGATCTTCCTTTCTCCCGGATGGTGGCGCCAGGGATACCGGCGCCATCTGCACCGGTGACTTTCCCTTTAATGATCCTTTCCTGTGCGAAGGCATTGCCTGCGATAAGCAAAAGTGCCAGCCATAGAGAGAGAAGCGTACTGCGTAGCATAAATAATCTCATTTCCATTTTGGTTTTGATAGTATTGTAATAGGTACTATCACAAAAGTGGAAAAGGGGATGAACTAATACGACTACGCCCGGTGGGGAGGTCATTGGGAGGTACGAGCCAGGTGGGGCGCACATATAGAACTGCCACCATGGCCAATCTAACTAAGGTTACGGAATTCTTACGGAATTGTTAAGGGAATGTTTTGCTGGATATTTTTCCGGTATAGTGACGGTGTGAGGCCGGTGATCTTTTTAAAATGGCTGTTAAAGGAAGATTTGGAATTGAAGCCACAGTCGTGTGCAAGTGACAGGAGGTTGATATCGAGGGAGGGGTCTTTTAGTTTGTTGACGGCTTCTTCAACACGGTATTCGTTAATAAAAGCGTAGAAGTTTTTATTAAACCGTTCACTTAACAATTGGGTAATATGGTGTTTGGGGATACCGGAACGTTCGGAGAGGTCTCCCAGGGAGAGTTCTGTTTCGAGGTAAATGCGACTTGTGCCCATAAATTGGCGAAGGTTTTGTTCGTACCCCTCCATCATTTCTTCGTCGAGTTTTGACTTTTTGTACTGTTGAACGGGGGCAGGTTCTTCGGCGGCCTGGGGAAGAGGTATGAAAGCGACGGCTTTCATTTTATATCGCAGTATTAGTACCAGTAGCCAGGCGAAGCAGAGGTAGGGTAATATCCAGAGGTTAAGGTCCCAGCGGTTGGTTTTTGCTGCATACAGGGCCATTGCGATCAATCCCAATAGTATACCAAGCAGCAGGATGCGGATGATGGTATTCAGCAGTCGTCTTTTTATGTCACCGGGTTGAGTGGCGATTTTGTGCAGGGCATGCCAGGCGAGCAAGGGATATATGATGAGGGAGAATATGGTAAATACCTGGTTTACAGTCGCATTTACGCTTACTAAATGAGAGCTGATCTGACCACCCAGGTATCCGGCGCTGTCGATCAGAAATACGGACAGGAAGCAGGATGCGGGCAGCATATGCAGGATGATAGTCCGTACGGATACTTTGCGGTCCAGATAGATCAGGGTGGTGAGGTAAAGCAGGGGACCGTATACGGTGCCGAATCCTGTTGCGTTATTATTATATAGGAAGGCGCTTTTCCAGATGACCCAGAGGGATAATTTGATGGCGAGGTGAATGAGGAGAATGACGAGGAAGACATTGAGTACTTTTTCGAAACGGTCCCTGGGTCTCAGCAGGTTAAATAAATAGATAGCCACCCAGGCCTGAAGATTAACACATGACAGCAGTATAAGACTCATCATATCCGATAAAATTGATGGCCGTAATTTAAGGGGATAATATTATCTGGACCTTAAATCGACCTTAAAAGCAGCTTAATGTATGTTAACCTACTACCGTATATGAATAGATGAAAACTATAGAATTATAGAATTAATTGATTTTGATTATACGTTCAATTAGTCTATTTTTAGAATACTGCTTAATAATATTGATATAAGGAAGTATTCATTCAACACCCAAAAATTATTCCAATGGGAAAAGATCCAAATGACATCAGTAAATGTCCATTCCACAATGGCAGTATGAAACAAAACGTTGGCGGAGGGGGTACCAGGAACGAGGATTGGTGGCCTAATCAGTTAAAGATAGGCATTCTGCGTCAGCATTCATCCTTATCAAACCCCATGGATGAAGACTTTAATTATGCGGCAGCTTTTAAGACGCTGGATCTGGAGGCTGTAAAGCAGGATTTGCATGCGCTTATGACTGATTCACAGGATTGGTGGCCGGCTGACTTTGGGCATTATGGTCCATTGTTTATCCGTATGGCCTGGCACAGTGCGGGTACATATCGTGTGGGAGACGGTCGTGGTGGTGCGGGTCAGGGTCAGCAACGGTTTGCGCCGCTTAATAGCTGGCCGGACAATGTAAGCCTTGATAAAGCGCGGCGGTTGCTTTGGCCTATCAAACAAAAATATGGCCGTAAGCTTTCCTGGGCGGACCTATTGGTGCTGACGGGTAATATAGCGCTTGAGTCGATGGGCTTTAAGACGTTTGGATTTGCCGGGGGCCGGGAAGATGCCTGGGAGCCCAGTGAGGATGTGTATTGGGGATCAGAAACGACCTGGTTGGGCGGGGACTTGCGATATGCGCACGGATCGGAAGGTGTACCTAAGGAGCACGGTGTAGTATCGTCTGATGACGATGCGGATGGTGATATTCATTCCCGTAATCTGGAGAAACCGCTTGGTGCTGTGCAGATGGGGTTGATCTATGTGAATCCGGAGGGGCCTGACGGTAATCCTGATCCTATAGCTGCAGCGAGAGACATCCGTGATACTTTTGGCCGTATGGCGATGAATGATGAGGAGACGGTGGCATTGATAGCTGGAGGGCATAGTTTTGGTAAAACGCACGGTGCTGCTCCTTCGAGCCATGTGGGTAAAGAGCCGGAAGCGGCAGGTATAGAGCAGCAGGGGCTTGGATGGAGTAACAGTTATGGTTCTGGTAAAGGTGCGGACACTATTACCAGTGGGCTTGAAGTGATATGGACGACGACGCCGACGAAGTGGAGTAATAACTTCTTCGAAAACCTGTTTGCATTTGAATGGGAATTGACTAAAAGTCCGGCCGGTGCGCACCAATGGGTGGCTAAAGATGCGGATAAGATCATTCCTGATGCTTATGACGGGGCTAAGAAGCACCTGCCTACGATGCTGACCACTGATTTGTCTTTAAGATTTGATCCTGCTTATGAGAAGATATCCAGGCGTTTCCTGGAAGACCCAGCTGCTTTTGCAGATGCCTTTGCCCGGGCATGGTTCAAGCTGACGCATCGCGATATGGGTCCGCGGGCGCGTTACCTGGGACCTGATGTACCAGCAGAAGAGTTGCTATGGCAAGATCCTATCCCTGCTGTTGACCATCCCCTGATAGATGAAAAGGATATTGCTACGTTGAAGGAGAAAGTATTGGCATCAGGGCTCAGTGTATCTGAGCTGGTATTTACTGCCTGGGCATCTGCCGCTACTTTCCGGAGGTCTGACAAGAGAGGAGGCGCTAATGGCGCCCGTATACGTCTGGCTCCACAGAAAGACTGGCAGGTAAATAATCCGGTGCAGTTGCAAAAGGTATTGGATACTTTAGCGCTTATTCAGCAGGAAGCTAATACTACGCTAAGTGGTGGTAAAAAGGTCTCTTTGGCGGACCTGATCGTATTGGCCGGCGCGGCAGCAATTGAGAAGGCAGCGAGAGACGGTGGTCAGGCGGTGACGGTTCCTTTTACACCCGGCCGGATGGACGCTTCCCAGGAGAACACGGATATTGAATCGGTGGGTTACCTGGAGCCGCTGGCAGATGGCGTCCGTAATTACCGGAAGCCGGGCATACCTGTATCGACGGAGGCATTGGTGATAGACAGGGCGCAGCTACAGGGGCTGACGGCACCTGAGTTGACCGTGTTGGTAGGCGGTATGCGTGTATTGGGTACTAACTTTGACGGTTCCAAACATGGTGTATTTACCGATCGTCCGGGTGTGCTGACCAACGATTTCTTTGTGCATCTGCTGGATATGAATACGGCCTGGAAAGCGGCCTCTGACGATAAAGAACACTATATCGGCAGTGACCGTTCCAGTGGAAAGACCAAATGGACAGCGACCCGTGCTGATCTCGTCTTCGGTTCCAATGCAGAATTACGAGCTGTGGCAGAGGTGTATGGCAGTACTGACGGGCAAGCTAAGTTTGTAAAGGATTTTGTAGCGGCGTGGAATAAAGTGATGCATGCGGACCGATTTGATCTAGTCTGACATAAAATAAGGCATAAATGAGAAAGAGGCTGTCTCAAGATGATCTGATGACAGCCTCTTTTATTCGTTATCCTTCCTGTTTATTGCCGTGCTTTCATTTGTTCCAAGGCAGGGAGATAGCGCTAAAATGTGTAACTTGGCGAACCATGAAAATAAATCCAGAAAAAAAGGAAAAGATCATCCGCTGGCTAAAACGTATTGGCTTCTGGGGATTCATCTTTTTCCTGTTAAAAGGTCTGCTATGGCTGGCACTGGGATATTGGGTCTTCTCTAAATAAGTGTAGCGGCTCCTCTCCTGGCCCTATCCTCCCTTTGAGGAGGTGGCAACCCGATAATAAGGATTTTCTATAATATTAACCGCTATCACTGATTCAGCGTTCTTTAGCAGCAGCCTGCCAGTGCCGCGATGGGTACCCGCTCGATAATAGTTTACGTGCCATATAAACCAAGGGTATCTTACTTTTTGTTCACCGTGTAATGGGCAGCGATAACACCCGACTTGAATTGTTTTGTACTAATAAGTTTTAATCTTACCGGTTCTTTCATGTCTTTAAATAACGGGATACCTGCTCCAAGTGCGATGGGCTGGATGGTCAACCGGTATTCATCAATAAGATCCAATTCTACAAAGGTCTTCACCAATCCCGGACTGCCGAAGATCATGAGGTCTTTTCCTGGCTCTTCTTTAAGTTTCTTTACTTCTGCTGCAATATTTTCCCTGATCAACCGGGTATTGTTCCAATCTGCGGACTCCATGGTGCGGGAGAAGACTACCTTGGGTATATCCTGTACCCATCTGGCATGCTTCAGACTATGTTCACTAGCTTTTTCAGGGTTTTCCAGCACGGTAGGCCAGTAACCAGCCATCATGCCATAGGTAACGCGTCCGTATAGGGGCATGCCTACTGTCTCTACCAGTTCTTCGGCATACGTCTCCATTTCGTGATCGTATGACATCCAGTCCAGTCCACCATTTACATCTGCTACGTAATTGTCGATGGAGACATGCATCAGCAAAACTACTTTTCTCATATTTTCCGTTTTTATTGTTTTAAGAGGTATTGTCATTTGTGGGGATTGGTGCTGAGGAGCCATTGGTGGCCATATTTGTCGGTAAGTGTACCCCAGAGGGCTCCTTCCTGGCCCTTTTGTAAGGGATAGGTTGCGATGCCACCGGCTACCAGCTTCCAGTAGTAGTCCTGGGCTTCCCGTTCTGTATCACAGCACAGCAGCAGGGATATATTGTTTCCTTTTACGAGTCCTTCTTCTTCGACCATATCGGAGCCGGCGAGGAACAGGTACCTGTTTTGCAAGGTTGCCTGTACGATGGCCTCGGTTAGTATTGCCGGTAATAGTCCGGCACCTGCCATCTCTCCTACCGTCTGAAAGGTGAGTTGTCCTCCCAGGCATTCCTGATAAAAGCACATTGCTTCCCGGCAATTGCCGGTAAAGGTGAGGTAGGTATTTATTTGCGTCATTTCGCTATTTTTGATGGTGTTACAAAGCTACCGGGGCAGATCGATACTATTGACCGGGTTTAGCGACAATCAGCGCAGGGGATTGTGACAACCATATCAAGATAATTTACTGGCAAGATGAAACACATTTCCATTTTAATCCCTCAGGGCCAAAGCAGCCTGGTAAATATTGAAGGGAGTTTGCAAATACTTTCGGAAGTGAATATACTACGTGCTGCCAGCGGGGAGGAACCGTTATTCCATATCCAGCTGGTGGGGCTTGCTCATCATACGAGTCAACGAAATGGTCTGTTTACCATTAATCCGGACGCATTGATCGAAGATATAGTTAAAACGGACCTGATCATCATTCCATCGCTGCAAGGAGATCAGCAGGCAGCTATTGCGCTTAACCAGGCATTTATACCCTGGATACTGGAGCAGCGGCGGCAGGGGGCGGAGATTGCCTGTCTTTGTATAGGCGCATTCTTCCTGGCTGCGACCGGCTTATTAGATAACCGGCCCTGTACTACACACTGGCAACTGGCCGGGCAGTTCACCGCCCTGTTTCCCAAAGTGAAGATGATGCCCTCACAGATCATTACCGATGAAGAAGGCATTTATACCAGCGGCGGCGCTTTTGCCTATCTAAACCTGTTAGTATACCTGATCGAGAAGTATGCAGGGAGAGCGATGGCGATTACCATTGCAAAAGCATTTATCATAGATATAGACCGCAGAAGCCAATCGCCATTCATTATATTCGAAGGGCAGAAAGCGCATGATGATGAAGAGATCAAGATGGCGCAGGAATTCATAGAGAAAAATTACCCGGAAAAAATCACGATAGACTTCTTAGCGAATAAATTTGCTATTGGCCGACGCAATTTTGAAAGAAGGTTCCAACGATCCACCAGCAACACAGTAAATGAGTATATCCAGCGAGTAAAAGTGGAAGCGGCCAAACGTACACTCGAAACCACCCGAAAAAATGTAAGTGAAGTAATGTACGAGGTGGGCTATACGGACACTCAGACCTTCAGGGAGATATTTAAGCGACTTACGGGTCTAACACCTGTGGAATATAGAAATAAATATAGCGAATCCATGGTACCGGCATTGGAGAAAGCCATGTAACATCAATAACTTGTGGACATTTTTACCCAAGGAGTAGTTATGTATTATTGAGGACGTGGCTGGTATTATTAATTAATGATGCCCGAAAACCGATGTAATGGGCATCATTAATGTATTGTTGCACGTTTATTCTTCTTCCGATCTGTCAATAGCATCCTTTTTTTGTTCTTCCGGGTCAACGTCTTCTTCATCCCCATTTTCGGCTATCTTTCTGATGACTGATGAAACGGGGCCTTCCATTTTCTCTTGCGGTTCAGGGCCTAAGGTTTCCGGATCAGGCTTGATAGGCGAATCATTTTTCTCTTTCTCGTTGTTGGCTTTTTTGTCCAGCTCTTTTCCTGGTTTTTTGTTTTCCGTCATATAAAAAGTTTTAATTCCCTAAATCAGGAAACAAAATCGTGCCAATGAGGTTGTTCAGGACCTGGCATCACAGATGCAGCAAGTAAGAGTGCTATGAAGAGGTAGATACATGTAGCTACCACAATGCAAGCCAGCTGATCCATGGTTTGAACATTGGTACGGCTGACGGCGTGCGTTAGTAATCCAGCCACATTTTAAGCAAGGGAGCTTTTGATCTGCTGACGATGATATCTGTATCTCTGTAATTCTTTATTTCGATTTTGAGCTTACCATTGAATTGGTTATATACTTTTTCGACGGAGTCGATATGTACGATATACTGTCGGTTTGCTCTAAAAAACAGTGCAGGGTCCAGTTGTTGTTCGAGGGTCTCCAGTGTCTGGGGGATGACCATTGTTTCTCCATTGAACAGATTCGCGTAATTGCCACCTACCTGGCTGGAGAAGAAGGCAATATCTTCCACATTAATTTTCTTATAGCCATCCCGGTATGGAATCAGGAAGCGGGTCCTGTACTCTTTGGGTTGTATGTAATTAAGCAGGTTTTCGATCAGCGTATGTTGTTCGAAGGTGTGTTTGATCAAGTCTTCATATTTCAGGATTGCTGTTTCCAGCTCTTCTCTTTCAATAGGTTTCAGGAGATAGTCTAAACTGTTATACTTAAATGCTTTGATAGCATATTCATCATACGCAGTTGTAAATATAACCGGGCTTTTTACATTGGCGAGGTTAAATATCTGGAAGCAAAGTCCATCTGCCAGGCGGATGTCCATAATGATCAGATCTGGAGGATCGTTTTTTGCGAGCCATTCCACCGCTTTTTTTACACTATCCAAAATAGCCGATACTTCAATGACCGGCCTTATTTCAGAGAGGAACCTTTGCAGCCTTTCTGCATTAGGTTCTTCGTCTTCCATGATCAATATTTTCTTAATCACTTTCATTTGATAAGAGGTACTGTTACCGTAAAAGTTTCTTTTGTTACTTCCACAACAGGTTTTCTATCGGATAATAATGCATACCTGCCTAAAATATTCTGTAACCCTATGCCTGTAGAGGGTGTCGGCTGAAGCAGCGGTAACAGGACATTAGAGACGACCAGTTCATCATCTTCGGTCGAATATATTTCAACGGTCAGTGGATTACCTTTTTCTGTACTATTATATTTAAGTGCATTTTCAACAAATAGCTGCAACGTAGCGGGAGGTATCTGTAAGCTGAGTTTTGCGTTAGCTATATTGATGTTAAAAACAGCGCCCTCTCCTATCCGGTTTTTAATCAAAAAAAGGTAGGCATGGAGGAATTTAAGTTCTTCCCGCAATGTAATCAGTTTGTTTTTTGAATTAACCAGCAGGTACTTATATACTTTCGCAAAGTTCTCGGTATACGCATGTCCTAATAGCGGATCTTTCAAAATCAACTCTGAAAGTACACTCAGGTTATTGAATACAAAGTGGGGATCTACCTGTAGTTTAAGTGCCTGTAGTTCTGTTTCGGCAGCCAGTTGTCTGCTTTCGGCTGCTTTGATCTTATACTCCGCGGCCTGCATGGCTGCCCTTTTCCAGTTAGTAACCAGATAATGTACCGTGTTGAGTGCTCCCATCATCAACACCAGCAAAACCGTAGCGATCACTAAATACCATGATTGCGTTATTTTACTCTCTGATAATTTCATCTTTGGGTTACCCAGCGTATACAAATAGATAATACCCAGCACAATTATAATTATTAATACTCCAACGATCTGAATGATCGACTGTATGAGCAAACGTATCAGGGGATGCGTTGTCCATGGTATTATTCTATTTAACACCTTATCTATGAAAAATATCAACTCTAAAAAGAATATGCTAAATATCAGGTTAACGAAAACATCAATAATTATCTGGTAAACCGGCACCTCGAAAGCTTTCTTCCACTCAGCGTAAGGCTGCAGCGTAAATACGATCATATACGATCCTACAAAAGCAAATGTAACCAGCCATAGTCGTTTTCTCCAGCTATTCTTCTTGGGGTAAGATATTCCTTCCTGATTATCCACAAATTTATTTTTAGATCAACTTTTGAACATTCATGATATTACGGCGAGTATCATTTCACCCCGCAAAGCTACTAATATTCGAATAAATGTTGCGGGTCACTTTCCTTTGCTGGTGAAGAAATCCGCGGAATTAACGCCTACACAAAAGGGTATGTCAATTCACCTGGGCAGGGCGACCATTCACCCGGGAATTTCGTCAGTTCAGTCAGAAATTCACAAGAGTACATCCCCGCTGCGCCTAATTTTGGCACCACAAAAGAAATTAACATTAAAAATGCAAGTATGATAGTAGCACCTAAAACACCAACTGATCAAAAAAAACACTTTAACAATATCGACAAAATGAAGAACAGATTACAAGTTCCCGGAATAAAGCAGGTAGTTGCTCTTTCCCTTTTGGTCACATCGACGCTCACCGTTTCTGCCCAGAAATCCGTTGTATTAGATGCGTTTTCCAAATACGGCATTGATGCCAGCCTCTTGGAGCCTACGACTTTGCAACAACCTACTGACTATGCTTATGACCTGAAGGCCACTTCAACGGCTGCTGGTAAGCAAACGGTCACCATGGCTCAATACGACCCCTCCAAACCAGCAGAAGAGCGTTGGACCGTAGTGTCTGTGAACGGACAATCTCCCTCCCGCGGAGAAGTTAATTCCTTTAGAAAAGAGCATGCTAAACCTGCATCTTCCAGCCGTGCAGACGACGCATCCTACAAGATCGACAAAGAGACTGCAGATTACCTGTTGATCAGTTATAAGCAGGATCCGACTTCTCTTCCCAAAGACGCTAGCTTTATGAAAGATTGCAGGATGTATATGACCATCAATCTGAAGACCAAGAAAGCAGAACAATCGCAGGTACTCAATGAAAAACCCGTGAAGATCAAAATGCTTACGGCGGAAAAATTTGAGATCATGGTAAAATACAACTGGAATAGTGAGGCGAAACGTTACTTCACCGTAAGTGAAGCACTCGATATGCAGGCTAAGTTTTTAGGCCAGACTGCAAATGTAGAGACTGCGTCCGCCTATTCTAATTTTGCTAAAAAATAGTTGCTCATCCGTGTTGATTGATACCATCCATTTTTTTATTGCTCAAACAAAGTCGCATAGGTTAATACTTATGCGGCTTTTTCATTTGGAAGGAATTTTCCAGATAAGTAAGATTGGATAGGTTGCGGCGAATCGTTAAATTTACTTATAGTAAATTCCTATATGAAAAGAAGAGCCCGCTCTATTGTACTGTGGTATACGCTGTTGTTTACCGGCTTACTCACTGCATGTGACAGCCATAGATCATCCTATGAAACGCCGGCACCGGTCGCTGCTGTTGACAGTGCACATCCCCCCAGCGCGCAGATCGCGGATGATGTAAAATTCCGTACTACCCTTTCCAGCTTTCAACACGCCGTAAAATCGGATACCCCAGAGATCATCGCAAAATATATACACTTTCCCTTGCAAACTGCTCCCAAATGGTTTGATGAAGACCTTTCACACATGCAAATAGACAAGTCAGCAGGCAAGGTCAGCGCGAGCGAATTCAAGGAGTACTATTCTAATATCTTCCATGCCGATGTAAAGCGACTATTACCTTTGGCGGGTGAAGAAGACATCACAGAGATTGATGAAAAATCAGATGAAGACTATTACAATCTACTAAGGGCTGAAACCGATAAAGGCTCAATGCTATACGAGATATACTTTCAATATGCCGTAGAAAGTAATAATAGTGAAAGTTACTTCTCGTTTATATTTGGCCGTATTAATGGGGACTATAAAGTGCTAGCCTACTATGGGAAGTGGCCAGCAAAAATATAGTATTAGTTCCTGTAGCTTAAAAAAATATCTATATCATGACATTTTTCAAGAAGTTGTTCCGCAGATCAGAGGAAACATTATGTCCTAACCAAAGGGCTCCTCTTAAAAATGCTAAATATTTCGAGGCGATGCTTACAAAACAGGATAAGATCCTACAAAGGACGAGCGCCACGAATGAGGAGTTAACCGCCGCCGGTAAGCTGACCTCTTACAACTATTGGGCGTTGGCGGTAGATTATCTCAGCAAAATATACCTGATTTATTCCATGGGAAAGCCCATCACTGAATGTTACGACCTTTTTATAGCAGCAGCCCGACTATATGAAAAATCATGGGATCCGGATTCAATATATCCAGATATGCTCGATATGGTATCACTTGGCTACTTATTACAGGTACCGGATCAAGAGTTTGGCTACATCGTACAGTATGTCCAGCAAGCAGACCAGCATTCCAGCGAACCTAAATGGACACCAGACGGCGTATTATGGTTTATTATTAATGCCAGAATGCCCGGAGGGCCGAAGCCAACATCCGTTATCTGGCCTAAAATATCCCAGGATATCTTTGCAATAACAAAGATGCAACGGCCCCAGGCGGAAATAGCCATGAAGACTTACCTTGACAAATGGTATCAACTACATTCACAGGATCCCTGGTATGATAACCACAAAAAGGAGTTGTGTTACAAAGGCTATTGGGCCTGGGAAGCCGGCGCCGTCGCTAAAATAATGCAACTGGACGATTCTTCTTTCAAAGACAATCCCTACTATCCATATGAGCTTGTTCATTGGACCGGGCCATGAGCGCAAGCGTCGATGGTCCAATCGTTATTATGCATTGGAAAATGTATCTATTATAAGTCCGATCAGGAAAGCGGACATTGTAACCGACACTATGCCCAGCAGGTAGGCAGCGCCAACCTGCAGATAATCAGGAAGTACGATCTGCTATATATCCAGGATATTTTGCTTTGCCCATTGTACGACATCCGTAGTGGGTATATTGTGCTGTTGATTGAATGTTCCTGCCATCGGCCAGGCTACCCCCGGTTCTGTAAATACGAGGCGATAACGTTTAAATGGATTATCCGGATCCCTTTGTAATTCATCTTGCAAATAATCATTACTCCATAATACGCGTTCGAATTTCGTATTGAAAAGATGTTCCATTTTATGGGCAATATCTGCAAATGTTAGCGTATCTCCGGCAACAAAAACAACCTGATCCAATATCCCTGGCTCGTGGAACAAAATAGCCACGGTCAATGCCCCAATATCTTCACAAGCGGTCAGCGTAAGGGAATGCTGCCAATCGCCAAGTCCATGCACGATACTCTCAGACAGGCTGATTACACCAAAATCTTCCCGAAATAAAAAGCTGGTGATCATACCGGTGGAGACTATGATCCAATGAGTTTGATCTTGCGCCCTTAGCAAATCCCGAACATCTAGCTGCTCGTCAAATGTGGGTTGCGCACTCCCCCGCCCTATTTTATCATAATCTACTCCAAATTGCCACGGTACATATCTTTTCACTCCAGCTGCGATTACGGCTTGGGTGATCTTGACCTGTATGCCGGCACCTATAGAGAATCCACTACAACAAATGATCGTATCATATTTCCGGAAAACATTCACCAACATGGCAATACTATCGTTCTTCAGATCTACTGCCTCGATTATAATATCTTTGAACTTGGGCTCCAGGACCACCTTGCTGCTGCATACTGTTGAAGGTTGTACAAGTACAGCGATACTTATTGGCGCAGCGTGGCGTTGTCGATAATTGTACAAACTGTTCAACATGGCCAAACCTACTTCGCCAATCCCAATAATTAAAAATGATTGTTTCATTGCTTTACCTATTATTTATTCTAAAACAAAGGTAAAATCACCATAACTCGTCGTCATTGCAAATAAACGGCGAACTATTGCAAATAAACTATGCCAGTCTATACTGAAGTGGCGTGCGACCGGTATGTTTCTTATAAAAATTCTGGAAATGGGCTACTTCCTGGAATTGCAAACACCAGGCGATCTCCTTCATACTATAGGCGGTATGGCGCAGTAAGACATTTGCTTCCAGCAGTAGACGTTCATGCAAAAGTGCCTGCGTAGTTTTACCTGTGGATCTTTTGAGTGTCTTATTCAACCTGTCAACTGTTGTATTAAGCAGCTGCGCAAAATATGCAGGTGTTTTATCTGGCAACGGATTATCTACACTTATGTGTAGAAAGACGGCTTCAAGAGTGCTGAAAAAAAATGAAGCAAGGCTTTCATTTTGTTTGTTGATCGCGCTCGTATCCTGCTGTTCCATTTTTTGTGTAAAATGGATGATATCAAAAATACGGTTGCGGATCAAGTCTTCTTTAAATGTATAAGCTGTTTGGTATTCGGTCTCTATTTCCTGAAATATACTCATCATTTTTTTATATTCCTCGTCATTCAGAGACTTCGTATATATGCCTTTCGTTTTAAAAACTGGCCAGTTGGCAAGGATAATTTTACTGGTTCCTCTGAGAAAACTCTCACTGAAAACACAATATTTACCGGTGAATCTTTTATCATTAGTTTTGAAACGACACTGCGTCATTGGGTCAATGAACACGATTGTATTGCCTTTTATAGGTATATGTTGATTATTGGAATGATAGACCGCTTCGCCAGTGAGCAAGGCAATTTTATAGAATGGCTTACGTTGGATCCTGTCACAAGCAGAGATATCGGCTTTAAAGTGCTGCCATGAAAAAGTATCAAAATATCCCAGGAAATTGTTCTTCTCTATTGATTTCCCATCCAGGTAATTTTCATAGAAGGCACTTACATCAACAATTTTTTTCACGATGGAATACTTTACCCGCAAAATTACTAATTAAATCAACCGTTTAAATGTTTCCCGAAATTCACCCTCTCCCTTTTGCAGGCTAAACCGACTCCCATAATAAAAGATATTTTTGTCTTTTATTATCATACCACTATCTTTGTATCGTAACTAAATTACAAAACAGATATATGGCTATCTTTTCTAAAACATGTGAATACGCCATGCGAGCGGTTTTCTACGTTGCGCAGCGATCTCATGAGGGATATAAGGTAGGCATAAAGGAAATCGCGGGACACATAAACTCGCCGGAACCTTTCCTGGCCAAGATCTTACAAAAACTTAGCCGGGAAGGATTGATCCAGTCGGCTAAAGGGCCTAGTGGCGGCTTCTACTTTGATGCGGCTTCACTGAACAGACCGCTGGCAGATATTGTAACAGCCGTAGATGGCAGTGAAATATTTACCGGGTGTGGATTGGGGCTCACCTATTGCTCGGAAAGCAATCCATGCCCACTACACGAGGATTTTAAGAAAGTCAGGAACCAGATCACGCAGATGCTGAATAATACTACTATTGGGAAATTCAACCTTGGGCTGATCAAAGGAAAGTTCACACTTAACAAGTAGTTTTTTTTACCCTAATAAAGGACTAAAAAGTCCTTTATTATTAAAAATATACAACATGACAGACGAACAAAAGCGACTTGTAGCAGCGACAGTACCAGTGCTCAGAGAGCACGGGGTATTATTGACCACTCATTTCTATAACCGTATGTTTACCCATAATCCCGAACTCAGGCATGTATTCAACATGGGGAATCAACAGAAAGGGAAACAACAGACGGCGTTGGCCATGGCGGTATTAGCTTATGCGGAACATATAGAAAATCCATGCTCATTGATGCCTGTGATAGACAGTATCGGACACAAACACACCAGTCTTAATGTCCGCCCGGAACACTATGCCATGGTTGGGAAACACCTGTTGGCTTCTATCTCCGAAGTACTGGGAAAGGCAGCCACACCCGAGTTAGTGGAAGCCTGGAAAATGGCGTATCAAAAGCTGGCAGCTATTATGAGTGGCCATGAGCAGCACCTCTACGCGATGCAAGTGAGTAAGAATGCAGGATGGACAGGCTGGAAGCCTTTTGTTGTAAAACGGAAAGTAGAAGAATCCGCAGAAATCACTTCTTTTTATCTATATCCCGCTGATGGTGGTGCAGTAGCAGATTTTCTTCCGGGGCAATACATCAGTCTACGATTGTTTTTACCCGAGCTACAACTCCTACAGCCTCGACAGTACAGCATTTCCTGCGCTCCCAATGGTGAATACTATCGTATTTCGGTAAAAAGGGAAGCCGGAGCTACTTATCCGGATGGTATGATCTCCAATCGACTACACGATCATATCAGGGAGGGTGATGTTGTTGATCTGTCAGCACCTGCTGGTACTTTCACGCTGAATCCCAACAAGACCAGACCCAAGGTGTTTATCAGTGGAGGAGTTGGCCAAACCCCCTTGATGGCCATGCTGGAGGCACTGACAAGCCAACGGACAGATGTTTCTATTACCTGGATACACGGATGTCGTAATGAAGCCGTACATGCTTTTAGAGACCGGCTCACACAATTAGCTGGCGCACATCCTAATCTCGATCCTCATATTTTCTATGATCAACCTACTGCACCGGCCCAGTATAAAGGCTGGGTAGATCTTTCGGTACTCAAGGCAAAAATATTGCAGGAAAATGCCGATTATTACCTCTGCGGACCAGCACCATTCATTACCAGGCACCATACTTTCCTGGTTGAAAATGGGGTAAATACTGGTGCTATACATTTTGAGGAATTTGGGCCAGCTTCCCTTCAATTAGGCAATTAGTTAACTAAACAAGTATGCAAAAGGGGGCTTTACCTCCTTTTGCTTATAAACCAACGCGCAGCGGCCTTTTGTAATTCATCGGTATCAGGCGCATTCTCTGCCACCCAAGCGACGATTCCATCAGGACGTATAAGCAAGGCTTTTAATCCAAGCGAGTCCTTTACGCTACCAGGCATATATCTGATCCGATCACCATAATCCGCAACCCACATTTTGAGCGAAGTATTGCCTTCAAAGTCTAACAGTATACCTTGTCCATCGTGCATTTGCTCTCCAAGGAGCAGACCTTCTTCGAACTCAAAGTTGGGAACACTCAGACCGACCAGTGGTTGATCACTTTCCAGATCGTAACGAGTATGAATGCCCCGTACTCTTGCTGCAATATAGGTAGTGCCATCTTCGGTATCGATCAGGTCTCGTATAATCGCATTTAGCGCGCGAGTACCGGGATCGAGGCGCATGACTGCTACCTGGGCACGGGACCAATCCAGCACCTGTGCGCCGATGGGATAACGTTCGATGTAATAGCTGTCCAGTAGCCCGTCTGGCGCGTTGTCATGGACGGTTGCCGCGAGCTTCCAACCCAGATTCATGACGTCGCCCAATCCGAGGTTAAGGCCCTGGCCACCCAACGGCGAATGAATATGCGCGGCATCCCCAGCTAAAAACACCCGTCCATTCCTGTAACTAGTGGCCTGCCGTGCGCGGTCTGTCCAGGAGGTTGCCATATGTAAGACTGTAAGTGTAACATCGGCACCTGAAACCCGGCGTAATACCTCCTGCACATGTTCAAGTGTAATAGGCTGTTCCCCATTGTGAAAAGCGCCCGCATCAAAATCCTGTATTCCAAAATAACCAGGCTGTGATTGTATGTACATTCCCGTAGGTGTTGCGTTCCGGCCGGGTTTGAGCTTTTCAGGGTCCGCAATATCCACCTGCACTGAATAACCTGTGAATTCGGGTTCAGTACCCGCGAACTCAAAACCACCCGCCTTACGCACGATACTACGGCTACCATCACAGCCAACTAACCATTTACCTGTAAATGATTGGTCACTTGATTGAACAGTTACATAGTCCGAAGATTGCTGAAAACTAGTAATTGCGCATCCGCGCTTGATCACTACGCCCAGTGTTTCTGCCCGGTGCGCTAATATGGTCTCGAGTTCATCCATATCGGATAATAAATGAGTATCCGTAGGACCTGGTAAACGTATCTTCCATTGAGAAGTGTCAATACTGTCGAAGTAAAATGGAATACCGGCAAAATGTCCTGCCTGACGACGTGGAAGTGGCCCCTGTTGTGGCGCTATTACACTATGCGGGTTTTTAAGGTGTTTGTGTATCTCCAGATCCTTTAGTAAGTCCCGACGATAAAGTGCATCTATGGTGGGTGCCGAGAGCCCTCTGATACCAAAAGGACGTTTTTTCAATGGGGAATGTGGGTCCTCTGCCCTTTCCAGTACCAGAACGACACATTTGCGCAGTGCCAGTTCGCAGGCGAGGAATAGACCAACCGGCCCTGCGCCCGCTATGACTACATCATAAGTAGCATGATCTTGTAAGTATCCGTTGTTTTCAAGTGTACCTTTCATAATAACATGATTGAAACACAAAATTCCGGAACCTTCTTTTATTAGGCTTGTATAAACGCGACAAAATCGTCGCTTATAGTCTGCTTCCTTTTTTTTATTTTTCTTGCAAATGCGGCAGGCGTAGTACCACTATAGCGTTTAAACTCCCTGCTCAAATGGGACTGATCGGTATAACCCATTTCATGAGCCAAGCCTGCAATATTAGCATCAGGGTAAAGCCATAGTTTATTCCTTACCTGCTCAAAACGTATCAGGCCGGATACGTCCTTAACTGTGTAGCCGGAAGATTGCTTAAAACTTCTTTCCAATGTGCGGACAGTCGCATGAGCCGCTGCCGCAACCTGACTTACAGGTATAGCTCCATTTGCCGCTCTCATGGCAACTCCCGCTTTGAACAGCATGCTATCAACAGCCACCCTTGACCTTGCATCCAAAAAGTGTTGTTTCACATGGTCTATTGCAGACTCGATCCTACCCTCTTCAACAAATTCATTCAACTTGGATTGAAGTCGGGCTAAAGGATGTTCAAATATGTGCACACTATTTTTATCGGAAGGTAGACCGAGTAGATCAAATACCATCCACGGATAACATCTGATGCCGATGACCTCCAACCGCCTTTCCGTATAGACATGAATAGGTTGGTTGAGCAATCCCATCATGAACGGTGAAGGTAAAGGTTGAAGACTTCCGTTATAAGAAATGCTACAAGAACTGCCAAAATGAAAAATGATTTCAGCATAACCATCAGGAAGTACTTCAATACTTGATTGTTGTTCTTCGAAATCCCGTCTCTCATACCAAAAGCACCTAATGGAATCCTGTAACGCTTCAGGAGCTTCGAATTCTTTGTGCTGACGCTGCATATTACCGTAGCTTTTATCCTGATACTTTACGGGGTAGTCGCCTACCTGGCAAACTACTAACTTTGCTCGTAATTATGCTACTTATGGCGGTATTTTTACTGTACTTACTTCAATATGGGCATGGAAAGTAGATGGCTTTCGGCCGGACCGTTACGACATCATCGTAGCCCTTATTGCACTGATCGTTGTGGTATTATCTTTCGTGCTCCCACGTCTGTTCAATAGACAGATAAATAACTTTACAATTGTCTTCTATGTACGTTCAAAAGTACAAAAGATAAAATTCTGTAGCTTGCCCGCGGGTGTTTTATGATCTTCCGTCGAACAGGTTATTTTCCGAAAAAGTGGTGCAAACCGATCCTCCATACTTTTTTCATCATATTGTTGAATAGCTAGTCCGCTACATTTTGTTGGTCCCGATATGGAAAATGTTCCAATGATCAGATGACTGGTAGCGGCAATAGCCGCAGTCTGAACATAACGATATTGTTGGTCGGGATCTCTGAGAAAATGAAATGCTGCGCGATCATGCCATAAATCATAAGTGTGCTCGGGCTTAAAATCGTTAATATCAGCTTCAATCCACGTTATCAGATCCGCCGACTTACCCAGTCGCTGTTTCGCCCGTTCAAGTGAATGCGCAGAAATATCCAAGACAGCCAGATTTGTATATCCCTCGTTAAGCAAAAAATCCACAAGCATACTATCTCCACCTCCTATATCAATGATACGGGCATCCTTTGCTAAATTTAATTGCTTGATAAGCGACAGTGACATGGAAGGCACTGCCTGTGTCCAGCTTACATCATCAGGTTGTCTGGTCTGGTAAATATGTTCCCAATGCTCTTTAGATGCTATCATCAGAACCATTTTTATCGTCAAGTTAAATGAAATATTTTTTTCTGAACTTAACGGCCAGATTAACAAGAGCAATCAATGCAGGTACTTCCACAAGCGGCCCAATCACTCCCACAAAAGCCTGACCACTATTAATACCGAAAACGCCAATAGCGACTGCAATCGCCAGTTCAAAATTGTTACCTGTAGCAGTAAATGCAATAGAAGCGCTTTGCGAGTAATCTGCACCAGCTTTCTTTCCGGCAAAAAAACTAACCACAAACATCAGCAAAAAATAGATCAACAGGGGTACCATGATGCGTATTACATCCATTGGAAGCCGCATGATCAAATCCCCTTTCAAACTGAACATAATCACTATGGTAAACAATAAAGCATACAACGTAATAGGCGATATCATAGGAATGAACTTTTGCTCATACCATTTTTCACCCTTCATTGCAACCAGCCCATACCTGCTGATCACACCTGCGGCAAAGGGGATGCCCAGGTAAATACCAACACTTTCAGCAATCTCTGTTATGGTAATGTTAACGCTGATACCTGTGACTCCAAACAAAGGAGGAAGCACAGTAATAAATAAATAAGCATAGACACCATAAAGGAATACTTGAAATATACTGTTGAGTGCCACCAAACCAGCAGCGTATTCTCTATTTCCCTCTGCCAATTCATTCCATACAATGACCATTGCAATGCACCGGGCCAATCCAATTAACACCAATCCTGTCATATATTCTGGGTATCCATGTAAGAATAAAAGCGCCAACGCAAACATGAATATCGGTCCAATTACCCAATTCAGCAACAAAGAAACACCCAATATCTTTATATTACGGAATACCTTACCAATATGCTGGTAACGTACTTTTGCAAGTGGTGGATACATCATCAACACTAATCCAACAGCCAATATTATATTAGTCGTTCCATTACTATAGCTATTTATCCAGTTAGCAGATGCCGGTATAAAATAACCCAATGCAATCCCAGCTGCCATCGCTATAAAAATCCATCCTGTTAAATACTTGTCCATAAAACCAAGCCGTTTGCGTTCTGTCACAGGATTGCTATTATTAACACTCATATTAGGCTATATTTTGTTCAATAAATCTCCCGCTATACCGCTTAATCTGCTCACGTACTATTCTGAACTGATCCATAATCTCGTCTTCGCTTCCCTTCGCCTTTGCAGGATCGGAGAAGTTTTCATGAAACGTCTTTGCTCCTGAGGGAAAGAAAGGGCAGCGTTCTTTTGCATTATCGCATACTGTGATGACAAAGTCAAAATCAATCTCTTTATATTCATCTATGTTGTTGGAAGTATGACTAGATATATCAATACCATCTTCTGCCATTACTTTGACAGCCCGGGAATTCACGCCATGTATTTCTACCCCCGCACTATACACTTCCGCATTGCCACCTGCAAAATGTCTCAGGTAACCTTCAGCCATCTGACTGCGACAACTATTGCCAGTACAGAGTACCAAAATCTTTTTCATATAATTATTTATTTGTGTTATAGTTTACGATCGTACAATCATCGTAATATTGCGATAATTATGCTCAAAAAAAATCAACAGCAATCCTGATTAGTTAAGTTTACATCTTTAAAGAAGCTATTAAAGAGTATTTGATATTGTTTCCATATTTTAGGATTAATACAGTAACACACACTGGCACCCTCTATCGTACCCTGAATAATACCCGCTAGTTTCAGCTCTTTCAGATGTTGAGATACGGTGGCTTGTGCCAGTCCTAATTCCTCTACAAAATTACTGGTAATGCAAGTGTTTTCCTTTACCAGATATTGTAAGATTGCTATACGTGCGGGATGGGCTATTGCTTTAGCCATTGCGGCTATGTCATTCTGTTCTTTAGTAAATAAATCTGTTTTAGTGGTGCCCATCTGAATAATTATATCGCAATATTACGATGATTAAATACAATTACCAAAAAGAAAGCTGAAAAAATTATCCGATATCAGTCTTCGGAGTCCCTGCCGTAGTATTTCTCACCCAACTTTATTTTCTCTCGGCCGTTTTCTATACGCCATTTATTAGTATCTCGTAGAGAATAGGTACAACCACAATATTTATCGACAAAGGGAATATTATGTTTTTCTGAAGAACGGGTATTTTCATCCTTTCGAATTTCATATTCCTTCTTAGGATGAATATTCGGATTATAAAAGAAGAGGGTGAAATCTATGCCTGAAGCAATGATCGCCTCCCTTACCTGCCCTGATCACGGCGCGCAGCAAGAATGTAGCAACAGCTTCTGACCAGCATTAGGTAGTTTCCAGTTTCTCCCTGATAAAGCTCATATTCCAATCCATTTGAGCGCTATTGCGCTGTTAGTAAAACCTCCTTCCGAATACCCATTTCCGATAACATAGCAGCGATTTTAGTCACCATATAGATCGATGCTTCTATTTCATCCTTTTTTATCGCCACACTTTCAATATTGAAACCAAAGGGCACTGCCCGTTCTGCGCAGAAAACAGCAAGTTTTTCCGCGATGTCCAGACAAATATTTACCGATCTGTCCAACATATTATCTGTCTGATTCAGTTCGTCTTTAAGATCGTTAGGGATGTGTATACCCAGCCATTCCAGGAATTGCAGTGTTTTGGCAGACCCACAAGCGGTGAGTGTAAATATAATCGTAGGTATACGCCTGTTCTCCATTTTGCAGGTGGTACTTAGATCTTCTATTACCTGTTTTGCATAAGCAAAGTTAAAAATGCACTGGGAGATGAAATAAGATACGCCACTGTTGGCCTTATCCAGGATCCTTCTATCTTCGTCCTTTAGCATTTCATGTCGTTCGGGAATGGTTACTGCCCCTATAACAGAGGACTCACTATGTTTACCCCAAATCCTATAAGCTTCCGGTAAACTGGTTTTAACGGGAAAATCCGGTGACGGAATGCCCACAAAAACCGGATAAAACCGATGTTGCTGGAGTTCATCCAGCCAGGTGGACAATTCCTCTGCTGAAAATTTTCCTGCTGGCCGATATATAATCTTGGGGATGTCCAATTCCTGTAAATACGCGCTGGCAAAGGTAAAGGGATCAAGGGCGTTCAGATAGGGAAATGGTCTTTCTTCAACAGTACGGGCAGATTCATCTTGTACATCGTACACGACGAGTGCATCAATTTCTAGTTGCAGGATCCTGGCCACTGTCTTCTCAGCGATCTGCGCAATCCGCTCAGCATTGGTGTCTGATTTAGGTGGAGTGATGCCGTAAGTTAAAATACCAGATTGGCCGGTTTTAATTTTATGTAAGAACATAACCAGATGTGACTATTGTTTATACAAAGGGTTTTCTTTCTTCACTATTTATATATGTTATCGGAATATCTACTCTCCGAAATATTCCGCATAATTATTTTCTGTTTCATGCAGCCTGACCGAGTGAAGTAAAACACCACCATTGCTTTCTATCGGCTCTTTCAGCTCATTGAATATTTCTACGCAAAGCAATTCTGTAGTTGCCATCTTTCCTTTAAGAAAAGGTACGTCCAGGTTCAGGTTCTTATGATCAAGTTTTTCAATCACGTGGTCGTTTATGATCGCCTTAAGTTGTTTCAGATCAATCAGATATCCTGTTTCGTAATTTATTTTGCCCTTAACGGTTATAAAAAGGCTGTAATTATGACCATGCCAGTTTGGATTGGCACATTTTCCAAACACTTCCATATTTTTTTCCGGGCTCCACTCCTCCCGGTACATCTTGTGTGCGGCGTTGAATGTTTCCCTGCGGGTAAGATGTACTATCATTTATTCCAGGCTAAATTCTTCGTTTGTCGATTGAAAAACACCAGGCAACGGTATTTGCCGATGCCTGGTGTTTGTGTTTATAAACAGGCTATTCTATACGAGGCTTTCAGTGCTGATCTCTTCACGTGCCTGTTGAGCCGCAGCCACCATATTTTCCAGAGCAGCTTTGGTTTCTGGCCATTTACGTGTCTTCAGCCCACAGTCAGGGTTCACCCAGAGGTTACGAGCGGGCAGCAGGTCTGCTGCTTTTGCAAGCAGGGAAGCCATTTCTTCAGTACTAGGCACACGAGGTGAGTGGATATCGTAAACACCTGGTCCGATTTCGTTCGGATACTCGAAATGGGCAAACGCCTGCAAAAGTTCCATTTGCGAGCGGGATGTTTCGATGGTGATAACATCGGCATCCATAGCTGCGATATGTTCAATAATATCATTGAACTCGCTGTAGCACATATGGGTGTGGATCTGTGTCTTGTCTTCTACTCCACTGGCGGTAATACGGAATGAGCCTACCGCCCAGTCGAGGTAATGCGGGCGTTTTGCTTTGCGCAGAGGTAAACCTTCGCGAATCGCCGCTTCATCGATCTGAATAATACCGATACCTGCTTTTTCCAGTGCAACTACTTCATCACGGATAGCAAGCGCTATCTGTTTGGTAGTTGCTTCACGTGGCTGGTCATCACGTACAAAAGACCACTGTAGGATGGTTACGGGACCAGTCAGCATGCCTTTCATTGGCTTATCTGTTTGCGCTGCGGCAAAAGTGCTCCAACGTACGGTCATATCATTTGGACGGCTAACGTCGCCAAATATAACAGGAGGCTTTACGCAGCGGCTACCATAACTTTGAACCCAACCATTTTTGGTAAACAGGAATCCATCCAACTGTTCTCCAAAGTACTCCACCATGTCATTGCGCTCGAATTCTCCGTGTACCAGTACATCCAGACCTATTTCTTCCTGCCAGCGAATGGTGTCGATAGTCGCCTGTTCGATAGCCTTTTCATATTGTTCGGTAGTAAGATCTCCCTTTTTGAATTTAGCACGAAGTTGACGGATATCGTCTGTTTGCGGGAATGAACCGATGGTTGTAGTGGGGAATGCCGGCAGGTTGAAGCGCTCACGGTGCAGCTGCTGACGAACCGGGAATGCACTTTTACGGGAAGCATCGGCAGCAGTAATAGCAGCTACGCGATCTTTCACTGCTTGTTTGTGTACCTTGCCAGATGAACGTCTGCTACCGATAGCTTTTTTATTTGCATCAAGCAAAGCCGCATTTCCGGTAACAATTTGTTTTAATTCGCTCACCTCTGTCAGCTTCTGTTTTGCAAAAGCCATCCAGTTCTTGATCTCAGCATCAAGAGTATTCTCCAAGTCGAGATCGATCGGGCTATGGAGCAACGAACAGGAAGGGGCAATGATCACCCTATCCTCACCAAGTTGCTCAATTGCCTTATTGATAAACCCTAAAGATTTTTCGTAGTCGTTCTTCCAGACATTACGGCCGTCAATAACGCCGAGCGATAACTGAAGGCCCCCCGGGATCAATACCAGTAATTCCTCCAGTTGCTCAGGAGCACGTACGAGATCTATATGCAGCGCATTAACCGGAAGGCTAACGGCCAGTTGGGTATTATCTAATAGTGCATCGAAATAAGTGGCTACCAATAATTTAACCCCACTTACCTGGGCAGCAATTTCACGATATGCGTACTCAAATGCTTCTTTATCTTTTTTGGAAAGGTCAAGCACCAGGCTAGGCTCGTCCAACTGTATCCATTCTGCGCCCTGTTCTTTCAGGCGGTTAATGATAGCGACATAAACCGGAACGATTTTTTTGATCAGATCAATACGTTCAAAACCTTGTTCTTTTTCTTTTCCAAACAGCAAATAACTTACCGGACCTACCAATACAGGTTTAGCCTTCTGTCCCACTTGTTTTTTAGCGTCTTGGTATGTGGTAAAAATATTGTCATTGAAAATTCGGAATTCCTGGTTAGCCTTGAATTCTGGTACGATATAATGATAGTTGGTGTCCAGCCATTTAGTCATTTCCATTGCAGTGATGTCCAGACCATCTTTCTGGTAGCCACGTGCCATTGCAAAGTAAAGATCGATTTGGCTGTTGGCTTTTACCTGGGAAAGTACGGGAGCGTAGCGCTCAGGGATAACACCTAACATCAGGCTGGTGTCCAGTACCTGGTCATAAAAGCTGAAATCATTGCAGGGGATCAGGTCGATACCCGCATCGAGTTGGGTTTGCCAGTTTTCCTCTCTAATCTTGCGTGCAGAGTCTTTTAATTCGTTCAGGTCAATCTTGCCTGCCCAATACTGTTCGTTTGCTTTTTTAAGTTGTCTTTGGCTACCAATCCGCGGATAGCCCAGGTTTTGCGTAAGCATTTTCCTTGAAAATTTAGTTAAAACAATTACAGTTGTCTTTACAAACCTCACAATGCTTTGCAGGGGAAAGGCATATGATAGCCTGTCAGAGCACAGATATGTGGCCGACAGACACCATCAAAATGAGACCTTTGCTTCATTACGCGAAAGCATCGTCCTTCCAGTATGGGCAGGTCTCCTGACTTGTAACATCTTCTCCGTCCTTCCCATCTGTAATGACAAACAGTGGACATACATGGAAAAAACCTTTTTCGTTACTTACAGTTGCGCGACAGTCCGTGATTTTCACACGGTTCCCTTTTAATACTGATTCTCATCAGCAACCTATTCTGGTCGATAAAGTATGAAAAGAACTAAAATCGGAGCAAATCTACAAATAAACACCTCTCATCCTAAAAAGTGACATAAATTCAGAATAAAAAACTACTTTTATAAAAAATAAAGGAAATAAACCTTTCCAAGTGGAGTATTTTATGCCAAAAAAGAAAATTATTTTATGGAGCAATTAGATGATACAGATAAACATCTACTTAAATTACTCAGTGAAAATTCTACTATCACCGTCAAAGAGTTGGCAGCAAAAGTCAATCTTTCTGCTTCACCAGTATTCGAACGGGTAAAAAAGCTGGAAGCTGGTGGGTATATAAAAAAATATATAGCCTTGGTTGATGCCGAAAAACTCGGCTATGGATTAATCGTTTTTTGTAATATCCGCCTCAAACATCATGACAAAAGCATCGGAAGCCAGTTTGTTGCCGACATTATGCGGTTACAGGAGGTTACTGAGTGTTACAATATATCCGGCGACTATGACTTTTTATTGAAGGTTTATGCCAGGGACATGAAACATTACCAGGATTTTGTATTCAATAAATTGGGGTCAGTAAAGAGCATCGGGAGCACGCATAGTACTTTTGTAATGTGCGAAAACAAAAACACGCACAATATAAATCTTTGATACGTTACTCCAGACCCAAATAACGTAGAGGGTATACAAGTAGCAGTCGATTTTAGCACGACTGCTGCTTGTATTTTGAATGTACTCAATACTTTATTACATACATCAGCCAAAGCCGTTATCATCCTAGATGCGTAAAAACATAAGGTGCCCTGGATAAGGAAACCACCAACGCAGCTTCCCCGGCATTTCCCTCCACATCTTCGAACAACAGACTTTCCTTCGCCGTTTACTATTTTTAAATCGGAGCGGAAGATCTTTTCAAATTTTAGCACTTTTTTCATAGTGCTATTTAGGGGGATATACCTACAAGCCAGTATTGACTTTGTTATAAAGTTGTTAAATAAGTCTCATATGAATACTGACTTACAATATGCCAATGCCACCTCCGTTTATCAGCAGTAATTAAATTTCAGATAATGATTGTTAGGAAAAAGATGATATTAGTATGCAGCCTAGCTGTACTTGCGGCCTCATGTAGCAAAGGACAAGACAACGAAGAAATTATTAATCCAACTGATAGCACAACACTTCCGGGAGGGAAAACCACCTGGTGGAAGCCAACTGCCGGCATAAGTTTCGATTGGGTATTAGATGACGTTAATTCTAATAATACTTTTTCCGGTACTGTGGTGGATGTTGATGCATTCACAACCAGTCCTGCCACGGTAGCCTCCCTGCATGCCAAAGGACATAAGGTAATTGCTTATCTATCTGTAGGTACCTTGGAAAACGACAGGAATGATGCGTCCTTACTTCCTGCGGAAGTTATCGGTAAACGATACGATCAGTGGCCAAAAGAAAGATGGCTTGACATCCGGCAGATCGATAAGTTAAAACCATGGTTAAATTCAAGATTTAATATGATCATTCAGAAAGGGTTTGATGGCATTGAGCCAGACAACCTGGACGGCTTTGCAACAGTGACAGGATTTTCACTTACAGAGTCGGATGCACGGAAATATATGGACTACCTGATCACTACAGCCCATGCAAACGGCCTATCCATCGGACAAAAGAACGTAGCAGACCTGAGTGCAGACTATTCGTCCAAATTCGATTGGGCATTAACAGAAGATGCATTTCAACAAGGTTGGCAAGAACGTATGACACCATATGCAAGATTGAACAAACCCGTGTTCGCCGTCGAATATACCGACAATACCAGTCAACAAAAATTTGAAACCACTTTTTGTCCGCAAGCTGCGAAATTAGGATTTACTGCTATTCTTAAACATCGAAACCTGGATACGTGGGTGGACAAATGTAAATAGATATCATATTTTTTTAGCGATATTGCCATATCCATAAAAGTTAAATAAAAGCCCGCGCCTGGAATAAGCGCCGGCTTTTTATTTATAGTGAGATTTCATGGCACAATTAATTGTATTGCTAACAGTCACCAGTGCAATTATTGTTATCTTAGATCATATATAAGCGGTTTTCAACAAAATATTTGTCGCGAGCATACCAGAAAAAAATAACAAATGATGAACTGGCAAACAGCTGTCTGCACGACTAACAATATCCACATACACTATACAAGAACAGGAGGTAATAAACCACCCTTAATCCTGCTTCATGGCCTAACTGCCAATGGCGAGTGCTGGGCTGATCTGGCACGTGTTCTTGAAAGTGAATACGACGTGATCATGCCAGATGCCAGGGGGCATGGAAAATCCAGTACTCCTGACAATGGGTATCAATATGAAGAGCTCGCAAATGATGTGACCGGTTTAATAGAAAAATTAGAGCTTTCCCCTACGTTTCTGGCAGGACACTCCATGGGAGGAATGACTGCGGCCCTAGTGGCAAGTCGTAAACCCAATTTACTAAGAGGAGTGATCTTAGCCGATCCAACGTTTCTAAGTCCCGACTTTCAACGTGAAGTTTATGATAGTGATGTTGTCGATCAACACCGTAAATTTCTTTCCATGTCACTGGACGAGTTGATAGCCGATGCCCGTAAAAGACATCCTAAACGTTCAGCGGAAGTTATTGAGCTATTCGCCCGGGCGCGACTTCAAACCAGTATGGTTGCGTTTGATATTCTTAGGCCACCCAATCCGGATTATAAACAATTGGTCAGTACTATTGATATTCCAAGTCTCCTGGTAGTTGGAGATAAGGGCGTGGTTTCAGTTGCTGTCACCGAGGATTTGCTACGTCTTAATACCAGGCTTTTGTTTACACAAATCAGCGAGGCTGGCCATGGCCTCCAAATGGATCAGCCTGAACGTTTTTCTGCTGCCGTCAAAACATTCTTAGACTCTGTTACGACAGCAGCTGAGCTGTAAAATATATCATCTTCATGCTATACTTTCGGCTTTTATTTACTTTGCCTGTTTTCTATCTTTACAGACATATTAGCAATTAATTCCCTATCTCTTACATGCTATATTAATAACCAGCGATCAAAAAATATTTTCAAAAGGTATGGAGCGTATGTCTATGGAAGAGGAAGTACTATTACGTATGATTGAGGGAGATGAGTCGGCTTTTTCAGCCATCTACCGGCATTATTATCCTTCCTTATATATGTATCTGTTGCGTTTTTGTAAGATCCCTTCTCTTGCAGAGGACCTTGTTCATGATGTCTTTCTCAAAATTTGGGAGCTCAGGGGGCGTATCAACCCGCAACTGTCTTTCAGTGGATATCTTTATCGGATCGCCCGTAATCACGTATTTAAAACTATCACGAAACTGGCTACGGACAGTCAGATGCGCGCGCAATTATATCAACAGCTTGCGGATATTGATCCGAAGCAACCCGATGAGCTCGTGCGGACCAGGGAATATGAGCGTCTTTTCCAGGAGGCACTTTCAAAGCTGACCACGCAGCGATTGAAAGTATTTCACCTTTGCCGCCAGGAGGGAAAAAGCTACGACGAGGCTGCCGCCATACTAGGTATTTCCCGTAATGCGGTAAAAAAGCATATGGTACTGGGCATGCGTTTTATAGAAGACTATGTGTACAGACATGGTGACATATTGATGGCTATATGGCTAATTTCCACTTTTTATTAAAAAAACTGCTATAAGGGGTACCCTCTTTTTTTATTTTCGGATATTATATAAGTACCTGTTGTTTCCAATAGGCCATCGTAATATGCCACAACCTGATAATTACCACGAGCAGCTATTACAGCGATACCTGAATGGTGAGTGCGATAGGGAAGAGTTAGCGGCCTTGTTCACCTATCTTAATACCGCCGGCTCCAGACGCCACCTGTTGAATACTGTCAAACAGGAGTTTGAGCGCGCCATGAACGAAAAACATACCGTACCGGAAGCTATTGGCGATCGTATTGAAGCCAGGCTACTACGGAAGATCAGTGAAAAAAAGGTCATGCCCATGGATACTTTCCCTTATCTAAACTGGGTAGCGGCCGCTGCAGTTATTATTTTTATATCAACGGTCGGTATTTTCCTTATTTCCCGTCCCCCATCTATTACACCCAAACTGGCACAGCAGTCCGTGGTTACTGTCGGCCGGCCAGGCGGCAGCAAGGCATTATTAACATTAGCGGATGGGTCTGTAGTTACTTTGGACAGTACGGGTAACCAGGTCATTGCACAGGGTGATGTGAAGGTACAGCAACATAATGGGCAGTTACTCTACCAGCTTGCCACCGCCTCATCACCAGTTGTTAGTTATAACCTATTGTCAGTTCCACGTGGGGGAATATTTAATATAGTTTTGCCGGATGGGAGCCGGGTCTGGATTAACTCTTCATCCAGTCTACGTTATCCCACCGCATTTCCTTCCGGACATCGTACGGTAGAAATACAAGGGCAGGCTTATTTTGAAATAAAACCGAATCCAAGCCAACCATTTATTGTGAAAGTTAACAACATGGAAGTTCAGGTATTAGGTACCAGCTTTGATGTAATGGCCTATGCCGACGAACCTGCCGTCCGTACCACGCTGGTAGAAGGAGCCGTCAAAATTAAGTCGGGGAATAATGAAAACCAATTGCTGCCCGGACAAGCAGCATTAGTGAACAATACAACAGGTATACTTTCCATACAGACGGCCGATCTGCGGGAAGCTACCGCCTGGAAAGCAGGCTTCTTCAACTTTGAAAATGCCAGCCTTGGCGGCATACTCAAACAATTATCGAGATGGTACGATGTGGAGGTGGATTATCAATCTGTACCGGATGGGAACCGTTTTGGAGGATACATCAGCCGAAGCCTTCCACTACAGGAAGTATTGCCTATGCTGGAAACTGATCGAGTAAAACTTAAACTGGAGGGAAAAATAATTAAAGTAATACTGATCCGATAAATATCAGTCCTACGCAACCATTCTTGAATAATAGCTATAAACCAACAATGCTAAAATCAAACAAGGCTATAACCAAACGGGTTGTGGTTTGAAATCTTTTTGCTCAACCAAAATGTTCTACGTTATGCGATTTACTGTCTTCCTTCTGCTTGCGGTCTGCCTGCAATGTAGCGCTGTCGCTTTATCCCAGCAGATTACACTCTCCGAAAAAAATGCGCCACTAAAAAAAGTACTCAAAGAAATTGCTGCCCAGACGGGGGTATCGGTGGCATATAGTGAAAGCCTGATGTCGGCCACCAAACCGGTAACTATCGATATCCGGAATGCCCCCTTGGAGCGTGCGCTTGAAATCGCTCTTCGTGATCAACCAGTGCGCTATACTTTCAACAATGGCCGCATCCTACTTAACAGCCGTTCCCGCGAGGTAGCTGATTCTTCCTTGACAGTCAGCGGCAGGGTAACCAATGAAAAAGGAGAACCGATACCTGGGGCCAGTGTACTCATTAAGGGGACTAATATAGGTACTGCCACCAGCAACGATGGCAGGTTCGAACTCAAAACGCCTAAAGAGGCAGCCATACTGATCATCAGCGCGGTTGGCTTTCAGTCTACAGAAATAACGGCCCAGGCGTATGTCAACATGGAAATCCGTTTAAAAACGGGTACCCGGAGTCTCTCTGAAGTAGTAGTCATGGGATTTTCTGAAGTAGAACGACGGCATGTGGCCTCTTCAGTTTCCCAGGTGAATGTCAAGCTAGCCAAGACCAGGCCCATTGCCAAACTACAGGAGGCATTCACCGGTACCGTTCCGGGTGTTACTGTTCAACAGACTACTAATTTGCCAGGTAGTGTACCTGAGATTACGATCAGGGGAATCAGCACTTTACAGAATGCCAGCCCTCTTGTCATCGTCGACGGAATGGAGCAAAGCTTAAATGATATAGATCCCAATCAAGTGAAAAGTATCACCGTATTAAAAGATGCTGCATCAGCCTCTATGTATGGCTCCCGAGGCGCTAATGGAGTAATCATCATAGAAACGGAACGCGGGCAGATGGGGAAGTTTAAGGTAGATGTTAACTCCTGGGCTGCTATACAGCAACCCATTGATCTTCCAAAATTTGTCAATGGCGTCGATTACATGCGGTTAAATAACGAAGCCAGGAGCTTACAAGGACAGACACCACTTTATACTGAAGAAAACATACGCAAGATGCAATCCGGGGAAACACCTTCTGTAGACTGGATAAAAGAAGGAATGCAACGAAGGGCCAGTTCGCAGAATGTTACCATAAGTGTTTCCGGTGGCGGGGGCATAGGCTCTTTCAACCTTATGATGGGATACCTGAAAGAAAATGGGCTCAATGCGTATGAAGGCTCTGGTAAATATTCTGCACGCTTTAACACCAATGTAAACATCGCAGATAAATTTGTTTTACTCGCCGATTTCTATGCGCACCGTCTGCAAATTAACCGATTGAAGGAAAATGATGACGGTACCGGTTTATATCAAAATCTCTGGAAGATGAATCCCGCCCAACAGATTTATTATCCTGGCGCTGACATTCCCGAGCATTATATTTTGTACAATGATATGAATCCTATAGCCTCTATCAACCGGGGTGGATCACGAAATAATCTATATGATTTCAGCTCTGTGAATCTCCGACCTAAATATAATATCAATAAACACCTTAGTTTGGAAGGGAATGTATCCTACCAGATCAGTAAATCGGCCAATAAACGCCAACGGGCAACATTTAAGTTTTATGATGGCAACGGCAAACCGGTAAAAATATGGAAAAACGAAGTCGGTGCTGACCAGGATGTCAGTCAAAGCCAGTTGACGGCTCGTGGTTTATTAAACTATACTGGTAGCCTGCGTCATCAGGCGGACAAGATATATCTGACTGCTGGTGCAGAGGTGATGACTTTCAATTATACCAATTACCGGGAAATTTCCAAAGCATCTTTCTTCGGGAAGTTGAACTATTCTTTTGATAACAGGTATATATTGGAATTCACCGCCCGCGGGGATGGTAGCAGCAAATTTGCACCCGGTAAACAGTGGGGATTTTTTCCTGCCGGTGCAGTTGCCTGGAATATGACCAATGAGCAATTCATGAAGGGCCTGGTAAATAACGGAATTTTAAACAACGTGAAATTGCGTGCATCTTATGGCCTGATAGGAAATGAGAATGTAGATCCATATTTATGGCAAGAGAATGTAAACGATTGGGGATGGCTGATCCGTGTACCTAATATGAACTTCTCCTGGGAAAAACAAAGACAAGGGAATATCGGGCTGGAGTTGACGCTGTTAGACAACAGATTTAGCATAACAGCAGAAGCTTATAAAAAGAACTCTTATGACCTGATTTATTCCAGGTTCCCGGTACCTCCGATCACCGGATCACAATCGCTAGAAGCAGCTTTCAATATTGGAGAAGTAGAAAATAACGGATATGAAATTTCCGTACAGTGGCAGGATAAGGTAGGCAAATTGGGCTATACTATAGGCGCTATGTTATTCGATAATAGGAATAAAGTGCTTAAAGCTGGTTATCGGAATGGAGACACATTAATTTTTAAAGATGATAATGACAAGATCTGGTATAGGGGAATCGCCATTGACAACTACTATGGATATAAAAGCAATGGCTTTTTCCGCGATAAGGCAGATGTAGATGCAACGAGGGCTAAACTGCCCAATACGCTTCCCGGTGATATCAAGTATGTAGATCAGAATGGTGATGGAATTATCAATGATCTTGACAGAATAGACCTGGGCGATCCCTTTCCTCACTTTAACTACTCCATTACGCTGGCTTTACAATATAAGAACTGGGACTTTAACCTATTAGGGCAAGGTGTAGGCAAAAGGACCGGCCGCCTGAATGGCATGGAAGGGTATCCTATATTGGTGGACGGTAGCAGTAATGCACTGGGACGTCCTAGTCAATACTATGCTGATAACCGATGGACACCTCAGACGCCGGACAGCCGGTTTCCTAGAGTGTGGACCGGATCTAGCACTAATGCCCAGCTCAGCGATATCTGGCTAAGTAATGCCGCTTACTTCCGTATAAAAGTATTGCAACTGGGATATACTTTTCCGTTACAGGGTAAAACAATCAGGAATGTCCGGGTATATGTAAATGCGCAGGACGCTATCACTTTCACAAGATGGGAAGGGCTAGAGCCCGAGCGCAATGGTGGTAACGGCAATTATCCAAGAATGGCTGTTTACAGTGTAGGTGTCAGGGCTACATTGTTTTAATAAAAGCCATGGACAAGAGAAAAATATATTTCAATCAACTGCAAAATATGCATAAGATGAAAACGAAATTTATCCTACTTATAGTGTTATCCATTGTCCTTACTTCCTGCAAGAAGTTTTTGGACAAACCGGATCCTACCGCTACCAAATTCAATGAATTTTTTAATACAGAAGAGGACTTGCGTCGTGTTGTATATAGCACCTACCTGGATGTATTTACCAACCAGGGTGACAGAAGACTACTCTTTTATATGGACGATAGTAAATCAGACGATGTCTATAGCCGCGTGGAAGGCGATAATCATCAGCGTATTGCCAACGGCAGTTTTGATGCTAACACCAGGGCTTTTGAATATTACTATACCATACACATGAAACATATCGGCCGTTTGAATACTTACTTGAAAAGCATCAATACCCCTTATGTTGAAGATGAGGCTATCCGGACAAAATATAAAGGTATCTTAGAGGGTCTCAGGTGCTGGCATTATTTCAGAATGGTATCCCGCTGGGGTAATCTTCCATTTTATCTCGAGCCAGTAGATATCTCACAAGTCACACAGCCTGCCAAATCCAAAGAGGAAATATTGAATACGCTTTTTCCAATGGCGGAGGCTACTGCTAATACCCTTCCGGATAAGGAATATAACTCGGATGCCTATATGTTCAACAAATACTCCCTTAAGGCCCTGATCATGCGCTATGCCTTATTCAATGGCCGTTATGAGCTGGCCGCCCGGATGGCCAAAGAGATTATGGAAAGTGGCAATTACGCTCTATATCCTGTTTACCGGGATCTGTTCAACTACAAAGGCGACAAGACAAACAAAGAGTTTATCATAAAAATGGATATGCAGAGCCACGGCAACAGCGGTACCAATTCTTTTGAACACCTGGGACCACATTTCCGGACGGGAAAAGGCCAGTCCTACGCAGTTCCCTTAAAGTCGCTGGTCGATGCTTACTGGACGTTACAGGGTAATAAAATTGATGAGTGTCCCTACCATACAAAACAAGACTACGAACTGAATCCCAAGTTGAACAGGGACCCAAGATATACTGCCAGTATTATGGGGCAGGGAGACATATTTGTCAATGAGCCTATCAACATATATGATCAAAATAGTCCTATGTTTTACGAAAAAGAACGCGCCAGCCGCTCCGGTTACTGGTTCAGGAAATTTGTGGATGAAACAGATGCCTTCCGGGATAACGGCAATATGTATTTCCCGATACTCAGGTATGCTGAAGTGCTTTTGACATATGCAGAAGCCAGCATTATGATGAACAATGTCGACAATCTCTCCAAGTCCTGTATTAACCAGATCAGGACCAGGGCAGGCCTCGATATGAAAGAGGCTGACGTCACCCTTCCGAAATACGCCGGATATTCAAGGCAGCAGTGGATCGATTTAATCAGAAATGAGCGGCGTACAGAACTGGCGGGTGAAGGTGTAAGATATGATGATATCCTCAGATGGAAGATTGGCGAACAGGTGATGAATAAACCCGCTCTTGGTCATACCCGGTTGGTAAACGGCAGCCTCGTTTCGCTGAAAATCGAGGATCGTACATTTCAGACACGCAACTACCTGTGGCCATTTCATTCAGGTAGTTTGAAAATTGAACCTGGTTTGACACAGAACCCAGGCTACTAGAAAAAAACATCCCAGATATCTCAAAAGGCCCAGCTTTAAAATAAGCTGGGCCTTTAAGAGGCCGATTTCTGAACAAAAGCGTCCAAAGTCTGTTCCATGGGGAGGTCTGCTATTACTGCAGCATCTTCAATATCCATTTCAACGATAAATTCTTTTTTAGGCGTACGTACTTTCTTCATATTCACTAACCAATCATGCTCCTCTTCCCGATATCCCAAAGGCAGTATCACAGTGCTTCTATAACCACTGTCCCTTAACTTCAAAAGCTCATCCAGCTTTTCGGGGATAAACCCCTCTATAGGGGTAGCATCCACTTTCTGTTCTGCCGCCGCAGCAATTGTCATAGCAAAGGAGATATAACTTTGTTTTGATGCATGATGCGCCTGCCATTCCGGCCCCAAAGTATCATAGAGGCCTAATATGGTATTTTTATAACTATCCATGGTACTATGTGGTAATCCACGTTCATCCATGATGTAATCAAAGACCGTACTGATCCGTTTATCACTATAGCTATCCCATGCTACGAAAACAAGTAAATGTGAACAATCCGTAATTACGCTTTGATTATAAGCAATCCCTTTTATTTTCTCTAACAATGCCCTATCAGAAATTACAATGACCTTGTACTGCTGCAAACCGGAAGAAGACGGTGCCATACGGGCAACTTCCAGTATATAATCCAGTTTTTCCTGCGGCACTTTGGCGCCATTCATTTTCTTTGTGGCGTAGCGCCATTGTAAGGCTTCCAGTAAACTCATTTTTATTAATTTAAGGTTACCCGTTCATTCGAATAACAGTACAAAGTTCTCTCAGAAGGTGGCTGTATAGCAAGGACATAAATTCCAATCTTGCTGTGACTTTTATCACAAGCAACACAATAAATAATTCATAATCAATATATTATCAATCATTTGACAATTATTGTTAATTCGCGATATTGCAGATATGTTTGAATACTTCATCAGCTATCTAAACGGGAAGGTATCACTCACGGAAGAGGAGCTTTTATTTATAAAATCTCATTCCATTGTTAGGAAATTCAAAAGACATCAGTTTTTATTAAATGAAGGTGACATCTGCCGGCATAAGTGTTTTGTGATACAAGGATTATTCAGGTCCTACCGAACCACTGATGAAGGAGTTGAGCACGTTCTTGCATTTGCACCTGAAAACTGGTGGACACTTGACATGGAAAGTTATTATAATGAGTTACCTACCAAGATGAACATTGAAGCCCTGGAAGACAGCTATGTTCTACTTTGGACAAAGGAGCACTTTTCAATACTGATAGATAAAATACCTGCCTGGAGGCAGTTTCGTGATTACCTTTGGTTCAGAAATTCTTATGCCAATGCGGAACGGGTGTATTCCCATATTAGCTTTTCTGCAGCGCAGAAATATGATGATTTTCTAAAACGTTATCCCGATATTTTTAATCGGGTGCCATTACACATGGTGGCATCCTATCTTGGCATAACGAGAGAGACCTTGAGTAGAGTGAAGAATAACAAACACCGTTGAAGTTACACCGCTGTCCCCTCTCCCACTGCCTTTTCATAGCCCTTTTAAGGTCAGCGAGGTAGTGAGCTTAATAGCGATAAGTACATCCTTTCGTAGCATATGCTGTATGTTCGGATAAGTCGGAAAGGATTTATAGAATGTTACAGGCAGGCGACCACTTGGGGACGACCTACCAAACAGGACGTATGCCAGTGCGTGCCCCCCTGCTCGCCAGGATACCATGCCAACAGGATCGCATCAACATAAGGATCGATAGCTCCCAAATCAACCGCACTTCCACCAATAACGACTGTCCTCGAACTGATCCTTGTTTTGCCAGGGAGTCAAGATACAAACTTCTCTATAAAATCTTAAGCGCGTCCTTTCAGTCCGGAAATCCTTGTCTGAACAGGTGCCACCTTATCTGATGAACCGCTTGGGTAGTGACTCTTTGATAGTTTTGCTCCCATGAACCGGCCGTACCTTCGGCCACATTTTTTACCTTAAAAACATGAATGGATGAAACTGTGCTACACCTGGTACTTAGCCGGCTGGTTGGGCCTGGTCCTAATTTTTTCAGCATGCAAGAAGGAAACTATTGCGAAAGACCGTGTAAAAGAATTTACGATTACCTCAACGGTCAATGGAGGAAGTTATGATATTAAAGTAGCGCTACCGGAGCACTACTCACCCTCCGATGAATATCAGACACTCTATGTACTAGATGGCAAGCTGGATTTTGACTTTACGGCATTAGAATCTGAGAGGCAAGCCCGGGACCGACACCGAAAAGGTATCCTGGTGGTAGGGATAGGTTGGGGCCATAACCGTCTGGATGACTATACCCCTACAGTCAGTGACATTGGTAGCGGGGGAGCCGATAAATTTATGGGCTTTATTGAGACGGAACTGATCCCCTTCATAGAATCAGCCTATCATGCCGCTCCTTCACGCGCCGGCAGGGGTATACTGGGACACTCTGCCGGGGGGCTATTCGTTGGACATAGCTTTACTAATCATAATCGTGTATTTGAAAATTATCTGTGTCTAAGCCCTTCTTTTTGGTATGATGATGCCATTGTACTCAGGAATGAGCAGCTCCATCGGGAGCAAAACAAAAAAGGGAAGGGTAACTTCTATCTGGCACTAGGTGAGTTGGAAGAGAAGATGCGACCACCTTTTGTAGGTTTTCGTAGTGCACTCCGGGACAATTATCCTAATTATTCGCTGCGGGATTACATAACGCCTGGAAAGGGCCACCTGGATTCTAAGAATACGAACATACGAAAGGCACTTACTTTCTTCTTTGAAAACAATTAAAACAGTGTATGCGATACCTATCTTTTATTTGCCTTATATTATTGACAGTCAGTGTATACGGACAAAACGATCCCACAACTCCGCCATTAACTCGTCTCACTATTAAACCCGCCGTTGGCATATTACCATGGAGCCTGCCGGCTAAGGCACTGGCTGCCGTCCTGGTGGAATATCCTATAAAAGGGAATTGGGTAGCAGGCTCTCATACGATGCTGGCAAGCGCCATAGCAAAAAACACTTATAATATCCAAACAAATTATAGCCTACAGTTCTCTCAAAAATTGGGTATCGGCTATTCCGTAACTGGCCCGAAGAAGTTTATCCGGCTCACCGTGCTGGCCATGGGAGGCCTGCGGCGGATTGCATTCAAAGAAACACTGGACCATCCAGGTCTGGAAAAGATCTCTACCCAATCTGCCATTACCATGCCGGATGTTGGATTACTGTTAGACTGGTCGCTCGGAAGGAGACGCCATACTTTTAATGCCCGGGTTTATCTGCCTTTTTATCCATTTGAAGGGTATCCTATCAGCACTTTTCAAAACATCAGTTTGGAAATGGGCTTAGGTATAAAACTCAAATACTAAAAAAGTGCGTTAAGGTAAGTAATGCCATCGTATACAGGCTGGAAGTATTTATATTTGGCATTTCTTACATTACACGAACAATTTATATGTTATTGGATTGGCGTATTATATATATAGGTGGTGTCTTTATCTCAATGTTCCTCTTTGTCATCCTCATCAGCAAATCGCAGAAAAATACGGCGGATAAAATATTAAGTGCCTGGCTCTTCTTTGCTTTAATTCACCAGGTGTTGATAGGCTGGTATGCATCGAACGGGATGAGAAATATGCCGGCACTTATAGGCTGGGAGCTACCGTTTCCCTTTTTACACGGTCCATTCTTATACCTGTACATTCTGTTTCTTACCGGTCAGCAGCGCCGCGGGTGGCAAAATATAATTCACTTCATCCCGGCGCTCCTGACAGCCATTATATTAGCTCCCGTGTTAACCTCCATGTCTGCACAGCAGAAGATGGGTCTTTTGGGTCCCAGCGAATTTGATCCCTTATTCCAGTGGATGGTCAAGGGTATTATTATTTCGGGAGTCGTGTATGTCGTGTTATCCTTTATACTGCTTCGGCGACACAGCCAAAATGTCGCCTTCCAGTTTTCCAATACGGATAAGATCACCCTTAACTGGCTCCGCTATTTAATTGGAGGAATGGGGGTAATATGGATAGTAGTTATATTTTTCCTGTCTGCACAATCATTATACATCGTCGTTGCATTGTTTATTTTCTTTATCGGTTATTTGGGCATCCGGCAAGTCGGAATATTTTCCAATCCTCCCCCCGCACATGAAGTATATCTTCCTGCTGTTATTCAACCTGTGGAGGACAAACAGGAACCCGATATAATAGCAGCCAGAAGTGATAAGAAAGTAAAATATGAAAAAAGCGGGCTCACTGATACCGAAGCACGGAGGATCCACATTGCACTTGGAATGATCATGCAGGACCAACAATGCTATAAAGACCCAGAGTTAACGCTGGGAGACCTGGCCAAAATGTTGGATGTACATCCCGCCATCCTCTCTCAGGTTATTAATTCAAGAGAAGGGAAGAATTTTTATGATTATATTAATGTGCTCCGGGTCGAAGCTTTTAAACAGCTGTTATCACAGCCGAGTAATCAGCAATATACCCTGTTGGCATTGGCTTTCGAGTGTGGTTTTAATTCAAAAACGAGCTTTAACCGAAATTTCAAGAAAGTCACCCAGCTTTCACCCAGTAATTATGCTAAGGGAATAAATGTTAGCATACAAGAGGGGAATTAAGAAAATGGCATGTCAATAGACCGGTATTTGTTAGTTCACGCTATGCTGGAAAGGCCAAGGTTTGCCTTTCCCTGTTTCGCAAAGTAACTTAAGACTTTTCAGGAACTGCGCCCAGGTATAACTGCATTCGGCAAATGTAGGTGTATATCCGGACCAGTCGTCATGTTGAAAAAGCACTAATGTTGAGCGGTCAGCAGTGTTCTGTTCTATCTGTCCCTTTATCTCCGGGTGTATTTTTTCCATCGTCTTATTATCTTGTTCCAGCAATCTGAAACTAAGGGTTGTTCCAATCCATTCCTGGTCACCCTGAATACAACTCCATTTGACAAACTCCGAAGGTAATAGTTCAACAATTTTCATCTTCTTCACATAGACATCTCCAAATGGAAAACTGGCGACCGATCCTACCTGTGGTATCGCCTCCGTGCCCGGAGTCCACCACGATGAAAGACCCTTAGCACTGGTAATAGCCTCATAGACACACTCTCGTGAAGCTGCGATCAGCAATGAATGACGGATATTAGGCATAATAAGTATTTGTCAGTTTTTGGAACGAAGGTTAAAATCGTAGAGCGCTTTGCTGATCTTCGCAATGATGGCACCAGTTAGAATACTGTACTTCCCATCCAGCATGCATTTTGGCTTCGTTAGCTACGATCGCCAGATCTTTAACACCCAGCTTATGAATATAGTCATTTATCATAGCTTCATTACCAATGAGATCAATCAGGATATCGCAGGCAATATTGTCACTTTGTGACACCATCAACGTCAGCAGTTTTGACAGCGGCACGTTTACATTTCCCTTTGGAAAGGAATCACGGAGAGGGCTCCAGGTATTCGGTACCATCCATTTACGATCCAGGTATATGGGCTGTTCCAATAGTAACCGGCCCTCATCCACCTGATGGAGAACAGCCATGGCAATCGGGAACTTGAAGGTGCTTTGCATGGGGTAACGTGCGGAATCACGGTAGCGTACTTCCAGTCCTGTGGCAAAATTTTTAGCGGCAACACCCACTTCTCCCCCTGACTCAGCAGCAAAACCAGCGATCTGACGCTGCAGGGAATCAAGCGGTGTGAACCCGGACGATTCCCTCAGAGCCTGTTCCTGGCAGCCGATAGTCATAAATAAGCTGATAGCTACGGACAATAGGAACGTATTTTTCATCCTATGAGTAATATTTCGTTGTGCATAGAAAGTTGATTGTTGAACACAACTCTTAGCTGGACCTATTTGACTATGACAAAAGCCTTTAATTCTGCCATCTTACCATCGCGGAATCGCCAAACGTCGCAATAAGTGTAATCGATCATCTTCCCATTTTCGTCCTTCATACTTATTTCACCGATTGCAATAACAAATTCGCCATCAGCCATCAGGTTTTCCACCCTGAACTTGGGTGGTTCCACATACGCTGTTGCCATGTATTCCCGAACAGCTTGTTTTCCTTGCAGCACCCTATCACCAACAAATGTCCATTCCGTATCATCGGTGCAGTAAGACAAAAATCCTTCATTGTCTCCCTGCGTCACAGCTTCATTTGCTTTTTCCAGTATTGCTTTATTACTTAAATCCATGCGATATATTTAATTTATGTTTTAATGCCAACTATTTGGTGAACGCCCTCAGAAGTCATAATTGCTTTTTGCATGGCATCATCAACGTTATAGTATAGCGGATCTATATATACCGAGCGACGATGAGTGCCACCATGTGATCCTTCTTCAAACCCAGGGGGATATCAACTTTGCTTATTGTTCCTTTCAGACTAATCAAATTATGATCGAATTCTGCATAATAACACTGCTGATTTCCCCAAAAAATGTAAGCTGAACCATCATCATCCACAAACACTGCGGGGTCAAGATTTACTTTTTCCATTATCGCTCCAATCAGGAAGCATAGCCGTCGTAATAAGTGCATCCCCTTTGGCATCTATAAACCCAGCTGCTGGTTCCGTTGATACGGCCACTCCGATGGCCGTCCCCCCACCCTACCCATGGTTTACTTACACATACCAATAAAAACGTCCTTCGTTATGAACGACCTTAGTGGCAAAGGCACCATCTGAAGACCATTTAAAGTCTTTCGCCCTTAAAGAGACTGTTCCCTCCAATTTATCAAATCAGGGGAGGAAAAACAAAGCCATTCTTCCATCACGTAATTTGCTGTCCCTACCGATGCCTGGTCGTGCCCGGTATACAAATAAACGATATCCTGCAAAACTATTGCTGTAAGATCCGCCGTGAATTTGTGTTTATTATCGGGTTTGCCGCATCAAATGCTGAAAAACTGATCATACTGCTTGACAATTAAAGTATTCAGAGCTATGCCAATCGTCCAAATCAAATGCCAAAATGAGCGTTCAGTATTAAGCGTTTTTTCAGTACTGGAAGTGATAAGGGTGCTTCATCTGAGAGTTATCGAAATTCCTGTTGATCCTTATGCCGGATTTGACATTGACTTCTTAAGGAAAGCGTGCCGTAACAACACTATAATGCAGTAGCAAACGTACCGTATGCCTTATACACAGTCCTTGCCTATATATTAGCAAACAAAGTGATCATGCATAACTCCCGATATCAATGAAATCTCCATATTTGGATCATACTAATACGTGAAAAAGCTTCATTTCTCACTAAAAAAACATATATGAAAACCCCATTTCAATTAAGCCTTGGAGCACTATTTGTGCTTACCATGCTGCTATCATCCTGTACCAAAAAGGAACTGCCGGAAACCCTTGTTAATGCTACCACTAAAGAACAGCAACGTACAGCAGGTGATGGCGAATATGACCTGTTAGGATATGGTTATGATGCAACAGGCCAGTATGCTAACGCCGCTTCTGCAGGATTTGCAATTTTAGACATTCCCAGGATAAAAGTGGAAAAACCATCTCTTCTTTTGGTGGAGAATACCAGAACGCAGGAATATACAGAAGAATATGGAGAAGATGCGGCGCAGTATGCGGCCATGATTACGCGCAAGGTGGATGCGACTGCGCTCATAAGTTTATTCGCCGGTTCTGTCAGCAGTAGCTTCCAATTATCTGAGGTAAATGACGCTAAATATATTTATGGTAGTTACAATCTCACAATCAAGCAAAAGAGGCTTAGACTGAATGCTGTCCTTGATATCCTCATACAATACCTTACACCTGATTTCAAGGCAGCCATACAATCATCTACACCCGATCAACTGGTCAGGACATATGGTACACATTTGCTGGCTGATATTTACACAGGAGCCAAACTGGAAATTGCCTATCAAGCGGAGACACATAATACTGATCGCCGCACAGCATCCAGGTCTGGCATTAAAGCAGGTGTTAAAGACGTATTCGGTCTTGATATCAATAATGACGTAGATCGGGCCAATGCCAGTCAAAACTTCGCCAAAAAACTCTCCTACTTTACAAGAGGAGGTGATCCGACACAAGGATTACGCGGAGAGGTCAATTTGGATAATACAACGCCCAAAATAACTATCAGCGGATGGCAAAACACTGCTACCACTGCCAATGCAGTATTAGTAGATTTCGGCCGTAATGGTTTAATCCCCATCTATAATCTGATCACAGATCCCGGGAAAAAGGCCTTGGTAAAAAGTTATGTTGATAAATATATTGAAGACAACCAGATAAAACTGTTTTACCGCCGAGTTCCTATTTATTCTTACTGCAGTAACAACTCTATTGCACATTATTATACCCCCTTTAACGTTCCCGAAATAAGTGGTGACGGATATTCTTACAGGCGAATAGAGCGGATATTCTATGCATATGACAAGCAGGTACCTGGTAGTATCCCGATATATGTTTACCTGCGGCAAGGAGCAAGGGAAGATTGGTATTACACGACGATCAATACTCCGTTCATTTCAGGACCTGGCTATTCGTACGCTAATACAGGCGTACTTTTTTATGCAGCTGAAGGATCTCATATATCTGGCGCAATTCCTATTGCCGGTTATCTGAGTAGCGCCAGCACCCATTATCTGAATACGATGAATGTACCACAGTTTACATGGCCGGGTTATGTCTTCAACAGAGAAGGCACTGCTTTTTATGCATTTGCAACAGAGAGATAAGATTGCCCGACTTCATAGAATATTTTTATAAACAAACAATACCATATGCTTAGGGAAGTGAGTAATCTCACTTCCCTATTTGTTTATGTGTATTCCTATCAATTTGTCTTTAAAAAATTTTAATCATAATAAATTAATAATCATATCATTATAAATAACACATTAATATCTTCACTTCCGACATGGGGGGAAAGGATATTGTGCAGTTGTGTTAATGGTACCCGTAGCTATAGCCTTTTAGGTGAGTTGAGCACAATAATCAGATTTAATGCTAAATACCTGCAACTGTTTTATATATAGATGGCTACTGTGTATCGTCCTGCTGGCTGCATCGCAGGGAGTTATAGGCCAGGACCTATTGACCGGAAAGGTGATAGGTCAATTTACGAGGGAACCACTCCCCTATGCTACTGTTTATTGGAAGCTGGCTGGTTTTGGCGTGATGACAGACAGCGTAGGTATTTTCCGCCTGAAGAAAAGTCATCGTACGCAGGATACACTGTTAACCCGTTATGTGGGTTATAATGTTCGTCTTACTACAGGACAAGCATTGCTACAGCCTGAAATACTAATAGAGATGGAAACGCTCCTGAAGGAGGGGGTCGAGGTAAAGAGCAAGTTAAATAAGGGCTGGGTTTGGTGGCGACAGGTGGTGGCTCATAAAGAGGAAAACGCCCCCTCACATTACACACATTACTACGCAGAGTTATATAATAAGCTGGAAGTTGACCTTTCGAATCTTAATAATTCCAAGTGGTTACGTTCTGGTATGATGAAACCATTTGCCCCCTTACTTCACCGGATCGATTCAACGACTGAGTCACAACCTTTCCTTCCAGTGTTCCTCAGTGAATCGATATCGGATTACTATAGTGGGGGCAGTCCCAAAAGAGCCAGAGAGGAGATCAAAGCATTGCAAACCAGCGGGATTAAAAATGAATCTGTCATGGAATGCCTGGGAGGCATGAATCAAAAGATCAATACTTATGACGATTATATCAGCATCTTCGGGCGCGAGTTTGTAAGTCCGGTCTGTCGTGCAGGAGACCGGTATTATGATTATAAGGGGTTGGATACCGTCTCCCTTCATGGTGAACACTATTATCATCTTCGTTTCACCCCTAAAAGAGAGGGAGAGAATGTTTTTTCAGGTGATTGCTGGATACATAGCTCGACATGGGCATTGCAAAAGATCAGCATGACGGTGAACGGGGCTGTGAATATCAACTTTGTGAAAAGGCTGGATCTTATACAGGAGTTCTCGCGATTAAATGATAAGGAATGGTATGTTTCCAAAGATAAGTTCATAGTGGAGTTGAGTCCATTAGGCAAAACGCGTACCTCTTTTATAGGCCGTAAAACTACTCATTACCGGAAGGTGGTTATCAATCAGCCTGAGATTGACAGTAAATTGGATGTCAACAATAAGAAAGAAGAGGTGATAATTGCCGACAGTGCGGGAGTTGCCAGTAGTGACTACTGGCTGCGGCAGCGTCCGGAGCCACTTGGCCGGAATGAGCTCAATGCCATTACCTTAGTAGATACGCTGAAGTCTATGCCTGCCTATAAAAAATTGAGTACCTATGCAACCCTCCTAGTCGAGGGATATATTAAACTGGGAAAGGTGGAGATCGGTCCCTGGTATCGCTGGGTGAGTCGTAACCAGGTAGAAGGGATGCGTTTTAGGTTTGACCTGGGTACTACTCCTAAATTCAGCCGGAGATTGCGACTGTTTGGCTACCTGGCCTATGGTACCCGTGACGAATCCTTGAAAGGCAAACTCGCCGCCACGTATAATTATGGTAACTGGTCACTCCTGTCTTCTTTTAAAGATGACATTGACAACCGGCAGCGGGGTTTTAAGGGAGAAGAAGTAGCACTTGACAATATCTTCGGTCAGTTGATACGCCGTCCGGATATCCAACAGAAATTTATCCGGGAACGGGAGATCAAGTTATCTGTAATGCGCCGTTTGGCCGGTAGCTTTTCGGTGCAAGGCACTGCCTCTAACAACTCCTTCACTACTTTTGATCCCTTACCTTCTCATAAACTTTATGTTCCCCAGAATCTAACACAGCATGCAGTTGTAAGTACAGCATTCGAATTGAAGTTACGATATGCGCCCGGTGAGCGGGAAATACGTACTTTCCGAAAGGTACGCCGTTTGCGCAGCAATCAACCTATATGGGAAATGGCCTATACATTTGCGCCATCCGGCGTATTAGGTAGTCATTACACCTATCAGAAACTGGATGTAAGCGTGAGTCATCGTTTCCGTATACCAGCTTGGGGGCAGGTACAATATATGGTCTATGGAGGAAAGTACTTCGGGAATCAGCTACCTTTCATGTTGCTGCAAGTACATCCGGGTAACGAAACGTATTATTATAATAAGGAAGCATTCAGCTTGATGAATAGATATGAGTTCTTCAGCGATCGGTATGCAGGTATTAATATCGAACATCATTTTGATGGCAAACTTCTTAACTTGTTGCCTTTCATGCGCAGAACGGGCATACGCCAATTCTGGAATGTAAAAACAGTGGTGGGCGATCTTTCCGAAGCAAATCGTCTTTATAACCGCATTCATAAAGCAGAATATGGCATGCGCTCCTTGGGAGGCAATGCTTATACAGAATTAGGCACCGGCTTGGATAATATATTCAAGTTCCTGCGGGTGGATGCAGTCTGGCGCTTTTATCCCAACAGTTCTAAAGTTTCCCGACCCAGCAATTTCGGCATTTTCGGGAGTTTCAGACTACAATTTTAGTATCCTCACGCTACTCAACAATTCCAGCATTTGCCAGGAGGGCCATCTCCTTCTTCCACGGCCCTCACTCAATAACAGGCACCCCAAGTCTTTATCCCCTGAAGCAGGCTCATTAATGAGTTCATCAGCTATCAGGCCCATAGTAACTATCTGTCATATCTTTGGGTCATCTACATTTTATTGGTGTTCGTAATATCTACTAATAAAATGTCATCAGGCAATAGCGAGCGCCTATCGAAAAAGATACAGTTTGTTAGAAAGGTGATTTGTGCATTATTTTTGCACCGAAGAAACTAAACACATGAGTCAATTTCCACATATTAATTTACCATTAAGGAACAAACTGACATTCACCGCTAACCCCGTAAGTGTAGTGCCATTACCAAATGGAGAGATGTTGATGAACTTCGCGAGTCAACCGTTGATCACAAAACTGAATGCTAATCTGGAAATTATTTGGGAAAAAATCATGCAGGGGCAGAATGCAAACTATGTCAGTAGCAAACTGTCTGCCTCCTCTGATGGCAGGTTGATTGCTATCGCGGGCATGACCGACATCCGTATTCTCGACACGGATGCCGCTACCATACAACATACAGTGGAGCATGGCTCCTGGAGCTGGTTCCTGGGAGCTGCCTGTTATTTTACCAAGGATAATACCACTATCTGGTATGTATTGCCAGGTGATGAAAATGTAACAGATGAGCTACAGGTAATGCATACAGCCACTTTTGAAGTAATTGCATCTTATCCGTTGCTGGAAAGCCAACGATATACCTATGCATTCCATGCTACGCCTGACAACGACATTATCCTGCTGGAAGCAGCTGCTGGCCAGGAAGAATCTATCCTGATGAAATTATATCTAGACAACGGAAGCATCTCCCTAACCAAACTTCCTCAATGTAATGATGTTATCATGGGCAACTTTGCACCATCAGGAAAGGAGTTTACTATTGCTCCTCATTATGATGGGCCATTAGAGATCTATTCCTTTCCTGAGATACTTAAGGTAGCAGAACAAGATCAGGAAGCTATTTTCGAAGGCAGTAAAGATTTTCCTGCCTCTGAACCGGACAATATCAACTATAGTGTAATTTTTGTAGATGATAACAATATCCTGGTTGTGTCCCAGTTTGGAAGATTGTTATTGCTGGAGAGAGCAAGCTTACGCTGCAAAGCAGAGGTAATGCCGGAGGGTATCGAATTTACAGCATACAAACTGGACGGAAACCCTACGACCAATCCAGATTATATCTTTGATTACAGCAGTAATATTATTAATGTAATGATTGTCCATAACAAGCTGTTACTGACAACCAATGATGGTCAGCTTCGCAGTTATGACCTGCCTGTGTGAGGAAATATATAAAAGTATCTCCTATTTTGGAGACTGTTATGCAGGTAAATCTCAATCAGCAATGGTTTATACTGAAGATGATATTGGACGACAATATTTGTGCAGTATCTTTTGCTGATTGAATTGCCCTTTTTATGTATCCGAAAAATTACAGCTCTCAGGATACCGGTATCACTAATAAAATGATGGGCTAAGCCTTCTCTGTCAATAGTGAATCACGGTTTCCTGTAAATAATCTCTAGCTGACCCCACTTTCCAGTATTGAAAAAGTTTTATCAATACAATTGATCTCTGCTAACCTTCCGTATGGAATTGTGAAGGTAGGGCAGGTATGACCAAAATCCATGCGGGTAATGACAGGTAAATCATATAGCTCTTCTTCATCCAGTACCTTTAAAAATTCAGATTCATATTCTTCCGTATATAAATTATCATAGGGTCTTCCAAAAATAATCCCTTTTGCATTTTTGAGTATTCCCCTGCTTGCGTAATTTCTTAACCACCATCTGATATATTCTGGTTTCGGCTTGTCTTCTGAGGTCTCAAAAAACAATATGCTGTCTTTCCAAACCTCCAAATCCGGCCAATAATCCGTTCCTTTAAGCATTTCCAGCACCTCGAAACAACCGCCAATCAAGCGGCCTTGTACAATAGTATTTCCTCTTAGGAAGTTCCACCCGGTAGCCGGGGTCAAAGTTCTTCCTATATTCTGCAAACTAATGTCAAACCAATCCAGAAATTCTGTTGTCCAGCCTTCCTCGTTTGGATGTATCTGTCCAATTATGGAGGAAGAAAACAGGGTTCTCCTGATATCATTTATCTGGTATTCATGCATCGCATGATTTTCTGCAAACCCTACTAGTAGAGAAGTCCCGTAAAAAGAACCTAACCCAGCTTTAAGGCAGATAAAGTGAGTAACGGTACTATCAGAAAATCCCAAGAATATTTTCGGATTATCTTTAATAACATTTAGATCAATATATTTGAGTATCCGGACACTATCATCTCCTCCAATATTCGAAATAATAGCCTTAATAGAAGGATCTGAAAATGCATCCATCAAATCATTAGCCCTCGCTTCGGGATTGTTGTAGAGCCATTTAGCAGATTGCAACGCATGTTTGGTTTCGCTGACTTCAAGATTAAAAACCTGATTCAGTCGTTCTTTTCCTTTTCGATATCGGTGTGGTAATTCGCCAGCACCTCCCCAAGACATAGAAATAGTGGCAACTTTATCTCCCTCGTGTAGACCTTTTGGCGCAATTAATTTCATAAAACTCAGTTGTCAGTAATAGATGGAAAGGAGTTGGTTATTCTCTTGTTCAACGTCCTACTTACTTTTGCGCCAATTTAATACGATTCTGTCATACTTCTTTAAAAAGCAGCTGTACCTTCGGTATATTTCTACATAAAATGAACAACTTCTTATAATTTAGATTTCAGAATGCTCTTGGAGGTTTTCCAATCTTTGATTTGAAAAGTTTGGTAAAATGCGAGGGTGGTCAAATCCTATTTGCATGCAATCTCACTAATGGACATTTTGGAGCCCCATAAAAGTGATTTTGCTTTATCTACCAGCTGTAAATGAACATATTCCTGAGTAGTTTTAACAGTGTATTTATTAAGTAGGTTCGAAAGGTAATTAGCAGAAAGATTGAGTTTAGTGGCAAAGTATTTCACATCCGGAAAACTGTTTTTTATCAGCAAATCATTGGAAAAATATTCTTTCAACAATTTCTCAAAACGTCTGTACTATATCATTACTTACCGTTGCCCTTTTATTACAATGAGATTGCAATTGATGGTAAACCTAGTATGCCGCTTGTTACTATATGGTATAATATGGAAAGGCTAACATAAAAAATAAAATGGGACAGGCCTGTCAATTTTAGGCTTGTCCCATCAGGTGATCCCGCTGGGACTCGAACCCAGGACCCATACATTAAAAGTGTATTGCTCTACCAACTGAGCTACGGAATCGTTTCATTGTTTAACGGGGTGCAAATGTAAATAAAAATATTTACTTGCCAAAAATTTCTCTCTTAAATCAAAAAAACTGTTTCCTTAGAGATGTAATTCCTGCCAGTAAGGACTTCTGCTTGCCTGTGGCATTATTATAAATAATGGTGGTATATTCAATTTACTATATTTGCGATCTAAGTCAACAATGCATTAAATGGATCAAACGCAGCATCCCGAGGTTTCAATCATCATACCCTGTTATAATCATGGGCACTTTCTTGAAGACGCACTTAGCAGTCTGGAAGAAAATGGTCTTACTGCTATTAGTGAGGTGATCATTGTTAATGATGGCAGTACAGATGTCAATACCATATCCAAACTCAAAGAGCTAGAAGCTCGAGGCTGGCGGGTTATTCACCAGGAGAATGGGGGATTATCTGCTGCGCGGAATACAGGCATTAGTGCCAGTACTACGGACTACATCCTTCCTTTGGATGCGGACAATAAGTTGACAAAAATGTACCCCACCAAGGGTATACAAATAATGAAAGACCATCCTGAGGTGAGTGTGGTATATGGAGATGCTACCTATTTTGGCTCAAAAACCGGTCTCTGGAAAAATCAGCCTTGGAATCTACAAAGACTCATGTTAAGTAATTTTATTGATGCTTGTGCGCTAATACGAAAAAAAGATCTCGTTGAAGTAGGTGGATACACGAAAAAAGAGAATGGTTGGGAAGATTGGAACTTATGGTTGAATCTGGCTTTTAAGGGTAAGAAATTTTACTATCTGCCCGAGGTGTGTTTTGAATATAGAGTTGTTGAACAATCAATGGTCAGATCCCTCAATCGGCAGAAAAATTGGTCCAATGCCACATTGGAACAAATATTGGAAAGTAACAGGCCATATACTGATCCTGCAGCCCTGGAGGAATATATCATCGATCAGTACAAAAAAAATCCAATTGGATATTCTATCAAGCTATTCCTGAAAGCCTACCTACCCGGATGGTATAACTACCTATACAAGAAAAAACTTGTCCGTAAGCATTTTTAATCAATGACCAGGGAGTCGCTCCCAGTCCATACGTGTAATGCTATAACATTGCACATTACCAATATTTTAACATATGCGAGAAGAGAACCTTCAAAGACTAAGTGGTTTTACCACCAATCTAAATGATCCATACTATTTACATTATAAATTCCTTTTCCGGGATATCATTGCTGCAACGAAAGAGTATGCAAAAGGGGAAGTGTTTGATATCGGCTGTGGTAATAAACCTTATGCACCCTTATTTACTCATTGCAGTAAGTATGATGGCTGTGATATTATTCAGTCGTCAGGACATCAGGTAGATATATTATGTCCGTGTACAGATATCCCCTTGGCAGACAATAGTTATGACACGATCTTTACCACGCAGGTGATGGAGCACGTAGCAGAACACCAAAAGATGTTATCGGAGGCTTACCGTATTGTACGCCCTGGCGGGTATATTATTTTAACCGCACCAATGTACTGGCATCACCATGAAGAGCCTTATGATTTCTTCCGCTTTACCCGTTATGGCATGGAGCATTTGTTTACAAAGGCAGGCTTCACAGAATTACAGATTATCCCGAATGGCGGCAAATGGGCACTTACCGGGCAGGCATTACTAAACAGTATACGGAGCAGCCTATACGGTTCAAAGAAATCACTTACCCGTAAAATTCTTAAAGCAGGATTTATCCTGTTCCGTATAAAATGGCTGATCAATATCTTCTATGGTATGTTGGAGAAATATGATACAGATCATAGCTCCACACTTAACTTCCTGGTCGTCGGGAAAAAACCAAGCCTATAAAAATCGCCGGGCAATCAGGTTGTAAGTGGTATCTTTTGTCTTGATATACTCGGGTGTCAGCTGCTGCAGATCTTTCCAGGAATGTGATTCCCATACATGATGTGCATAAGCTTCGGGAAATACGGCCTTTTTCTCAAACAGGTATTTCAAACCAAGTTTGTTATATAGTGGAAAATGGAAACTACGTGCATTGGTAATATGCACAAAGGATGGATGTTTCTCTGCCAAGGCCAGCGGGACAAAAACAGAATGCTCTCCCCAATAGATATCATCTTTGCCTTTGGAACGAAAGGTATGATACGAATCGATCCAAAGATCGATAAAGCGACTATGTGGCTGACTCATCATCACAGCATTGCAAAGCCCTTCTATTTCTGCCTCCCTGAAGGCTTTGAGATTCATACGACGGATAGCTGTTCCTATACGGAGCAGCCAGGAATTATAAAATACATACTTAGGCTTGTATTGCTGTCCTATAACAAATTCATGCGTATAGAAATCCCGGAAGGGTTTGATACAGATCACATCACAATCCAGATAAATTCCTCCATATTCCTGTAACATCTGTAATCTGATCACATCTGCCTTATGCGCTACATGGCATAACTTATTGCCAAAAATTTCCTCCGGAGCTACTATTTTATTAAGCGTTAAATAAGGCTTTATCTTGTCCCACCACTCTCCTGACGGTTCATATTGGTAGTGAAATAAAACTTTCTCGGGCTTATTTACCTCGATAGCTGACTTTATCGCCAGGTAATGGACCAAAGAAAATGGTTTGCCTCCGAAGTCAGGAGACATACCAAAAACAAAATGAAAAATATTGGGTATCATTATATAAGAAATAATAAATTTAATACTTATTTTCGGGACTGTGAACTACCAGGATGATTCTTACGAATGAGTAAAATCAGGCAATTTACATTTAAATACAAATTTTCAGGCAATTTTATTGGTGCGTTTCTTGATAAACGCCCATAGGTAGTATCCGTTTCTTCCATAAAGGGTATGTAAAATGGATACCTAAATTCGGAACGGCAAAAGCATTGACATTTGATTCGTATACTTGAAATAGCACCGTATAAATATTTACCTGCACGCACGGGGGGAGAGATCGGCATCGCTGACTTTGCCACATATCTGGGACGTTACAGTGAACTGACAGTAGCTTCCGTCACGGCTAATAAGCCGGAGGGTCCCCTTCCCTATCAATTATGGAAATTATTCCGTGATAGCCGTTTCCGTTATCTCAATCCTTTTTATATCGGACCACTTAAACAAGCAATACGTAACCAACAGATCGACCTGTTACTGATAGAACATCCGTACATGGGTTGGATGGCAGTTTGGCTGCAAGCACTTACCGGTTGCAGCTTTGTTATTCACTCCCGTAATATCGAAGGACTGCGTTTTAAGACTATGGGGAAAAAATGGTGGCTACTGCTACAGGCATATGAAAAATGGGTGCACCGGAAAGCCGCTTTTAGTTTCTTTATCAGCCAGGATGACGCCGAAGAGGCGACCAGCAGATATAACCTGGATCCCAAAAAAGTTGGTGTAGCGACACATGGTATCACCCCTCCGGTTACTATACCAGATAAACAAATGTTGCGGCAGCAACTGATCCGTGATCATCAGCTACCCGCAGATGTAGTGATCTATACGTTCAACGGCGCATTAGGATACCTTCCCAATCAACAAGCTGTCAGGATGATCACAGATAAGATCTATCCTTTACTCGAACAACGGACTAACAGACCATATGTAATCCTCATCAGTGGAAAGGGACTTTCTGCTGACGTGGTGGAGAAAATCAATCAAACGAATGGTAAAATCATCTACACTGGCTTTGTGCCGAGTATAGGAGATTACTTGGCCGGCTCCGATATGTTTATTAATCCTGTTGTCGAAGGCGGGGGAGTGAAAACGAAGGTGCTCGAAGCGCTGGCGTGGCAGAAAACCGTTGTTTCCACCGCCAGTGGTGCACTTGGCATCCATACGGCGGTATGCGGATCTAAACTGAAGATCGCGGGTGATGATCAATGGGAAGATTTTATTGCCCTGATGTTGGATCTACGGGATATCGATATGGAAGTACCATCCGCTTATTTCGAATACTATAGCAATGATAATATTGCCCGTTCGGCAATAGCAGTTATGCAATCGCTTGTCCATTGATAGATGAATCACTTACCAGTAAGCACTATTTTCGGTTTATCCTAGCAAAGATCATCTCCTTACTTACGCTTGTATACATACTTCACATTATACCATATGACGGTATCTAATGGGTTCGTCATGGCATCAGGAGATGTAAAAGATGGTCTGGTTGTATTAAAAAATTGTTTATATATCGAGGTGCCTCTATCACCTCCATTTTTGCTAAAGTAGGTCTCCCCCTTAAGCACCTTTACCATCTTGTAAAAAGTGTAGACAAGCGCTATCGTGTTATCCTTCTTAAACCCAGTCCAGGAAGCGGCTTCATTGGGACTATTCCTATATAACAAGGAGTCCTTTACTATATTGCTGATGAACGGCTCTTTTTTGCCTTTGCCTTTACGAAATTCCAGAATAGCAGTATCTCCTACTTCCTGCGGGGAATCGAGGGCATAGTACTGCACCGTTTGCCTAGTATTGCCCCGGACCCACAGGTACAGGCAAAGACGGATCACTCTTTTTAGAGCACGCAAGATTACATAAAATGAGTCCGGCTGCTACGGCAGACATAAGGTTAAGATACATTTTCATTCGACAGCTGATGTTGGGTTACCATTTAATTGCGCCGGGAAATTACCTGATCATTCGTTAACGACGGTGTTAATTTTTCGCCAATGCTTTAGTGAGCGTGACAGTATAATCTCTTTATCTTGTCAATTGATCAATTCCAGAAAGGATTGCATCCAGCGGCCTGTTGCCGACCATTATCACACCTCGTCCGTGGGCATTTGTAATCACCAGGGATGGAAAACGGCGTATATTCTTTACGATTATTTCTTCCAGATCTTTCTTGAAATTGGCGATCGTTACTTGTCCTGACAAATCATTCAGAAATCTTTCCGTATTTAAAATGTCTTTCATTTGCATTGCTATATTCACAAGTACCTCTTTCCTAGCGATATTCAGTCCATCTATCATCAGCGTGTGACGCACTTCTTTTAAGTAACGTGCGGCTATCTGCTCTGACTGTAACGCTGCGGCTTTTACTGCTAAACAGGCTGGATATGAAGAGGCTGGGGGATCATCAAACCAGATATGGCTATTGATCTGCTGGCCGGTCAGATGAGCAGCCTGCATAAAAACAGCTCCCATTTGTATTGGTTTACTTACGTCGTTGACGTTGTCATAAAAATCTTCCCACGATGGAATAAGGCCGCCCATACAATACCGAAAGGTTGCCTGCTCAGCCAGCATCGTCTGCAGAGCCTCCCATACCGGCTCAAATACCCAACTCCAGCAGCACAAAGGATCTGTATAGTATACGATACCGAGTTTCCCTTCTACTACCGGAGGGGTATTCTGAATTTGATTATCTACCTTTTCAGTTTTGTTAGTCATTCGTTTATCGATTGGTTACTTATTTCATATTTTTACTTGCATCTGCATTTCCGCTCCATTGCTGAGGGCCCGGAGGTGTTGCCAACCTGACCTCTTCGCTTTTTATCTGACTCATCTCTTTATCAAGTCTGGCGTTTGTGTTAATGCTTCTGTCCGTTCCATTTACCTGTTGATCAAGAAGTCCGTTTGTTTGTAAAATATGACTGACAGGGTCATCAATATATTGCCAGGTTTCTCCTAATTGAGTACTGATGCCCTCATTCCAGGGTCCGCGTACAGTGGAGCCACTAGACATATTGAAATAAAGATTACTATACCTGGGATCACCTTGCAATACGCCCGGTGGAAAATCAGGCTGAATTGTTTGTAAAGCAGCTTCAAACATCTGATAATGTGCTATCTCTCTTGTCATCAAAAATTGTAAAGTTGACTTTACATCGGGATCATTTGTGAATTGCAATAAATATTCGTAGGTGATCTTGGCTCTGGATTCCGCGGCGATATCTGAGCGGAGATCTACCGTCAAATCTCCATTTGCATCTCCGTTAATGTAGGCGGCCGTCCAAGGTACTCCCTCCGAATTTGTTAACGCGGGTCCCCCTCCCGTTGAAACTTTAAATTGCGGGCTCATTATCGCCTGGTGGATAAAATCCTCCTTTGCTGCCTTACCATTAAGTAAATGCATGATCTCTGAGTTTTCAGCAGCATTTTTAAGATCTCCGTTAATCCCCTGTAACAACATCTGTATAGTTGCTCCTACTATTTCAAGATGACTGAATTCTTCGGTAGCAATATCCATCAGCATATCATATTTGTCCGGATATGGGTTTCTTGCGCTGAAAGCTTGCATGAAGTACCTCATGGCAGCCGCCAGCTCTCCGTTGGCCCCACCAAATTGTTCCAATAAAAGGCTGGCAAATGCCGGATCGGTCTTACTGACTCTGGCATTGAACTGTAATTCTTTTACATGATAAAACATAAATAAAATTTTAGGTGAATGACTGTTTTACTGGAGTTATACACCAGATGCCAAAGTCCGTGCCGCCAACCCGCTGTAATTGCTGATATACAAGGGGTCGCCAGTAAATTGGGGTATTCTTTCCCTAGAAGTGTGTAAAGTCTTACGCTGTACTTCCCACATTTGGATTCTTATCCCTACGTAACAGAATGGCTTCTTTTTTGGGAGACCGCATTAAAAAGAATTATGAAACAAACATACCTTTTGGTACTTGCGATACTGTCATGCTATGCTTGTAACCGACACAAACATTCCCATAGTGAAATACAGAGAGATAGCGCAAAATCTATGAAAGAGCATCTTGACCATATCAGCACTGCTACGGTCGCGTTTATTACAGACGCGGCTGTTATTACGGAAGAAGAGATTAATACCGGTAAAGCTGCGATAAAAAAGGCCAGGAACTTCCGAACGAAACAATACGCTAAAAAAGCGGTAGAAGACCATACCAACTTCTACAATGAGTTACAGTCACTTGCTAGTCAAACGGGTGTAACGCTTCCTGCTCCTAATACTCATAAAGGACTGGAGACCTTAAATACCGATACGGATTTTGATAAAGCATATATTAAACAAAGTATTAGTAATCACAGAAAGCTCCTTGAAAGAATAAATATTGCTTCCGCTTCGGACGAAGACAGCGTTAGCACCTTATCTATGCGGGCTTTACCTGTAATGGAAACATGCCTCTCAGATGCAAATATTGTATTACAGGATTTCAGGAAACAGATGAACAATAGAGATATTTCACACAATTAATCGTTATCAAGCATTCATAACATTATTTATCACTTAAATAAGTCATTATGCAGACAGTAACAGACACATCGGCCAATTCCAAGCTGGAAGTATTTTTTATAACAATGTTACAAGAAATTTACTGGTCAGAACAAAACCTGATAAACGTACTATCAACCATGACAATATCGGCTACTCATCCTGAGCTGATACAAGCTTTTGATCTGCATAAGCGCCAGACAGAGGAACATGTCCGTATTGTGGAGCGGGTGTTTAATATGCTGGACAGAGTACCAGAAGCTTTGCCATCTGCTGGATTGCAGGGATTATTTGATGAGGGTTGGCAGGTGATTGATGAAACAGAAGCTGGCACATCTCAAAGGGATGTCGCACTGATCATAGCTGCCCAGAAAGTAGAACATTATGAAATAGCGTGTTATGGCAGCCTGGTTACCATCGCTGCTACGCTGGGGTTGACGAAGGTTGTTGATGAGCTGAGAGTAATATTGACAGAAGAAAAAGAAACAGATGCTACCCTAACGATCATTGCCGAAAGTAAGATCAACGTACAAGCCAGCGAAGAAAAAGTATAACAACAGCTCATTTGTGGTGTATGTTGTGCATGGTGGCGGAGGTCATTTCTTTTCTAATTTGGCTTTCGCCACTCCTTTATTTAGTATGTTTGACAGCATATTATCAGAAAGCTTGTTAAACATTCCTTCTGCGGAGAGCATCTGCTTACATCATTTTTTATGAGCGTGAAGATTTCTGCTATTCATCGTCCCTATTATTCCAATATTTCAGGGCTATTATTTGCTGAACAACCAGTTGCGGCTCCGTCGCCAAATCAGGTATTAGTATAAATGAAACCTTTTCCTTTTGATTACGGGGACTTATTGGTAATAAAAGGAATTAACAAATGGCGACTTCCGGCAAGCAGGATGCAAAGACCTGGTTGCATTTTTAGCTTCCTCAATATATTTTTCTTCCTTTGTCAGCTCCCATGCCTCCAGCATTACCGACGCATAAATTCCGGCGACGTCGTTTTAGCCTCCTTCGCCAGGCGCTGTTTCGGCGGGTCGGTCTAACCGCGTAGGTTGATCGGGAGATTAACAGACAAAATGCGGCAGCCGCCAAGCAGTATCTATTTATGTGCTATTACGTTGTGATCAATACCTTATAGGGATATAGGGATAAAATCTGTTTATTGGATACGTATCTCATCGCAGCACAAAGCCGGCTTCTTACCTCCTACCAGCCTCCATATCGGCAGTGTTGGCGGACATTGGGCGGTAACACGGATATATCTGGCAGCAGAGGAACCAGTGGCAAAAGTATAATGGTTGATCTGTACGGAATAATCTTCATCAGGGAGTGGAATCTCCTTCTGTGCTACTTTCGTAAAGTGTTGTCCATCTGCAGACGTCTCTATCAGAATCGATAATGGATTAAAAATATAATGCCTGGCATCCTGTAAAAAATTCATTTCGATCTGGGTCGTTGTTTTTGTACTGCCCAGATCGATTGTTGCGATCATATCCTTACCGTAGGTAAACAGCCAGTTATAGCTAAAGTCTTTGCCTCCGGTCAGGCCATCTGTCAGTGTACGTTCCTTTTTGGGGGTATACTCTGGTGTAAAAGGATTCACGAGTGCAACAGATGCTCCCAAAGCGATTCCGGGTGACCATTTGCGAGCCAGCCACTCCTGCCATTCCGCTTCATATGCGTCTGGCGAAAGTCCTCCTTCTGACAATTCGGTTACGCCATTTTTCTTACACTGTGCTACAAACTGTTTTACCCGTTGCTTCCACCCAGGCTGTACCATCCCATCGGGTTGCAGGTAACCATATTTTTCTGTACCATAGAAACGGGATTGCTGCAGTATCACGTATTCCAGTGAGAGCCGAAGTGTATTGACCCTTTGCTGCAGCATATCCTTATCATTGACGCTAGCTGCGGCTTTATCCAGCAATGCGCTGTATTGTTCGATCAGGGCAGGAGAAAGATATTGACCGGCGCTGAAAAAGGGATTGCCATATATATCCAGCGAGCTATGTGTACTTTTAACAGCATTGGTGAGTGCCTCGATATATTGACCAACATAAGTAGCGGCGGCTCCGTAATAGCCTTTCAAAAAGTTTTCCTTTTCTTGCGCAATATCGGCATCTGGTTTCCACAACAGGCACGATTGCGCATAACTATTCCAGGCGGCCATATCTCCCAGGGTTTCTCCACTACCTTGCGAAAACACGCCTTTAACACGATGAGCAGAGAAATACTGAAGATTAGGTTGGAGGTTATTATAATCGGGGAAAGGACTTATATAATTGGTAAACTGAGTGGTATAATCCCAGATAAATATATTTTCCGTTACCTTTTCCCAATCTATCAGGTTTTTACGAAAACCTGCAGCTGAAGGTTCTTGTTCTAATGGTTGATGGCGAAAGGCATCTATAGTACTAAGCATGATATAGACATTCGCTGCAGGTCTTGTTTTCAGCGGCGCCTTTGCCGTATACCCATAAGCCAATGTAGTAAACCGTTGCTCGGGGAATTGTTTCGCCACACGATTAACAAATCGTATCAGCGAGCCCTGAGGCCCGCCCTCTTCTTTATCCACCTGCCGGCAAAGATCACAAGTGCAGGCACCGTTCCCATCTTCTGGTGCCACAGACCAATACATAGCATCAGGATTCCCGGCAATAGCTTTTTTAAACCAGGCTGTGACTAAATTATACACGTTTTCGTTGCTTAGGCAAAGCTGTTGGGCCTGTCGTTTACCGTTGACCAAGGAATAGTATTCCGGATGTCCTTTGAAATAATCTTTGGGAGGCACCAGTTTAAAAAAGGAATGTCCCCATAGCCCCCACAAATCTTCAAAACGATGCAATTTATGCCAGGACAGGTATTCTGCGTCAAAGGAAGCTGGGTAGTAGGTTTCCCTATATACAAAAGCAGGCTCCTGCAGGTCGGCAATATTATCTTTCAGTCGAATGTTTTTAGAGGCGGGAACGGTGGCTGGCCCCTGATCATCTTTGCGGCAGCCCAGGTATGTTTGTAACAGGTGGTATATACCATATACAACACCTTGTCCACTTCCACCTCTGACATACAGGGCATTGTTGTGAGTAGCTACGTAATAGCCCTCTGCTTTGATGTTTGCCGGCCCGGATTTATGTTCAGTGTTACCCACAAATATTGCGGGGATTTCTTTTTTGTACTGGTCTTCTGTAAGTAACGTCAACTTTGCGCCAGATATCCGTTGTATATAGTCCCGGAGGATGCTGGCAGCCTTACTTTCTGCTTTAGTAGGTTCGGCGGGTGTAACGATCACGTATAGACTACGCCCCTGCTCTACCAGTAAGATATCTGCACTGTTCTGCCCACAGGCAGTTAATAAGTAGGCGGTAATTGAAAACAGGAAGCTAAACATAAATCTCCGCATTGTAAGTCTGTTAAAACCTTCGCTGAAGCGTTATATAAATATCGTATTGATTTTGATACCCTGTATTGGTGATCTTCTGATTAATCCAGGTACCGAATAACCCGATGGTCGTACGATAATGCAATACTTTCTGATAACCTGCGCCGATGCTGTGCGTTAGCAAACCGGATAGATTTGGAAAGTTGATCAGGCGGCTGCGATCATCCGGCGAGGTACCCAAACCGGCTATTAGTTGCAGGTAATCCTGTCGCCTATTCATGTAATAACGGGTAGTCAGGTTAAAGGCCGTATAAAAATCTGACGCCTCGCTAATGGCAAATCCTCTAAGATTAACCCAGAAATCGCCGAAAGGTTTTGCCACCGACAATACTCCAGAGAAATTACTGGTGCTGTCCAGGTTAAGGTAACGACCACCCAGCTCTACTTCAAATTCTTTACCAAAAGTTTTAAAAATGGAATAGGCAGCTCTTAGCTGCGGAAAGACTAAGTTATTGGAATATGCCACCATTCCGTACGAATACAGTTTGCTATTATGTGTATAATATAATTCAGCGAGCCCCTGCAGCCCATTACCAGTCTTCCTTCCGGCATAGTTCAGCTGAAAAGCATAAGAGCCACGTTTCATAAAGCGGCGATATTCTACCGTTGCAATATTGTATTTATCCGAATTATAGTCATAACTCGAATTGAGGAAGTATAATCCGAATTGGTTTTTCAATGTTTTGCTTTGCAAGTAGTCCCGGTAATCCGCATTCGCAGCTGTATGCTGCAACGTTACTACTGAATCTGCCGTTAATGCGGCTGTCACATAGTCTTTTTTGTTTTCCAGGGTGATCGCACGTTTTAGGAGGAAGGTCTCATTACCTGGGTAGTATTTGATTCCCTGGCTGATGTATATAAGCGCACTATCATATTGTTGCCGGCCATTGAGGATATTAATACTGTATAAAAGTGCCAGGGAGTCTTTATTATTCAAGGTTAATACCTTACTAAAAACCTCCAAAGCGCTGTCTGGTTGCTGGTTACGCTGGAAGCTTTGCCCTTGGCTCATCAGACTGGTGATATAGGCCTGCTTATACTTCAGGGTATAAGGATACTTGTTCATGAGGGCAGCGCTGATGGCAGCCGACTCATCATACCGATGCAGGTCTTGCAACACAGCAGCTTTCTTTAACAGAAATTCGCGATTATCCGGGTAGTAACCAATTGCCTTATCGGCAAAATACAAGGCGCTATCGGCGTTTCCGGTCGCACTTTGCATGTTGATCATGTATTCCAGTGCTTCCTGATTGGATGGTGCTACTGCCAGGACTTGTTCAAATTGCTGTTTTGCCAGGTCATATTCCTCTGCTTTCATGAATATACGTCCCTGCGTCAGACGCATATCTACCAGATTATTGTTATATCTGTCATCACGCGGATAACGGGAGCTCAGTTGAGCAGCTATTTCCGCGGCCTCTTCATACCTGCCTGCATCTGACAAAACGCCTGCTTTTTTCATCAGGAAATAGGCATTGTCCGGATACTGGGTTAATGCCTGATCCAATACCTGTAGTGCTGCTGTGGCATTTTTCTGAGAAATATAGGTATTGGCCAGCAGGTTAAGGATTATAGTATCTGCTGGGCTTGCTTCCAGTGCGGTTGTGAAGGACGACAATGCCAGGTCATATTGTTGTTGGGCCAGATATTCTCTTCCTGTAGCAGTTTCCAGCGTCACAAGCCTCTCTTGTAATGCGGGGCTAGGTGTACGCCGATACAATAATTCAGCGATCGCAGCTGCACTGCCATATTTATGATCGCCTTCCAGGACATCCATTTTCAGCGTCAGCAGGCGGATATCGTTAGGGTTATTTTTCAGCCCACGATTGATCCAAGCCAGTGCTTCGCGGTATGCTCCGCGGGTCATGCTATAGCCGATCAGTTTGTCGAGGGCTTCTCTATTTCCTGGTTCCCGTTCAAGCACACTGGCATACAGAGAATAAGGATCATTATTGGTGTAGTAAGCGGCGGCCTCCATTCTGAGTGATGTCTCTAGGGAACGGGCTTTTGCGTTGGTGGGGTATCTACGTATTATCTCCTGTAATGTAATAATGGCTTCTGCATAGGCATGCATTTCCTGCAGGATACCTAATTTTCTCATTAACAAATCATAGTTACCGGGGGAAGCAGCTAATGCTTCGTTGACTACATCCAGCGCGGCACCATAATTACTGCCCTTCAATGACAAACCCAGACTTGCTTCCCTGGCGTCTTGATTCCGGGGATCAGCGAGTAATACGCGGTCGAAGTTCTGGCGTGCCATGTTATTATTTCCGAGCTGCTGATAATATTTTCCACTCAGCAGGTAATGTTCTATGTATGCATTTCGGACGGTAGTATCCTGCGGGTACTTACCCATTAGAGACTCAGCCAATTCATGGCCCTGATATATTTTATGTTGCAGGTTGAGTATTCCCAGCTTTTTCAACATGAATTCCTGACTGCCTGGAAACTCGCTCAGTGCCTCATCTACATAACATGCTGCCTCTTCCAATTTGCTGGTGGTCAACTCTACATTAATAGCATAGTAATAAGCATCGCGATAACGGGGATTTTTGGTCAATACTTTTCTGATATATTGCCTGGACAGATCGTATTGTTTGGTGAGCATATATAAGCGGGCCAGCAGCAGTTCCTGATCAATAAAATCTGGTTGTTCTTTCAGTGCCTGCCTGGACAAGGCAATCGCTTTTTCGTAATGCTGTTGTTTGGTTTCCTGTAATGCCTGTTCATACAGGGCCTCAGCGTTATTTTTCTGTTTAAAAATCTGCGCTTGTACCTGGGAGATCAGGCATATCAACAGTCCGGATAACAGATATTTTAATACAGTCATTAGTTTAGTCTTAATTTAAGAGTATTATTTTTTCTTACCGAATCCCTGTCTTTGCATGTTACCCCAGGAGGTTTTCTTTCCGATGAGGAAAAACCAATAGCCGCGCAAGGCAAAAAATACGATCAGCGGATGATACAGCAATGGTTCTAAAAATGCCATCAAGGCTAATCCTATTACTTCGCGCCAGGTTTTATAATAGCCATAAGTCAGCTGGTCCCAGCATATTGCCAAGGTAGTGATCATGACGGAGTAGAGGTAGACAAAGATGAGGAGGATGACAGCATAAAGCCAGTTCACCTGGTTTGTGCAGATGAGGTATATATAGTATAATATGCCGACAAATTCGATGATAGGTGCCAAAAATTCAAAGAAGAGGTTGTATGGCAGTACGATCAGGCCCAGCTTCTTATACCGTGGATTGAAGATGATCTTTCTGTGTAATGTCATTATTTCGGCCAGACCGCGCCCCCATCGGGTGCGTTGCCGGCTAAATATTTTCATGTTAGGAGGGCCTTCCGTCCAACATTGTGTAGTAGGAATGTATCTTATCGCATATTTCATTTTATTGTCCAGCATGTAGGCACACATGCGGGTTACAATATCCATATCCTCCGCAAAAGAAGAATGGTCATATCCACCTGCTTTGATAGCTACTTCTTTGTCGAACAGACCAAGTCCACCAGATACATTAGGTACACTATTCATCTTACTCCAGCCCATTTTGCCCAGTACGTATGCCCTTATGTACTCCATTTCCTGGAAGCGAGGCAATAGTTTTTCGGGAGGTCGTACCCTCGTGATTACGCCTTCATCTACTTCAGTGGAATTGGCTAGTCTCAGGGTAGCGCCAGTGGCGATTACCTGTCGACTATCTTCCACGACATGTACATAACCACATTGGGGGCAGGGCTCTCCTACTTCTTTGGTTTCTTTATGTTCCTCATCCATGAACGGTTTAATCATTCTAAGGAGGGTATCTTTTTCTATGATACAGTCTACATCTGTACAAAGGAAGTAATCGAAGGAGGCGGCGTTAATACCTGCATTGGAAGCATCTGCCTTACTTTTTCCATTTATTTTGTCAATGACCAACAGCTTATCATAAGCGATATTAGTGGATTTATACAGTTGTTTTACTGGTTTAGTTACAATGCGTTCATTATAGGCAAAATCAATGGGAACGAGTTCAAATTCCCTGATCAGCTTTTCAAGTGTGTCGTCGGTGCTCCCATCATTGACAATGATCACTTCAAAACGAGTATAGTTAAGTGTAAGCAGGGATCTTACGTTCATGATGATCGTCACGCCTTCGTTAAAAGCAGGTGCTATTACGGATATACCTGGTGTCAGCGGGGAGTTAAGCAGGTGGTCATAGTTAGTAAAACTGGCTTTTTTGCGGAATTTGATGATACCACGAAAAGACAGATAAGCTAATATTGCGTACATTATTAACAGTACGCAACCATATATAAATACGCCACCTTCAAATAAAGTTCTGATCATAGCAGCTGCTTTTCTTTATTTTTTCTTTCCAAATCCTTGTCTTTGCATATTGCCCCAGGTACTTTTCTTACCTGTAAGGAAATAATAATATCCACGAAGCGAAAAGAATACGATGAGGGGATGATATAGCAGAAACTCCAGGAAGGGCGTCAGGCAGAGATAGGCCACCTCCTTCCAGGTCTTGTAGTATCGGAAGCTGAGTTGGTCCCATAGTATTGAGATGGTGGTGATCATTACTGCATAAGTATATACGAAAAGCAGTAATAATAGTGCATAAGGCCAGTTGATATTTCCTGTGAGTGCTAATATTATATATATAATGATACCAGATGCCTCAATAATGGGCGCAAGTAATTCGAAGAAAAAGTTGAAAGGAAACACCACCAATCCCATTCTACCATAATTCGGATTCATGAACATACCAAAGTGGGAGGTAATCAGCTGTGCAAGCCCTCTGGCCCAGCGGGTACGCTGCCGGCTGAATATTTTTAGTGTAGCCGGAGCTTCGGTCCAGCAGAGTGTTCTCGGTATATATCTTACGGCGTAATCGATGCGGTTTTCGTGTGCATAACGACACATGCGGGTGAGCAGCTCCATATCTTCTCCGAAAGAGCTATGGTCATAGCCACCGCAGCGGATCGCCACTTCTTTATCAAACAATCCTAGCCCGCCGGATACGTTCGGAACACAGTTGATGTAGCTCCAACCCATTTTCCCTAATACAAACGAGCGGATGTACTCTACCTCCTGGAACCTGGGTAATAGCTGAGATGGTGGGCGCATGCGAGTCATTACCCCTTCATCGAATTCGGAGGAGTTAGCAATACGAAGGGTGGCACCGGTGGCGATAACCCTTTTCCCCCGCTCCTGCATAACTGGTACTATTAGTTCCAGTAAGGTATCTTTATGCAGGATACAGTCTACGTCGGTACACACAAAATAATCGAAAGAAGCTACATTAATCCCTGCATTTACTGCATCTGCTTTACTTTTCCCGTTGACTTTGTCTATGACTAACAATGATGAATAGGCAGGGTCGGTAGATTTATAGATCTTCCGGATGGGCTGCGACATAATCTTGGTGGTGTAGGCGAAGTCGACCACTACCAGTTTGAACTCTGCAATGAGTTGTTCCATGGTATTATCGGTGCTACCATCATTGATCAATACGATCTCATATCTTGGGTAATTCAGTGTCAGGAGGGATCGTACGTTGGATATGATGGTAAGTCCCTCATTAAAGGCAGGTGCCAGAATGGTGATCCCGGGAGCCAGTGGCGAGCTGGCAAGTATATCCAGTTGATATTTACGATTATTATTAATATAAAAGCGTATAGCCAGCATAGATAATATAGCCAGCAAGGCATAAACGGCCAACAGCACGATGCCGTAAACAAACAGGACATTTTCATATATCCGGCCCAGTGTTAGAAAAAAGCCCTCCATTAGTATTTTATTAATGGGTTCATGCAATGCTTCAGGATACGTAAGCTTTCCGGGTCTGCGGTATCGAGTAACTCCTGTATTACCTGGCTGGCAATCCATTCATTTTTTACCAGGGATTTGGCGGCATTCTTCCGGAGATCAAAATTGGTAGAATGCAGGAATTCCTGTTTGAGGAAATCGATATGCCGGCCGCTGCTAATACGACCTACTGCTTTCAGGATGGCTATCTGGCAATGGAGAGGCTGACTGCTGTACATTGATACCAGTCTGTCTTCCACATCTGGTACCCTTAGTTTACCCAGGCACCTGATAGCATCTGTCCGGAGGTAGTGGTCTTTGGTATCCAGCAATTTGATAACGGCTGATACAGCAGGTAGCTGATTATAGTGTGTGATGAGGAGTAGGCAGAATGATACTACGCTTTTGTTATTAGAATAGGTTACCCATCGGGCGAAGTTAGGGATGGCGATATCTTCGGTGGTGGTGATAATCCGGAAGAGCTCGACCTGGTCCCACATCAGCAAGGGGTCAGTGACGACATCAAAGAATTTGAAGGGTTCGTTTTTGCTTAGTTTTATATAGGCATGGCGGGCAGCGGCTCTGAGTTCACGGTTACGGCTATTGGTCAGCGGTAGTAGGGTTACATCTGCTACGGGGATTTCCATTTCCATGAATTCTGTCAGTGCCCGCACTTTTCTGGCCCAATGCCTTGACTTCATTTGTTTGAGGGTATCCTTGCTCAGGTCGAGCTGGATATAGAGATTACGCAGGAGATGCCCGGCATTGCCTCTGACGTTACGCCGGAAGTGTATGATACGGTCGGTGACGGCCTGCCTGGCCCATTTTTTATCCAAAGGTAGCTCCTGGAAAGCTTCCAGATCCATCTGAATGTGATCGGCCGGTTCTCCTGCCGCTATTGCCGGATTGGCCAGCACCTGTTCTACTATCAGGTTATCGATCTCAGGTAGCAGACCAGCCAGTCGCTTGTTGCGTTTATAGCCTCTGAAACGGCTACGCAATATAGATAGATATGCCAGCAAGGTGATTATTACCGCGACTACAATAAATACTATTGCCAGTTTTATTGCCAACGGAGCACCTTGAAATACATTAAAAATAGGTTCCAGGAAGGATGGTACTTGGATTTCGAACATCGACTATTTATTCTTCATTAACAATCGCTTTACCCGAATGAGTAGTTCAGCAGGTATGATTGGTTTTTTCAGGAAGTCATCTGCGCCCAGTTTAAATCCTTCCATTACCATATCTTCATTACCTGCATTGGATACAATAATAACCGGAATAGGGTTCGGCTGGCTTTTTACCTTACTCAATATTTCAAATCCATTGGCGTAAGGCATCATAATATCTGTAATGATCAGGTCATACCCATAAGCAGAGGCTTCCAGTTTTTCGAATGCTTCTTTCCCATTGGATACATGATCCAGCTGATATTCTGAAGAGGAGAGAATCCTGGCTACAATTTTTGGCATTATCTCATCGTCTTCGACTAGCAAAATTTTACTCATTTTGGCAAGCGTTTTTATGATGTAGTCACCGGTAGAACGGCGATACAATCACTTCTATTAATTGGTTTCGGACACAGTTAGCGGTTTTTTCAAAGATATTGGTCAATTTGATCCTTGATGCTTAGTTTATGTGTTATTCGGTATATACTACAAAATTCAATAAAAAGTTTTTAACTATGCGTCAAAGTTATGTTACTTTTTATAAGTATTATTCTGTTGTACAAAGATATGCATATGAATGCATTTAGGTATTTTTATCCTGTTTTAAGTCATTAAATATATGAAGCTCTCTTTAGTGAACAGGCTTTACCTGGGTTTTGCGTTAGTGATATCGCTGATCCTGGTGGGTGGTTATCTGACCTGGCAGACATTTAACACTCAGACGGAGGAAGCCGGGTGGGTACAGCATACTTACCGGGTATTAAATAATTCGGAAAGGGTACAAAGGTTACTTTTCGATATGGAGGCGTCCAGGCGGGGCTTTAGGAGTACTTTTAACAAGCGATTCCTGGAGCCGTATGAGACCGCTCTACCGAAGGTAGCGCCGGCGATCAATGATCTTCGCACCATGGTATCAGACAATCCTGTCCAGTTCCGAAATACGGATTCACTGGAGCGGGCGGTCAACAGCCTGCTGAGTTTCTGGAATGAGCTGGATCACTTGACTACCCAGCAACGATTTGATCAGAATGTAGCTATTACGGAACAGGAGACCTTATTGATGGACAAGGTCAGGGCACGGATCAATACTGTTAATTTAACGGAACGACATCTCCTGGCTAAACGGGAGGAGTTAAAAAACAGTTCCTTTACCAAAGCAATCAAAACACTATTGCTGAATAACCTTTTCATCCTGTTGGTCGGTTTTATATTAATGCGGGTAACCTATGCGGAATTCAAGCGGCGGTTAAAAGTACAGAAGGCCCTTAACAGTAAGTTACATGAGGTAGTAGAGTTGAATAAGGCAACCAACAAACAAAACTGGCTACTAACCGGGGTGAACAATATGAATGATAGCTTACAGGGCATCAATAACCGGGATAATTTGGTAGCGACTTTCCTTCGGACGCTGACAGGGTTTGCCGGGTTTCCTGCCGGTGCCATGTACCGGTATGAGGAGAATCGTAACAAGCTGGTACTTGCAGGTACGGCAGGTATGCCCATCGATGTGCAGCACGAAATCGCCCTAAATGAGGGATTGATCGGTACCACTGCTTCCCAGAAAGCATTGCAGGTGATCCGGGATATCCCTCCGGGATACTGGCAGCTTAGCTCTGCCAGTGGGAAGATGACACCTGGTTCCTTAGTATTTGTGCCACTTTGGATAGGTGACGAGCTATTAGGGGTGATCGAACTGGCTTGCTTCCAGGAGGTAACTCAGGCACAGCTGGAATTACTGGAAGTACTGTCTAAAGATATTACGGTAGCCGTCAATGCCGCCAATGACCGGAGTAAGGTGATGTCCTTATTACAACAGGTGCAAGAACAAAGAGAGATACTAATAGCCCAGCAGGAGGAGCTAAGACAGTCTAATGAAGAATTGAGCCGTCAATCAGAGATATTACAAGCATCTGAAGAGGAGCTGAAAGTGCAGGAGGAAGAATTAAGACAGGTAAATGCAGAGATCACGGAAAAGAATAAGGCATTGGAAGCAGCCAGGAGTGCGCTTGCCCTGAAGGCAAATGAACTGCAGTCCAGTAGTCAATATAAGTCTGAGTTCCTGGCCAACATGTCGCATGAGTTAAGAACACCATTGAACAGCGTACTGATATTGGCGAAAATGTTGCAGGAAAACAAGGAAAAAAACCTGCACCCCAAGCAAATTGAATATGCTGGTATTATTTATAAGTCAGGGTCTGACCTGTTACATCTTATTAATGATGTACTGGACCTATCAAAAATTGAAGCTGGTAAGGTAGAGTTGAATTACGAAACTGTCCCCGTAGCTGTGATGAACAATGATGTTGCAGACTTGTTTGATGTATTATCACAGGAGAAAAATATCCGTTTTATCAGACATATCACGGGTGACGTACCGGACGCTATCGAGACGGATAAATTAAGGTTGGGTCAAGTGATTAGGAATCTTCTCTCTAATGCATTCAAGTTTACGCCCTCCGGAGGAGAGATCTCGCTTTCCTGGTATATGGCAGGTGACGACGTACTTGGCATTACCGTAGCAGACACGGGTCCAGGTATACCTACCGAACAGCAGACGCTTATCTTCAGTGCTTTTCAGCAGGGAGACGGGTCTATCAGCCGTAAATATGGAGGTACCGGTCTGGGGCTGAGCATCAGCAAAAAGCTCATGGAATTGCTAAAGGGTGAATTACGGCTTGACAGCAGTACTTCTGCCGGTAGCGTATTCAGCATATTGGTGCCGATAGGGGAAATAGTTGACACTACTATTCCAGCGATATCCACACCGGCCCTCCATCCTATCGCTACTACTGCCATAGAGCAGCAGACCGCAGTGACTGTCAATGATGACCGTAATAACATAAGTTATGAAGATAAGTTAGTCCTCATAATAGAGGACGATACGCGGTTTGCTGATATTTTAAGGGACTTTGCGCGTGAAAAAGGGTTCAAAACCATCGTAGCCCATAACGGACAGGATGGTCTAGCCTATGCGCGCAGGTATTTGCCGGCCGCTATTATATTGGATATGGACCTGCCGGTGATAGATGGAAACAGTATTCTGAAGATACTTAAGAGCAATGAGGAGCTGAGCAAGATATTGGTACATGTGGTAACAGGTGCAGAACAGGCGAGTATTGCTACCAATAACATACACGGGTATACACGGAAACCGCTGGCATTGGACGATCTGGAACAGGTGTTTACCAGCATCAGCCGCTTATTGAGTGGCAGGTATAAAAAAGTATTATTATTATCCGCCGGGCCGTTAGGGCAGGATGCTGCCTTGAGCAGCATCAGCAACAAACGCAAGCTGGCGATGGCCTATGACATCACCGGCCTTGATAAGGCGGAACATTTTATACGGGAGCAATCCTATGATGCGGTTGTTCTGGAGGTGGATACCCCTATCGGCGATATCATTAACCGCCTGCAAAAGTTGCGTCAGCTGACGGATTCCAGTAATACTCCGCTTATCGTATACCTGGATCAGGATATAACGCCACAGGAGGAACAGCAACTGAAGCGGTATTCGTCTGCTATCGTACGTAATTCAGTACATGCGCGGGACCGGCTTATCGATGAATTGGAGTTGTTCTTATATAAACTGGAGAAAAAGATCAGTACAGGTACTAAAGAGGCAGAAGATGGAGATAGTACACTTTCCGGCAAGACCATATTACTGGCAGATGATGATATGCGGAATGTATTTTCGATCAGCGCATTAATGGAAGAGCAGGGGGTACATGTACTTACGGCGGCAGATGGGAAAGAAGCTTTGGAAATATTAGACAGATATCCTAAACTTGACTTAGTACTTATGGACATCATGATGCCTGAAATGGACGGTTACGAAGCGATTGGGCGAATAAGATCAGATGCCCGTTTTCAGCAATTACCGGTGATCGCACTTACGGCAAAAGCTATGGCAGGTGATCGGCAGAAATGTATAGAGGCCGGGGCCTCCGATTATATTGCCAAACCGATTGATAATGCTAAACTGCTATCTCTGCTGAGTGTATGGTTGTCTTAACAGCATCCTTATGGTACAGGAGATCCATCCACACGATTTTTCTGAGCTGCTGCAGATTGTCCAGCAGCAATATGGTTACGACTTTACAGGGTATTCGCCTTTCTCACTAAAAAGACGGATCATCCGGTTTATGGCATACTGCAATGCGAGAAGCCTGGCCGAATTAAGGTATCGTTTGCTATATGAATCGGGATTCTTCCTGGAAATGTTGCAGTTCATTACGGTGAATGTAACCGAAATGTTCCGGGATCCTAGCTTTTACAGGCAATTGCGGGAGCAGATCATTCCCCGGCTGGCCTCCTATCCTATTATTAAGATTTGGCACGCCGGATGTGCCACCGGAGAAGAAGTGTATTCGATGGCCATTCTGTTGGAAGAAGCGGGTTTGCTGGATCGATGCCGTATCTATGCAACCGATCTCAACGAAGCAAATTTAATAAAGGCGGAGAGTGGATGTATGCCGCTTAAGGTAATGAAAGAATATACACAGAATTATATACAGGCAGGCGGGATAGAAGATTTCTCCAATTATTATTCGGTGAAGCACCAGCAGGCGATTCTTGATCCATGGCTACTTAGAAATATTATATTTTTCCAACATAACTTGGTTACAGACCAGGTATTTAATGAATTTCAGCTGATTTGTTGCAGGAATGTCTTCATATACTTCAATAAGGAGCTACAGGATCATGTAGTAAAATTATTTTATGACAGCTTAGCTTCTTTAGGTTACCTTGCGCTGGGGATAAAGGAATCGATGTTATATAATAAGGAGCGGACAAATTTTGAAACAATCAGCTCGGCTAATAAAATATTCAGGCGAAAATCATAAGATTTGATAATACCCCATTCATATCGTGTGATTCTAATAGGAGGATCAGCTGGTAGTATGCCTGTGCTGGAGGAGATACTGAAACAGTGGCCTGCCCATTTTCCTATACCATTGGTAATTGTACTACATCGATTAAAAAATGTTCCTAGTGAGCTTGTGGCTATTTTATCGTCCTATCGGAAATTGCTGGAACCGGAAGATAAAGAGGCATTATTGCCCGGCCATATTTATCTTGCGCCGCAAAATTATCATCTATTAATAGAGAGTGATGTTACTTTTTCCCTGGATTATTCGGAGCCGGTCAACTTTAGCCGGCCTTCTATTGACCAAACATTCAGTAGTGCGGCAGCTGTCTTCGGCGAGGGAGCATTGGGTATATTACTAAGCGGAGCCAGTAAAGACGGGACGGAAGGGCTTTGTGATATTGTAGCGGCGGGAGGTACCGGTATTGTACAAGAGCCGGACAGCGCACTATTTCGGTTTATGCCAGCCTCAGCCCTGGACTCTTGTAACGGCATATTATCTATGTCAGTGACTAGCATTATTGATCTTATTAAAAAAATAAGCGTTGCATATAAAAGTTGATAAATGAAGCAGCAGAAAACATTTACAATCCTTTTGGTGGATGACAAACCGGAAAATCTTGTGTCGCTGGAACATATGCTGGAGGCTGACAACAGGGAGATATTAAAAGCTACCTCGGGAAATGAGGCACTTAAAATCGTCCTCAAACATAGCGATATCGGGCTGATTATGCTAGACGTCCAGATGCCGGATATGGACGGTTACGAGGTAGCCCGGTTGTTACAGATCAACCCTAAGACGAGTAACATCTCTATTATTTTTGTCACCGCGATCAATAAGGAGGAGCAATATGTAATGCGTGGATTTGAAGAAGGGGCCGTTGATTATCTATCGAAGCCGTTAGATGTAAATATTACAAGAGCGAAGGTACGGGTATTTGAAAAGTTATATCTGTCCCAATATGAGCTGAAGGAGGCGATGGCTGAAAAAGAGCAGGTGAACAAGCAGCTGGAGCGGTTTATGTATATGGTAGCACATGATCTTAAATCGCCGCTGTCTGGTGCAATTAGCCTTCTGTCTATGATCAATGATGATCCCCGTATACAGCAGGAGCCGGATCTGAAAGACTATATGCAGATTGTAATGGGCGCCACTAATAATCTGACCCAGATGATCACCTCGATGCTTGACTATACCCGTCAGAATAAGGCGGATCAAGTGGTAGAAAAGATAGATGTGCAAGCGCTTATCAAAGAGCTTATCGCCTTATTATTCCCGCCAGCTCATATACGTATCGTCACAGAAGGCAAACTGCCTGTATTGCAAGCTAACAAACTAAAGCTGCAGCAGGTATTTCAGAACCTTATATCCAATGCTATCAAATATAATGATAAGGCTGAGGGAGTTGTTACTATCGGTGGTACTGACCGGGATGAGTTTTTTGAGTTTTATGTAAAAGACAATGGTCCTGGTGTTTCCAAGAGAGATACGGACCGTATATTCCGTTTATTCGAGCGCGTTGACAATGACGTGAAGGAGGAAGGTACGGGGATTGGTTTGAATATTTTTAAACTTCTGGTAGAGGAACAGGGAGGAAAGGTATGGGTTGATTCGGTGCCAGGTGAGGGCAGTACTTTCTATTTCCTCTGGCGGCAGCACTACTAGGCTGTTATTATTCAAATATCCAAAGGCGGCCGCTGACACCCGGGGATCTAACCGGTAGGCAGGACACCTTTAGTATTCTTTTATTCAGCTGCCAGTTCCAATCAGAGATCGCGTTTTCGGGAGATTGAAACAATCGTGCAGCTTCCTGGTATATGTCTTCCAGGTTTGTGGCCTGGTTACGTAATTGTGTCATAGCCTCAGATAGCGTGACAGGCAATTGTTCTCCTTCATTGGATAATTCTAATAATGTAGCTGCCTTCTGGTTTACCCATCCGGAATAACCATCATTACTAATAAAAACCAATGCGTGCGGGATCGTATGTAGTATGGCGGTGAAACGACTATTCAGGCGCTGGAAGTTCAGTTGTTGTTGTGACTGAACAATAATTTCCTTCAACCGGAGGCGTATGGTCTCAATGCATTCGATGAATTCGTTGCCAAAATCTTGTGGTTCACTCCATCCCATTATCAACAGACTGGTACCTGGAGAGGTATTCATCGGCATGATAACTGCTGAAGATAATGCCTGCAGTACTTCATTGAAGGCGTTATCCTTCCCTGCAGGTATTTCCTTCCAATAGGTCGTCTTAAAACCCAGTGTATAAATAGCCTTTCTGATTGGATCAGGGTTCATCACCAAATCATTCAGGTAACCTGGGAATGCGTTTTTTACTTTGGCCGTTTCGTTGTCTTCCAATTCAATCTGGAGGGCAATATCTGCATTTGTCAATTCCTTTACAAAGGAAATGCTCAATGAAAGGAAGGAGGAAATATCTCTTTCCTTATCCCAACGGCTGGTTTGGTTAATGAAGTTAAGTGCCTTTCGTTCCCAATTATTCACGAATCAGAGTTAAGTATTTAAATCAGAGAAAAGACCTTATCGCCTCTATCACCTCTTCAGGAGCGCTGATTTGGGGGAAATGTCCTTGTGTTTGTACACTCACACGTTTGCTACCAGGAATATTAGCCTCCAGATATTCGCTTACTATAGCCGGGACAGCGATGTCATTGGTGGTTTGGATGATCAATGCCGGTTGTGTCACTTTGGCTAATTCGTTGCGATAGTCCAGGTAGAAGATCGCTTTAGCTACTTGTATAGCGATATCGGGTCTTATCGCTTGCAGGGATGCTGCAAACGCGGCTGCCAGTTCCGGTCGGTCATCATTCCTCATAGCAAGTACGGAAAATCCTGCGGCCCAGGCGTGATAATTGCCTTCCATTGTTTCAAACAAACTATCCAGTGTCGGCTGGTCGAAACCGCCTATATATCCTTTTTCCGGATCATTGAGGTATCGTGGGCTGGATCCCAGTAATATAAGTTTTTCTATACTATCCGTGTGTTGTACAGCTGTCAACAGACCAATCATCCCGCTGACAGAATGCCCAACAAATGTGACATGTTGTAAGTTGAGTTGTTGCAGGATATCGGCAACATCTGCCACATAGCCATTAATAGACTCATATCGTTTGGGGCTATAAGCGTTTATATCGGCTGCACCTCCTCCCACATTGTCAAAAAGAACAATTTTATACTCATTTTCGAAAGCCGGAGTGACTTGGGCAAAAGACCGTTGGTCTATACCAAATCCATGACCAAACACCAAGGTTTGGGTTGCATCGGGATTACCAATTATGTGAATGTTATTCTTCTGAATGATATCCATAAACAATACGGTTCTTTTTTTGGTGTGTGGTTATATCTTTCAAAGATAATAACTATTTGTGTGTCTTTACGCCTCAGAGGGCAGAAGATAAAAGCGCCTTCAGGGTCCCGTATCCTGAAGGCGCTCCTTTAATATGATTAAAGGCCTGTTTATTGATTCCATCCACCACCGAGTGCCTGGTAGATATTTACTACGGCATTCATTTGCTGTTTTTTGGTTTCGATCAGTTCAAACTTTGATTCCAATGCGTCGCGCTGGGTGAGCAGGACCTCCATGTAATCGGCTCTTGCTGATCTGAACAGATCGTTCGAGATGTCGATAGACTGGGTTAATGCTTGTACCTGACGGGCTTTCAGATCGTAACTTTTTTCCAGATTCCCTAGTTTGGCCAGCTGGTTGATCACCTCTGTATATGCGCTCAGGACGGTGCGTTCATAATTGTATACCGCCTGTATCTGTTTGGCGTTAGCGCTGTAGTATGTTGCTTTTATTGCATTTCTATTCACCAGTGGTGCTACCAGTTCTCCCGCCAGGGAGTACAGGATGGACGCCGGTGTTCTAAGTAGGTAGGAAGGATTAAATGCCTGATAGCCTACTGCTGCAGAAATGCCAACGGAAGGATAAAACTGCGCCTTGGCCACTTTTACATCCAGCTTGGCGGCTGTCAGTTCGAGCTCTGCCTGTCTGATGTCGGGACGATTAGCCAGTAATTGTGCCGGAATACCAGCGTGAATGACATTTGGTACAATGGCATCGAATGCCAGGTTACTTCTCTGAATGGGCTGTGGGTATCTGCCTACGAGGAAGTTGATCCTATTTTCAATTTCTATGATCTGTTGCTGAATATCGTATTGAAGGCTTTTGGTCTTAAGTACTTCCGCTTCAAATTTTCTTACAGCCAGTTCAGTGACTTTGGTTGCTTCTTTTTGTAACCTTACAATCTCGAGGGCATTGCTCTGAATCTCGATATTTTTCTTAACGATATCCAGTTGATTATCGAGTGCCAGCAGTTCATAGTAGGAGTTAGCAATTTCTGCGATAAGATTTGTGATGACAAAGTTTTTTCCCTCAACAGTGGACAGGTACCGGGTTACAGCTGCTTTTTTTGCATTATGTAACTTATGCCATATATCTACCTCCCAGGTAGCATATAATGACAGCATGTAGTCCGGTAAAGGGTCTGGTGTTCTCTTTTCGGGTGCTATTTCTAATTGCTCTTCAGCAGCACCTCTGCTGGTAAACCGGCCTACCTTTTCCAGTCCGGTGCCTCCTTTTATTCCTACGAAAGGCAAATACTCTCCTTTTCTGGCCCGTATCTCATTGCGGGCGATCTCAATTTCCTGTAAGGTAATATTCAGCTCCTGGTTATTTTTCAGGGCGGTATCGATCAACGTTGTCAGGTAGGGGTCTGTAAAGTACTCTTTCCATTTGACAGCGCCGATACTGAAAGTATCCTGCGAGTTATTAAAACTCGCAGGTACTGTTTTATCTTCCGTTTTTCCTGTGAGAACAGGCACCTTACACGCTGCATATGTCAACGATATGCAAGCCAGGCTTATATATATTTTTCTTTTAGACATTATGGTCAATTTCTTCCGTTAATGGATTTTCTTCTTCGTCTCTGATAAGTTTCCTTTTTTCGGCTATTTTCCCGAAGAGATAATAGAGACCGGGGATGATGATCACCCCGAATATTGTTCCGAAAAGCATACCACCTGCTGAGGCGGCCCCAATGGTCCGGTTGCCAATTGCGCCGGGGCCTGTGGCAAAGACCAGCGGGATCAAACCTGCAACAAAAGCGAAGGAGGTCATTAATATCGGGCGGAAACGTACTTTTGCGCCTTCGATAGCCGCCTGTATGACGGTATCTCCGGACCGATGTTTCTGTACGGCGAATTCCACGATCAATACGGCATTTTTGCCCAGCAGACCTATCAGCATTACCATCCCCACCTGGGCGTAAATATTGTTTTCCAGTCCCATGATCTTCAGTAACATGAATGCTCCAAAGATCCCTGCGGGAAGAGACAAAACTACCGCCAACGGTAATATGAAACTTTCATACTGGGCTGCGAGGATCATGTATACGAATGCCAGACAGATGAGGAATATAATAGCGGCTTCATTACCACGTCCGTCTTCATCCTTAGACATTCCTCCCCAGTCAATACCATAGCCTCTAGGTAATGTCTTTGCGGCTACCTCTTTGATTACCTCAAGCGCCTCACCGCTACTGTACCCTGGGGCTGGAGACCCTTTGATGGCGGAGGAAGTGAACATATTGTACCGGGTGATCTCATTAAGGCCGTATACCTTTTCCATCTTCATAAAATCGGAAACCGGCACCATTTCTTCATGGTCATTTTTAACATACAGTTTCAGGATGTCTTCCGGTTTGGAGCGGTATTGCGGGCCTGCCTGCACCATTACCTTGTACATACGACCGAACCTGATAAATGACGTTTCATAGTTACTACCAAACAACGTAGACATAGACTGCATAACATTGGCAATGGTTACCCCTTTCTGCATGGCAATCTCATTATCTACCTTGAGTATGTATTGTGGATAGCTGGCGCTATAAAATGAAAACAATGCCGTCAATTCCTTCCGTTTACTCAGTGCCTCTACGAAGTCTTTGTTGACTGCTTCCATTTTCTTGTAGTCGCCGCTTCCGGTCTTATCCAGGAGACGTAAGTCAAACCCACCGGCAGCTCCATAACCAGGTACTGCAGGCGGCTGGAAGAATTCGATGGTAGCGCCCGGGATATCTTTGGCTTTTTCTTCTAATTCCCGGATGATCTCTTCGGAGGAGTGTTTGCGTGCTGTCCAATCTTTGAGGTTGATCAGACAGGTACCTGAGTTGGACCCTGTCCCCTCCGTCAGAACCTCGTAACCTGCCAGAGCCGATACAGACTGGATACCCTCAATCTCTTCAGCTATCTTCTGAAGTCTTTCTGATATTTCATTGGTCCTTTCCAGTGATGAACCAGGCGGGGCCTGTATTACGGCATAGATCATGCCCTGATCTTCATTAGGGATGAAGCCTGAAGGAACATTGCTACTTAGTACCCATGTACCGGCGCAAAATGCTATCAGCATACCAAAGGTGACTATTCTCCTGTCTACGATAGCCTTCAACAGACCTGTATACCTACCTGTCAGTTTCTCGAACCGGCTATTAAATGCGTCGAGGAATCGGTTTATCGGCGTTTTCTTTTTGGGCTTACCATGTGTGTTCTTCAACAACATAGCGCAGAGTGCCGGTGTAAGAGAGAGTGCTACGACACCGGAGAGTACGATAGCTGTCACCATGGTGATGGAAAACTGGCGGTAGAATATACCAACCGGGCCGGACATGAAAGCCACCGGGATAAATACTGCCGCCATAATGAAGGTGATGGCGACTATCGCTCCGGCGATCTCATGTACTACCTTTTTAGTGGCCATGTAAGGTGACAGGTGTTCTTCTTCCATTTTGGCATGGACGGCCTCTATCACGACGATCGCGTTGTCAACCACGATCCCAATAGCTAGTACCAGTGCAAACAGGGTGATGAGATTGAGGGTGAGGCCAAACACCTGCATAAAAATGAATGTTCCGACCAATGACACTGGTACTGCGAGTGCCGGGATCAGCGTGGACCGCCAGTCACCGAGGAATAGGAATACGACTATACCTACCAGGATGAATGCTTCTGCCAGTGTATGTAATACTTTCTCTATGGAGGCATCGAGGAATTTAGAAACGTCATAACTGATCTCATAGTCCATACCTGGAGGGAATGAGGTCGATTTGATCTCTTTCAGTTTAGCCTTTACCTCTTCTATCACCTGGCTGGCGTTACTACCATATAGCTGTTTCAGTACGATTGCTGCGGAAGGTTTTCCATTCAGGTTAGAGTAAATATCGTAGAACAGGCTCCCGAATTCGATGTCTGCGACGTCCTTCAGGCGAAGGAATTCTGCATTGGGGTTTGCCCGCAGAATGATATTTTCATATTCTTCTTTTGTACTAAACCGGCCGGTGTATTTCATTACGTATTCGAATGCCTGCGAGCGTTTACCGGAGCTTTCTCCTGTTTTACCCGGCGAGGCTTCCAAACTCTGATCGCTCAGTGATTTCATTACTTCTTCTGCAGAAATTTTGTACGCCATCATCCTATCTGGTTTCAACCAGATACGCATGGAATACTCCCTGGTACCTAATATACGGGAGTTACCCACCCCTTTCAGACGGTTCAATTCAGGCAGGATATTGATATCTGCGAAGTTGTAAAGGAATCGTTCATCGGTATGAGGATCCTTACTGTACAGGTTCACGTACATCAGCATAGCCGGTTGCTCGAGGCTGGTCAGCAGACCTTCACGTATTACCAATGGGGGAAGTTTATTGATCACCTTGGCGATACGGTTTTGTACGTTCAAGGAAGCCTGGTTCGGATCGGTTCCCAGGTCAAATATGATCTGAATATTTGCCTCTCCGGTGTTGGTCGCATCGGAGGTCATGTATTTCATACCTGCGACGCCATTGATAGCTCTTTCGAGAGGGATGATCACTGTTTTAACCAACAGTTCGGCATTAGCCCCGGGATACTCTGCCGTTACTTTTACGGTAGGTGGCGAGATAGCCGGGAACTGTGTTACGGGGAGCTGTGTGATACCCAATATCCCCAGAAACACTATAAAGAGAGATATTATTATAGAAAGGACGGGCCTTTTAATCAGATTACTAAACATGTACGATGCTTTTGGAATTTGTTGATGCTATTCCGCCTTCAATTTCAGGTGGCTGATTACTGTCTGGGGATCTTTGTACTGGTAGGTGATCTTATCATTATCTTTCACCTTTTGTACTCCTTCCAGCAATATTCTGTCATTACCAGCCAGTCCGTTGTTCACTACATAGAGATCAGGCATTTCGGCCTCTACATTGATCTCTCTTGATCTCACGATGTTGTCTTTATCTATTACGAAAACGTACTTTTTGTCCTGTACTTCGTAGGTAGCTTTCTGCGGTACCAACAGTGCATCTTTAAGGGGAGTCACCATTTGTACTTTACCGGTTTCTCCATGTCTCAGCAGGCTTTCCGGATTGGGGAAGGAAGCCCTGAAGGCGATATTTCCTGTTTCGTTATTGAATTCTCCTTCGATGGTCTCTACAACGCCTTTATGTTGGAACAGCTGGTTATTGGCCATGAGCAGGCCGACCTGTATTTTATCTTTTGCTTTTGTACCTACCTGATAATTGAGATATTCAGGTTCTGATACGTTAAAATAAGCGTACATCTGTCTGTTATCAGAAAGACTTGTTAACAGTTCGCCTTCGTCTATGAGGCTGCCTAATTTGAGTGGCAAGCGATCGATGATACCGTCGAAAGGAGCTCTTATTTCGGTGAAAGCCAGGTGTACTTTTGCCAGTGCGAGTTCTGCTTTAGCCTTATCTAATTTGGCGTTCGCCATAGCCAGCTCGTTTTTGGACACTACATTTTTATCTGCGAGCGGTTTGGTATTCTGTACTTCTATTTCCGCAGCTTTGGCTTCTGCTTCTGCTTTTAATAATTCAGCTTCGTAAATTTTGGGCATTATCTTAAACAGCAATTGTCCTTCCCTCACAAACTGACCTTCATCTACAAAGATGTTCTGGAGGTATCCTTTTTCCTGGGCCCTGATCTCAATATTGCGTATTGATCTTATCTGGGATACATATTCTTTGGTTACCGTCGTATCCATTTTCAGGGGGCTGGTCGCGAAGTACTTGGTTTCGGCTTCCTTTGTTTCCTTTTCTGATTTGCAGCTTGTGTAGCACAATATGGCGGACAAGCCCATAAGCATGAACATTCTATTCATAATAACTATGTCTTTTTAAGGCAAAACGATTCTCTTGACACTCCTTCGGTGGAGTGTTGTATATGATAAAATAGCCCTAGTGCATACCTGAGTAATATGCTGTAAGAGACCGAGAGTAAAAATGATGATAGTGATCAGGCTAGTTATGATTGCCTGTCAGCCAGCGACAATCATACACGGATAACGCGGAGCACAATATATCTATAGGGGGAAATTGAATAGGGATTATCCAGGGGCAAGTGCTGTTTGTTGTGCCGGCAGGATGTAGCCGGGATCAGCGTATTAGCAAAAATATCTAAGAGGGTATTGTTTTCGAGGTATTTTCTGAACGCAGACCATTTGTCATCTTCATTTTCGTCGGTGGTGGCTTCCAGTTCGTCTTTTGGATTTTCCGTGCCATTAGCGCTGGTCAGGAAAAGTTGTCCGGCGGGATCTGCGATATCAGATTTCTCAAGCTGTGCAGTTCTTTCAAAGATGTTCTGCGGTGTATATACATGATCCGCATACGTATGTGTATACAGACGGCTAAATCCGCTCGACAGCAAAAAACACAGCGATAAAAAAAATCTGATTAGTAGCTTCATCTCTGACTTCGAAATTACATAAAGTTGTTCCAACGGGTCAAGCGGTGAAATGTTAAATAATGTCAACAGCCTGACCAGTGGTAATCAACCATGTTGAAAGGTCTGATTCCTGCAGATATCGATGTGGTGTATCATTTAGTTGGCACCTGATGTCATAGAGCATGATTGCTTATTTGTATCATTACCTAATAGAAACAGTTGCTGCGATCGATCAAAAAAATAGGACAAGTCAACAAAGACTTGTCCATAACGTGGTCCCTATGGGACTTGAAAATATCGCAACCTCCATAACTATAAGACAAGCTTCTATCTATCTATCTATCTATCTCCCCTCTCCTACTGGCTTTGGAGGAAATTATTTCTATCCAGGCGAATGTATACAATGAACACCGATACACAAAAATGGTTAAAATCCATCAAATTCCAAAGTATTCGAACGAATGTTTAGTCATTCTGCGAAGTTTTAAAGAAATTTTAATCTTAGACTTTTTGGTCGATATGTACATTTGCGTCTTCATTCATCTGATTTATGGGTAAGGCAGCAGAAACAAGAAGATATATAATTGAAAAGGCGGCTCCGGTATTCAATAGGAAAGGAATTGCTGGCACCACTGTAGATGATGTATTGTCTGTAACGGGCATGGCAAAGGGTGGTGTCTATGGACGATTTGTAAACCGCCAGGAGCTTGCCGTAGCAGCTGTCGAGTTTTTGCTGGCAGAGGTGAGACGAAGGATGGCGGATGTTATGGATAGGGAAATTTCTGCTACGAGGAAATTATTAGCTTACATGAATGACCAGTTGGATCCGGTACATTATGCTATAGAAGGAGGTTGTCCAATCTTAAATTTCAGTGTGGAGGCAGACGACACTGATCCAGTTTTGAAGGAGAAGCTAAAGTTTGTAATTGAAATAGTTCAGCAAAAGCTTGTAACGGTTATTCAACAAGGGATTGATGCCGGTGAGCTTTCTGCAGATATTAATGCATGTGATTTCGCTTTGAAGATGTTTGCCATGCTGGAAGGCGGTATTATGATATCCCGTGTAAGCGGCAATGTTAAGTATATGACAGGACTTATACGCATGTTAAAAGCTGAATTGAGTAGTTATATTTTGCATCCTGTTTTAACGGATTGTGTTGTTGAAAACGAATGTCGATAAAAATAACGGCAGCTGTTAATACTTCCGCTGCCGTTATTAAACTGTTGCTGCGCTGCGATACTAAATTCCTTACTTTTTCTCCTGCGACTCATTTTCCCATTCCACATCCTCTGCTTCTTCATCGGTAAGGTCGTTTTCTTCCAAATCTTCTTCATCTAATGTAGGCGTATCGTCATCTTCATCAAGTTCGTCTTCTTCTAGTCCATCTTTTTCCAGCTCATCTTCCTCTGACGCTGTTTGCGATCTCTTCTTTTCCTCCTGTGTTCCACCGCCCGGTGTTTTAGATGGAGCGTTCTTTTGTTGTTCATGGGTCTGTAGCATACCAAACATTTTTGTGGTTAATAAATGATATTATTATCTACATCCAAATCGTACACCATTTTTGGGATATTAGGAATTCATTTACCAAAACCGTTTCATGCAGGGTAAGAGGGAATAATAATACCCGCAATTATCTGTTCAGTTCTTCATAAGTGCGTATTATTTTACGCACTCAACTTGTAACATGGGTCCTTTCCTGGACACACACTACTTAATATTAATATGTCAGCAATACAAGATTACCGTCTACGTCTGAAAGTAGCACAGAATTAGCTTGGCATATAGTAGCCGGGTTTAGCATGACATCTCCTAACTTATGCTTCCACCGTTCTTTACCCGAGGCGACCTCTATTGCAATAGCCAGTCCATTCCGGAACGGGAATATAGCGATTCCATCTTGTTCCAGGATGGCGGATTCGTTATCATCAAAACCATAGCTGGCAGCGGTCTTCCATATCACAGTAGGTGTATTTGCCGTTGTGCTGTATGCCAACAGTGTACTATCGAATGTACATTTTACGAAGACTTTGCTGCCATCACCGGAGATACCGATTGCTTCATTCAGTCTGGGTTTGCCTATACGCCATATGGTATCGCCTTTATTGGCATCAAGAGCGGTCAATACCATGTCGGGGCCTGTTATAAATATCCGGCCATTGGCGGCTACCGGCCAACAGGCGGCAGGCGCATAATATGCGGAAGGGAAATATTCTTTGGAGGAGCGCGACCATTTCCACAGCAGGCGTCCATTGTGCTGATCCAATGCATAGAAATAATTATCCCATGCGCCAAAATAGACCTTCTCCTGGTAGATCAGCGGTTTGGTCTGTATCCACCCTTTGATCCCTTCGAATTCCCACCTCAGTTTTCCTGTGTGTAAGTCGATAGCGCGAAACTTTCCATCGCTGGCACCGATATATACAATTCCTTTATCGATTACAGGGCTTCCCAACACCCATTTGTCCGCTTTGAATTGCCAGATCAATTTGCCGGTGCGGGCATTCAGACAATATATATTACCATCTGCTGATCCGGTAATTACTTTCCCCTCTCCTACTGCTGGAGTTGAGAAAATGCTTTTCCCCGTTTTGAACTGCCACAATTGTTTACCATTATCGTATGCGTAAGCATGCATTATTCCATCGCGATCGCCGACATATATCCTGTTTGCATCATAGGTAGCAGCTGCAGAAATGCCAGCCGGCACATTAATACGCCATTTTATAATGACTTGTGGGTAGTTGTGATTCACGGAAAGATCAGGCACCTGCTTGTCTTTACTATAGACATGATGCTGTAAAGATAATTGCAGCCATGATGTCACTTTATTTAATACCGGATTGGATTCTGCGAAACTGATACTGTCGGGAGTGAGGCTGACCAGGGTGTATCCTACCTCCTGATGGCTCCGGCTCCCTTTACTATCCGGATTAGTTCTTGCCATGACGCCCGGCAGTCCGTCGAAGTTCATTTTCCTGTTGCTATGTCCATGTCCCACTAAAACGACCGGTACTCCATTTTCTTTGAAGAGTCCGGTAAGCTTATACCAGTTACTCATGCCATCATTGAGGGGGTAGTGTGTGAAGGGTATCACTACCTGACCTTTCAACTTTGCGGCTTTAACTTCATCCGTTACCCATTTGAGGTCGGGTGGTGAAATATATCCATCTCCTCTATGTAATATAGGACCTGTCTGGAAACCGATGAAGCGAATATTACCATGGGAAAAGCTGATGTTGTGGTGGCCGAATATTTCTTTGAATACAGTGTTGCCGGATTCTGACCATTTAGTGTCGTGATTGCCAGGGACTATATAGTAAGGTTTTTTTAGTTTATCCAATATCGCCTTTGCTATCCGGAGGTCATTTCCGAATCCGAAATCGCTGATGTCGCCTGTCAGTATTGTAAACTGTATATCGTCTATTTTATTAATGTCCTCTACGGATTGTTGTAATGCCACTGTGTTCGAACTTCTGTCCATTACGTGTGTGTCTGTTAGCCAGGCGAAGCGGAAACTTTTATTTGCCTGCTGGGCGCGGACAGCAGGTAAAAAGGATAAAAGGCATATGATAGTGGCCCCAATGATGGGTTTTGCTAAGCATTTTTTCATAGATCTATTCAATATGTGGATTGATTATAGCGACACAGATAAAATTATTCTTAAATATTTACGCGCAAACATTTTTGCAAACACAAACGTTTGATCTAGGTAAATAGGCGATAGTGGATTAGCTGGTCGTTCAATTGTCGTGTTATCTTATTGGGTTTAATGCTCTAATAATCATAGCTGTTACATAGTAAAGCCCCATTTATGCAGTGATTACACAAACGTTTGTATTAAAAATATACCATATGCGAATCAATTCATTTAAATTGCGAGGAGGTAGGCTATGTGTGTTCAATGTGGATGGCGTTATATTTTCTAAACATCTAACTATTTCAAATATAAATGCCCACTAACGTTTCCTTTTTTTATAACTTAGTCTTTCAGCCCCATTATATACTAAATAACAAGTTTTATTAATATGTCAAAACTGCCGACTATTAAACAGATTGCTCTTGCCCTGAATATATCAGTTTCCACGGTATCCAGGGCATTGCATGACCATCCCAGTATCGGGTTGGTGACCCGGATTAAGGTAAAAAAAATGGCAGCTGAGTTGAATTATGAGCCGAATCAGACCGCTATATCTCTTCAAAAGGGTAAGACCAATACGATAGGTGTGGTCTTACCCGAGTTATCAGAATATTTTTTTTCTTCGTTGGTGAGTGCTATCGAGGAAACGGCATATAAGAAGAATTACACGGTATTACTGGCACAATCGCATGACGATCCGGAGAAGGAAAAGCAATTGATCGAGAAGATGAAAAGTCACCGGGTGGACGGTCTGCTGGTTTCTCTAGCGAAGGACACCTCTTCGTTTGAGCATTTCGAGCGTTTGAAAAAGTACCAGATACCCGTGGTATTCCTGGACCGGATACCTGATATTCCGAATATCCACTCGGTATCCTGTAATATTGAGACCGGAACTGTTGCGGCGGTAAACTATCTGCTACAGCAAGGTCATCGTACCATTGGCATGATCAACGGGCCGGAGACATTGTTGGCCAGCCAGGAAAGAAAGGAGGGATATATCAAGTCGATGATCAAGAACCGGTTAAAATATGATCCTGCCCTGGTATTACATTGCGACCTGACAGAGGGAGGTACGGCGGCGGCTCTCAAGGAGTTATTAAGCTATAAACGCAAGGTGACAGCGATCGTTACGTTTAATGATTATATCGCATTGTTTGCCATCAAACACGTCCGGCAACTTCACCTTGCACAGGATGCTTTACCGGTTTTCATCAGCTATTCCAATCTGCCTCTCATTCATTACATGGATTATAAACCTATTGCCTCTGTGGAGCAATTTCCATATTTGCAGGGGGAAAAGGCAACTGATATATTATTAGACCTACTCTCCAAAAAAGAACGTCAGGTGGCAAATAATAAAGCCTTTTACAACATTGTGATCGATTCGGAACTGGTGTTGGAGCAACCGCCTCTTTGACCGGGAATCGGATGGTGGTAAAATCACTCAACCGTTTGCACAAAAAACCATCAATCATATTTAGTACGTTTGCATTATCAGTAACGATATGAACATTATATGCGTTGCCAAAGATATTCCAGGTAAATGTACCTGTTTGATCAGTGAACAATAAAAAGTAAAGGCTACCTGGGGTAGCCTTTTTTTATCCTTTTATACTATATTTCTCCGAATGCTGATACCGTAGTTCTACCTGTTCTTCTATTGCGATAATAATCAGATAGTTATGCTAATTTTTTTTGGTTGTATTCTTTAATTTATTTACCTTCACATGGTAAATATTCAGTATACCATATATAATTATATTGAATGCCCTTTAACTAGCCCTATAGTGATTGTAAGCCCCAGCAGCGATAGTCATATTTCATAAAAAATTTTCATTGTCATGTAGATCCAGTCTCCTGTACTGGATAATACCTGGTAATACGACCACATTTGATGTCTTAAGGAAGCAAATAAAACAAGATAACCATTACATCACCCCATTCAAAACGCTTATGCTATGAAAAAAGCAATCCCTGTATTGTTGATCGTTATTGTCGGAATAGGCATCTGGCTCTTCGGTAAGAGTAAAAACAGTACTCCCCTACCAAAGCAGGAGTCTTCAGCTGAACAATACAATTTTGACATTGTGATCGATACACTCATTCCCAATGACGTTGTGCCTAATGCCACCCCTGAACAGTTGGTATCTTTTGCCTGGAATCAGTTCTTTGCCGTGAACTGGCAATCTACTTATACCCCCCAAAATCCGAGAAGGGGTTATGCTGATCCGAATTGGTCGTATACAACGGAGACTAATCCGTATCCGTTGAATCCGCTGGTATGGGAGACTTACGCTCACCGTATAGAATTCCGGCCTTACAACGATACCATACTGCGATTCGATAAAGTGCCTATATATAAATATAAGCCCCAGATTATGAAAGATCCGAATACGGATATTACCTTACTTAATAACCTGGATGAAAACAATGAAATAGGTTCCTGTAATCTCTATGCCAATGTGAATGTAGCAGGCACTACACAACAGGTACTTTATCAGGCGAAGGTAAACCGCGACGAGTACCAATACATAGCCAATACTTTCAAGAATAGTACTGCGCGAAACAGGGCGGCAGCCAATACAAGCAAGGCCATATCACTTGATTCCGCTTACTATAAGGGCGCTAAGAACAGCTGTAACTGTCCTCCTTCTTACAACCTTATATGTTTACCTTGTGGTGGTGCTATTAACCCATCTACTAAAAAGCCGTTTACCGGTGCTATGGAGGTGAAGACTGCCTGGCGGGAATCGCAAAATCCGGAAGAGGATAAAAAGCGGTACTTCACGCGTACAGTTATTACTTATGAAAAAAGAAACCAGCAATTGTACGCTATGAATAAGACCTATTTGCTGATAGGTATGCATATTATTCACAAGACCAGTAATTATCCCGATTTTATTTTTACCACCTTTGAACACGTGGATGTAGAGAAGACTCATATGGGGTATATTGAGTTGAATGGTAAGATAACTCCGGGCACCCAACCTGATACCTTTAGGCGTAGACATCCCATTCCTGCAGTTGTCGATTCCAGTACGGCATATGCCCACCGGCTACTAAACAAGACGAATCCTACCTCTATCTGGCAAAATTACCGCTTGGTAGGTGTTCAGTCCCAACCCAGCAATGATTCCACTGCTTTCAGCTTCTTCCTGGCGAATTATGTGATAGAATCAGATAAGAATCTATCCGATTTCAGGGGCAGTAGTTTAATAAACCCTTTCGACGGTGGCGTAAACGTGTTATTGCAAAACGGGCAAAAAACAGCGCAAGGTTATAGGGTTGTATCGCAAGGAGGTTGCCAGGGTTGTCATGGTGCAACGCAAATTATAAATGGTACCGATCTTTCTTTTTTGCTTGTTCCCGATAGTAGCTTCTTTCTGGCACCAGACCCGTATAACTATGCGGATAGCGGTAGCACGAGTAAGCTGGACAGGTACAAGGCATTATTTACCAGAATGAGAACGGAGTTGCAAACGATAAAAAAAAGTAAAAATAAATAATGTACAAGACCACCTGCGATCTGCGATTACAGGTCGCAGGTGGTTTTTGGCTGTTTTTAAAGGTTCAATGATAGTCTGGCAAACAGGAAGCGGCCGTTGAATCCGAACTGTTGGGCAGTTCTGGAGTAGAGGAAACGACCGGAACTTTGATTGCCCACGGAGAGTTTATCCGGATATATGTCAAACAGGTTATTAGCACCTAGTGTCAACCGTAACGCCGGCATAAAGTTATAACTAACACTAAGGTCTGTCACGACTTTCCCACTATATACATCCTGGTTAGCTACAATATTAGTAGCTTCCTGCACCTCTCCGAAATACACATTTCTCAGAAAGAATCCCCACTTGTGAATAGCATAGTTCAGCGACAGGTTTGCTTTTGTCTGGGGCACTGCCTTTTCCAGGTAGATCCGGCTGGCGTCGTCGAAATAGGTACTTTCCTTTCCTTTGAGTAAGGCAGAAGAATTTATGGGTCCCACCAGGGCTGTTTTTGCAAATGTGCCGGAAAGATCCACTTTCAGATGTCCTTTTCCGGGGTGTATTGCATAGGTGATCACTACATCTACTCCTCTGGTCTCTGTATTAATAGCATTCGCAAAAAAACGGGCGGTCTGCGCGTTGGCGGACCTGAGGATATTATAGATCTCCTGTTCCTGAGGAGTACCGGTCCTGTTACCAGAGAATTGGCCTGTATATACGATACGATCGTTGATGCGGATATAATATCCATCTACCGTCAATTTCAGGGGACCAAGGTTGCTGGTGATGCCCACACTATAGCTATTAGAGGTCTCTTCTTTCAATTTGGGTATTCCGAGCAGGCCGGCTACACGGCTGTCATTTGTGAAGGTACCTGATTCTACGAAGGCGCCATCAATGAAAACGCTGGAAGTAGCGCTAAAATATCGTTGGTGTAACGAAGGCGCCCGGAACCCTGTGCTGGCGGCTGCCCTTAATAAGAATTTGGGGCTAAACTGGTATCGGCTAGCTATTTTCCAGTTCAGTGTGGAGCCGAAATCGGAATAGTTCTCAAACCTTAATGCAGCATCTACCAGGAATTGTTTTGTGATATTGAGTTCCACATCGCCATAAGTAGCTACGGAGGTACGGGTCGCATTAATGGCGTTATCCGGGCTGAAGCCAGGGAAACTTTGGGCGCCACCGGCAAAGGGACTTCCATTTGCAGCGAAACGCGTAGGCACATTTCCTCTAGGATCGGGGATCAGGATAGGTCTACCTGCTCCATCGGTACCTATATTCAGCGCATTTCCGTAGTTAGTGTACGAGGATGCTTCCCCTGGTAGGATGCGGTAGTTTTCATATCTATGCTCTGCGCCAAAGGCCAGGTTAATGCCGCTGAGTGCCTGGTCAAAAAAACGGCTGAAATCAAGGTTGGTTGTATTCTGTTGGAAGCGATACCCACCTGCCTGGAATCGTGTAGGAGATGATTTGAGCAGGGAGGCATTTAAGGTCTGATCTACGCTAAAGTCCACACCATTCTGGCCATAGGTATTGCTAAAATCGACCTTCCATTCTCCTAGGTCTCCTCTTATTCCAGTAGCCAGTGACTTATCTCTATTGTCTGTAACGATCAGCGGAAGGAATCCATTGGGATAGATGGTATCATTTGTCTGTACCAGTTGTGACGGCGTTCTGTAAAAAGCGGCAGCTTCTCCATGCCGATAATTCAGCCCACCGAATGCGTATACTTCTGCATGGTCACTTACCGGCAGGGAGGCATTTAAGAACAAGCTACCTCCACGGTTAGCTGACTGACCGATCCGGGAACTAAAATCCTTTCGGTTGAGCCCCCTTTTCTGTAATTCCTGTTCTGTAATGTCTTTCCCTTTAGGTGATCCGGGTACATCTGCCAGTGCAGGGTCATTATAATCGGAAAAGATGGTACCATTGAATATACCTGAGCGATTGGTATAGTTGCGATAGTCGTAGGATCCTGCAAGGTTAATAAACCCGCCTTTGTTTCCTAATGGCAGGCCATAATTAATATTAGCCTGAACGGTCTGTCCATCGAAATTATTCTCTGACAGTTTAGATACGTAAGCACCTGTAGATACATTTACATTCAATTTATTCACCTCATCATTCAGTATGATGTTGATCACGCCGGCGATAGCGTCTGAGCCATACTGTGCAGCAGCTCCATCTCTCAATATTTCGATCCGTTTTATTGCTGCCGTGGGAATGGCGTTCATATCGGTACCTACGGAGCCTTTTCCGAAGCTACCATTGATATTAACAAGAGAGGTGGTATGCCTTCTTTTACCATTGATCAATACAAGGACCTGATCTGGCCCCAGTCCGCGCAGCGATGCAGGATCGATATGATCGGTTCCATCTGACAAGGTTTGTGTATTAGCGGAAAAGGAAGGAGCTATATAATTAAGTATCTGGTTAATACTGACCTGTGGAGCGTACTGGGTGATCTGTTTTACATCCACAACGTCGACCGGGACTGCCGTCGAAAGTTGACTGCGGGGGGCACTCCTTGATCCAAGCACTACTACTTCATTCAAACCTTCGGCTGCTGACAGGGAAAAATCGATTGTCTGTTGCTGTCCGGATGTTACTGTCACACTTTTTTCCGCAGACTGGTACCCGATATAGCTGACATTCAGGACATACTGACCGGGTTGTACATTGAGTTTATAATGGCCTTTCGCATCTGTCGTTGTTCCGATATTACGCCCGACAAGTTTGACAGTAGCACCAACAAGGGGTTGATTATTATCCGTAACACTTCCTTCAATAGACTGTGCATAGGCGGAAAAGGAGATAAGCAGGCACCAGAGCAGGGTGTAGAGTTTTGGTTTCATACGATTACATTTTATTGGAGCAATTGAACAAGAGGTTGACGTCATCCCGGATATAGGGACGAATATCTATAACAATAATGCAGGGGCATATGTTTCCTGTAGCCTTTACAGACCGTATATGATTGGTTGATTATTGCCCTGTACATCACTTTGACCAGGAATCCGAGGCTTATAAAGCAGACGTCCATCATTTCAGGACGCTAAATTAGGCAACAGTAGCGAGGTAAACAATAGTCTATAAAATTAATAGGATAATATTTTCAAACACTCCCAACACGATAAGTTTTATCAGCCCAGTCCTCCTTGTATACTGACAAAAATGATCGTTAGTACGATAAGAGTGATCACTACGTACAGCTTATCTTTTTCCAAGGCGAAGCCTATGAGAGAGAACACAACGCGCATCACGGGTGTTGCAAAGAGCAGTATAATTCCAAGCATGATGAGGGATCTGCCATGCCCGGCTGCGATACCATGGAATATATCTTTCAGTATCGCCAGCATATCATGATCCTGCTCTTCGAATCTGGGATAGTTTACTATTTCCTGTCCATGTCTATATAAATATATAGCGCCCCCCAATAAAGCAATGGCCATGGAGCTCCATACACCCCACCGTAGCAGGTTGCCGATCACGTATTGCAGGTCTTTATCTTTAACTTTTTCCATTGTGTATTTAATTAGGACATACTATATTTTACCGGTTACACCATTGTAGATCATTTGTAAGGCCAGTAGCGTAATTATTACGGCGAAAAATATCTTCAACTTTTCGGGGGAAGAGCGGATGAGTATCCTGGCACCTGTAAGTGCACCCAGCAGCACTCCTATAACGACAGGCATACAGATACCCGGTTGAATATATCCCCGTTGCAGATAGACAACTGCGCTGGCCATGGCGGTAACGCCCATCATAAAGTTACTGGTGGTGGTAGATACCTTGAACGGGATACGCATGATATTGTCCATGGCAATTACTTTTAATGCTCCGGAACCTATACCCAGTAACCCTGACAGTATGCCGGCGACCACCATCATTACAAACCCGCCCAATACGTTTTTGGTGCCATATTGTATAATCCCTGTGGATGTAGGATAACTTCCGTAAAGTTTCAATTTATAAGCCAGCGGACTGGACTCGTTCAATACATGCAGGGCCTTTTTACGAAGTGAGTTCATAGCGGAAAAAATGAGGATACAGCCAAACAGTACGGCAATGACGTGAGTAGGTGCTATTGTTGCAAGCAATGCCCCGAACACGGCACCCAAAGTAGTGGCTATTTCCAGAAACATACCGATGCGCATATTGGTGATTCCTTCGCGCACGTAGGCTGCTGCTGAGCCGGAGGAGGTAGCGATGACGGATACGAGTGCAGCACCGATAGCATAATGGATATCTACTCCGAGAAATACACTCAATAGCGGAATGATGACGACACCACCCCCCAGGCCGGTCAGAGAACCGATCAATCCTGCGGTATAAGCCCCTGCGAAAAGTATGATTGTAAAAGCTAGTACTGTCATTTAAAAAGCATTATAGTTATTCTGTAAAAGCGCCTCCAGGCAAGCCATGGCGTCTTTTTCTCTCCTGGCTATTATTGCCTGGAGCAGCTGTTCATGTAATATATGTGTCTTGGTAAACTGCGCTAAGCTTCCGGCATCTCTTTCTTCGAATGATTGCCGCAATACATTTGTAAACCCGGCATACAGATCGGCCAACACGCTATTTCTGCTTGCTATTGCCAGGTGTTTGTGAAATAATATATCTGCATCTATGGCCGCATCGTAGTCTCCGGCTGTGATGGCTTTGCTACGCAGCTCGAGCGCCTTTTGCATGTCTTTGGAATGTTGTTGCGTACGGTGCAGTACTGCCAGCCGGATAATCTCCTTTTCCAGTAAAATACGTACCTGGTTTAGTTCGGCCTGGGCAGCTCTTCTCAGGCGTTGCTCCAGGGATTCATGGGAAGAGGATACCTCATTCACGAAGGTCCCAGCGCCCTGTTGCACCCGTAATACGCCATTTTGTGAGAGTGTTTTAATCGCTTCCCTGATAGTGGATCTGCCGACTTTGAACTGGGTCATCAATTCAGGTTCTGCGGGGATCTTGTCTCCTTTCTTCCATTTTCCGAGCGAGATATGCTGCTGTAATTTTTCGATTACGATATCTGCTAATTTTTCGCGCCTGGCCATGCATGCAAACATCTGATGTTTGGCAAAGATAGGCAAAGAAATGAAACATCAGATGTTTTAATCTAAATTTAAGCCCGTATTTAGGCCCCTGATAATTAGTACTGGGCTTATTGCTGTATAGCGTTAATTTTATTGTCAAAAATGAATGACCATGCCTTGGGATCCTACTGTGTATAATCAATTCAGGGACGTTCGTTATCGTCCATTTTACGATCTGGCGGATATGATCACGCCGGAGTCATCATTTGAAGCTATTGACCTGGGTTGTGGTACCGGGGAGCAGACGTTCATTTTAAGCCAACGTTTTCCCGGTGCCAACTTCACGGGAGTAGACTCATCAAGAGAGATGTTGTCGAAGTCTGCTTCTTACGAAAGCGAGCGACTCCATTTTGAATTAGGAACAACGGAAGACGTTGTGACACGCGAAAAAAAATGGGATCTACTATTCAGCAATGCGGCTTTGCAGTGGTCTGATGACCATGAGTATTTATTTCCAAAGTTGCTGGCGTTATTAAATCAAAACGGACAATTTGCGGTACAGATGCCTGTTCAGACGGAAAATCTTCTTAATAAGCTGCTACATGTATTAGTGAACGAGGAGCCTTTTGTCACTTATCTGAAGGGATGGCAGCGTGTTTCTCCGGTACTATCTATGGACCAGTATGCCCAACTTCTTTTTGATCACGGCATGAAAGACATTCACTTGATCCAAAAGGTATATCCTATTATTGCGGAAGACCATGCCACGTTATTCAATTTCATATCGGGGTCGGCGTTGGTGCCTTATGTGGAGCGTCTTGACCTACATGAAAAGGTGCCGTTCCTGGAGCGCTTCAAGGAGCGAATAGCTCAACAGTTTCCTAAACTTCCGGCGATTTATGCTTTTAAGCGATTACTCATCTATGGTAGGAAGACCTGATATACGGTCGTCTTACCATTGCCCGCACCTATACGATAATCGTATGTTTATACCGGAGATCATCTACCATACCAGGTTGGGTTTAAATCTCATGGCCAGCAAGCCGGTGGCCTTTTCCGGATCAATATCGGCCACGATGACCCCTACTCTTCCATAGGTTTCATGTATTAGACAGTTACCGTCTGGTGCGATGACAGCACTGGCTGATTCGGGAAAAGCGGATGCATAGTTAGAGCTGGCAAAATATATTGTGTTCTCAAGCGCTCTCATCATCATTGCTTTCTCATAATATGGGTTGTTCTTGTTACCCCATTCTTCCAGTTTAACACCATTTGTATTACTGCCTCCAAAATGCGGATGAAAGACAATCTTTGCGCCCTGCCTTGCAGCCCATCTAACGGATTCAGGATAGCGGAATCCTTCATGGCATATAGTGATGCCAAATTTTACACCATTCACTTCAAAGACCGTCCGTTCGGTTCCAGGTATCCAGATGGGATCTTCTGACGGATCGAGCTGATTTTTGGTCTGGTAGCCCATGATCTCTCCCGTTGCTGATATGACATAGGCCAGGTTTAATATCCCCTCGGGGCGATGCCAGTCCATTGGAATAATGATGGTAATTGCCTGCAGGGCTGCAATCTCCTGTACTTTGGATAGTGCTATTGTTAGGCTTTCAGCAGATCGATCTGCTTCGGGATATCCCATTCCGGGATAACCTGGCAGGAAAGATTCGGGGAAGCAGATAATTTCGGCATTTTCGACGATGGCTTCCTTTACTAATTTTTCGAGCCAATACAGGCCATCCTTAATGGATGAGGGAAATGGAGGTGAAGCTATCGCGACTTTCATGATATACAAGTTATTTAGGTTCGATGGCATAAAGATAACTGAAAGCCTCTATTCTGTCACTGGCATAATCATTGTTCGTTGAGGCACTGACTACTTACCAAGTGGATGGATATTTTTTCAATAATTATATTAAAAGATTACCTAACTTGAGCACCTTATAACCTCATAGGACTTAAAGTGAACTGGAAAAGACAATCATTTACAAGCGATGCCTATCACTTAAAATTCAATATACCAGGTATGTGGTATTATCTTTGCTTGTGCGAAGTGCAAGTAGGGGTTATAGATAAAACAATTTCATAAACACGAGAAAACACTATATGCTCAGCAAATTAGCGGTGAAATTTGCCCGGATGTTAAGGCCAGTAAAAAAGTCTATTGAAGACCGCGTAGAAATCGCAAAATTCAATCAACGTATCAAACAGGCTTCTATTGCACCGGGGTTTGATGCAGCCAACAATATCTTTAAGTTTAGTTATCAGGGTACGCCGATCGTATTTAGGGTGCCGGATATCCGGGATTATATTTCTTACAATATTGTAGCGAAGCAGACCTTTTTTGATATACACGATCTTGAAAGGATTCGTTCGTTTATACCGGCAGACGGTGTTGTTATTGACGCAGGGTCTAATATTGGTAATCATGCGATTTATTTCGCCACGATCTGTCAGGCGGCTGAGGTATATTGTTTTGAGCCACAGAAAGAAATCTTTGATATTCTGCAACAAAACATTGCTTTGAATAACAAGACACAGGCTGTAATGGCTTTCAACTGTGGCTTAGGTGAATATAAAACACGGGCGGCTTCTAACTTCAGAGATGATGTTAATATCACGGACAGCGTCTCTCAAGTAAATCATGGAGGTCTTTTTTTAAAGGAAGATGCTGATGGAGGTTTCGAGATCGATTCTTTAGACAATCTGTTGTCGTCACGTCTTACCCGATTGGATTTTATCAAAATGGACGTGCAGGGTTTTGAGGAGAAAGTCATCAGGGGAGGCCGCGGTATCATTCAGCGATTCAAACCTATCATCCAGGTAGAGGTGATGAATAAGCAGGAGCTGAATGAACAGATATTACCTTTAATGACTGAATTAGGTTATCGTGTTAAACTTGTACTCGAGATAGATTATCTATTTGAACCGATAGCATCACTTTAGCAAGCAGCAGTACTATGCAAACAAATTTCATTTCTACCTATCAAACAACGGTCCAGGCTCCTGTAGCAAAGGTATGAGAGGCACTTACGAAGGCGGAACTTGTAAAAAAATATTTCTTTGGTTCGCAGCAGAAAACAGATTGGCAGGTCGGTCATCCTATTACCTGGACCGGTGAATATGAGGGTACTAATTATGTAGATAAGGGAATAGTATTGACATTCGTGCCGGAGCAGTTACTCTCCTTCTCCTACTTGAGCAGTTGGAGTGGTTTGCCTGACGAGCCAGCCAATTACTTACAGGTTACCTATGAAGTAAGGGATTTAGCGGGAGCAACGCAATTGACGATCACACAATCCAATTACAACGAAGAAAAAGCCCAACATTCGGTTGGAAACTGGGAAATAGTAGTAAATGGCCTGAAGCAGTTGGTGGAAGTATAATATTCCCTGCATTTATTTCAACTCTTTAAAAGCTGAAGGGGTCATTCCTGTATGGGATTTGAAAAATTTGGAGAAGCTCGCGTGATCATAAAACCCTAGATCAAAGACAATTTCCTTGACTGTCATCCGGGAGGCTTTCAGCAATCTTTTTGCTTCGAGTACCAGACGGCTCTGCACCAGAGAAGAGGCAGCGACATTTAGCTGTTTCTGGCAGACCATGTTCAGGTAGTTTGGAGAAATATTAATCTCATTTGCATAGAAGGCTACGGCATGCTCTTCCTTGTAGTGTTTATCGATCAGGTTGACAAAACGGGTAAGGATAGGATGTGTGTTGTAATTAACCGCTTCTTTAAACCGTTTTTCTGCTATTCTGCTGATCAATAAACCACAGACTCCACAACGGGCCCGTATCAAATCTGGGAATATTACTGATTCTTTCAATTCTTTTTGTACGCAAAGGAATTCGTATAATATCATCTTATACATATCTTCCTTCAACTCCATAACGGGATGCTGCTGATAGAAAATAGCCGGGAAGCGCAGATCAGGCATTAATGCTTCAAAAGATCTATTTTCTATCATCAGCTGACAGGCGATTGTTTCCTTTTCCATCCGCCACTGATGGACCTGACCTGGAAATACCAGGTGTAACTGCCAGCGGCCGATAGGATATTCTACAAAATCAATCGTATGCGTACCACTCCCCTGTCCAAATAATACTGCGATAAAAAAATCGTGTTTATGCGGCTCCTCAATAGCTCGTTCTCCATGAAGCTCATGAAACAACACGCTCTCATCAGCATTATCCTTACTGAATTCCTGAATATTTAGTACCGGGAAATGATCTTTATATTTCGCCTGTTTATGCCGCATCGTTTACATCAAGGGAGCGGCCTACGGCGAGATAAAACTTATCTGTCGGGCTATTGTCCCTCCCGGCTAAATTAATAAAAATAATCTAGCCTTCCTGACCGCCTGCAATATACCCAGCGCCCTGTGCCAGCCGGGCTCAAAATACCACCGTTCCTTTGTGAATAAGTGACCTGACAGGTGATATTCTGGATACAGCCTCTGCGGAACAGCTGGCGTCTATTAATACTACATTAGCATCATCTCCTATCCCAGGCCATTGCTGTTTGCCTTTATCATCCAGTGGTACAAGGTTGTAGGTAGCGAGCTTCAGGCTCCTGGACAGCTGGTATTCTGTCCCGTATCCATACAATTGTGCCATCAGATTAGCCTTTTGCAGTACACTTCCGGTTCCCCAGGTATTCCAGTGATCGATGATACTATCGTTGCCAGTACCTACTTGTACGCCGTATTTATAAAGGGTGGGAATAGGCATGATCAGTCCACCGAAGGGAATGGTCGACATTATACCGATCTGCGCCTGTGCCAGCTTATCTGCCATTTCTTCCTGTTTGGATTTCTCCAGTCTTCCCAACACGAAACAGTGGCTCAGGTAGGTTTTCCCTTTTAATACGGGGTTTTCGTTCACTCTATCTATCAGATATTCTACTGTCTTCAGGCCTGAATCTCCGGATTCATGCAAGTGGATATCAATGCCTTTGTTATGATCCAATGCCAGCTTTATGATAAAGTCCATTGGTTTTTTGATCTCTCCGTCAACAGTGTAAGGATCTACTCCTCCAATAAAATCGATATTCATTTGGGCGGCTTCTTTCATCCACGGTGCAGCATCTGTATAAAAGAGACCATGCTGGGGGAACGCGACCAGTTCGGCTTCGAAACCCTGTTTTTTGCGTTCCAGTGCTTGCTGCAGGTGTTTTAAAGAAGTCAGCCCGGAGGTAGGTTCGATATTCACATGACTTCTGGCGAAGCCAGAACCGCAGGACTGTAGTAGCGCTATCAATTTTTCTGCCCGTTCTGTAGAGGTCTTCAGCATTTCGGGCAGGATCTTTTGTTCCAATGCGATCATCCCTTTTACGCCTCCCGTTCTTTTCCTTACCGCTTGCCAGGAGCCCCCATAAAAAGTTTTGTCAAGGTGAATATGCATATCCCTGAAGGAAGGTAGCATTAGCAGTCCTTTTGCATCTACGGCACTTGCGGATGGCGCATTCGGTAAAATAGCCGCGAACTTGCCGTCGACAATTTCGACGGTAAAAAGGTCTGTTTTGGTGGCTATTACTTCCTCCCCATCGTATTCGAAGCCGGTCTCCAACCGTACATTCTTCAACTTCAGCCTTTTTAGTATAGTCAGCGGTTCTTTAAGCGACACGGGAGTTTCTCCTCCTTTACCTATGAGCCAGGAGGGAGCAATACCGACGCCGAGCGTGGTCATAAAGGAATTTCTAATAAAATCTTTTCTGGAAATATTTACTGGAGGCATGACTGTTTATCTTTCACCTCAAAGATAAACCTGTCTTATTTCTGATATAGGTATACTTTATAACATTCCCTGTAGCATTTATAAATATGCTCTCTTCTATGCGTGGGTTGCTACCATTTTTCTTGCTGCAGGTCTGAAATACCAGGAAGTAACAGTCAGTAACAGTAATAATAATGAAGGAAATATCTGCGCAACAGGATCACCCGATGCGAGATGTGAGAGTATTGCTCCTGACATAGAAAAGAAGAAGCCCGCATAAGCCCATTCCTTCAGCAACGGGAATCTAGGGATTAATACTGCAATAGCACCGAGCAGTTTCCATATCCCTAATATTGTAAGAAAATAAATGGGATACCCTAGGTGTGTAATGACCTCTACTTCTGCTTTCACCTTTAACAGCTGTACGATCCCGGTTGACACCATTCCCAGTGAGAGCCATAGTGTAGCGATCCAATAGATGATTTTGTTTCTTTTTGTCATCGTCTCTTATTTTTTGGGTTTGTAGTTTTTCATAATTGACTCCAGTTTATTAAATCTATCTTCCCATAACTGGCGGAAGGGCTCAATAAAATCTGCTATCTCCTTTATTTTCTGGGGGTTCAGGTGATAATAGATTTCTCTGCCGTTTTGTTCCTGGTTGAGTAGTTCGCACTCAGTTAATATTTGCAGATGTTTGGAAACGGTAGGTCTTGCCGTATCGAAATTAGCGGCTATGGCTCCTGCTGTCATTGATTGTGAAGCGACTAGTAATAGTATTGCTCTCCGGGTCGGATCTGCTATGGCCTGGAAGACATCTCGTCTTAAATTCATTGCGTAGCTATTTGACTACAAATATACATGTAGCTATTTAACTACGCAAATTTTTTCTTTGAATTGGCATTTATTGAGTTTGGCGAGGGGTTAAAATAGAAAAGCCGGCATAATGCCGGCTTTTCTATTTTAATATTAATCGCCCTGAAGCAGTAGTACGTCTTCCCAAGGGATAGGTTGTGCCGTCAAGGCTTCCAGTAGTACCAGTCCGGTTCCTGCGATGCCCTGCTGCAAACCCAGATTGGGGACAGTCGGAAGTTGTTTCCGGATCTGTAGCAGTTGTTGCTCCTGTACAGCGATTGCTAACTCTTTCCACTGATTACTGTCGGGTTGCCGTATCGCCATCATAGATAGCAATTTATACAACATGGCCGGCTGGTAGCTACCCTTTAGTGCTGGCGCGGTATTTTTGTCAGCAGGCGGTAGTTGTTCCAACTTTGTTATCAAAGTTTCATCCAGATCTCCTAAGTAATTATTTCCGCCTGTATGAAGTGCATGATATATCCTCAGCAATGAGGTATAGCTGCTTCTTGTTGCATCTTGCCCGGCGGTGATGGGATATTCCCGGAGACAGAGGTTCCTCAGGTAGCCTGCGGTTTCTTCCATCAGCCGGCGAACTATGGGCAGATAGATCTGCAGCGGAGTTACTGTTGTCAGGAAATAGAATACAGCTGCGATACTATTGGTTTTATGTTGCCAGGCAACGAGCGGGCTATTACTATAATAGCGGTCGTAGGTTTTACCTATCGTGTCTGGCCAGCCCTGGCGGAATTTAGTCTTTATCTCGTCTACTACTGATGCGATCACTTCAGAGATCATAACCTTTTTATACCCGGAAGTTGTACTATGGTATCTCGCTACCAGGTACGATCCTTTACTCAGCAAGCCACCAGCCCCTAAGACATGACTGAAGCGATGTTGTATCCCATCAAAAACGAAAGTATCTACACTGTCCAGTAGTTCATCTGCGTCTATCTCAATCAGTCTATAGCGGACCAGGTGTGAAAAGAACCATCCGATGCCGGGTATATCATGTCTGACATCTCGTTTGTCCTTTTTTACAGCCTCTTTATAAGCGGACAAGAGCAGCTCCTGGGCAGTATCACCAGCAGTTTTATTACCTGTTTGTGCGGCATAATAAAAGAGGAATAAGGACATACCGGTATGTCCATATAGTAAGCCAGGTTCTTCGGTGAAGTTATGCCTGGTCTGCAGTATCGCGGCCAACTGCTGAAGTGTATTTGCATACATTTCCTCTATTGTTATTATACTGCTATTCAAAATTTTAACTCCAGCTTCCGACATGTTCTTTCAATTGTTTAGCGTCCATGTTAATGATGTTCAGTTGCAACTGCATCAATTCGTAGTAGTCGTCATAGGAAGAATATTCGGAATTGTGCATGATCACGTGATCGATATGAAAGAGTGGTCCCTTGACACGTGTAAAGCTATATCCCAGGATCTCCATACGTCTTATACGTTCCATATCTTCCGGCCCCCACTTATAGAATGCCTCGTTTTCCATTCCACTCTCTATGAATGCCTGTTTGTTGAGAAGGATAGCACCTCCCCATGATTTATGAAACTTTACGCGGTGGGCGGCATTCTCGTTATTAATGATCCTTATGTCCAGCTGTTTCATGAACAGTTCCTTCTGGTCTTTTTCGTTTACACGTACGAAGGCGCCATCGTAGGGAGAAACAATCTGATAAGCGGCGCTCCTTAATAGCGATGTTGCCTCGGTGAGCTGATGATAGTCTATGATTACATCTGTATCGTACAATGCGATAAAGGGGGTACTACATCTCCGGATCATTTCATTATTATACTTGGTACGATGGAACCAGAACTGTTCATCCCTCACAAATATGTGTTGTACGGTAGGGGGCAGCATTGAAATATCTATTTTGGAGATAGTATCTGCCTCCAAAATCATAATGTTTGTCTTGAAATATTTATGCAGATAGTGGGTGATTGTTTTCAGATTATTCCAACGATCGTCGGAATCAATCCTCACGGGGATCAGGAAAGTGACATCGGACAGGTCGATCTTAAAGGCTTCTTTACTTTTCTGTATGGCTTCTACATATCTGTAAGTGCATTTGTCTTTGCGGACATAGTCCAGTGAGGTATTATACGGTGGTAGTATTTTAAAATCGCTTTTAAAGAAATATTCATGTGCATGTTCTTTGTCCAGGCCGGCATTATGCAATATCCGGGTTTCTTCCCAACGATGCAGGTCGTCTTCCGGCCAGCAGAAGTCCAATACGGGATGTATCCTTACCTGGTGTCCCAGCGCGATGGCATTCCACAGAACCGTCCACATATCGGTGCACCAGGGTAGCACTCCTTTGTACGCCCCTACGTCTTCTCCTGTCTGCTCCGTATACATTGCTGCATACCGGTCGTATTGTCCGGATAGGTGCTTATATAGTTTCCGGGAATCCACTTCTACTTTATTCCAATATTGATAGTTAGCTCCTTTCATGAGATACTGGGCGCCACCAGAATGTTCGTTATGTTGTTCGACCAGGCGCTGGTCCATATCTATTGCCATACACATTTCCTGCAGTACGATATGGCCGGTTTGTTTGATCCACTCGGCGTTGATATAAGAGCGGGTATCGGAGACATACCAATATTTATCTCCCGGTTGGCATAGTACATCGAACTCAGGTATTTCCCGAAATATGATATCAGCATCGTGATAAAAAACACAGGTATCTTCCAGGCCGGGAAAAGCCAGGAAATGCTGTTTGATGATATGCGGACGTATAGTAGGATAATACTGGCGATCTAAGCGACGATCTTCATAAAGGAAAAAAGATGCGTAATCGTGATGTGTTTGCAGTAGTTCTGCAAATTTGGACTGCAATCCTTCTGCCGGATCGTAACCAATGAGCACGTGTATATTTTCCGCTGGAATGCCCAGGGACTTGAAGTTGAAAAGCTGTACCTCCAGCTGCCATTTCATGTAGAGGCTATCCGGCTGTGCTGATAAGTATATCATAATCAGATTTTATTTAGGATGATTCGGCGGCGGCGCTGTTCGAGCTGGTTGATGACTATGTTATCAATATGACTATCAAATTTTCTGGCAAACAGGCAGCCGGAATTTACGATGCTATCGACATCATCTATGGTCAAAATGCGGGGAAAGTCCGGCCCTGTATGCCAGTCAATATAACGCAGGTCGTTGTTTACCACCCTTGTGCTATAAGGGGAATTCATGATGATGGAATGAATTAATATTTCGTCAGCCAATAATACAGTTCTGAAGAATGGATAGATCCAGGAAAAGTTTACTTCTATGTAGCTACATATATAGTCCATCAGGCCGTAGGAGATCGTGAGCCAGCAACTGCCACCATAGGGAGCCAGTTGCAACGGGAACGCTCTTCGTATACCTGTTGCCTGCTGTTGTTCTGCCATTTTTTGGGCCGCGACAAATCCGATCTCGTCGATCGGCCATTCATATTGGAAACGATCGAGGCCACCATTGCTATGATACCAGCCTTCGAATGGCAAGGGGTGATGGGCCAGGAATTCCTGTCCATGGTGTCTGGCGAGGAATGCCTTTATTTCGTCGTTGCCGGCGATGGGAAAGTCTTGACCGCTGATCAGGAGTATCCAATCATAATGGGCATGTTCCCGGCAGGCGTTCATTAAGGCGATAAAAGCAAGGGTCAGGTTGAATCCTCCCCAGCTTACCAGGAAACGATCTTCCAGCAGATGTATACGATTAATGAGTTTTTGTTGCAGGTCATCCGGCAATGTGTAATGACATTTGCGGTCTATATGTATGAATATATCTATATCGGCACCCTGTATGTTATCGATCAGCCGGGTGAGATGATCAAAATCGCGATATGCTGTGATCAGGTACGCTATTTTCATAGGTGTATTTTTTTAAAGAACCTTTGCAGCAAGCTTTCTGGCGGACCGGCGACCCGGACCCTGCCAGTTGGAAAAGCGAAGACAGCAGGCGTATGGGTCTGTGCACGCAGGTATACTTTACCCATATGCCGGTATGCGGTGTCGACCTTACAGGTAAATACCCCGCTATTGTTCAACATTTCTCCTCCTGGGTACAAGTATGCTTTGGCCGGTAGGCGAAGTGTTTGCAGTTCATTGGTGGATAGGGAGGTGGATAGCAGTATTGTACCGGCGCTATCTGTGTTCCTGTTAATCTCTTTGAGCTGATAGGCAGCATTAGCGTCTGCCGGCAATGTGATGACTGACAGCAGCAGGAATCCTACCGCTATGATCACGATAATAGTGATGTTGGCCCAGACGATCAGGAAAGCGGGGGGCTTCCGAAGGACCTCCTGTACGGCACTGCTACGCAGTTCATATATATTTTGGCGATGTTGTTCGGGCATAATTATGTTAATCTCCCAGTTCCAGCTGATTTTTTACCAGCTCGTAATAAAATCCTCTTTGTTGTGTGAGTGTCTGGTGATTGCCCTGCTCTGCGATGGCGCCATTGTGCAGGACGATTATCTGGTCAGCATTTTTTACTGTGCTGAGTCTATGAGCGATGATCACTACGGTCTTACCTCCGAAGAAGGCATCGAGGTTGTTCATGATGAGGCGTTCATTGTTGGCATCCAGGCTACTGGTGGCTTCGTCCATGAACAGGTAGTGTGGATCTTTGTATACTGCTCTGGCAATGAATATACGTTGGCGCTGTCCCCCGCTGATACCTGTGCCATTATTCCCGATGCGCGTGGTGTATCCCAGTGGCCGGCTTTCGATGAAAGTTCGGATGTTGGCTGTTTCTACGGCCAGTTGCATCCTGGTATCATCTATTTCTTCTCCGTCCAGCGCGATATTGTTGGCGATGGTGTCAGAAAATATGTATCCATCTTGCATGACAGTGCCGCAACATGTTCTCCAGTATTTAGGGGATATGGTATGCAATGGCCGGTTCCCCACCCAGATATGCCCATCTGTAGGGAGGTAATATCCCAAGAGTAATTTCATCAAGGTGGTTTTTCCACTTCCACTATCGCCTACGATGGCAGTGATCTTACCCTGTGGTATCTTCAAGGTCACGTCTTTTAGTACATAGGGAGAATGTGGTCCTTCATATTGAAAAGAGACATTTTCCAATATGATATCCTGGCGGTCTTGTAACGTATCTGCTAATGTCAATACTCCCTTATTGTCCAGTAAAAGGGCCGGTAGCTGTTCCGGTAAACTTTGTGCGGCGAGAGCTCTTTCTTCCTCTTCTTCTTTGGCGTGGATCTCGTTCATCCTGTCGATGCTGATTTTTGCATCCTGTGCGGCCTGTACGAAGGCGACCAGTTGTTCTAACGGACCATTGGTCTGCCCTATGATATAGGAAATGCTCAGTAGTACGCCCAGGGACAAGTCGCCCTGCATGACTGCGCGGGCGGCGATAAAAGAGATCAATATATTTTTCAGTTGGTTGAGAAAAACATATCCGGATTTCTGGTACTGTTCCAATGCGAGGCTGCGAATGTTGAGTTTAAATAGTTTCACCTGCAGTTGCTCCCAGCCCCATCGTTTGCTTTTTTCACTACCATACAGTTTTATCTCCTGCATGCCTGTGATCATCTCAACCAGGCGGTCCTGGTTTTCTTTATTGCTGGCGAATCTTTTATAATCCAGCTGCTTTCTTTTTTTCTGAAAAAGGAAGATCCAGACTACCCCCAATGTGCTGAAGGTAAAAAACAAGGTGAGGATAAATAGGCTGTAATATGCGAGTATGATTGAAAAGACGATGATGTTTATAAATGAAAACAGGGTGCTTAACGTTATCCCTGTAAGGAATGTCTCTATGCGGTGATGATCGTTGATACGTTGTAATACGTCTCCAATGGCTTTAGTATCAAAATATTTAATTGGCAGGCGCATCAGTTTAATAAGAAAATCTGATATAATATTCAGGTTGATGCGTATGTTAACATGTAGTAGCAGCCAGCTTTGCAGGATATCGATGGCCATGCTGCCAGTAAACAGGAATAGTTGGGATATAAGTATGAGGTATATCAGGTTAAGGTTATTTGCCTGAACGCCGTGATCTATCAGGAGTTGCGTCAGGAAAGGAAATGCCAATGATATCATACTGGCTGCGAGCATCCCGATAAACAGCTGGGTGATATACTGCCTGTGCGGGGTCAGGTATTTAAATATGAAGAAAAATCCTTTTTCGGGTTTTACTTCCTGTTGTTGATAGAATTCAGGGGTTGGTTCAAGGAGTAGTGCCATACCCTTTTCGTCAGCGGTACTGGCCCAGGCGTTGAGGAAGGTATTTTCTTCAACTGTTACAATGCCGTGAGCGGGGTCGGCGATACGATATCTGACGCGGCTATGATCGAATAGATCGCGCTTGATCTCGTACAGCACTACAAAATGATTTTGATTCCAGTGCAGGATACAAGGCAAGGGGCAATCGTCGGCCAGAGAGCGGGCATTCAGTTTGGCGCGGAAGGTCCTGAATCCTATCTTTTCAGCGGCGTGGCTTAGATTAAGGAGGTTCACTCCTTCCTTGCCGATGTACGACAATTTACGCAGGTGTTCGAGGGCATATGACCGGCCATAATATCTGGCGATCATGCTCAGGCAGGTAGACCCGCAGTCCATGGCGTCGTACTGACGTTGAAAGGCTATTTTCTTTTTATAGAACACGCGCTTAGTTTTCCGCTTGTTGATGCTGAAGTACTTTTACTTTTCTTTGGTGACGATCTTCCAGCCACGCTAAGATCAAACGATCTTCGATATTGAATTTGAAGGAAGGGCAGGCGGGGATGCCATGTTCCCAATGGATGGGGCAGCTACCACCGCATACAGGTAGCAGGTTACATTTTGCGCACCATGTTTTTCCTTCTTTAAGATCGGTGTTCCAGGCGCGCATAGGTGTTTTGCTTACATCTTCTGTAAATGGCAGGCTGAGATGGCCTATTTCGTAAGCGGTGTTAGTATATAGTGGTGTATAAGGTACTTCCCAGCAGGTCGAGACGGTACCGAACGCATCGTATACTTCTGAATGTTTTTTTACGGCGCTGCAAACGATCTTTGATCTTTCTGGCAGGATATCTACCTGAAATCCATATCGCATTAATTGCAGGAGCCAGTCGATTTCGGCCATGGCGAATCCGCTTTTATCTACTCCGACTTCATCTCCAGCGTGGTTATCGCCCCAATTGTGAACAGGGATGACATAAAATCCGACTTTCTCTTGTAGTTTATGTTCGGCCATGAGGGCGATAAATTCCTGTAGTCCGGGTTCATTATTTTTATCCACGTTGCATCGGATCATGAGCCTACCGCCGCAGGCCCTGTAGTAAGGTGCGTTGACGATATTCAATATATTATTAAAGATGATATCGAACGTAGGTTTGTTTTGTTTAGTGTAACGGTTTTTGTCATGATAGGCGGCTACACCATCGAGGGTGATCTGGAAATTGGTGACCTTCCATTGTTCGACCATTTCCCGGAATATGTTTTCTTTGAGGCTGAGGCCATTGGTGACCATATTTGCGGAGTACCGGATGCCCATTGCAGTAGTATATTCCAGTAAGGGAGCGCTCATTTCACGTATTTGTCTGACGGCCATTAAAGGTTCTGCTCCATACCAGGTGATGGATAATTCCTTCATATTGTTTTCTTTGAGTTTACCTATTATGCGGTCGATCATTTTTTGTTGCAGGGGCTTACTCATGTAATGGTTGCTATGTTTCTGACCGCAGTAATGGCAGCCCAGCTGACAGGATGCTCCAGGTTGTATCACTATGTCCAGCGTATCGTCCTTTTCCACCTCCTGCTGATTGTCTTGCAATATATAGGACAGTTCGTCCTGCTCTTCCGGCACTATGGCTTCTATGGCAACGAGATCGCTGAGTATATCTGCCGGTATCTGTTCGAAGGCATTTTGTTCCATATATTGTAGGTATTCGCTGCGGATGACCATAATGCTAGCTGTTCGTGTAGCAAATATTACCTGTTGGGGTTCGGGGTTGGCCTCGTCGAGTACGCGGGATTGTACCAGGTAGAACGATTTTTTATGCTTGTCCATAGGGAAGCGATTTAAGAGTGGAGAAGAACGGGCAATAAACGAGGGGCAGGTCATGATACCTGCACCCTCGAATAGATATTAAAAGAAGCTGGCAGTTGTAGTAGTAGGTGACGTGGGGGTCAGTACATCTTTTGACTTCACACAACCTTTGATTTTGGAGCACCCTTCTACGGCAATACCTGATACCAGTTCTTTACCACCGCGGATCATATAAGCAGCAGAATCATCCAGGGAAGAGATTTCTTTTTGGTTTTCTTCGATCATTACTTTTTTCAGTAACTCTTGCAGATTTTTGTTACCCATTGTTTTAAGTTTTGAAGGGATTAAAAAAATTTTGGCTGAAGTTTTACGTTATTGAGCCATTTCTGGAACGCCATGCCTAGGGAATCAAGCATAGTTTGATGTGTACAGGTAAGGCGACCGTAAATGGCCACTTCGGGTCGTTTACCTGTTTTTACCGGTAAAAAATTTATCAGTTGGTCCTGTTTTTTTCTTCTGTATTACTTTCGTGTTGCTTCCTCGTTTTGCCTTTGTTTCCGAAGCGATACGCCATTGATACTCTAATGGTGCGATTGCCTGGGTAGCTGTCATAGACCTGGGGCATTCCATTGGTCCAGCTATGGATGACGACTTTATTCGTTTTGAGCAAGTCTGTTGCCTGTACTGCCACTGTAAACCGTTTCCGGAACATTAGTATTCTTGCACTCAGGTCGAGGCTGTAGTAGGCCCCTACCCTATCGACGCCATCTACTTCGGGGAACTGATACCAACAGCTGACATTGGCTAATAGTGTTCCTTGTTTGTTACACGTAATCGTGTTGTCTGAAGACAGGTATGCACTCCAACCACCGATACTGGACTGTGTATTGGGATCTGAGGATAAGGTAAGGTTATGATATACCTGCACCTGGTTATAGCTTTCCAACCAATCTACAGGCATCAGGTTCAGGGATTCGATTATACCGTAACTATATCCCTGGAGGAAATTCCGCTGTACAACACCTGTAATCTTTGTAATCGGATCTGGTATCCCTATCTGGTCAAAGCCGTTGTTCCGGATATTGAGGTACAGTTGTGAGGATAGCAGGTCTTTATAATCATATTTCAGCTCAAAGTTGTTGCTATAAGCAGGCTGCAGGAAGGGATTACCTTCTACATATGAAAAGGGGCTTGCATACCAGCGGAAAGGGTTGAGCCTAGCATATCCGGGACGGCTGATGCGGCGACCATAAGAAAAGCCGTACACCTGATCTTCCTGCTGTCTGTACAGCATATACAATGTCGGAAACAGCCTGAAATAGCTATTGTTAGTCGTTTGCTGGTAGGTAACGGACATTCCTTTGGTCTGTGTAAATTCTCCCCGTAATCCAGCCTGAAATTCCCATTTGTTCCAGCGTTTGCTGGTGCTGAAATATAGTGCCTGTGTTTTTTCTGTATAGTCAAATGCATTACTTCGGGAAGAGTCGTAGTATGCGTTGCCATTGGCCACCTGATAATAGTCCGTATAGCTACTATTGTCGATAAAGGTAGCTTTGCCGCCGAATGACATTTCCATCCACTTGAAGGGTAGTACCACGTCTATCTGTCCGGTGTAGACCTGTATAATCTGTCCGGCACGGCTACGTGCCAGTGAAGAGTCGCCGGTCTTCACTCCCTGCGGGAAGTAATTGTAGCTGGTGAATGTCTGATCAAGCCCTTTATCGTAGAAAAAGTAATCGGCTGCTGCTGTCAGTCTTTTTCCGGTTGAATCAAATTTATGTTCGAAGTAGAAATTGACATCTTGGCTCCGGGTATCTACCGGGGTGTAGTTATTGGTAGCTATAAGTGAATCCGGTGACGATTTGCCTGCATTAAATATCCTGGTATCTGTACCGGACGTTGTCGTGGTCCATCCATTGGTGGCGGTATACTTAATCCCTATCAGCTGTCTACTGTTCAACTCACGATCTATAGACAGGGAGCCATTGAATTGCCGAGAGGATGTAACATGATCTGCCTCATTCTTCCATCTTGCTGTGGGATAGGATATGTCATTTCCACCTACTCCGTAATTTAATTGTTTGCCAGCATTGGCAGTAGCCATCATAGACCATTTACCTTGCAGATAATTAAATGTGCCTCCACCATCGAAAGAAGGGAATACTGCTTGCCTGTAGGTACCCTGTATACTGCCACTTGCACCAGCCACGCGGTTCTTTTTTGTCACGATGTTGATCAACCCCGCATTGCCGGCTGCATCATATTGTGCAGGAGGATTCGTTATCACTTCTATCCTGTCCAGGTCACTTGCCGGCATAGCTTTCAGGATGTTCATCAGGTCCGCTGCCGACACCTGTATCAACCGGTTATTAATCATGACCTGTACGTTACTTTTTCCTATAATATCAATACTCGTTTCTCCACTTACTCTCACACCAGGCGCTTTTTTCAATGCATCCAAAGCACTGCTACCTGCAAGCGAGACGCTGTTTTCAACGTTGAGGACGGTACGATCTATTTTTCTTTCTATCAAAGGCTTACGGCTGGTAACAGTAACACCGTTCAGTTCAGTAGATCGTTGTGTATCTAATATGATACGCAGGTATTGGGCATTACTGATGTGATGGATAGTCATTACGGTATCTTTATAGGCCAGGTGTGATATTTTTAGCAGCAATGTTTCATTTTTCAGGTCAGGGAATTGGAAAGCGCCATTCGTATTACTTATTGCTGTTTTTAGGAGGGTGCTGTCTGCTAGACGAAAAAGTAAGAGAGAGGCATCTGGTATCGTTTTGCCTTCCTTATCGACTATTTTCCCTGACAATACATACGTACCTATTGTATCGACCCGACCAGTTGTAGCAGAAGGTATGGGCGCGGAGGTATGTTGCTGTGCCGAAATGTTCACAGGTAGTAAAAAGATCAAACATAAAATAACATATCGTATCAACATTTCGGGCATGACTTTTCCTTATTAACGTTAAAAACTATTTATTCTTTAACGTTATTTACTAATAAACACCTTCAACGACTGTATGTATTTGAATACAGGTAATTAACAGGTATGAGTATTCCTATACCATGTCTGACAGTATTATAGCAGGGATCTTTGGGTGTAGCTATATACACTCTTTGTGACAAGCGTTTTCATATGTGTTATTATGGTTTATAAGGCCGTCTGTTTGCCAATATGACAGTAAATTACCTACTATTGAAGTATCAATAATAGTATTACTGCAGCTTCCATTCGAGTTGGCAGTGTAAATGACTTATGTTTCTTTTGGCTTTTTTTGTAAAACGCAGCTTTGGGATTACAGTATTTAGCGTCTCGGGCTTTACGCTGGCTTTACTATGATTAAATGTTAACGAAGGATTTGACAGACAGAAGTATTCCAGATGTCAACAAGGGGGGAGTTTAAATTGGTCGTTCTAATCTCGCTTGTTTGTATATCGAAGATAGAAAAAGGAATTTAAAAACAAAAAAATATTCTTAATAATTATTAATAAATTTTCTAAACAGGATTCAACAAGAGATGATCCGGATAACCTCATTGGGGTCTATAGGCCATCGATGACATCTTTGTATCCTCTTCCTATTGGAATAGTGATCCCGTTCAGTTCTATGATCTCTGCTGTGTAAGATTCGATTTTATTTACGGCAACGATAAATGACCGGTGTACGCGTTTAAAAGCAACCACGGGCAGTCTTTCTTCGATCTCGTTCGTACTCATTTTAGAGATGTATGTATCTTTTGTGGTAACGATCTTGATGTATTCCCTTTGGCTTTCGATGTATAGTATTTCTGAGAATGGTATACGCACTTTTTTCTTCTGTACGTTTACAAAGATAAAATCCTTTGCTTCGTTTGTTGTTTTCTCCTGCCCTATTCTTATTTTATTGACAGCTGTTAAAAACCTTTCAAACTCGATTGGTTTCAACAGATAGTCTGTTACATTCAGATTGAAGCCTTCTACCGCATATTGATGGTATGCGGTAGTAATGATTACTGCCGGTGGATCTGCCAGGGTCTTTAAGAAAGCCATGCCTTTCAACTTGGGCAAATGTATATCCAGGAACATGAGATCTATACTTTCCTGTCGGAGGAATTCGGCTGCTAGTATGGCATCTTTACATACTTTCAGCAGTTCCAGGAAAGGAACTGCTGCTATATAGTCGCTTAGCACTTTTGCGGCCAATGGTTCATCTTCTACTATGATACATTTAATTTTGGACATGGCTTGCGAGATTAATTTTCATGATGGCTGTAAATACAAACTCTTTTTGTTGCACCTCCAGGCTGTAGTCAGTATACAATAGTTCCAGCTGTCGCCTAAGGTTGGAGAGTCCGATATTGCCTTTTATTTCCGTATCGCTGGCAGCATCCCCGGTCGAGTTCTTTACGACAAAAAGCAGCTGCCGATTCTTTATAGTCAGATGGATATCTATGAAAGGCATTTCCCTGGTTTCGGATACGCCATGTTTAAATGCATTTTCGACCAGTGGAATCAGTAGTAAGGGTGGCAGAGATTGTTTAACATCCTCGAGGTCGTAATTGTAATTAACGTGGAGAGACTCATCATACCGAAGTTTCTCCAATGCGATATAATCTTCTATGATCTTAAGATCTTGTTCGACAGCGATGTAAGGGCCGCTTGTATCATACAGCATATGCCGTAGTATTTTGGACAGGCGCAAGATAGACTCGGGTGCCAAATCTGATTTTTCCCTGGACAGTGCATAAATATTATTGAGGGTATTAAACAGGAAATGCGGGTTGGTCTGTGCTTTCAGGAAATTCAATTCTGCCTGTTGCCTTTCGATACGCAGTTGTTGTGTCGACTGTTTCAGTTTTATATAGTTAAAAACATGTCTGACGATGACAAAAAATAAGAGGGCTCCTATACTGTACCCGGTTAGGTCGCCTATTTTCTCTTGTATAGGTACAGGTGTGCCCAACGGGGTAAAGATGTGTATGCTGATGCCTACCAATCTCCAGATGTAGAAACCTAATGAATAGGCAAAGGCATAACATAATAATATGGCTATACCATAAAATGGCTTCTTCCAATTCAGCTTAGGTACAGTATATTCCAGTAATCGGTAGTTGGTCACTGATAAATAAACAGCCAGCCAGCATTCGTTTACTGATCTCAGGGGCAGGTTATCCTTGCCTTCAACGATATTGCCCAGCAGGTTTAGTATAAAAAAGGCGGGTATTAGCCATACATATAACTGAAACCGTCTTATGTCTGAAAATCTTTTCATCCTGTTATTTGATGGGATAAATGTCGATAAATATTTTACTATCTCCTAATTGCTCTTCTTGCTTGACGACTGGCTGCCGTTTGTGGACTGAAAGCGGTTGTTTGTTGACCAGCGACAATATGAACAGTGCTATGGATTTACCTTTACATTGCCGGCAACCAAAATAATTCATCAACAACATTTATCAACATGAACAACGTTATACAATTCGGCGAGCGGGTAGCCGGGTATGAAATCCCGGTACTTAATGAAAGAGAGATCAGGGCTTCCGCCGGTATTCTTTTTTTAGTGACGTATACGTCTCTGTTATTCATCCTTTTTGACAGCAATTTTATTCCTATCAAATATGTCATTCCCAGTTTTTTACTTGACCTGCTGATACGGGTATTTATCAATCCAAAGTATTCACCATCCATAATTCTCGGGCGGTTGATGGTCCGTAACCAGGTACCCGAATATGTAGGGGCCAAGCAGAAGCGTTTCGCCTGGAGTATAGGGATTGTATTGTCTGCCACGATGACTTATTTCTTTCTTATTGAGAATGCATATAGTCCGATCACAGGGGTAATATGTCTTATCTGTTTATTATTCCTATTTTTTGAAGCAGCTTTTGGTATCTGCCTCGGGTGCCTGGTCTATCCATTGTTTTTCAGGAATACCATTCAGCACTGTCCGGGAGAGATTTGTGACCGTAAAGAGCGGCAGCCTATTCAGCGGGTATCGCTGGTACAACTGTCCATATTACTGGTACTGGCAGGTATACTTTTTTTGGCGCCCCGCTGGTTACATGAGCGATTCAGCCAGCCACCACATGATCTTTTCAAATCATCTGCAACGGCTAAATCCAGGTAATTATGTTTCCGGTTCCTATATCATGCGAAAGCGCATCTGCCGATTATTTCTCTGTTTACCGTAAGCAGATTATCGGTCAGCGACAATATTTCGAAACACCTTACGGTCAACAAAAGTTACTCTACGCCGACTGGACGGCTAGCGGGCGAGCCTATGGACCTATTGAAATGTATATACAGCAAGAGATACTTCCATTTGCAGGTAATACACACACGCATACGACCATTACCGGTACGCTCATGTCTGCTGCTTATGCGGAGGCCAAAGTGATTGTGAAGGCACATGTCAATGCCGGTGCGGATGATATATTACTTTTCTGTGGCAGTGGTATGACTAGTGCGGTCAATAAATTGCAACGGATACTGGGGTTACGGCTACCTGACGGTATCGGGTACTATGGGCATTTTTCGATGCGGGATGCGTTCTTTCGACCAGTTGTTTTCATAACATCAATGGAGCATCATAGTAATCATATTAGTTGGCTGGAGACTATTGCAACGGTGGTCATTATTGGCTGTGATCAGGATGGGCAGGTAGACCTGGCTCATTTTGCGGTGTTACTGGAGGAATATAGGGATTGTCCAAATAAGATCGCCGCAGTAACAGCCTGTTCCAATGTTACTGGCATTGTAACGCCCTACCATGAGATAGCGAAGCTTATTCACCGGTATGGAGGTGTATGTTTTGTCGATTTTGCCTGTTCGGCGCCCTATTGCGATATTAATATGCATCCGGATGAATACGATGCTCACCTGGATGCGATTTATTTTTCTTCACATAAGTTTTTGGGAGGTCCGGGGACTCCCGGCGTATTACTTTTTAGTAAAGATCTTTACCGCAACAGGGTACCAGATCATCCGGGCGGTGGAACTGTACATTACAGTAATCCCTGGCAGGGACGTGAATACGTTGCGGATATTGAGGAACGGGAGGATGGCGGGACCCCTCCTTTTCTGCAAGGGATCAAGGCAGGCATGTGTATACGGTTGAAAGAAGCCATGGGAGTACCGGCTATGTTGCAACGGGAAAGGGAGTTATTAGCGATCATTTTTCCGAGGTTGTCCAGGATACCTCAGCTGCAGGTACTTCAGTCTAACATGACCGATCGCCTTGGTGTTGTTTCTTTCACGACGGGAATACATTACAACCTGTTTGTGCGATTACTGAATGACCGGTTTGGTATCCAAATGAGAGGGGGCTGTTCCTGTGCCGGGACCTATGGGCATTTGTTACTCGATGTAGGCCAGATACAATCTTATGCTATATGGGACGCTATCCGCTCGGGGGATTTATTGCAGAAGCCAGGATGGGTACGTTTATCTATCCATCCGACGATGACGGATGCAGAGATTCATTTTATACTAGATGCTATTGAGGAGATTGTTGCCAATATTAAGGATTGGGAGGAAGATTACTACTATGATACATATTCCAATGAATACTATTTTAAAACTCCTAATATGAAAGAACAGCATATTGGGAGTTGGTTTGAACCAGGTAACTGGCAAGTATATACTACAAGGTAAGTTTCTGAAAGATTTTCAACAAACTGCAAGACAGCAGCACGCTAACCGGATAAATTAGAGTATATCAAAAATAAATTCCATGAAAATCAAAGTAACCTATCTGCTGCTTTTATGCGGTTCCCTGTTTCTTACCAATGTTAATGCTGCTCCTAAAGCACTACCTGTCGGAGTTGCTGCACGTGTTTCCTGCGTAGGTGCGCAGCCCTTCTTTTTCGGATTCACCTATTTCCCTGGCCAACGGGTTGTTTTCAACAATCAACTTTATCAAGCAATTAGTACTTCTTCCGGTCAATGGCCTACCGGTTCTCCTTCCTGGATATGGTTAGGACCTTGTAACTAAACATTTTAGAGCAGGGCTGCTACCAAGCTGATTAAAGCGGGCAGCCCTGCCTTTTTTATGAGAACCTGTTATTATTGGCCCTGGTTTATGTTATTAATCTGAATTTATGAAGGGGTTCGCCCCTTATTTTGTTTGTTCCCCTTTTTGATCAGGCTGCTATGGGTAAGTTCGTAGATATAGAGCGGCACAGCCCACCCCATCCAAAACAATGGTACGGTTACTTCTTCAAACCTCCCCAGTTGCTGTATAAACGGGATCTTATAGGCGAATCCTGATATCAGGAAGGCGACGGTAATGATATAACTTCTGACCATCCATTCTTTATGTAGTTTGAATTGCTGCTGTACGGCTGTATAGAACGCAATGAAAGTCGCGCTGATCCAGACGCTGGCCCAAACTTGCAATGTGAACGCGTATGCCCAATTGACGGCATATGCCGTTGTAGAGGCCAATACCAATGCGCAAATGCTGCTGACCAATATGGCCAACAGGTATATATATCCTATTACGCGATGTAATTTCCAGCTATAGTTACGGAGTTTAGACCAGAACTGTATGATACCCGATATCAATGCTCCTCCCCCGGCGGTGATATGCGCGATCAGGAACCAGCGTTGCGGGAAATATCGTCCCAGGGCATCGGGTGTCATTTGCAGGTAATGATCTGCGCCATGCATGAACAGCCAGGTCATGAAAAATACGGCGATCCATATGAGCAAGGGAATTACATCTATCCAGCCGGGCATGAATTGACTTTTTATTTTTGGTTCTTTCTGCATTTCGGTTCATTTAGGGTACAAATTTCATTTGCTGCCGGGAGGGTAACAATAACCGAAAAAAGATTCGGTATGAATAGCGGGCAGGTTTTGGGATGGAATGAGTAATTTTAGCTGACAAAACGATATCAGGCATGTATACGAAAAAAATGGAAGAAGATCTGGACTGTGGCCTACTGCTGGCGATGAAGGTGCTGGGTGGTAAATGGAAATGCTGTATCCTGGATGCTATCAACAGGGGGGTGACGCGGCCAAGTGAGATTGCCCGGTATATTCCTGAAGCGTCTACGCGAGTGATCGAGATACAGCTGGCAGAATTACTCTTTTATGGTATTGTCGATAAATGTGCGGAAGAGGTGTACCCCAAGCGGACGGAATACCAGCTTACCGACCTTGGCCGTACCTTATTACCTATTCTCTCGCAGATAGACCGATGGGGGCTGGCGCATGCAACAGTACTCAAAAACGTGCAGAGCAGCAACAAGCTAATAAACCCATGTCTTAGTAGTTTGCGGTAGAGTTATGTGGTCTTACTAATTATTACTATTTTACTGACCGCCTAACGCAAAACTGACCCTATGACACATCCACGTTATATTTTCCTGTTGCTTTGCATCCTTGCATTTCAGCTCCCTGTGTATTCTTCCCGCGTGCTACAAGCCGACGTGATCATTTATGGTGGCACTTCTGCTGCGATCACGGCTGCGCTCCAGGTGAAGCAGATGGGTAAGACCGTCATCATCGTTTCTCCAGACCAACATATAGGCGGGCTATCGTCAAACGGATTGGGATTTACTGATACTGGCAATAAAGCGGTCATTGGTGGGTGGGCACGGGCCTTCTATCACCAGGTATATTTACACTATCAAGAGGCTGCTACCTGGCGCTGGCAATCCAAGGAGTCTTATGGGAATAAAGGTCAGGGTACGCCGGCCATAGATGGTAAGGAGCGGACCATGTGGATCTTCGAGCCGCATGTAGCGGAGCAGATATTCGAAGACTGGATACGGGAGCACAAGATCACCATATATCGCGACGAATGGCTGGACCGGGAGCAGGGGGTACAGCTGAAATCTGGAAGGATCGTGTCTATCCGCACGTTGAGCAATAAAACCTTTACCGGAAAAATGTTTATAGATGCCAGTTATGAGGGTGACCTGATGGCAGCTGCCGGTGTGCGCTATCATGTAGGCAGGGAGGCCAACAGCGTATATGGCGAAAGCTGGAACGGCGTACAGGTAGGCGTGTTACACCATGGACATCATTTCAAAACCAATATCAGCCCTTATCGTATAGCCGGTGACAGTAGTAGCGGACTGCTGCCTAATGTATCCGGTGCAGCACCAGGTATAAAAGGTGCCGGGGATGATAAGATACAGGCGTATTGTTTCCGGTTGTGCCTCACCAAACATGCGGCTAACCGCATACCGCTAGCGAAGCCGGCAGGTTATGATGCAGGTCAATATGAACTGCTTGCCCGCGTGTTGGCCAGCGGATGGAATGAGGTGTTCCAGAAATTTGACCCTATTCCCAACCTCAAAACGGACGTTAACAACCATGGTCCCTTTAGCATGGATTACATCGGTAAAAACTATGATTATCCGGAAGCAAGCTATGCTCGCAGGAAAGAGATCGTTGCCGAACATACTCAGTATCAGCAGGGATTGCTGTATTTCCTGGCGAATGATCCGCGGGTGCCGACAGCCATAAAACAAGAGATGCAACAATGGGGATTGGCTAAGGATGAATTCGCCGATAATGGTTATTGGCCGTATCAATTATATGTAAGAGAAGCGCGGCGGATGATAGGTCAGGAGGTGATGACCGAACACGATGTATTGGGTACGCGCCCTGTAAAGCAGCATGTCGGTATGGGCTCTTATACTTTAGATTCACATAATGCCCAACGATATGTAAAGCCGGACGGCTTTGTACAGAACGAGGGGGATATAGAGGTACATGTGAAAAGACCTTACAGCATCAGCTATAGCTCACTGGTCCCGAAAAAGGCGGAGTGTGCAAACCTGCTGGTACCGGTATGCCTGTCCAGCACCCATATCGCGTATGGCTCCATCCGGATGGAACCTGTGTTTATGATACTAGGACAAAGTGCCGCTACTGCTGCTGTGATAGCCATTAAGGATAAAGTAGCAGTACAGGATGTTGATTATACGAAGTTACGCAAACGTCTACTGGAAGATGACCAAAGGCTGGAGTATGTGTATGGGGAGTGAGATATCACATTAACTTTAGAATAACATCATCTAAACGAAAGCGATACCGTAAACATTTATCCAAACGATATAGGCCTGCTTTCTACCTCCACTCCTTTCAATCATCATCGTAGCGAAAGATTTTCCACTTTCATCTTTAGAGATCATCTCCATCTGTGTAAAGCGGGATTCATTACCCTTTGGCTCACCATACAGATAGGTTTTTGTGATCTCCTTACCATCGTATATCGCGCAGATGGTGTTAGTTCTGCTGACGTAGTTCACCTTTCTTTTTGAGCGGTAGTCGTCGTTATCACCCGCTGTGTTGCTGGTGTAGTCATTATAGATGATATATTCCTTCTCGTTGGCATTGAAGTAGTCATAAGAGAAGAAGCCGGACAGGTTGTTTTTACTTCCTTCTCGAGTTGCGCTGCACCCATCTTCTTGTTCTTCCAGGAGGTAACACGGGAATTAACTACCGTTTTTACCATATGTTTAGGCGTATACACGGTGACATCAATACCTTTTTTGCGCGTAAAGGAGAAAAACAGCGTATTACCATTCTTCATCAGTATCAGGCGGCTGGCACCGGATTCCGGTTCATCAAAAGGTGTACTGCGTTCGATAGCTGGTGCGTCTTTTTCGGTGGTCTATGCGACAGTACAGAGCGTAGCCAGGACGTAACAGCAGTCTAATAGTAAACTTTTAGGCATAGAGACTAAGTGAAAAATCTAACATATAGGTTTTGACGGTGCGAAGGTAGAAGATATTTTGGGAAAGTGGAGGGGCTGTTATAGATAAAACGATGAATTAATGGGTGTTTTACTTCACAAATATTTGATTCAGATAAAGATCAGGAGAGCGCGTTAAACGTGTCTCTCCATTGGCCAAATGTCTTAAAAGGGTTCGTCTGATTAGAGGTACTTGTGGATCCGAGTATATGTACGGGAATAGCAATCTGTGGTTTCTGACCTGCAATTTCCAGATACTCATTCGACTTTGCACCATTACAAATGACGGCCTTTATATTAGTACTTTTTACAAAACCGGCAATATCATTAAATCTTGGATCAATGATCTTACTATCCCTATTATCGCTACGAAAACAATCTGCCACAATATCCCACAGCGCGATATGATTGGCTTTTAGTAACTCATATCGCGCTTGCTTAGGTGTGTCTTTGTCCAACAATTGATATGGTGGATAGTCTGGTACCAATATTCTATACATAAAATCCCAAAAAAGGTTTTTAGTATTTGCGTAATACATTCCTTGATACAATGATTCGTTCCCTGGCATCGTACCCAATACCAAAATCTTCGAATGCTGATCGAACAAGGGAGCAAAACATGTTATTCTTTTTTTTCCGGAATTCATGATCTGATTGTTATTTAAATGCTTTAAGGAGGGCGTTGGCAGTCGCCAAACTGGAAATATAATCAGACAATGCCTTTGTAAATAGCTGGGTATACTCCACATTACTGAAGCAGTATACTTCATTCAGTCCTCCTTTTGTGGTCATCTTCAGTTTTCCATATAATGCGACGGGGATCTGATAGTTATCTGAAAATCGCTTATCACGTGAGCCGTCCTTGTTCACCTTGTGCCAGGTATGATCAACTACCTGTGCATCGTCCGGAACGTTCTCAGACTCAATAAATTGCTGCTCGCGACACTCTACTAAAAGGTCACTATAGTTAATAAGATCGAATCTTACTTTTGACTCATATACGATCAGGAAACCCGGATAAAAATATAGGTCGCCTCCATTCATGTTATGAAAACACAAAGCGGATTCCGTGCTTTTTATGATAGGCAAACTGCTATATGAAATTGATATTTCAGACCTTGTTACCGACTGGCTGGCAGCTGTACGATCTGCCACCATATTATTACGTTTGGAACTGGTGAAGTCCCACTTCTTCTTTGAATAGGTCAATAATTCAAAAGCCTTGTTAATATTATTATACAGCTCGAAGTAAATATCATCGCAATCAATCTCCAGGCTAACCGTCGACAAAGTCAACTGCTCCTGTAACTCTGTTATTTCTTCCTGTAACAAAGCCGAAGTGTCATGATACTTTTGGATTTTTTTCTTAAACAGGAATCTGAATATAGTAGTTTCCAGCATCCTAAGTTTACGGGTGGTGTTGGTCAGTTTTGCATTTCGATCTATCAACCGGCTATTGGTCTCTTCGAATGCTGTATCAGCGGCTAACAAAAGCATCTTCAAGTCCTTGAGGCTATCGGATGTTAAGGTGCCAACGGCAGCGCTTTTAATTTCGTTGGCCGCCGCATATGGTTTGAATAGCTGGTGCTTTAGCTTTTCTGCCTGAAAAGCTTGGTTTTCCTGGATATGATTTACCTTGAATTCGGTTTTTATACCGTTCTTTCCATATTGGAGTTTAACACCGGGCATCACCTGGAATTCTTTTCTAAATTTCCATTCCATAATTAATTGGTTGAAAGGTTAAGGTATAGGGAGGACATTAGCATTTACTTTGCTTCATATGAAATATGTATTGCTTATACTTAGTTGTTACTGTATACCCTGTTAGGTACCTGCTGTGATTACTGCGTCTTTATGCTTTGAATTAATGTGGGGAGGGTACATGACTTATTGATTGAGTACAACGCTAAATTAGAAGATTTACCAACATGAAAATGCATGTTTGCATAAAAGGGGAAAAATCCGGTATTTGAAAAGTAAAGGGATGTGGTAAGAAAAGGGATACTTGATGAGGAGTATATGCTTATTTGTTATCAATCGGATTGTGAAATCCAATCGACTGCCAAGTTTGCTTTTTGCCTGAGTAATAAATTCAATTGCGCCACATGATGTTGAATATGTCTCAGGTTATAGACGAGTATCTCCAGTACGCTATAGTTTATGACAAGGGAGGGGCACAGGCCATGCATCTCTACGTCTTCACCGGCAATCCAGCGTTCCGTAAAACCTTCAACAGGTGTATTGTGTATTAACTTTTTACATTTTGCCCTTATAGCAGACAAATAAGCGATCAATTGTTCTTTTGAATAAAACTCATCGGGCAATACATCATCGATAGCTTCAGGGGGTAGCTGATTCCAGTCTCCGATCGTATACGTTAATGGGGGTTTGAATGTATTTACCGGAATTGTAAGATAATAGTCCAGGAATATTGTGACATGGAAAGTCATAAAGAAAAATTGCTTGTCCTTCTGCCATAACTCGTCCGGGCAAGTTTGGATAATGCTACTGAGCATATCAATTGCCGCTGCGAAGTTTCGCCAGATCGTATTTTTTAGCATATTGTCCATTATGACACGATGGTTACGGATGTTTTTCTGAAGGTTATAAGGGGGAGGCTTGTGTGAATGTAAACAATATTTTGACAACTACGTATGCAGAATGATGGAATGCAGGCGTTTCCCGTTTACTTATTCTTTTGTTGTGCCCGGTTCGGCATCTTTGCTGCGATTGTATTGCACGGAAAAACTGTAACTTATTTGACCAACCGGCCTTTTTTGCACGCGCAATCTGTAATTCCCCAGACTGGACACACGCACACTATTACCTAACCAGCAAATCTCTTGTCATGAAAGACAATCGTATCCCTGGCAAAAAACTGAGCCGCCAGGACATGCAACGTATTAACGGTGGTGGTCAGCAACATGCTGCCGCAGTATGCTTCCAGTATGTAAGCAACTGCCGACCCTGTACCTCTGTTGGTTGCCGGTGTACTTACCAGTCACCAGGTCTTTATTTATGTCAATAAGACCTGACAGCTGTTTGCTGGCAACTCTACCGACTATTTTTTATTAAGATGTTGTCCAGCGCCTAGTACAAAAGAGCAGCAGCCGTCCGAACTACGTTTTGGACGGCTGCTGCTCTTTTTAGAACTTAATGATCTGGAAGGTATCTGTCTGGCGATCTCCCTGTAATTTCAGGAGATAATTCCCGGCAGGTAGTGTGCTGATATCCCTGCTGATCTGTTTTTCTCCTTTCGGGATACTCCATTGGCGTAATGGCTTACCATGCATGTCCAGCAGTAATAGCTGTGTGTAAGATCGTCCACGCAGGTCGATATTCAGTATCCCGTTAGTAGGATTGGGATAAAGGACAGGCGCTTGTGTATCTGTTTTTACCTGCGTATTATATGCCATGCGAGGGGCAGGTGCGTTTACCGCGCAGTTATCGATGCTGAACCAATTAAATTTCAATGTGCTGCCCGACAGTACGTGTACGCCTGTGTAGCTGAGGGCGGGTAAGCGGATAGTATCTGTAATTGTTTTCCATACGCCACCTGTAGACGGTATGCTGATCGTATCGAATCTAAAGGTGCTATGGCCTATCCATATTTTAGACGGAGTGGTGGACAGTACCCGGAAGCTGATATTATATCTACCGGCAACGGGTACATTCAGTGTGCTGTAGGCGAACCAGTCATTCACTTTGAGGTTGGTGAAATGCTGCCCACCTCCTACATCGGTGGATGTTTCCAGTACCGGGCCGGGGGCACGGTTGGAGGCGCTTTCGGCTTCATACTTGTCATTGACGGTGCAGGTATAGTCGACTGTTACGGACGTGGCAGCGGTTTTGGCGCCACCTGTTACGGTCACAGTATAGGTGCCCGGTGTTGTTCCGGCCGTGAAAACGCCACTTGTATCGATAGTATTGCTGGTACCGGTCACGCTCCATACTGGTTTAAATATGAAGGGGGCATCCCGCTGGTCGTAGCCATTAGCGCGGTACTGCTGGGAAGCATTGAGCGGTACTGTTGCTGAGGCAGGCGTGAGCTCAATACGTGTGAGTACCGGAGGAGTGATTACCCGTACAACGGCGGTATCGCTCACTGTGCCTACTGTTGCCCGTACCAGGTAGTTGCCCGCCGCACTGGCTGTAAATAAGCCACTGGCGTTGATGCTGGCCCCTTGTCCAGACCATACCGGGGTAACGGGTATCAGGCTGCTATCGGCGCCATATCCTGTGGCGGCGAACTGCAGTGTCTCGCTGGTGTTGATGGTAGCGCTATCGGGTTTGATCAAGATACGTGACAGCGATATGGAATCGGCGGGAATGATATTGAGCCAGTTGAAATTCCAGCCATCTTTATTGGCGACGATCCGGATGGTCTGTTGTCCTTTTTCTAATCGCAGCGGCGCTGAGGTGACGGTGATCCATTTCTGCCAGCCACCGCTGGCGGGTAGGTTCACGGTTTGCAGCGTAGTGGTGTCCCGTTGTATGCGCAGGCTGGAGGCAGTATTCACTGCCACCCGGAACTGTATACGATAGGTATCGGTGCGTGGCGCTTCGATATCATATTCCAGCCAGCTGCCGATGCCGATGTAGCTTACATTGAGTCCGCCACCTATATCGGAACAAGGCTCTGTATTCGTGACATTACTGTTGTCAAAGTTCTCTGCCTGTATTTTCACCGGCAGGAGTTTATAGTTGGCAGGTCTTCGGATGACGGAGGCAGCGCCTGTTTTGGTGGTGTTACCTATGGTTGCTGTAGCTGTGACCTGCCCGGAGTTATTCAGCGTAGCTAATCCATTAGGTGTAATCGTATTGCCTGTACCGGTGATGCTCCAAACGGGTGTAATGTTTATGGGATATCCGTTCTGATCGAGGGCTTTGACGGTATATTGCTGTTGTTTTCCTGGCAGGAAGGAAAGGTCTGCCGGTGTAACGATCATCGTATCCAGTACTGGTGTGCCCAGTCCTTTCTGGTAAATGCGGGCATAGTCGACGAGCATACTGTCGGGCCAGTCGGCCTCTACGACGGCGCCGCCCATTCCGCCACCGATAGCCAGGTTCAGGATCAGGTGGAATTTCTGATCAAAGGGCCAGTCTTTCCAGTCGGTATGCGGATTACCATATGAAAATACGGGTATATTATCATATGCAAAGCGGATGGTATCCGGTGACCACTCCATAGCATATACGTGATAGACGGTGTCGGCATCCATTAATTTCCTGTTGCCGCTGATACCGCCGACGTTGGTCCAGTTACGATTCTGGGTATGGATGGTAGATAGTACTGTTCCGAAGTTATTGCCGACATGTTCCATCACGTCCAGTTCGCCGCTTTTCGGCCATCCGCCATAGGCACTGGTGGATGGCATTGCCCAGATGGCCGGCCATGAGCCACGTGCACGAGGTAATCTAGCCCTTACTTCTACTTTGCCATAGAGGAAATCGAATTTACCCTGTGTGATCAGGCGACCGGAGGACCAGGGTTCTGTGGTATTGCCGGTAGGGAAATCTTTTTTCCCGGTGATGACCAGGCGGCCCTCTCTAACACGGGCATTGTCGTGTGTGGTGTCGGTGTATACCTGTTGTTCTCCGTTGATCCATCCTTTGGGGCGTGGGTCTACGGTCCATTTGGTCCGGTCGGGCTGACCATCTGTATTAAATTCGTCTGCGAACACCAGTGTCCAGTTAGGATTGCCTTCGAACACTACGTTGCCCTTGGTAGTATAGGTGGTAACGTTGGCGGTGGTTAGTTCGGCACCGGCGACCATTAGCTTCAAGGAGGAACGGGAATAGTTGGCAGCAGAATTACCGTTAAGTGTAATATACGCGGTGGTATCATTCACCCGCTGTACGCTGCTGATAGTGACCCCCGGTGGCAGATTGGCGGCTGTCCAGTTGGAAGGGATCAGGGTGGGCTTGAGTGTGCCACCTTTTACTGCGGCGATCAATCTTGCTCCATTTTCCTGGCCCATCACGATGCTGGTATCTTTCAGGACAATGGCGGTAGGATTGGGTGCTTGTACCAGGTCGAAATACAGGATGCCATTTGCTTTCTTACCATCGATATACTGTATAACGATCGTATTAAAGTCTGTGCGATTTTTTACGCTCTGAAAATTGTAGGTAGCTTCTTCCCAGCGATTTATCCGAGAAGGTTTAAAGGTAAAAAAGACGGCTTTGCTATAGTTATTGCCCGGCTGTAGTTTGAACATGATCTCATCCAAGGTGGAGCTGTACACCAGCATTTTAAAGATGCTGTTGGCGGCGAGATCGAAGGAATCTTTCAGTTGACAGGAGGCGCTCATGTATTCAAAGCAGGAGGTGTCTTTGGTAAATTTGGCGACCAGCGGGCTGGTATTCAGGCCTGACGGGTTGGGATTGGCGACGCCGAATTCCACTTTGCCGGTGGTGGTGTTACCAGCGTAATAGGTCCATTTACCGGAGCCGGGGCCATGGCCTTCCATATCATCGACCAGGAGGTATTGTGCGTGCAGCAGGTTGCTTAACAGCAAACAGGGCAGCAGCAACAGGACTAGTAATTTACTGCGCACGGGGATACCCCGGCGAGCATCAGATTTTGGTTTGCTCGTTTTCATAACGTTTCATTTTTGTGGAGAGGCCGGTGCAGTCGGAAGCTGCACCGACCGGGGTCTTATAGTATCATGGTCTTAGGCTCATCTGTTGATCATAAATTAGGGTTCACTACTGCATCGGCGCCCGGGATGGGCATCCAATAGTTCGCTTTAGTGATAGTGGCGGCCGGCTGGAGGTCGCCGGCGGCTTTATTGGCATTGGCAGCTTCTACTTGTTCCAGTCTTATGAGGTCGAACCAGCGATTCCATTCGCCGGCAAATTCCCAGGCACGTTCGTCTACTACTGCTGCTGCGAAAGCGGGGCCTGTCATGTTTTCCGGCAGGTCGAGCAGGCCGGCGCGCCGGCGTACGGCGTTAACAGCGGTATAGGCATCGCCGTTTGGCGTGCCAGCCGAGCGGGCTTGTGCTTCGGCATAGATCAGCAGTACGTGGGCGTATCGCATCATTACCACCGGGTTATTAGACATGTATACTGTCTTTTGTCCTGACTGTATGGTAAATTTTTTATAGTAGGGATGTTTGGTAGTGGTTTGTTGCCAGGAAATGGTGGTACCATCACTCGAGGTGAACCGGGTGCTGAAGGTGGCATCTTTGCGGGGTCCTGCGGGGAAGTTGTTAAAGAAGTTGAGCTCGGGGAAGAAGTCACTCCAGCCCCCTTCATCTTCCGGCATGGTGGATAATCCGTAGAACGAGTTGTAGGTGATCCAGTTACCGCGGGTGAAGAGGGAGAAGACATCTTCCACGGTGCCACCTGCGAAGATCTTCAGGTAATCTCCCATGTACAAGTCAAATCCATAGGTGGCTTTGCCATCTATTACTTCTTTTGCTTTGGCTGCCGCCAGTGCATATTTCGACTGATCTTTCAGCGGCCAGCCTGCTTCTGTGAGGTATACGTCGGCCAGCAACGCCTTTACGGTGCCTTTGTTGGGCCGGCCTCCGCTTCGTCTGGCATTGGGTATCCATTCTTCTGCTCTTTTGAGGTCTGTTTCTATCAGTGGGTAAATCTCTGCCGGTGGGCTTTTTTTCAGGTTAAGGTATTCCGGGGTATATTTTTCAGACGGGATGATTGGTACGGCGCCCCAGAGGCGGGTGAGCCAGTAGTATGACAGTGCCCGCAGGTAGCTGGCTTCGGCGACCATTGCGCGGATGGTATCCTGGTTGCCCCCCTGTACCTTGTTGTAGTTATTGATGATATTGGTGGTGGCCTGTATGGTTTTGTAGCAGCCCAGCCAAATGGGGTTCATCCGGCTGTTGAGCGATGATACATTGAAGCGGTCGAACTCCCGGAATTCTTCTTTATTGGAACCCGGATGTGTGGTGAGATCATCGCCGCCCATGGTCATTGCGATCTGTGATACGGTTGTAAAACCGCTTGTCCAGGGTACCATGAGGCTACCATAGGCACCGGTCAGTACGGTTTCGAGACCGGTCTGACTGCTCATGGCGTCATCGCCGGCGACCAATCCTTTCGGGTTTTCTGTGAGCTCTTTGCTACATCCTGCTGCTAATATTAGAAGAGAAAGCAGGTATATGGTGTGTAATAAGTAGTATCGTTTGATCATAACAGTTATGTTTAAAAGCTAAGCGTTATTCCTCCTGTGATGGTCTTTGCATTTGGGTAGGTACCGAAGTCGATGCCCTGGCGGATATCGCCCGCGGAGGAGCTGCTTTCCGGATCGATACCTGAGTATTTGGTGAGCGTCAGGAGGTTGGTGGCACTTACGAAGACCTTTATGCCTACGGTATTTTTCAGTTTGGATTTTGGTATATCATAGGCCAGGCTGACGTTTTTGAGGCGCAGGAAATTGCCTTTTTCGAGGAAGCGGCTGCTTTGTGTGAAATTGCGGTTGGTGGTACTGAAGGCTGGTATATCCGAGGTTTCATTGACACCGGGAATATAGCGGTCTTTGATCTCTGCCAGTGTGGCTTCCCGGGCATCGCCGCCATAGTACATGGCAGCGGCCCTGTTGTAGTTAAGCCGGTCGAATCCGAAGAGTCCCTGAAACAGCAGATTGAGTGTGAAGTTTTTGTAGGTCACGGTGTTGTTCCAACCGATGGAGGTAGTGGGAATACCTGTACCTATCACATGGTAGTCGTCGGCGTCAATGGTACCATCGTTGTCCAGATCGAGATAACGGCTATCTCCTGGTTTGGCACCATATGCGGCCGCCTGATGATCGCCAGGTTTCCAGGTACCGAGGTAGGTGAGGCCCCAGATAGCGCCGAGGGCCTGACCTGGCATCACTACAAACTCTGACTGTGGGGACATCCCCCCTCCTATTTTACGGTTATTAGGATCGAAGATGCGGGTTTTGCCTTCGCCCAATGAGATCACTTTGTTTTTGACGAAGGACACGTTAAAGCCGGTATTCCAATGGACGGCGCCGCTGTTGATCGCCTCTCCTTCTATGGAGAACTCCCAGCCCTTGTTTTGAACTACGCCTACGTTGCGGGTGATGGCGTTGCCGCCGAGGTACATGGGCAGGTTTTCCTGCAGGAGCAGATCGCGGGTATCTTTTACGAAATAATCGGCGGTCACTGCTATCCTTCCTTTGAGCAGTCCGATATCAAGACCGATATCTTTTTGTTCTGTGGTTTCCCATTTCAGTGCGGGATTTCCGATGTTGCCCATTACCAATCCTACTATATGGCTGTTATTGTTGAATGAGGTCGCTATGTTGGAGTAAGATGAAAGTGTGCTGTAGGGGCTGATGGCCTGGTTTCCGGTCAAGCCCCAGCTACCCCGTAGTTTTAAGTTGCTGATGCCGCTTACCTGCTGCATAAAGGGTTCGTTACTTACTACCCACCCTGCGGAGACGGAAGGGAAATAGCTGTATTTGTTACTACCCTGGAATTTGGAGGAGCCATCGCGTCGCAGGGCGGCAGAGAGCAGGTATTTATCATTGTAGGCGTAGTTGACCCGGCCTACCATTGAAAACAGTGCCCATTTAGAGTAGCCAGAGGACGGTGTACCAGGCGTGCCCAGGCCGAGGTTATTCCACTGGAAGTTCTCATAGGTGAGGTTAGTGGCGCCTGAAGAAGAATAGTTATAAGTGGACTGCTGGTACTCTGCTACTGCTGTTACATCCAGGCTGTGTACATTATTGAATACTTTTCTATAGTTGAGGGTGTTTGTATTCTGTAAAACGACTTCTTTATTGGATCTGATGCCAGCGCTGGATACGTTGTTATTGGTGATCTTACCACCGAAGGACTTGTCTTCGTATTGGAGAAAGTTAGCGCCATACTGGAGATTGAAGGTGAGGCCTGGTATGATTTCAAATTTGAATCCACCGATCAGGTTGGCCAGCATTCTGTCTCTGATGGCGAGCCTGTTGACGGTTAGTGCTACGGGGTTATAGAACAGGGAGCCTACTGGATCGCTGACTACGAAGCTGCCATCCGGATTCCTTACCGGTGTTGTGGGCGCCCAGGTGATGGCTTGTGCCAGCGGGCTACTGGGGCCATCTGCCGGTATATCGGCATTTTGTGCGGTGCTATACGATCCGGTGATATTCAGGAATGTGGAGATGCTATTCGTCAGGTTAGCATTAATATTAGCGCGTAAGGTATATCGTTTATAAAATGAGTTATTGATCACGCCATCCTGGTTCAGGTAGTTACCGGAGATAAAGTAACCGCTCTTATCTGTGCCACCGGAGAGGCTGAGCAGGTATTCCTGTGCGGGTGCTGTCCTGAATATCTCGTTTTGCCAGTTGGTGCCCCCTTTGGCGCGGAAATCCGCTATCTGTACGTTGGTGAACTTGGGGGTAGTACCAACGGCTATGGCGTGTGCGTTGGCTGTTTCTGCGAAGTCGGCGGCAGAGAGCATATCCAGTTTCTTCATGACGGTAGATGAAGACAGGCGCGTGGTGAAATTGAGTTTTACGCCGCCTTTTCCACCTTTTTTGGTGGTGATGAGAATAACGCCATTGGCGCCCCGGCTGCCGTAAATAGCAGTGGCGGCGGCATCTTTCAATACCTGTATGGATGCGATGTCATCGGGGTTGATGGCGAAGAATTCGGCTCCTACGAAACCATCTACTACATATAGCGGGTCATTGCTTCCGTTGATAGAATTGGAGCCACGGATACGGATACGTACGCTGCCGCCGGGAGCACCTGCGGCGTTGGTGACCTGTACACCTGTAGCGCGGCCTTGTAATACCTGGTCGAGGCGGTTGACGGGGGCATCTTTGAAGTCTTTGGCTGTTATGGAGGTGATGGCGTTGGTCAGGGTACTTTTTTTCTGTTCACCGTACCCTACTACTACCAGTTCGTTGATATTAGAAGCAGCCAATTGCAAGGTGAGGGACAGTTCTTTCTTTCCATTGAGCGGGACCTCCACTTTGTTGTAGCCCAGGGACGATATTAGGAGGATGGTATTTCCGTCCGGGACGGTGATAACATATTCTCCCTTTTCGTTGGTCACTACTCCTTTGGCGGTTCCTTTTATCTGTATGGTTACTCCTGGCAGCGGTTCTCCTTTTTCGTTGGTGATCTTTCCCTTTACTTCCATTTCGGCGGGTGCGGGTATTTCATTTTCATCTGTAACGGGTTTCCGTTTTACGATGACTACTTTTTCCGATATGGTGTAGGTGAAGGGTTGTCCTTTAAAACAGGCCTCCAGTGCTTCCGTGAGGGGAGTGTTCTTCAGTTGGAGATTGACTTTCTGTTCGTGTAGCATTTGCTCATCGGTATACAGGAAATTGAATCCTGTCTGTTTTCTGAACTCCCGGAAGACTTCATCGAGCGGTATGTTTCGCTGAGAGAGGGTCACTGTTTGAGAATACCCTGCTGCGTGTACATTCAGCAAGGCAACGGTCATCAGGAGTACCGTTAATTTCATCATCAGTAGTATTTTTTTCGATAATAGTGGAATTTCCCTATCCCTGCGGGCAAGACGTTGCCTGCCTTGGGAAAAAAGCATCAATTGCATACATTTGTATGGTTAGGGTAAGTAATGAATAATTGTCGCAAGCGATTTACGTACAGACCCTTTATTTCGCCGGAAGCGGTACCAACGCTTCCGGTTTTTTATGGTCAGTATGGGTAAAGGGATACGTGGAAATTAAGGACTCATTATTTATATTTATCAGTTTTGTTGGAATCTCAAGGAGATACGATGATTTGCCTGTCTTTGGTCTGAAAATGTACTTCTCCTGTCATTTCGAGTATTTTAAGTACCTGTGCTAATGGTAGGTTCCGGGGTATGCTACCGCGGAAGTGTGCCGGTACCGGTGCTGTGAAAACTATCTCTACGTTGTACCAGCGTGCTATCATGCGCATGACGGACCCGATGTCATTGCCTTCCAGTTGAATAAGACCATTTTTCCAGGCTATTGCTTCTTCTGTATTTGCCAGCTGCTGGAAGGAAAGCAGTCCTTTTTGTTTATCCAGCTGTGCTCCCTGTCCATGTCTTAATTGTCTGCTATTACCATTATGGTTCACTTTTACGGCGCCTTCCAGGAGGGTGGTCTTTACCAGGCTTTCATCGGTATAGGCCATGATATTGAATTGGGTTCCTAGCACGACTACTTCCAGGCTGTCGCTTTGCTGGCCGGTATGTACGGCGACTTTGAAAGGCATAGCGGCATTTGTGGCGACATCAAAATAGGCTTCGCCTGTGAGCTCTACTTGTCTGTATGCACCATTAAAGGCCACTGGATATTTGAGTGAGCTGGCAGCGTTCAGCCATACTTTGGTGCCATCTGCGAGTGTGACCTGAAATTGTCCGCCTTTGGGCGTGCGTAAGGTATTATACTGTAAGACTGTTGCCGTTGGTGGTTGCTCTGTCGGGAAGGTATATAGTAGTTGTCCTCCTGTTGCCTGTGAGATTCTGGTATTGCCCTGTTGTGCGAGGGCGCCGTTGCCTGCGCTATCGAGCGGTAACGCTGTACCATCTGCCAGTATCAGCATGGCGTTGTTTCCTCCCGGCACCACCTGTTTAGGTGGCGGTGTAACAGCTATGGTGGATGTTCTGTGGGGATCTGGCTGCAGGAACCAGTATATGCCAGCGGACAGTAGTAATAATATAGCTGCTGCGGCTGGTATCCAGCGCAGGCGTTTACGGGGGTGTAATGGGATGACGGCGGTATTGGGTGGCTTGTCGGCAGACAGTATTTTGTCTACCATTTCATCCCAGTAGGCTAAGTCGTAGGCAGCTGTGGCGTTGTCAGGCAGTTGTTGTTGCAGCAATGCTTCTATGTGCCGGGTATTATTCCCGCTATCATCCTGCCGGATCAGTTCGGATAGCTCCTGTAATTCCGGTTCTGTGGCAGTATGTTTTAAAGCCTGTTCCAGCAGGTAAGTAAGGCGGTCTTGTATTGACACTCTATGATCGTTTTGACAGTTCTAACGGGATACTTTTAGCCCCATTTTTCAAACGTGAAATATAACCCTTATGATAACAGACGCGTAAGTTGGCATTTAGGACCTATCGGGTGAAAAAAAAATTTCAGACCTTCAATAGGCATAGTATGAGTAGCGGGAATAGCATTCCTGGTTCTTCGAGATGCTTTCTGATGGCCTGTAAAGATCTGACCAGTGAATTTTTGACGGTATTAGGAGATATAGAGAGCTGGGCGGCGATCTCTGGTATTTTCAGTCCTTGTTCGCGGCTCAACAGATAAATATGTCGTGCTTTAGGGGGGAGTTGTTGTACGGCGATGCCTACCTGTTTTCTCATAAAGGCGTAGGCGATATCTTCTTCGGCGCTAAAGACCGGTTCTTCCGGCATCATCGCGGCGATTGCCTTGTGATGGACTGCTTGCTTGCGCAGATAGGTAAAACATTGATAGAAAACGATGCGCAGCATCCAGGAGCGGGGTTGTTCTATTTCTTTTAGTTTATCACGGCTGATCCATAAACGAAGAAATGTTTCCTGAATAATATCTTCAGTAACGGCGGCTGTTTTAGTAATATGTAGTGCCAAGGCCCGAAATTGCGGTGCATACAGGTGAAAAAGCTGCCGGAAGGCCATTTCATCGCCTTCGGAGATCAATTGGAAAAGTTCTTTATTATCATGTGTGTATGCCTGCATGCCGGACAGCCTTCCTACTAAAGTAGCAAAATAATTGATAGTTGTTCCTGCGTATACTAGGGGAATGTTATGAGGACGTCGTGAAGATTTCCCATAAAATTTATAATTTGCCGGAGTCTTTATCCCATTCCATTAAAAATATCCCTATAAAATGAAACCGATATTGTTAGGATTTATTTTATCTTTTTTCCTCTATTATGCTAATGCCCAGTCCTTTGCACCTGGTTATTATATTACGCCAACGCGTGATACGGTTACTGCGCAAATTAAGATCAAGAAAGGTGCGTTTGGGCAATCGACCAATGATTTTATTGATGAGGTAGAAATTATCGACAGTATAAAAGGCGCCGTCAAGTATTTGCCTGAAGATATAAATGGTTATGGGTTCACCTATAAAGGGCGTAGGTACATCTTTGCGTCAAAACCAATAAAAAACGGTAAGCGGAAATTTCTGTCTGTTTTATATATAGGATCTAAGTCTAGTCTTTACCTGCATGGCCTTGTTACTACCGGGGGGGCTTATGCTTCGAAGCAGGTATTTTATACTTTTGAAAAGCCTGGTAATACGTATCTCTTTCTGAAAAATATTCTAAACAATAACTTTAGAAGTCAGGTGAAGGAATTTTATAAAGACAGTCCTGGAGTGATGCAGATCATTGATACAAAACTCCGGTATTGGCTGGAGCTGGATCAGGACCTTATCGAGATATTGCGAAAGGCGAATCTCTGATAGGCTTGTATATATCTATGTTGACAGCGTTACAATTCCAATACATAGTATAATACATCTTCTCTTGTGCCATCCAGCCAGTCGGCTGTCTCCCGATGGCTATATTTGAATCCGGAGCGTTGGTTGGCTGCCTTGGAAATGAGGTTGCTTTCCCGGTGGCTTACGCTCAGTCTTTTCAGGTGTAATTTCGATGCCCATTCCATTCTTACTTTATAAAGGAGTGCGGCCAGTCCTACTCCTCTGTGTTCCTTTTTAATATAAGACTGCCCGAGGTATCCTTCTTCTTCATTCAGCAGTAGTATGCTGGTCATGCCGATTAATTCATCATTTAGAAAGAGGCCAAAAACGGTTCTGGGGTATTTGACCCGTTCCTGCCATTCTGCATCTGTAAGTTCTGCTTCTGCGGGCGTGCTACACCGAAACATGGCCGGTTCTGTGTGGATTGCTTCTAAACGTATGGATTTGTAGAGATGGGCTTCATGGTCATGAAGCGGGCGGATATTATAGGTATCTTTTCCGGATTGTGATTGCGTGTTTTCCATAAATGATGAGATGCAAGGTACTCAAATTCTCTTCTAATGGTATATGAAGAAATTCTACCCGGGGTAGAATGCGGAGAAACCTTTAAGGAAATTGAGCATTTTTGCAAAGTCCAGTTACTTAGTTGGGGGTACTTTTAACATATATGAAGTTACAAACTGTTTTAGCCGCCATTACCTGTCTGCAACTGAATATTGCTTTTGCTCAGCAAGAAACCTGGATTACAAATGCACAGCTTATTGATCCTGCGAAAAAGACTATACAAACTGGTATGACCGTGGTCTTCAAGGATCATCTTATTGTGGGTATTCACAAAAGAAAGGCGCCAGCGGATGTTGTCTCTATCGATGCCGGTGGCAAATACCTTATGCCGGGATTAACGGATGCGCATGTACACTTTTTCCAGAGCGGCGGCTTATATACGCGCCCGGACATTATCGACCTGCGCAAGATCCGGCCTTATGAAGAAGAGATCAAAGAAGTCCATGCAGGGCTTGAACAGCAGCTGCGGAGGTATGTACGCAATGGTATCACTACTGTTTTTGATGTCGGTACGACCTATCGTTTGCTAGCCCGGAAAAAAACATTTGGGGATTGGGCTATCAGACCACAGGTGTACATGTCCGGCCCTATTATCACCACAGTGGCTGTTGCTGAATACGATCATTTAAAGGAGGATGCGCCTTTTGTATTGGCCTCGAATGCTGCGGAGGGGCGCCGGTTGGTACAAGAACAATTGGTTTATCATCCGGACTTTATCAAACTCTTATTTTCTGCTAATGGGAAGGCTCCTGTGGAATATATGCCCATCGTCCGGGCGGTGATCGCGCAGGCGCATTCTCATGGATTGCGAGTGGCTGTGCACGCCACAGAACGTATTACGGCGCAGTTGGCGGTGGAAGCAGGAGCTGATTTCCTGGTGCATAGTGTAGAAGACGAAGTGGTAGATGATGCGTTTGTGCAACTGCTTAAAGATAAAAAGGTTGTGCTTTGTCCTACCCTGTCGGTAGAAACTGGTTATCTGCATGTATTTGATCAATCCCGTTTATTTACTACGTATGAGTTGGCATCTGCCGACCCATTTGCGCTTGGTAGCCTGTATGATCTGAAACAGCTGGCGGATACTGCTGTTGCTAATCAATATAAGATAAAAGCACATGCACATGTGGACAGGACGGCGGCGGTAAACCGCGTCAGCCGGGAGAACCTCAAAAAGCTTAGTGATGCCGGCGTGTTGATCGTCAGTGGTTCGGATGCCGGGAACATTGGCACCTTACATGCGGTAAGTTTGTTGCCAGAGCTGATGCAAATGCAGCAGAGCGGTATGAGTAACTGGCAGGTATTACAGGCGGCTACTATTCATCCGGCGAGTATCCTGCGTCTTCCCGGTTATACGGGTAATATTGCTGTCGGACAGCCTGCCAATATGCTATTACTACAAGGTAACCCGGCTGATGATCTCCGTGAACTGGAGCATCTCGATCTCGTGATCCAGAACGGGAAGGTCATTACTCCGGATACGGTGTCTGTATCCAGCCCTGTGGCATTGGTACAGCAGCAGCTTAATGCTTATAATAGCCGCAACATGGAAGCCTTTCTGTCGGTCTATGATGAAAATATAGCGTTATTTGACTTCCCGGATAAGCTCATTCGCCGGGGAAAAGAAGAGATGCGGAAAGTATATCACTTCTTCGGCAAGGCGCATTTACTGCACTGCCGCATTGTAAAGCGGATCGTAACAGGAAATGTTGTGATCGACGAAGAGCATATCCTAGATGACCATGGTAGGCGCGGCGGCACCGCCATTTACCAGATAGAAAACGGCAAGATCAGTAAGGTATATTTTATTGATTGAGCTTGGTGCCTGTGGTGCATCATTACACTTGCCTCATTCGTTGGGGCTAAGCAGGGCTTTGAATTGCTGCACTGATTCGTCTGTGGGAGCGGCAAAATCCTTGATCCCTTCGATGGCTTCCTTTCCTAATAACGCGGCTCTTGCCAACATTTGTTTTTCGTAAGCTGCGATAGCGGTTTGCAGGTCCTGGTATTCGCCACTGGTGAGGCACTCGCTCAAATCCAACGCGTCCAGCATAGCGGTATTCACGCCTTCTCCTGAGGGAGGCATCAGATGTGCTGCATCGCCCAGCAGTGTCAGATCAGGCTGTGCTTCCCACTGCTGATTTAAAGGGAAATAGTTCAGGGGTCTGGGTACGAATTGGCGGGATGCATCAAACAATGTAAAGAATACCGGGCTCCATTGTGCGTGGGCCTCTTTCAGGTAGGCCGCCACTGCCTGGCTATCGTCAAAATCTATCCCGCAGGTGTCGACCCAATCCTCGGGATACAGGGAGGCAGCGTAGAATGTGAGTCCACCGTCGCCTCTAGGTTGTGCTGCGATGGTTTTTCCATCTCCCATGGCCATCAGGTTGGCATTGGCTAACAAGGCATATATCTCCGGACATTCGGTTTGCGGGTTATCTACTTCGCCCTGGATAATGGTAGCGCCGGAATACTTTGCTGTAATGGGTGTCAGATAGGGGCGGATCTTTGAACGATAGCCATCTGCGCCGATCACGATATCTGCGGTGGCGATTGTACCATTTTTAAAGGTGAGTTCCCAGCGGCCGTTTAAGCGGACCATACTTATAAACTGGCTGTCCCATATTACCGTACCAGGTTGCAGGGCGTCGATCAGCATATCCCTTAGAGCGCCCCTGTCAATCTCGGGTCTGAATTGTTCATCTCCGAAGGTGACTTCTGATAACTGTCCGACTTCATCCATACATATATTGCCATCTTTATCGAGTAGCCGGTATTTGTCTGCTCCAGGCATGTAATGTGTTTTGAAAGCGTCCATCAGCGCTGCTGCTGCCATTACTTTCAGGCCAGAATCGAAGTGCAGGTCGACGATGGCCCCCTGTACACGGGCTGACTGGTTATAATCGCGCTCATACACCTTCACATTGGCACCTTTTAGCTGTAACAGCCGTGCCAGCGTTAACCCTCCAGGCCCTCCCCCTATGATAGCAATCGCTTTATCCTGTATTAATTGCCTATCTTTTACTATTTGCATTTTTATCTCTTTTTATGAGATACAAAGGAACACCTACTACCTGGCCGGGACAATGCTGATACGGAGTGAGTATAGGACTATTCGAGGTTTTTGGTACGGAATACTACCGGGGTTATGCCGACCACCTTCACAAACAGGCGGGTAAAGTAGGAGTAATCATCGTAACCTAATTCTCCTGCGATCTCCTTGACAGACTTAGTGGAGTGAAAAAGCAGACGTTTTGCTTCCAAAATAACCCGCTGCTGGATATGCTGCGAAACGGGATAACCGGTGGCTGTTCTGACACATTCATTGAGGTAGGCAGTAGATATATTAAGGGCCTTTGCATACTGACCCGGGCTTTTTACTGTCGTAAAGCTATGTTCGAGCATCGACTTAAATGACTTGGCTACCAGCTCGAAGCGGGAATGACTATCTGCGACCTTCGCCTGTGCTACATACTGAGATATGACCAATGCAACCAGAGTATTACAGCTTTCCTTCAGGATAACGTTATAGAGCCTTTCGTGTTTCCGCTCCGTAAATTGCAGGCAGAGGTTAGCAGTGGCTGAAATAATCGCATATGTCTCCTTATCCAAGGTCAATGTCTTCACGGGGTTGAGGTCTGCCAGGAGTCGGAGGTTATCGGGCAGCAGGTTTTCATTGGTCACGATCCAGCTGGTGAGTGCCGCCTTTTCAAAACCTATCACGCGATGGATCTGATCAGGATGTATATAGATAATAGCGGGGGCCTCTATACGATACTGCTGGAAGTCTATTTCGATATGGGTAGTGCCTTTCTCCTGTAAGATGAATACATGTCCATTGTCGCGGTGTGGCCGTTCTACCTCTTCAAATTTGGGGCTACCGTGGTGGTTTATTTTTATAATTACGATCCCCTCCCGGGTACCTGCCGGTAATGTGTTTACATGGATATGTTTGGTTTTTGAGCTCATGGTATACGCCAGGACAGTAGTCCCTGTAATAGCAGTATTTACACAAAGCTATCTAAAATCTTCTTTATAAAGTCTCTGAGGCATTTCCGCATCACTGATGTTTAACTTCAATTTAAGCGCATTTCTGCTAATTCTTACTTAGACTTTATTTGCGAACACTTATTATCAATCAACCTAAAATTCATTACGCTATGAAAAGTTTCAATTTATTTGATGTGAAAAAATTAAGCCGGTCAGAAATGAAGAATGTTCACGGTGGTAACAGTCACTCGTCTTTTTGTGAAGTGAGTTGCAATGGCAGGTGCTTTATGGAAGGCGGCGGCATCGGCATCTGTATTTATCGAAATGATAACTGGTGTGAGTGTGGAATAGAGGGGTAGTATTCAGGTTTTTTTTGGAGAAAGAAGAGCCTCTTGGCTCTTCTTTCCTATTTATTCTTTTATTGCTTTGGCTTCTATTTAGACCTTATTTGTGATGGCTTCGAAATATACAGGACCGCCTAAAACATCCACATCTTCAACAAACCTCATAGGATTTATCTTCGAAAATGATCTCATTTTCGCTTTCTACCCTTCTATGATAATCTTTACTTAATCGTTGTTTAAAGGATATCCTACCATGAGTAGCCCTTACACTCATCACGTCATCGCCTTCCACCGGTAATATCGGTTTAGCTGTCTTACAATTAACAAATGGTGACTTATGAAGTTTTTCATTTATATCTTTATTCATCCAGCGCATAAGGTGGAAATATGCGATATAGCCAATTTGCTCATTTTTGGTTCCAGGCAGTTTTAAAATTTGCCACCTTTGTGATGTTCAACATTTCCCGGAAGCGTTTGATGTTCCGACCTTCATGTATACGGCTATTATAGTAGTAGTACTTATATAGAGATCATCCGTATTTACCGCCTGCTCCTAAAGCTGATAGCCGTCGTCCACCTGATAAATGTAAGAGCACTCAGAGAAGGTTTCCCCCCTGTAATGCCGCCAGGAGAAACGGTTGAGGGCCAAGCCGCGGATATAGGTAAGCTATAGGTAGCTTATACAAGGACTACGAGATAGGTGCTGGGGAGGTGGACTTGATTGATGAAGACCTGATCAACGACGTTAGCGTCCGAAACAGTCAATGGAGAGACTGATTTTTGAATTCTTCAGAGGAGTGGAATACTCTTTTTATAAAAAGTGAGGTGGGAAAGGGCGTACAAGACAGGTATTTGAGGGGTATGCGCATATGGATACCGTAAGCGAGCGGCTTTCAATCATTTTACTAAGGGAAGAGCGAGCTGGGAGTATAGCGGGTTCATTCTTTTAAGAGCGCATAGGAAACTACGGTATGCCGCTGGGTGGGTAAGGGCGTGTAAGGTAATAGACAAGCCAGCGGGGAGCGGTGTTTCTTTTTAAAGGATTTGCGCTTGGGGGTTGTGGGCTTTGTGATGCTGATGATATCAGCAGCTATGTTGGCCTTTTCTCCTCCCGGGAGCCCTTTTCCTACCGCACGTACCTGTAGAGTGAGGATCAGCGTGCCCTTACCAGGCAAATCGGCTTGCAGGGATATCCCCATGAATGGCTGTTCCAGATCGATGGATTGAGTGGTGGTACTGGTACCGGTAATGCGCTGAGTGGCGAAGTCGATCCGTACGGCCATGAGCTTGACCTCCAGGCGAGTGGCTTTCTTTATGGCGGGTAAGACCTGCATCGGGATGCGGACCTCTCCGCCCGCAGCCGTAAATGGTAATACCTGGAAGAAACGATCCAGGCCGGTATGCTGGTTGAAGCGGAAGCAGGCGATGCCCTCCGGTTGGCTACTGGCCAATACCAGCGCCTTATTGAGGCGGTTGACCAGGCTACCTTCGAAACGGATATTCAACAGTGGAGCATAGGCCTGACGGATCAGCCGGCCGCTGCGGCTGGCCACACCAAAACGACGAGCGGCAGCCTTGGTAGCCGTAGTCTGCCTGACAGCGGCGGGTCTGCTGCGGAAATAGTACACGCCGTGACGGCGGTAACCGATGACATCATTCAGCCGGCCAGTGAAGGTGAGTTTACTCGTTTGGGTAGCCATGGGGTGGGGTATTTCACTAAAGTTAACCTAAAAAGGGACACCAAACATGACTGGCACCCCTTTATCACAGCTAGATTAATTGACCCTGGTCCTCTCCTCTTCATTTCCTGCTGTCCTTTGTCTGGCGTTACTATTATTGCCCAGTTTATAGCTTACCGAGATCCTGAAACCGCGCGTATCACCATAACTACGTACGCTGTTTTTAACCCCATTGGAATGATAAGCGATGGTGGGACGTTGTGCGTTCAGCAGGTCTTCGCCGGTAATTGTCAGCGTCAGCTTTTTATTTGCCAACAGGAACTTCACCGCGACGTCCAGCATGTGCATGTTAGAAATATGGAAAAGCTGGTACCGGCCAGGCAGCTGTACGGCATAGTTGACGCTGAAGAATAGCGACTTTGTTTTGTTTACAGTAAAGTCGTTATTACTATAGACGTAGGCGTTGTAGCCCCTGATGGATTGGATATAGCGGCTGCGGGACTTCACGCCCTGATAGTTTACATTAAAGCCGGTAAAACTATTCCACCAGGACAGGCTATTGAAGTTGTAATAAGTGGAGCATCCCAGCTGGTAGGTATTAGCATAGTTAACGGGGGTTTGCCGTGTGATGTTAGTGGTACTATCGATGATAGACAGCTCCTGGCCAAAATTGGTGACCCTGGAATAGTAAAGGTTACTGGCCCATTTTTGATCTTTGACATAGGACAGTTCTACATTATCTATATAAGAGGGCTTTAGAAAGGGATTGCCTTCTGAATAGAAATATGGGCTGGTACGGATGACGAAGGGATTGAGATAGTCAAAATCCGGCCTGCGAATACGGCGGCTGTAATTGAGGGAGAAAGTGTTGTTATCATCCGGCAGGTAGGTAATATAGGCAGTCGGGAACAAGCGGATATAGTTATTAACGTTAGTCTGGTCCAGGTTTTGGGAATAACCATTCGTTTGGGTAGCTTCCATGCGTATACCCAGTTGTGTTTCCCAATGGCTGTTTATCTTCTTACTGGCGGACAGGTATGCTGCCTGGTTGTATTCCTTGTAGTTAAAGACATTGGACTGGTCCTTGTTGAATACAGGGTTGCCGGACTTATGATCGTATACGGTAAGATCGTTGCCGGTATTGGTATAGGAAACCCTGCCACCAACGGTCAGGTTTGCCCATTTATATGGGAGGGTTACATCGGCTTTAGCGGAGTAGTTGTCAATCCTGTTCCTGTTGGTATTGGTAGCAGAAAAGAATGTACCCGGGATAACGGCCTTCTGTGTACCGGCTTCATTACCGGCAAAGAACCTATAATCCTGCTTGCGATAGCTGAAAAAGTCGACGTCTATAGCAATGCTTTTGCCGGTGGAGTCCAGGGTAAGCGTGTGGTACCAGTTGAGGGAGTTCATCTGCGGTTTGTTGGCAGCGTTGACGTCGGTCATGATATAGCCTTTGTCTGCCTGAGAGTTATTATCTATGCGGGTAGTCAGCGGATTATTGGCCGAGGTGCGGTCGGTGAAGCTGCCGAGGTATTTCACACCTGTCGTCCATTTACTGGTCAGCTTATAGTCGATACCCAGGCTGGCACTCAGCACGTCGCTTTTTGATCTGTTAGTGATTGCTTGTCTCCAACGTTCCTGCGGATAAAATATCTGTTCGACGGAGGTGGTGCGTAACTGTTGTTGTCCTTTACTCAGGGATGCCTGTAGTGAGAGTGCCCCGTAGTTGAAGCCGAACTGCGCTTGTCCGTTAAACCCGCTGTAGGTCTTTTGGGTGTATGTGCCCCCGATATTGGCATTCCAGGCGTTGGGCCTGGCCTTCTTGAGATTGATATTGATCAACCCGTTGTTGCCTTCTGCTTGGTATTGTGACGGAGGGGTCGCTATGACTTCTATGCTTTTGATGTTATCTGCCGGGATGGACTTCAGGAAGGTAGTGAGGTCGTCCTGGGACATCCTTTGCAACCGGCCGTCTACCATCACCAGCACTTCCCCTTTGCCTACGATGGAGACATTATCATTCTGTACCCTTACTCCGGGGGTCGCTTTGAGAGCGTCCATAGCGGTGCCACCGGTCGGCACGATCGCGTTTTCTACGTTAAAGACGAGGCGGTCAACCTTCTGCTCTACCAGCCTTTTGCCGGCAGTGACGGTGATCCCTTGCAGGTCGGTAGCTTCCTGTATCTCTATAGTGCCGAGGTCCAGGTCTGCGGACAACACGATTTCTTTGTAGACTACCTCTTTTCCGAAGTGGGAAACACGCATCCGGTAGTTACCGGCGGGGGCTTTTAACAAGAAATGTCCCAGGCTGTCTGATACGGTCTGCTGCAACGGGCCTGTTTCGCCTTTGAATAGTCCGATATATAAAAATTCTACGGGTGTGTTACGTTGGTTCCTCACCGTTCCTTTGATGGAAAACTGCTGGGCGGACAGGCCGATATGGGATAGGAGTGTAGCCAGTAAAAGTAAAAGGTGCTTCATGCGTTGTCAATTAAATGTTGCACAAAACAATATGGAATAGGCGCGTTTAACTACTTTTATCGACAAACCCCTGCCGTTTTTCTACGAACCCGGATTCATATCTTCTTAAAAATGATAGTTTTGTAAAAAACGATCTGATGCTATACCAGGGGACTTTATCGAGGAAGAAGGAACTGATCATACATCTGCTATTCTGGCTGCTGGCAGCGTACTTTACCTTTGTGAAGAATCCCTTCCATGCGCAGTTGTTTGTACCGGATCTGTTTTATACGACCTATGTCGTTGTGTTCATGGGTACCTTTTATTTCCATTATCTACTGGTGATGAAACAGGTGTTCCGGAGGTTCGCGTGGAGTAGATTGCTGGCGGGCCTATTCATCTCTTACCTGTTCTTTACCGGTTTGCGCTGGCTGACGGAGCAGGTAATTACGGACTGGTTGTTTAACAGGGTGAACTACACGGAGACGACGTTTCTGAACTATATGCTCGACAACATGCATTATAGCAGTATGCCTATCCTGTTTAGTTCTTTTCTCTGGTTTGGCATCTATTCGGTGCGGCTCCTGGAATACAATAAGGCTATCCTGGAGGAAAATAAAAATACAGAGATCAAGTTCCTGAAGGCACAGATCAATCCTCATTTCATTTTCAATACTCTCAATAACATCTATGCGATGATCTATTTTCAATCGGATAAATCATTGCTGGCGGTTGAAAAGCTCAGCCAGATCATGCGGTTCAGCACGTATGAGTCCCAAAAGGAGCGGATAAAATTGCAGGATGAGGTCAACTATATTAAAGCTTATATAGAGCTGGAGCAGCTGCGGCATCCTGAAGGGGGTACGGTCAACTTCACTTCAGGCGTTGAAAACGACTATATGGAAGTGCCTCCCTATATACTGTCTCCACTGGTAGAAAATGCGCTGAAACATGGGATATTATCAGCTGAAGCTTCTATTAATATGTGGCTCGACACAGACGGGGAGCAATTGCGCTTTCGTGTTGACAATGAAATGGGTGTACAGAAAAAGGATAAGTTGGGCGGAATTGGCCTGGACAATCTAAAAAAGCGGCTTGAGATCTATTATCCTGGCTGTCACCAACTACAATTAAAGACGGAGCATAACCGGTTTATCGCTGAGCTGTCAATCAAAATAGCATGAGGAAAAGAATTAACTGTATCATACTGGACGACGAGCCATTTGCTGTAAGACTGCTGGCAGACTATGCCTCCAAAGTGCCGCAGCTGCACCTGCTATATGCAGACACTGATGTATATAAAGCAATGGAGGTATTAAAAAGTGAGGAAGTAGACCTGGTATTCCTGGATATACAGATGCCGCAGCTGACGGGTATCGAGCTGATGCAGCTTTTTAATCAAAAACACAATTTCATTATTACCTCGGCCTACCCGGAGTATGCGTTAGAAGCCTACCAGTTTCATGTGGTGGACTATCTGCTGAAACCGATCACCTTTAACCGCTTTTACCAGAGTATCGAGAAATATACCCGCTGGCAGCAGTCCTTTCACAGTGAGGAGACCGATGACACCCTGTTTGTCAAAGCGGACCGGAAACATTACAAGATCGCGCCTGATTCCATTCTGTATATAGAGGGACTGAAAGATTACATACGTATCCATACCAACAGCGAAAAGATCATGGTATTGGAGAATATGAAGGACATCCTGGAGAAACTACCGCAGCGGCAGTTTGTGCGGATACATCGCTCTTACATTATCCCCCTTAGTAAGATCAAGGTGATCGAAGGCAACCAGATACAGCTGACCGACGGCACCTTACTGCCTATCGGGGAGACTTACCGTAAGCTGGTGAGTGAGTGGGTAGAGCGGAAGTAGCGCCGGATACACCGGAGAGGTCCGTTATTTCGGATTCTTACAATTTTGAGCCGGTTGGTGGCTTTAGTTTTGCTTTATCAAATCAATCAAAAAACAAGCAACCATGAAACGTCTTATCAAAATAGTAATAGTAGTTATCGCAGTGCTGGCATTGACCGTAGCTGTATTGCAGATGACCAGCTCGTATAAAGTAACCAAAACCATCCATACGGATGCGCCGGTCGTGACGAGGGAAGAGATCGTTATCAATGCACCGGTAGAGGTAGTGTGGGCGGTATTTGCCGATGTAGACAGCTGGCCGCAGTGGCAAAAGGAGATCCCGAGCAGCAAGCTGAGTGGTCCTTTCAAAGAGGGTTCTTCTTTCGACTGGAAAACCCATGGGCTGACCATTACTTCTACCTTCCATACGATAGATACCAATAAGACGATCGGGTGGTCTGGTCCTTCTTTTGGGGCCTTTGCGATCCATAATTGGCATTTCATCCGGCAGGGGAATCGTACCGTAGTAAAAGTAGAGGAGAGCATGGAGGGCTGGCTGGTAGCCTTGATGCAAAACAAGTTCCAGTCCGTGAACAAAGCTTCGCTCCTCTACTGGCTGGATACCTTAAAGGCTACCTCCGAAAAGCGAAATAAAGCGGTGGCCAGCCTGGTAGAGTCCATCGTGGAAGGGCTGCCATGAGTTTTTATTTCAGGAAGAACATGCCTTTTGATTCAGGCAGCGTGTCAGAGAAGCCAAATTTCTCATATAAGTGGTACGCTTCGCCATCTGCAATTAAACTTATATAGCAAGAATCGGGAAGATCTGATTGAATGTACTTCATCAGGTCTTCCATTATTAAGCGACCCAGCCCCCTACCCTGCCATTCCGGATGCACACATATATCTACTACCTGGCAGAAACAACCACCGTCTCCGATGATCCTGCCCATTCCAATATACTGGTCCTCTTCTTTTAGCAATACTGAATGCAAAGTGTGTTTTAGTCCTATCTCGGTGGCTTTGTCGCTTTTCGGCGACAGTCCGGTGATTCGTCTTAGTTCCTGGTAGACTTTAGCGGGTATTTGTTCGTTGGATATAGTGACCATAAGATATGCCGTTAAGTATTAATGAAGATAAAGATACGGCAATGGCTGTTACCGGCGGTGTATTCCGGAGAATGAGAAATAGCTATAGCAGGGAGAATGCAGGATTGGATAGGAGCGCTAAAGTATCTATATACTATACGGCCCAGTCTGTGGGTGCTTTACCAAATTTCTTTTTAAAAGCATGTGAGAAATGGGATAGGCTTTCGAAGCCAAGGTCCAGGTAGATCCCGGATGGTTTTTTGTTCTTTTTCTCGATGAGATGCCGGGCTTCTGCCAGTCTCGTCTCTAACAGCCATTGTCTGGGCGCCATGCCAAATATCTTCTGGAAGTCCCGTTTGAATGCTGCAAGGCTTCGTCCTGTGAGGCGTGCGAACTTTTCGACGGGAATGTTGTAATGGAAATTTCTGCGCATGAACTTTTCCAAGTCTATCTTATACGGTTCAGAGAAGTCGAATAAGAATGCTTTGAGTTCGGGCATGGTATTCAGTAGCAGGTATACTGCCTCCTTTACTTTCAACATACCTACGGCGCTTGTTACCTGATCTTCGGGGTGATGGACATATGGCAGCAAGGATTGAAAGAATGCATGTAAGAAGTCGTTTCCGGGGATGAGGATGCTGGGAGGGCCGGCATATTTCTGGTTGGTCTCAATTTGTTCTTCCAGCGCGATCCTTCTGAGCAAGTCTTCCTGCAAGCTGATGATAATGGTTTGATACGGTTCATCACCTACCGGCGACTTGGTGATCTCGCCCAGGCGGTTCTTTTGTACCAGCAACATCTGTCCTTTTACCATTGAAATAGTCTGGTCGGCCGTCTCCAGTGTAAAACGGCCGGACACTTGCATTATCAAAGTGTTATGTTGCAGGAATGCTACTTTTTCCTTCCTTACTGTTGAGAGATAAGCGAAAAAGAGCAATCCCGGGATTACTTCCTTTGGATTTATCATTATATAAAGATACGAAACCGGTGAGGCATGTGAATAGCCTTACTTATCTCTGCAAGTAGGTACTGCCGAGTATTGCACCAGGTGAAAAATGTGTATTCAGCAAGTTCATTTCGTCGGGTGTGAATTTGATTCCCATTGCCTCCATATTTTCCGGGAGGCGAGATCTCTTGCTCATACTTACCAACGGCATAATATGATCGCCCTGCGCGTTCACCCAGGCGATTGCCAATTGAGCTGGCGTATACCCTTTGTCTTTTGCCATTTGCTTTAACAACTCGACCTTTTCCAGGTTCTTTACGAGATTATCGCCCTGAAAACGGGAGAAAAGCAGGTGCATGCTATTGGCAGGGAGCGGCGCTTTCATTTCGCCGGTGAGCAAACCTTCTGCTGTATTGGCAAACGCCACGACACCAATACCCAATTCTTTGGCTGTAGCCAGTACTCCATTTTCCAACTGACGATCTGCTAATGAGTATCCCAACTCCAGTGCTGCTACGGGATGAATAGCATTTGCCTGACGTAGCTGGTCGCCTGTTACTTCAGAAACACCCAGATAGCGCACCTTACCCTCTTTGATCATGTCGGATACAGTACCGATCACATCTTCCAGCGGCACGCTGTTGTCGAGTCTGCTCGGTTGATAGAGGTCAATAGTATCTACGCCTAACCGTGTGAGGGAAAAGTTGATAAAGTTCTTAATAGCCATAGGCCGCAAGTCCATTCCTATCCACTGATGATTGTAGAAGACCGCACCGAACTTCACGCTGATAAAGGCATCGTCTCTCCTACCTTTGATCGCTTTGCCCACAAGCAGTTCATTGTGTCCTGCTCCGTAGAAGTCGCCTGTATTTAAAAAGTTAATGCCATTGTCCAATGCTTCGTTAATAGTGGCGATACTTTCGTTCTCATCTTTTACCGGGCTGCCCCATACGGAAGACATGCGCATACAACCTAAACCGAGCTTAGAGACAAGTGGACCATTATTACCCAAGGGTATCTTTGTTATTGTTGCCATTACTGTTACTTTGTTGATTAATAATACAAAGATCAGCTATAGGCTCCCTCCGGGACTTTCTCCAATGGCTCATTTTACTTGTCCTGGCGGCTCACGCCTTTTTCCTTTCATAGAAGATATAATCTGTTACTAAAGGGGGGATACCGCTTTGCCTGAATTCAGTAGCAATCTGTGCTCTATGATAGGTAGAATGGTTAATGACGTGGAATAATATTTCGCCGACATTCTTACCAGCAGGCTTTCCTTTGATCTTCAGGTGATCAAGTGTAGCCTGCAGGTCAATGTTATCTATTACTGATAAGGTTTGTTCAAAGTTTGCCTGATCGATATAGCGGAAATCCTGTACGTTATACATTTCCCAAATTCCTACAGCGGGAGTTATAGCTTCGATCCTGCTGTTCCATATGTGATGGGCGTTCAGGATATGACTAAAGAGGCTTAACGTCTTCTCCGATATCTTCTCTCCATTTGTATAGATGGCATCTGCCAATTGCTGGTTCGAATAGTGATTGTATTCGAATAGCTGTTTAAAGAAGTGCTTCATCATTTGGTGTTATTCATTTGGGATCAGTGCTTCTATTTCTATCTCGATCATCGTCTCCGGCATTCCGAGTTCTTTTACGCCGATCCAGCTGCCGGTTGGGAAATGACGGGTATAGATCTGCTGCCGGTATGAGGCATTCTTCTGTAATTCGGCCATGCTTGTCGTATATATATTTTCGAGGATTACGTCATCGAAACCGGCACCATAGTGTTTCAGTACCTTTTCGAGACTGGCGTAGCAATTTTTCATCTGTTGCTGATAGTCATTCTTTGCCATTGGACTGCCGTTGTCATCTATACTTATGACTCCTCCCACTTTGACGATATTGCCGACTTTGACGGCCTGTGTGTAACCATACTTTTTTTCCAGTTCGGCTCGCAGCAGGAAATATTCCGGTTTTTCTGATTTAGCGCCTTTTGTGCTGGCGCCTTCTGTTTTGGAGGGTTGTTGTTCACAGCTGGATATCGTGAAGGGGATTAAAGCGATCATTGCTATTACCAGGAATTTACCGGGTATGTGAAGAGGTTGGTGCATATGTTTGGTATTTTTTGCAATGATAGTAAAAACTATTATTATTGCAACTAAGTCGCAATAATAAAAAATGAAAAGAAGAAGTACTGCATCGCAAACTGAAATTTTAGAATTGTTAAAAACGGCTGGGGGCGCTTTGAGTCATGAGATGATACAAGCTGAGCTGGATGCGTCGGTTGACAGGGCTACTATTTACCGGGTGTTGAATAGGTTTTGTGAGGACGGTCTGGTGCATAAAGTAGTGGATGATGAGGGGAAGCAATATTTTGCTTATTGTGCCGGTTGTGATAAGCCTAACAATAGGCATCAACATAATCATTTTCACTTTAAGTGTTTGAAATGTGGGGCGGTGGAGTGTCTTCAGAATAAGGTGCGGGTACCGTTGCCGGAGGGGTATGTGATAAAGGATTTCAACGGGTTAATTTCGGGTTATTGTAGCAAGTGTTCTTAAGAATGTCCAAATAAACCCAACGGGTATATGTTATGGTCGTCATCTTTGAATAAAAAACATTATCATCGAACTATTTTTTAACAATTTGCACATTGCTATAAGTTTTTTTCAATAGTATCCAATAAAGAAATGCAAATTGCGTTTAGAAAAGCGAAAACCCCCTGTAATAATTTATCGACTAGTTAAGCAGCTCACCAAATTCAGCGGGTCTTTATTGTGTATTGCAAACATGCATATGCGAGGGTCTGATTTGCCAACCACTGTCCATATTAATTATCTCGTTATTGCGCAATAGCAAAGGAAGCGCCGAAAACCTTCATAAAAAAGTAGGCATTACCCGTTAACCATTAATTACTCTTTATGAAAAAGTATGCATTTTTAAAAGGCACCGAAACACTTTCCCGTGAATCATTAAAACGTGTCTCTGGTGGTACTAAAGTATTTGCCGCCGCTTCTTGTATAGACATTCCATTCTGCTTTGGCGATGCGGCTTGTGGCGATGGTTGTTATTGTGTGCGCAAGGCTAACAGATGCTGGCCTAAAGGATAATCTCTTACGGCTGTTGGCAGGTGCCAACAGCCGTACTTTTATGGTGCGTGAAGGGATTACAAGCCTTCTTTCAGTATTTTAAAAACGAATTCCCGATAACTATTGCCTACAGGCAGTTCCTTTCCTGCTATCTCGACATCTTGTAATGTGAAAGCAGTTACCCTATCAAGGTTGACAATAAACGATCTGTGGATACGCAGGAATCTTTTATTCCTGACTTCTTCTTCCATATCGCTGATCTTATATTTAGCCATGAAAGTGGAACCATCGGTGCGGTGTATTACCATATAATCTTTTACGCTTTCCATATAACATATATCGCTGGCAGGGATCTTATTGTACTTATTGCCGGTCTTTATAAAGATGTATTCTTCCGTTGGGATAGCCGGGGGTAGGATGATCTGTGTCTTCGTGAGTGAGAACCGCGAATAGTAGCGCTCTACTGCCTTGAAGAAACGTTCGAAGGTAATGGGCTTCAGCAGATAATCTACTATATCGAGTTCATATCCTTCCAATGCATACTCGCGATAGGCGGTCGTAAAGATGACTGCCGGCGGTTGTCTTAGTGTCTTGAGGAATTCGATACCCGTGATCTGCGGCATCTTTATATCCAGAAAAAGTAAGTCTACCTGTTTAGTTCGCAGTTCCTGTGCTGCCTGCAGCGCATTGGCACATGTACCTACTACTTCCAGTGTAGGTAGCTGGCTGATATGATTCTGTAGCAAAGCTATTGCCAGTGGTTCGTCGTCTGTAATAAGGCATTTAATTTTCACTCCGGCTGGTTTAAACGTAGTTCCAGTTTTGCGGTAAAGACATGTTGTATGATAGTTGTTTCAAAAGTATGCGTTTCCGGATAAAGTAAGGCTAGTTGTTTACGGATATTTTCGAGCCCGATCCCCCATTGCTGGTCGCCTTTAGCTTTGAAGGTATTACTGATCCCGAAGGAGAGCAGTTCCTGTTTCTGGTTTAACCTGATCACGATCTCCGGGCAGCCTGCATCTTCTCCGGCTCCATGTTTGAAGGCATTTTCGACGAGTGATAGCAATATCAAAGGAGCGATTTCAATATCTCTTTCTATCTGATGTTGGAATGATATCTTCAGGCGTTCATCATATCGAAGTCGTTCCAGTTCAATATAGTTTTGCAGCAAAGTGATCTCCTGTGAAACAGGTACAAACATTTTGTCGGACCGGTATAACAATGTATCCAGTATTTCCGATAGGCGTGCTATTGCTGACGAAGTTCTGGGAGACTGCAGGACAGATAGAGAATAGATGTTATTCAGCGTATTAAAAAGGAAATGGGGGTTCAGTTGGGCTTTTAGCGCTGTCAGCTCAATATCTGCTTTTTGTTTTTCCAGGATCATTGCTCTTTTATTCACGACATACTGATCTTTCAGGAGCTTCATAAAAATAAAAACGAATGCGAATGAGAAAGCATGAATGAAATAGTTCCAAAACAGGTATTCCAGGTCCGTAAATATCTCCAGTGGAGATTCCTGTTCGAAGGGTCTTGGGCGGATCATAGGCTCCATAAAGTAGATAACACTCACCCTGGATAGTGCCATGATGAAATACAGCGCAATAATTGATATGATTAAAGTACGAATATAGTGTCTGCCCGCCAGCAATCGCGGGAGTACGAAATAAGCCAGAAAATAGGAGGTAATGGCGGCGAATCCAACGAAAAACAAGCTATTGATAAGTTCCTGGCTGAACGTATATCTTTGAATGATATTACTTTTATAACGTGCCATGGTCAGCACGTAAGTACCCAGCCAGTAGGTAAAGTGGGCAAGAAACCGGTATTTGCCGGTGAATTGTATGAATTTCTCAATCAAAGGCATGATGATAAAAGTACCAAACTTTAGGTCATATTAAATATGCCGTCGACGAATTTGCCCGTTCCGCATATGAAAATAGGTTTTGCGCAGCCGGATCCGGTATTTACAAATAATCCGTTATCTGTCACTATCAAATGGGTGTTGGTCGATCTGCTTTAAATTGACTGCCGGAATGTTTCACTTTTGGGTAAATGCCCATGAAATGAAGCAAATACTTCTAATTCTATCTTGTCTTGCGACAGTAATACCCGTATTTAGCCAACGATATACTTTGAAGGGACATGTCATATCTACCTCTACTAAGGAGCCTGTTATTGGAGCAACCATATTATTGCGGTTACAAACAGATTCATTAAAACAATATCCTACCATCACCGGCCACAACGGCGAGTTCCATATGGAGGCAGCAGGCGGGGCGTACACCTTGCTGGTTCGGGCCTTTAATTTCCTTGGCTATTCGGTAGCAATAGTCTTAGAGAGAAACACCGACCTTGGTTTAATCAGCCTGGTTGATCATGTACAGCAGCTATCTGCCATACAGGTACAAGGTGAAAAATCGACATTGGAATTAAAAACTGACAAAAAGGTATTCAACGTGGGAAAAGATATCCTATCGAAGGGAGGCAGTGCGAATGACATCCTAAATAATGTGCCGTCGGTCAATGTAGACATACAGGGTAATGTATCGCTACGGGATAATCAGAATGTTCGGATACTGATAAACGGGAAACCGTCCATGCAAACGCAGAACAATGGTCTATCACAAATCCCGGCGGCGAACATTGAAAAGATCGAAGTGATCAGCAACCCCTCGTCTGCCTATGAGGCGCAGGGTAGTGCAGGTATCATCAATATAATACTGAAGAAAAATGCCTCCCTTGGATTTAATGCATCGTTACAGGCAGGACTTGCCAGTCCGAAGAACAATAGTATTAATCTCAATGCCAGTTACAAAACGCAAAGATTTAATGTATTCACTAATATTGGATACCGGGACCAGTCTTTATTGTTCATAGACGATATAATACGTATCAATAAGGCGCCCTATAACCAGCTTCGGCAAGCCAACCGTTCCCAGTTACACTTCGACAATCTAAACCTTTACCTGGGAACAGATATTTACCTCAATGAAAGCAATACCTTGACGGCGAGTTATTACCGCACCAAAGTAGGTAATAACGACGCTAATAGCTTCTTCTACAACTATTTCAATGAACACGGTGCACTGGATAGCAGTATCAGTCGTTTCGAGCAATACCGTGAACCACAGCTATTCAACGAGCTGGAAGTAAATTATACCAAAACCTTTCGGCAGCCGGGAAAAAAGTGGACCACCTATGTACAATATGATTTCTGGAATGATGATGAAAATCAAAATATCCGGCAGTTCAATGACCAGTCCAGTACCAAGCAGACAAATATTACCACGCGTGATATCGAGAGCAGTAAAGACATTTACTTACAAAGTGATTATAAATTACCGTTAAAATCAGGACAGCTGGAGATGGGTATCCGTAGCCAGTGGCGAGCCATCCGGAGCGAATATTCTGCCGATCAGGATGGGAAGTTATTGAACGGTAATAACAATAAACTCTTTTATGATGAGAATATCTATGCCGCCTACGCTCAATATAATAAGAAGTGGAAACGCCTGGATGCTCAATTGGGATTACGTAGCGAGCTGTCCAGTATCCATATCAGGGATCGCGAACAAACCATCAATAAAAGCAAACAATATACAGACCTTTTCCCTACCCTTCATTTGCAGTATGGCTTTCAAAATGAATGGACGCTACAGGCAAGTTATAGCCGCAGGATCAACCGTCCTAAATTCTGGCAGCTGAACACCTTTGCCGGCTTATCTGATCAGCGTTTCTTACAGCGAGGTAATCCAGATATAGATCCTATGTATACGAATGCTATGGAATTATCATTATTGAAGAAAACGGGAAAATTGAGTATAAATCCGGGTATCTACTATCAGTATACGACTAATTACTTTGGTGCAGTGATCGCCGTACAGGGCGATGGCAATTTAGTGCGAACGTGGGCCAACATGGGTACGGAAAATCGTTATGGTTTCGACATGACTACTACCTATAACCCGTATACCTGGTGGCGGCTCTCCTGGGATATAAACTACTACTCTTTCTCGCAGCGGGGCGAGTATGCAGGTAAAACATATAGTGCCGACAATACGACCTGGTTTACGACCGCCCGCTCCAGCATGCGATTTCCTAAGATTGTGAATATAGACGGTAGTTTCACCTACCGTGGTAAGCGACAGGAAGTACAGGTAACCGTATCCGATCAATATCGTGCCAATATAGGATTCTCCAAAGACCTGTTCAAGGACCAATTAACGCTTTCCTTTAGTGTGAACAATATTTTCGACTCCAATATTTACGTAGAGGAAATGGACATTCCTACTTACTCTCTTTACAGCCGTTCGCAGCAAAAGGGAGTGGTTTATAATGCTAACGTAGTATACCGGCTGAACCGAAGGAAGAGCCAGTCGGATCGTTTGCCGGCGGAGAAGTAGTTGCTGCATGTAACACATGCATTGTGCCAATATTTGGGATATAATGAAAGAATAGCGAGCGTTTCCCGTCTAAAATGTGTATATTTTGCATTACAGCACATATTCTTAAATAATGTAATCATGATACACCACGGACAAGTAACACTCAGAAGAACAGTAATACCCGATTTAGAATTCCTGTTTGAATTCCAACTTGACAAAGAAGCTAATCATTTAGCGGCATTTACGCCCAAGGACCCTACGAACAAAGCAGCCTACCTGGAAAAATTTGCCAAACATCTTGAGGATCCGACAATAAATATGCAGACAATTCTCGTTGACGGAATTATCGTAGGGAGTATTGCAAAATTTGAAATGAGAGGAGATACTGAAATCACCTACTGGATCGACAAAAAATTTTGGGGACAAGGGATTACAACAACAGCACTTGATAACTTCCTTACACTGGAAAGCACAAGGCCTATTTTTGGACGGGTAGCGTTTGACAATTTTGGCTCCCAAAGAGTTTTGGAAAAGTGTGGTTTTGTAAAAACGGGTACGGATAAAGGCTTTGCAAATGCGCGACAAACAGAGGTAGAAGAATTTATTTATAAGCTGTTATAATATTTGATCGGAGGTCTAATTTTTCAGCTGTACTAACGGCATATTATCCATGCAACTTTTGGACATCAGCACCGTCTTTACATACGAATATTAATCCATTTGAAACCACCTGAACCGAATTATTAAATATGTCAGTTTCATCTGTTAAAGCGCTTTGCATATTTATATTATGCTTGCTGTCCTGTGAGTATCTATCTGCTCACAATGGAAGTATTGCTTATGCCTATCCACTTGGTGAGATCAAAGTTGACGGCGATCTTACTGATTGGCCCAAAGATGCCGTGAGGTATAAGATTGCCGTACATCCCTCGGATACGAAGCCTCAAAATGAATCCGACTTTTCCGGTTTTTTCCAACTAGGGTATAGCCTTGCCAATCAGTCCTTATATGTAGCCTTTACTATAACAGACAATGATTTCGTTGAGGATACGTCCAAATACGTACAATGGAATACGCAAGATGGACTGGAGGTCAGTATAGATGCACGTCATTTGCTGGCGGGTTCCGGGGTTGCATCATTTATGTACAGTAAGAAGCTGCGTAACACGAACAATGCTTTCTATGATCCATTTGCCAGCAAAGCAACCTGGGATATCATGGAAGTTGCCGTTATACATCGTGGCAACACCCGTATCTATGAATGGCGGATTCAGTTGGGTAACGAGCTGACAGTAGGTAAGTCGGTCGGATTCGATTTTCATGTATTTGACAAGGACCGCGATGGAAGTTTTTCCTGGTCTGCGTGGGGGAAGGGAGAAGCTAAGTATATGAATACCAACAGCCTTGGCGACATTGTCTTTATGCCTGCGGATAGAAAATTGTCCGCTGTTATTGGAAAATTGAGCTGGAACAAGCCACAGACAACAAAACTTCCAGGCAGCGTTCGTGTTATCTCATTAGATAATCCTAAACTTTGGGTTACAGCCGAAGTAGACAGCCTGGGTAATTATGCTGTAATGATACCTTCCGGGAAATATAAGCTCGCATTGTCTGAGACGTATTTTTCCTCTGCAGATGGACCTTATGCTGCCAACCAGGAAGGACCAATTACGATTGTGGTCAGATCTGGACAAAAGGTTGTTTCACCTGCGCTTGTTATCTCGTCGACTCCCCTACCTGACCTGATCCCCAATAAGGGCGTTCTGTTAGATTTTACGACATCCAGCGCCAGCAGAATAGATAATTTCATTGAAACTTATCGCAATTACTATGGTATACCAGGTGTTTCACTCGCCCTAATCAAAGATGGGAAACTGGTTTATCATAAAACATATGGCGTTAGTAATACGATGACCGGGGACAAAGTAAATGACAATACATTATTTGAGGCGGCGTCTATTACCAAACCTGTATTTGCCTTCGCTGTCGAGCGATTGGCAGAACGAGGAGTTATCAACCTCGATCGGCCACTGTACGAGTATCTACCATATAAAGATATCGAATACGATGAACGATATAAGCTGATGACTGCAAGACATGTGTTAACCCACCGAACTGGCTTTCCAAATTGGCGATGGATGAATGATGATGGAAAACTGAACCTGAAATTCACCCCAGGTACCGCATTTAACTACTCAGGTGAAGGTTTCGAATATTTGAAACTAGTGGTAGAAAAAATTACCAGTAAAAAAGTGGAACAGGTATTACAGGAGGAAGTGATTCAACCAATCGGACTGTACCATACTTTCTTTTCAAAAAATGATTCTCTACAGCGGATGGTGGCGTATGGACATTATGATAAACGGCCAAGCAAAAACGATCTTCCTGAAAGTCCAGGCATGGCATATTCTATGCATACGGAGGCTAAAATTTTCACCAGATTCATGCTGTATCTGTTAGAACAAAAAGGGCTGAAACCAGCAACGTATGATACAATACTCTCTAAGCATTCAGAATATCCTTTCGCTGATGAAGTGCATAAACCCAAAGTTCCTACGTATATGGGTATGAGTCTTGAGATCAGAGAAACTCCTTTTGGTAAGACATTCGGCCATGGTGGCAATAATGGTGATTTCACTTGCAGATTTGAAGTCTATAAAGACTTAAAAATGGGATATGTTATTTTTACGAATTCCAATACCTCTAGTCCATTATTGGAAAACCTTAACAAGTTTCTAGTGGAAGGGAAAGATAAAGCATTGTAATGTATTGGACATCTTCCAAAAAAAAAGGCTTCAAAATCAACATTTTGAAGCCTTTTTTTTTGGATACTCATTTTTGTTATGAAAACCCTCAAACAGGTTAAGCCCATTTTTCTTACCTGATTCACCTTTGCAGTATCAAAAATATGATTATGCAAATAGTAATTACAGGTTCACTAGGGAATATAGGTAAACCGCTTACCAAGCAATTAGTACAGAAGGGACATGCTGTTACTGTCATCAGTAGTAAAGTGGAAAGGAGCGCTGCCATCGAATTATTGGGAGCGACCCCTGCCATTGGTTCATTCCGTGATGTTGACTTTTTAACTGATACCTTCAGAGGTGCTGATATCGTTTATCTAATGGAGGCCTGGGAAGGCATTGGAAGTCTATTTGATAAAGAGATGGACTTTGTCGCCGCGTTTGGTATCATTGGCAACAATTACAAAAAGGCAGTGGAGCGGTCTGGGGTAAAGCGTATTGTACACTTGAGCAGTGTAGGCGCCCATACGGATAAAGGCAATGGTAGTCTTTATCTGCACAATACAGTAGAGGCGATACTTAACACGCTGCCTACCGATGTATCGATAAAGTTTATGAGACCCGTTGGCTTTTTTACCAATCTATTCAGGCATATCCAAACTATCAAAACCAAAGGCGCCATCATACAAACTTATGGAGGTGACAGAAAAGAGCCTTGGGTGTCGCCTTTGGACATAGCTTCTACCATTGCTGACGAAATGGAAAAGCCTTTTCACGACAGAACCGTACATTACGTGGCCAGCGATGAAGTATCCCCCAATGAAATAGCGAAGATAATCGGCAATGCGATAGGTATGCCAGATCTTCAATGGAAAGTTGTTCCCGAAGAAGACATGTACAGTGGCATGCTGGCAGCAGGCATGAATGAATGGATAGCTAAAGGTTTTGTTGAGATGCAGGCAGCGCAAAGAAATGCTACTCTTTATGAAGATTTTTATCTTAACAAACCGGCATTAGGTAAAGTAAAATTAGCGGAATTCGCAAAAGAATTCGCCATTGCTTATAACAATTCCGCGAAACAATAGACACAAAAAAGAACATTGGGGTGATATCAGTTCCATAAGCATTTGTTGTAAATTTGTAAAAGGGAGATATTTCGAATGACTAAAACTCAGGTTACATCTTGTACATTCAATTCATTGACAGCATTTCACAGTACTTTTGGGCTTCCCAAGCCCTTACATCCGTTGGTGAGTTTTATTAAGATCAGGGACATGAAATACGACCTGCGTGACTTGCCTGATTCCATTATCCTGAATTTTTTTAAGATTGCCTATAAAACAAATCTTTGTGGAAAGGCGAAGTATGGTCAACATTTTTATGACTTCGGTGAAGGCGGTTTGGTATTTACGGCACCCAACCAGGTATTTGAGCGTCCAGATGGCAACAGCAACCAAGGTTATCTATTACTTATTCATCCCGATTTTCTTCTATCTTATCCATTATCCAAAAAAATCAAGCAATATGGTTTCTTTTCCTACGCAGCTAATGAAGCACTACACTTGTCGGAGAAAGAAAGGGAAGTGATCATCGCCTTATTTAAGGGCATCGAGGATGAATTAAATAACAGGATAGACGATTTCAGTCAGGATGTCATGATATCTCAGATTGACCTTTTGCTGACTTACAGCAATCGTTTTTATAAGCGACAGTTCATTACCCGGAAGGCCATCAATAATAATTTGCTACAACAACTAGAAGAAATCCTGGATAATTATTATGATAGAGATATGCCCATCAAACAAGGTATACCAACTGTTCAATATCTGGCAGATCAAATAAATCTGTCGCCAAGCTATTTAAGCGACCTGTTGCGATCGTTAACTGGTTATAATGCGCAATATCTTATACATCATAAACTTGTTGAAAAGGCAAAAGAGATATTATCAACTTCAAATTCATCAATTGCAGAGGTAGCTTATCAACTAGGGTTTGATTATCCGCAGTCTTTCAGCCGTTTATTTAAAACAAAAACAAATGTTTCTCCAGTTGAGTTCAAGAAATCTTTTAACTCTTAGTTAATAAGAAAGAATTTTAAACAGCAAAACCGCTTACAACACTTTTTATTGGAAAAAGCTGTGAAAAACGGACATGGAGAACAAAGCACATACGTGTGCGTATTTCATAATTTCTCCTATAAAATTGGGGGATCGGCTCCTCTATATTTCGTAACAATTTTTTTGGATTAACGGAATCATTTTGATACTACCTAATAGCCTCTACAGTTATAATCGCTGTGCCAGTCAATCCAATTGGACAGTCAAACGTCCTGCTACCTAGCCTATAGACAGAACTTTCCTTATTATTTTCATATTTTTTCATTTTTATTACTCCACAAGTATTTGATAATCATTTATTTTTCCTTTTACGTTTGTTACTTACTAAAAGGTAGGTATTTGTGTAAAGGTAGTCTTAATCTTAAATTGCTCCCCTAAAGGTTGAACTATGAACTACCATTATTTAGGTCAGGAGTTTAATGAAATTTTTACTCAGAAGTGGGCAAACGTCAATGACATCAATATTCATTACGTAACAGGAGGAGAAGGCGAGCCGATTGTGCTGCTGCATGGTTATCCACAAACATGGTACGCTTATCGTCACATTATGCCAGAATTGGCCAAACATTTTAAGGTGATCGTTCCTGATCTTCGCGGCTTGGGTGATTCGGACAAACCAGCATCGGGATATGATATTTACACAGTTGCAGATGATATTTATCTATTGATTCAACAGCTGGGCTATAAAAGTATTCGTCTGTTGGGGCATGACTTTGGTGCCAACGTAGCCTATGCCTATGCGGCTTCACACCGTGATGAAGTAAGTAAACTGGCTTTTCTGGATGTTGGTCTGCTTGGGGAACAACTAGCTAATAGGCCTCTATTACCTCGTAACAGTAAATCACTTTGGTGGTTTCCTTTTCATATGGTTCCTGAATTGCCTGAACTATTGGTTAAAGGCCGCGAAGAGATTTACTTAAATTGGTTTTATCAACAAACTACATTTAATAAAGACGCTATTGATGAAGCAGCACTTAAAGAATATGTACGCTGCTATGCCTCCCCTGGAGGTATGAAAGCTGGGTTCGATTATTACCGATCTCTGCTTGTAGACTTTGAACTTAATGCTGAGCAAGCCAAAATAAAACTGAAAATACCTGTATTAGCGTTGGGTGGTGCTTTAAGCTTTGGGATGCTACCTTATGAATCCTGGAAAATGGTATGTGAAGACTGTAAAGGTGGTGTCATCGCAAATTCTGGACATTATATCGCGGAGGAACAGCCACAACTTTTACTGGAGCAACTACTACCATTCTTTGTAGATGCCTGACAATAAAAGACACAGTCAATGCAAGCATCGCCTGAACAAACTTTTATGTTACCATTCACCTTCGACTTGAATGCAATAAATAAGGATCATGCCGAGAATAACCGGGGAAGCAAACAAGTCGCAAACTTAGTTTATGCATTATATATAGAAAAGGATCTCACCTCCTCCGGAAACATTTCTTTACCAAAACTTAATATCCGGCTGTCATTGAAACTACGAATTTTGTATCGGCTGATTTTATGTCATGTAATATAATAATGTCAATGGACTATCAAGGGGCTTCCGATACAGAGCTATGGTTATTCTACCAGAAGAGCGACATCAAGGCATACAATGAGTTATTTAACCGCTATGCTGATTTGATGTACCGCCAGGCACTACGGCACGTAAAAAATTCGATGGATGCAGAGGAATTAACAATGGACTTATTTTTTAATATCTGGAAAAAGCGGGAACAACTAAGCCCCAACGCAGGCCATAATCTTATAGGGTATCTTACTTACGCTATGCGCAACCGTGTCATCAATTATTTACGAAAAAACATTCCGGGCACCGTTTCTACAGCATTACTGCAAGATGATATGCTAATCGAAGGCAGCTACGCTGACCATACTTTAATGGCGAAGGATATGGCATATATTTATCAGCACTACCTGGATGCCCTCAGTCCGCAACGCCGTAAAATTTTCATGCTGCACCGCGAAGAAAATATGAGTTACACCCAAATCGCCCGCGAAATGAACCTGTCCAAAAAGACTGTTGAAAACTACATGAATGCCGCGTTAGCCACACTTCGTGAAACAAGAAAAAAATACTGATTGCTCCCCTCCGCCTACAATATTTCTTAAAATCTAAGAAAATTTCTTAAAAAAAGTATCCATCTAGGGGGTGTCCCCTATTTTCTGGTGTTATTAAAGGTAGGAGGATCTAAAAAAAGTGGACTTCACAAAACACCAGTTATTAGAGAAATTTCTTCTAAAAACTTGCACCGAGGCAGAACTGCAGACAGTAAAAGCACTTCTCGATACCGCAGAAGGCAGGGCTATCTTATACAAAAAGCTGGCCGACATAGATAGTCAAGCAGAAGATGGATCGGGGGAAGCCGATCAAATGCGATCCCAGGTACGGGTACAGCACTTGAAGCAGCGGATACACAAACGAATAGCCGTCACCGGCCGTACAGAACAAAATAAAATTGTACGGCGAAACCTGCTTAAAATAGCCGCTGTATTAACCGGCATTGTCCTGACAGGAACTGCCTTGTTCTATCAATTTAAAAAAACTACTCCGGTCCAGGGTAGTCTTTTCTCTGTAAAACAAAGAAATAAAATTGGGCCTCCGCTACGCTGTATATTACCCGATAGCAGCGTTGTATACCTGGCAGCCTGCAGCGAACTGCGTTATTCACCGAACTTTCCAAGTAACGGAAGGGAACTGGAATTAACAGGAGAAGCATTCTTTGAGGTCGCGCAAAATCAGGAACATCCATTTATTGTTCATACCGGCGCTATAAATACCCGTGTACTGGGTACCTCTTTTAAAATTCAGGCCTTTGCTGACGAACCGTTTGAAATAGTAGTAGCTACAGGTAAGGTCAGGGTCAATACTCCGACGGAAAAAGTCATACTAACCCCTGGATCAGCAGTAGACTATGACGTTGCAAAGAACGAATTAAAGCAGAAAATAACTGCTACAGATAAACTGCTACAATGGAAGTCAGGAGAAGTGGTTTTTGATGACCAACCATTGAAGTCCGTTGTCAACGCATTACAAAGACGTTTTGGGGTTAAAATCATTATGCCCGATGCCGAAATGGCTAGTTACAAGGTGTCAGGATCGTTTGCAACTACTGACAATGCAAATGATATTCTTTATACGCTCAGCGTCATGGGAAAATTTCGCTATCAACAGCAAGCGGATACTATCTTCCACCTGTATAGAACCAGATAACACCAGCGGTTAAAAACAGTCGTTAGGCCCGAAAATTATCACATATAAAAACAGTCGCCAAACTGCGCAGTAAGCGCCGGTGCAGGCTTTGTCATGTCCAATAACAAAGGTTTTTCCACCAATTATTCAACAACCCATTTACAATTATTTATTAAACATATGAAAAAAACTATACTGCACGTTTTGGTAAGATTCAAACGACTACCAATACTGACAAGTATCCTCTTGTACTGCTGCCTCACCCTGCAGCTGTCCGCCCAGCAGGACCTTACCCAACATAAGGTCACGCTTGTTCTGAAAAACGCCACGCTGAAGGAAGCATTTTCTGCACTACAAAACCAAAGCGGTGTTCACTTTATATTTGATCATGACATCCAAAAATACGAAGCAATACCGATTACATGTTCTGAAAAAGACATGTCTGTCGAGAAAATTACAGAAATACTATTGAGAAATACGCGACTACAGTTTGTAGCCATGAAAGATCGTATTGTCATCAGCGAAAAAACAACGAAAAAAAACGACATCGAAATAACGACCGACCAAGCGGAAAATGGTATTATCAGAGGTAGAATCGTTGATTTTGAGAGCTCCGAACCACTGCCAGGTGCCTCTGTAACAATTCCAGCATTAAAACGTGGAATGGTGTCAGACAAAGCTGGGAACTACTTGTTTACAGACCTGCCGGAAGGCAGGATTACCTTACAGGTATCTTATATAGGATACAACACAGAACGAGTTCAGCTGGATATAAAAAAAGGTAGAGGCCAGGTATATGATGTAAGACTACAAGGAGCAAGCCGGCTGAATGAAGTTGTAGTCACCGGCGGTATTTCAAGACGTGCGCCGGTGGCACACACTTCAGACAAGCAAGTACTGGAGTTACTTAAAAACGCCCGGTCGGTAGTTTCCGGCATATCTTCGCAACAGATTGCAATAAGCGCTGACCGTAATGTGGCGGAAGTAGTCAAAAAAATCGCCGGCGTTACGATCAATGATGACAAATTTATCATTATCCGTGGTATGAATGAGCGTTATAATCTGACATACCTGAATAACAACGTTGCTCCTTCTACCGAATTATATTCCCGTGCCTTCTCCCTGGACTTGCTTCCCAGCAGAATTATTGATAAAATACTGGTTTATAAATCTCCGGCTCCCGATCTCATGGGAGATATGACAGGAGGCGCTGTAAAAATATTTACCAAAGATGCCCGCGAAGTAAAACACTTCGATGTAGAACTGCAATTGGGAAATCGTCCGAACACCACATTTAACAATCAGTTTTTGACTTACCAGGGGGGCAAAACCGACTTCCTTGGTTTTGACGACGGCACCCGTAAGCTTCCTTCTGTTGTTCCTGGTTACGGCAACTTCACTCAGGCCAATATCACACAACAGGACTATGCATCGCAGTTTAAGCCCTACCTGCAATACGGGAAAAAAATGGCCCTCCCCATGATCCAGATAACTGCCAACTACTACAACTCGTTTAAAATAGGTGGAAAAAGACTGGGCATGTTAAGCTCTCTTAGCTATAAAAGAGAACAACAGCAATACGATGTAGACCGGTCCAGCAGTTTTTGGGGGGGTAACGACCAACGGACACATACTGTAGTGAAGGAAACACAAAGTAATGAAACTGTTCAGGTAAACCTGTTGCAAAACTTCACCTATAAACTGAAAGACAGTAGCACACTTTTCCTCAAAAACTATTTTCTTCAGCAGGGCCAAAGCGCCACTGTAATACGTAATAACAAAAACGATCAATATATAGTGGGAGATTCCACCACCGATCTCTCTACACTTAGTAAACTGCAGTGGAGGGACCGCAATCCGGGATATGATGTATATGAACGTAACATTATTCTTAGCTATACACAACGGTTTTTATACTCTGGTAATATCGGCGGGGAACATTATTTCAGTAAAGGTAAACATCAGCTTGACTGGAACCTGGGATATACCTTCAGTCACCAGGTAATTCCCGACCAGCGGGTTATTCGCTTTAATCAGAACAGACAGGATGGTGGAACATCGTGGTTATCCGGAAAATCGGAGTTAGGATGGATGGCGGCCTATCGTTATATCCCCAGCATTGATAATTACTCCAAAAGAGACAATAGCTTGCAACGTGGTATGATATCACGTACCTGGTCACAGAATAATGAGCGCGTGTATAACGGGTCAGCTGACTATACGATTAAAATAAAACCCTGGATTACATTTAAGGCTGGCACCTATCAACAGTGGAAATCCAGGGTGCTTTTCCGCAGAGTGTATACGCTCAATGAGGGAGACCTTAACAGTGCCGGTTTTCCGGACGACCGAATGGCGCCTATCGGATCTAACGGGAAATATATGGACTTCAATAAAGTCCTATATACTGAGCAAGACCTGGGCAAGGTATGGAGCAGAGACTACCTAAAGGATGACGGCAGTGCACTGAAGGTTTTTGACCGTACCAGCGGTAGTGATGCCTATATAGCCACCGAACAACTGAATGCCGGATACGTTGCTGTCTCCCTGCTTCCATTTAATGAAAAATTGGATATCTATGGCGGACTACGGGTGGAATACAACCGGCAACAGGTAGCTGGTGCTATACCTGGTTACAAGGAGGGTGATATTAATCAGCCGGTACTGGTAGATAATAAATCAACAGACTTCCTCCCTTCACTCAATATCAGCTACAAACCTGTTGAACAACTGGTCATCCGCGCTGCATATGGTAAAACGGTCAACAGACCGGAATTCCGCGAACTTTCTCCCTACAGCGAGCTGGATTACCTGAATAACCAAACCATTCAGGGTAACAATTTTCTGAAACCGGCTACAGCCAGCAATTATGACGTCCGAATAGAATGGTATCCAAAAGATAATAAAAACGCGGAAACATTCAGTATTGGAGGTTTTTACAAAAATTTGATAAGCCCGATTGAAAGAACTATCTACCGGGACCTTTACTTCGGAGGACCGGCCATAATCAGTTTTGCTAATGCAGATAAGGCAGTGGTAAAGGGATTGGAGTTCGAAGTACGCAAGAATCTGGGTTTTATTCCGGCTAACTTTTTCAACAATCTTTCTCTCATCGGTAACCTCACCCTGATTAAAAGTGAAGTGGAAAAAAGACTGGACACCTCTGTTTTAAAAAATCCCGACCCTGGCATTAACCCTCATTACACCAGGCAACTTCAGGGACAGGCGCCTTATATCGCTAACCTGGGCCTATATTACGACAATGCCGGATCCGGAACAAAAGTGGCAGTCACCTGGAACCTGATAGGCCCCCGTATTTACGCCGCAGCCAATGGAAAGCCCTTTAATCTCAGTTATGACGGCAATGTACCAGTAGTGGTACAAGGAGACCAGGGAAGTATTATAGAGTTACAACGCCATACACTTGATTTTGCCTTAACACAACGTATCATCAAAAGTCTTCAGCTGAAATTCAGCGCGCAAAACATCTTGAACCAACCCATCCGGATGGCCGAGGATGAAAATTATACTTACAAATATGAAAAAGCGCACCGTACCCAGTCCAACACCACGGTCAACTCGGCCGACACTAATGGGGATATCATCAGCACTGAATATAAGACAGACAGGCATTTCATATTGTCCTTTATGTACTCTTTTTAAATCAACAGAAAATAGTTATGACACATATAAAAATATATCGCGCAGTATTGATTATTCTGAATTGTTGCCTGTTATCGTCCTGTTATAAAGCCAGCAACTTCAAGAATGAGCTGGATGGGCTGCCGCAGGTGAATTACCAACCTGAGTACAAATACAAATCCAGTTATATCGTGGGTGATACTATGACCATCACCGGAAGGCTGCAGCTCAATAACAATTTCCAAATTCATATCGGCTCCGTTAATGCCAACATAGTCGCCGCTGATACGATCCGTTACAAACCATTTTTTGCCAGTAATGAAGAAAAAATAATGGACTGGGTAAAGGTATTAATTACTGAAGACATGGGATCCGGTAATAATATTCCCGTGGTTATTACATCCGGAAACTTCAGTATGAATTCCGCCACTATTACCATATTCTCCCAATATAACAAGGAAAGCTTTCAGCGTCCGCTTGGCCTGGCTGACCATGCCGGCATAGCTGATCCGCATAATATCTTTCTGCACTGTTTAAATGGCAAAGGCGATATCTATTTTTATGAAGTAAATACCGGAAATATACAACATATAAAAAAAGACGGTTCTACTGAACTTGTATTGGGAGCTGCTGAACTCAACAATAAAGGATTTGTGGTAAAATCCTTTGTAACGGGTGGTGTTAACCCGCAGGGCACAAAAGCATGGATTTCTCTGGAAACAAATACCGGTTATGCTTTTATAGAAGCGGATCTTGTAGCAAAGTCAGCCAAACTATTGAATCAAACCTCCGCATATGTATTTCCGTTTACGGGTACTATAGGCAAAGTCAATCTGTACATTACCGGAGGTATTTACCCGGATAGTAAAGGAGATGTTTATCTGGTAACACCAGGTAACCTATATGGAAATTATCTTCCGCAGGCATCCATAGCACGGTACAACAGTAACGACGGTACACTTGATTATCTTTTTCGTACCCTGGGTGCCCCTCAGGAAATCCCGGGGGTAGATTTAGGGGATTTTGTGAAATTTAATATGCTACCAGATGAATCTACCCTATATGTATCCATTAACTCAGAGCTGCGTGTTTTTGATATTCAAAGCCGTGTGATGATCAGCCATTATAAGGTCCAACCTGAAAAAGAGGGTGTACTTCCTAAAACCTATACTGGTCCATTTGATTTACTACGGATAAATATAAACGGCGGTTTCGGTAATAACGCTGACCCGGCTGCCGCCTTCGGTTTTTTACCTAAACCCGGCAAAAAGCTGGTGGTGCTACTTTATCAATACCTGACTACATATGGCAACCAAACAGCGAATATCACAGCACAAATCGGTGGCCCCAAATGGATGGTGTTTGACTTTTCCGAAAACAGGAGTTACCAGTATGCTCCTATGGCAGACCTCATCGGATATTCATTTGAACCTTATCAGACTTTCAATAAACCGGCCAGTGCTTTTAGCGACCAGTTGCTGAATTATGATGAAGCAGGGCATTTGTATAGCACCGCCAATGGATGCAAGAAGATAGTCAAAACGATTTTAAAATAATCAACGGCATTTCACCTTAAAAAATTAGATAATGAAAATAAGCGCCTATCTCTACGGGCTGCTGTGTTGCAGTGTTTGGTTCATATCCTGTCAGAAAAACATCGATCCGGTATTACCCGAAAATGGCAACCTGATCAAAATAAACTACTACAATAGTTCAGATGTATTATCGAAATATACCATCGGCGGACTGGGTATTTTTGTGGATACGCTGGCCAACCGGGCGAGTGTAAGGCTTCCTTTCTTCGATTTGTCAGCTTCTCCTCCGAAGTTGGAATATCCTATAGTAAACAATACCATAAAGAGCATTGTATATATGAACTATGGGAGCGGGTCACATCGCTTCCGGACCCATTATATGGTCCCGGACACTACTATTGCCGGGGCCGTATTTGGTGTTTTACCAGACACCCTGCTGGTTGATACCACTTTTATACTGAAAAGCAGCACCAACACATTAATGTACCTGGCAGATAAACCTGGTGTAAAAAACCAGCAACGACTGGGATTCACATTGATTGCCGTTCCCGTAGCACAGCCACTTCCTGAAGACAGTAACACGGTGCAGTTATGCATTGTCAATACCAGTCCGGATGCCGGCCCTTTGTTATGCAAACGGGTAAAACCCGATGGCAGCTTTACCATAGAAAATTTACCACAGCAACTCCAATACGGACAATATACCGATTATATAAAACTAAGCCCCAAAGAAGCCTCAAATGGGCTGATAGGATTACGGATATATAACAGCAATTCCGGAACAGAACTGGTTAATACCGCTGTTCCTGCAAATGCCGGACATGCCTACATCATATCTGTAAGAGGATTTGCGATGGAAAGAAATTTCACCATTCCGCTGTCTGTAAACAATGATAAAAAAACATTGCTCTACGGCATTAAAACTATTTCGGCTAACCTACGTGCAGACATGAGGCAAGTGCGGTAAGAGAAATATTATTGATGATAATTTTTTTAAAACCGGTAAAAATGAAAACAAGGAAATATAGTCTAACATCGATAGTGTTAATGACGCTGTTATCCGCAGCCTGTAATAAAACGACCGCCCCTGACCTGTCACCTGTCCGCTTCGGTACAAAAGTTGTCAGCATCGCCCAATTAAAAGCTTTAAGTACTGGACAGACAGTAAAAATACCCGACGGTACAGATGGCAAACAAATTGTCGGCGTGGTGATATCTGATAAAACCGGAAAAAATATTGACCCCAACACGATTGTGTTACAAAGTGAGGGTACAGATACTGCAGGTATTGTCATAAATTTCGACAGCATTGCGCCATTTACACTAGGGGACCGCCTATCCATCAATGTTTCTGGACAACAACTGGTGAACCAGCAAGGCGAAATATTGGTATCCAAAGTACCGCTGAGCCAGGTACAGTACATGGGAAAAGGTTATATTAAAATGTATTCCACCACTGCAAACGACCTGGTAAAAAATGCGGATAAATGGAATGGAACATTGGTTACTTTGTATGATGGTGCATTTATAAATGGTAATGGCAAATATGATGGTACGCTTACTTTCAAAGAAACGGACAGCACGCAGGTTATCAAATCTACCATACTTTCCGGTGCGGAATTTGAACATACTGCCTATCCGGAAGGGATCAACACCATCACCGGAATATTCAGAACAAATGGAAAGGATCATTTCGTCCAGATCAGGACAGCAGCAGACGTTACCAGTTCTACTATTACGCGCATAGTAACAGATAATATGATTGGCTTGGGCATAACAAGATATGGCAGATATTATTGGGAGCAACCTTATTTATACGACGGCGGGAAATTTGAAACAACTGATTTCCGTTACACAACAAATGGACAGACTGCCTATACCCAACCCTATTCTGCGGATGCAGGAATATTATCGCCCGGTCGTTCTTATCTCCACCTGTTAAACTACGCCCCTCCGGAATACTACAGTAGCAGAAGCCAGTGTAATATCGAAAATCAAGGTAGCCTGCAAGGGTTGAAGGAGTTACGGGTTAGTTTTATTGGCAGCGCTGTTACCGGTGTCCTTGGCTCCTCAGAGGCAGATACGATAACGGTGAGGCCGTTTAATCCTGCCGTGGATAGCTTTCGGTTGTATCTTGAATTTACCAACAATGGTTATTTGGTTAATCTGGGACCAGCAGCCAGTCAATATTCAATTGCCTACAAACAGACCGGCAAAATCTATACGGCGGTATTTCGTATCCCTACCAGGCATGAGATGATGAAATATGCTCCCATTGACGATCCTAATTATGCGGTCAGTGTTAGCAATTGGTTGGCAGCTCCTGGATTCAATATTACTAATTTTTCTACGCGGACTGATACCGATCCCAACTCCTGGTATGAGGGATATGCCCCGGTGGTAATTACAAAAATAGAATATGCGTTTTGATTCAGGTGTAGCTATGTCTATATAGTAAGTTAACCCACCAGATCCCCTGGAAAACAGAGAGGGTGTATTAAAAGTAATTTTTCCCCCGAATTATTCGGATACTTGATAGCGAGAATTTTCATTTACGCAATCTCAGACCCTTCAGATTACTTTTGATACACCCTGTTCTTTTTTATAATTTAGGTAGACAGCATTTAAGTACTTCAATTTCCTGTCCCGCTAAATTCCGTACTTGTATGGCTTTCAACTCAGAGTTTACTGAGATCCACCTGGTTACGGCCAGGCATTACATTGGAAAAGGTATTATCATGACCCACATCCCATTTAAAAGCTGTAACTCTATGATCGAAGTTAAGGAAACGTCCATTTGTCTGGTCATAAACTAATAGTTTGGAAGATCCTTTTCCTGATGGGAGCGCATTGTCCCCAAAAAGGGTGCAGACACATACTAGGCTGCTTCTCCATCAACGATATTCCTTTTTGCTCCAAAAGTGCGTTTATTTTCCGTTCCTCTCTCCTACCTATCGTCACCGAATAAGGTTTGCATATCCCATCGATTGGAGTATCTGCATCCGAAAGCATGTTACTGCCAACAATAATTTTCGGCGAAATAGTCAATGTGTGTATCCTGGATAATAAAATATATACTAAATCTATTTGCCGAAAAGACAAGCTTTAGACCGGGAACAACTTATGGAATACATGATGACAAGATTAAAACTAACTTCATTAAAAAGCAAAACTGCGTTTCAACTCTATTGTCTGGATTCTACAAATAATGTTTAATCAGAATAGATCTTTAATATTCGCATGACATCGTTGAACCTGTAAATTCCAACACATATATTTTGTATCGTGGTAAAAGCTGATTAACCTATATAAGGTACGGGAAAGAAATCGGGATTAGGCAAAAGGAACTAAACGCTCGACTAAAAAAACAAAACCTGCGCTGGTCGCAGGTTTTGTAAGTTGCTTGTGATCCCGCTGGGACTCGAACCCAGGACCCATACATTAAAAGTGTATTGCTCTACCAACTGAGCTACGGAATCGCATTACGTTTTTCGTTGTAAGCGGGTGCAAAAATAGTAATTATTTCATTTTGAACAACTTTTTTTAAAAAAAACTATTCCTTTTTTTGAACTTAATACTTGAAAGCCTCTATAGTAAGGCTAAAGAGTTATTCACAATCTACCGGCGTGAATAAGTATTTTCGTGTATGTATAAACATCTCACCTATTTTTGTATAGCAAAAAAAATGTGGATGCAGTATAGCTTTCAAAATAAAGTGGTGGTGATCACGGGAGGATCGTCGGGAATAGGCAAAGCTTTGGTTGCTGCTTTTCTACAAGCAGGTGCACAGGTATCTGTATGCGGCCGTAAAGGGGACTCATTGAAAGTCCTGCGGGAAGAGTTCTCTTCTCCGGCACTGTATACCAAAGTTGCGGATGTAAGTAAAGAAGCTGATTGCCAGGCATTCATCGAAGCTACAATTACACAGTTCGGGAAGATAGATATACTCGTTAACAACGCAGGTATCTCGATGAGAGCCTTGTTTAAAGACGTATCTGTAGATGTACTGAAGCAGCTTATGGACATCAATTTCTGGGGAACGGTATATTGCACCAAGTATGCGTTCCCGTCTATACTGGCGAACAAAGGTACTGTGGTAGGTGTTTCATCCATAGCGGGTTATCGTGGTTTGCCGGGGCGCACCGGATATTCGGCGTCAAAGTTTGCTATGCAGGGATTCCTGGAGGCATTACGTACAGAACATCTCCATACAGGGGTGAACGTGATGTGGGCATGTCCCGGCTTTACGGCATCGAATATACGGAACACGGCGTTAAATCTGCATGGACAGGCACAGCAGGAAACGCCGCTGGATGAAGGTAAATTAATGAGTGCAGCGACGGTAGCTGCCGCTATGTTAAAGGCGATCTACCAACGAAAACGCACCCTTGTACTTACCTCGCAAGGCAAATTAACCGTATTACTAAGCAGGCTGATACCTGGCATGGCAGATAAACTAGTGTTCAATCACTTTAAGAAAGAACCCGGATCTCCCTTATCCTGAGGCTGATATTAACTGTCTGCGTAAGCATCTTCCTTAATAAGCGGTAGTATAAGCATTGACGATATATCGCAGCGGGGTGGCCTGAAGCGGCATTTTAGCAAACTGTACTATTTGCGAAAGCTCATTTTTTTTGTGTTAATTGCAGAATATTTTTTCCGGCAGGCCCGTCTGGCACTATTTTGGGGTAGAATTGGACCGTATTTTCATGACCCGTCAGTAATGAAAAACCGAATCAATCCCTTTTCCCAACGACTTGCCGGTCGGGGATCAGAAATATTAAATAACAGATACAGATAGGCTCCTGGTAAAGCCGGGAGGGGTTTATAGCTATTCATGTCCATTATTACACTAACATCCGACATCGGTTTGCAGGACTATATGGTAGGTGCCATAAAGGGTCAACTGTGGCAGCATTGTCCAGGATGTCATATATTGGATATTACGCACCATATCTCCCCGTTCAACTTACCTCAGGCTACTTATATATGTAAAAGCGCTTTTGGCTACTATCCCCCTGGCACCTTTCATATGGTGCTTATCAATCTATTTGACAGAAAATCCGATCATGTCCTGCTGGCGGAGCATAACCGGCAATATATAGGTTGTGCTGACAATGGTTTGCTTACTATGATAGCAGGAGGGAAACCTGCCCGAATGGTAAAATTACCCTTGGACAAGAGTCTGCCGAAGGATACCTTCACCATTATCCAACGCTTGGCTGCCGCAGCCCGTGACCTGAAAAATGGTAAGCCGCTGGAAGATGTGGGCATTCCCGCTACGGATATTCACGTAAAGAACAACCTGCAGCCGTTGACGGGACAGGATTATATAGAAGGGCAAATCATTCACATTGATAACTTTGAAAATGTCGTGGTTAATATTACCCGGCAACAGTTTGAGCAACAGCGTCAAAACAGGAAATTCCAGATCTTTTTCCGGCGTGATGAGGTGATCAACCAGATCAGCGAGACCTATGCCGATGTACCGGAAGGGCAAAAATTAGCGCTTTTTAATGCTGCCGGGTACCTGGAGATTGCCATCAACAAAGGAAATGCGGCTGGCCTTTTTGGGTTACAGGGCTTCCGCCGGGAGCAGCTGATACAGTCTACGGCCTTTCACCAGCTTTCCTTTTACCAGACCGTACGTATACTTTTCCAATAATCGTTTTACTTATCACCTATTATATATGATATTCGCGAACGGACGAACCTTCGTAATATCATATGATCATTCGTATTGTAAAAATGGACTTTGCCCCGGAGCATACCGGGACCTTCGAGGCGCTTTTCGAGCGGCAGCGTAACCAAATCCGGCAGTTTCCCGGCTGCAGACACCTGGAGTTGTGGCGGGAGGCTGCCGGCAGCAGCATTTATTTCACCTACAGTCATTGGGATGGGCCGGAGGCTTTAGAAACATACAGGGCCTCTACCCTATTCCGCGAGACCTGGGCAGCCACCAAAATATTGTTCCAGGGGAAACCCCATGCATGGAGCGTAACACAACAGGTGGTCTGTGACTAAAATCAATGTCTTAAAAATGACCTAACAGCTACGCTATTAATTATTTATTATTTAAAAAGATATTGACAAAAAGTTAAAACTGTTCGGCGAATTATCATAATTTGCTACTTTTTCTATTTTTGTCGGACCTTAAAACAACCGTATGAATTTTAAAAGGACGAATAACATTGTGGGCTGGGTGATCTGCATCATAGCTTGCACTGTTTACATCATGACAATGGAGGCTTCCGGCAGCTTGTGGGACTGTGGTGAGTTTATTTCCAGTGCTTACAAGGTACAGGTACCACACCCGCCAGGTGCTCCTTTGTTCGTGCTGCTGGGAAGATTGTTTACTATGTTCCTGAAGCCTTCACAGGCAGCCCTTGGGATGAACACGATGTCCGCTTTAGCCAGTGGCTTCACAATCCTATTCCTGTTCTGGACAATTACTCACTTTGCCCGTCGTCTGATGGTAAAAGATAACGAGGTGATTTCCGGAGAAAAAATGATTGCTATCATGGGCGCCGGTACTGTTGGAGCATTGGCTTACACATTTTCCGACTCGTTCTGGTTTTCTGCTGTGGAAGGTGAAGTATACGCCATGTCCTCATTTTTTACGGCCATAGTATTCTGGGCTATCCTGAAATGGGAACATGAGTCCGAACAGCCATATGCTGATCGTTGGATCATCTTGATCGCTTACCTGATGGGACTTTCCATTGGTGTGCACCTGTTGAACCTCCTGACTATTCCAGCCATCGTAATGGTGTACTACTTCAAGCGTTACAAGGTAACGGCTTCGGGTACTTTCTGGGCATTTATTGTTGGTTGTGCGATCACAGGCCTGGTACAAAAGTTCATCATCCAGGATACGATCAAAACCTCCGGTTACATGGATGTGTTTTTTGTAAACAGCCTGTCTTTGCCGTTCTTCTCCGGCTTTATCTTTTACTTTGCCGCATTAACAGCCGTATTGTTGTACGGTTATCGCAATACTAAATTCGGTGTTTATGCTCCGCTGATCCTGATCGCGTCTGTGATCATTGTTCCTGCTTTTAATGACGGAGCGGGCGCGGGTATGATCTTCCTGAAACTCATCGTTGCAGCTGCCTTCCTGCTGATCCCTTACCTGCTGAAGACATTTGGTGTAAAACTCAATACTGAAGGGGTGGCACATTCTGTAAAACTTACGGTCTCCTGTATCCTTTTCCTGTTATTAGGATATTCTACTTATATCACCACTATGATACGTTCTACGGCCAATCCTTCCGTGGACATGTATAATGTAGATAACCCGATCTCCCTGGTAGGTTATCTGGGCCGTGAGCAATATGGAGACTTCCCCCTGATCTATGGCCAGGTATTTACCGCCCGTCCGACCGAATATAAGGAGACAGGTAATGTATACGCAAGAAGCAAAGACAAGTATGAAATAGCCGGCAAGAAGATGGAACCTGTGTATGCCGCAGAAGATAAAATGTTATTCCCCCGTGTATGGGATGCGAGTAACGACCAGGGGCATGCGGACTATTACCGGAGCTATCTTGGTCTACAGCAGGGTCAAAAACCTAGTTTTGGAGACAACGTAAAGTTCTTCTTCGGCTACCAGCTTAACTTCATGTATATCCGTTACTTCATGTGGAACTTTGCCGGCAAACAAAATGACACACAGGGTTATGGCAACGTACGTGATGGTAACTGGATCAGCGGGATATCCTTCCTCGACAACTTCATGTATGGTGATCAGTCTACCATGCCTGACAGTCTGAAAAATAATAAGGCGCATAACCGTCTATTCCTCCTCCCCTTCCTGCTGGGTGTTGCTGGTTTCTTCTTCCACTATGCAAGACATCGCCGGGATACCCTGGTCGTAGGCTTACTGTTCTTCTTTACGGGGGTGGCGATTGTATTATACCTGAACCAGGCTGGTAACCAGCCACGTGAACGAGACTATGCCTATGTGGGCTCTTTTTATGCCTTCGCCGTGTGGATAGGACTGGGCGTATTATCTGTATACGAGTTCATTAAGCGGAAGAGCAAAGTAAGTTTTGCTGCTCCGCTGGCAACTGCAGTATGTCTGCTAGCCGTTCCCGTGCTGATGGGCTTCCAGGAATGGGATGACCATGACCGTTCTCCCAAGACGCTGGGTCGTGATATTGCTAAAGATTACCTCGAATCCTGTGCGCCTAATGCGATCTTATTCACGGTTGGAGATAATGATACCTATCCGTTGTGGTATGCGCAAGAGGTGGAAGGTATACGTCCGGATATACGCGTGATCAACCTCAGCTTGCTGGGTGTAGACTGGTATATTGATCAGCAGCGCCAGAAAGTGAATGAGAGTGCTCCGGTTCCGATGAGCTGGACTCCTGATAAGTACCGCGGTGAAACGCGCAACTATATCCGTTTCTACGATGCAGGCATCGTACCCCAGGATAAATTCGTAAACCTGGCTGAGATCATGCAGTTCATGGGATCTGATGATGACCGTGCCAAATTGTCTACTACTGACGGTGGTAAGGAAAACTTCCTGCCAAGTCAAAAGCTGTTCATCCCTGTAGATGTGGCAGCCGCTATCAAAAATGGTGTAGTAGATATTAAAGACAGCGCTAAAATATTACCGCAGTTACCTTTCCAGATCAGCAAGAGCTATCTCCTGAAGAATGACCTGGCGGTATATGATATTATTGCAGCCAACAACTGGAAGCGTCCTATTTACTTTACAAGTCCAACCGACCTGGGTATCAACGACTACCTGCGTACTGATGGTCTGACCTACCATCTGATACCGATGCGTAAGGAGTCTAACAACGATCCTTTAGGAGTGGATAATAACGTGAATATTCCAGTGATGTATAACAACCTTATGACGAAGTTCTCATTTGGCGGTGCAGAAAACAAAGGCACCTATTTTGATGAGCCTAACCGTAAGTTGCTGCAATACCTGCGTAATGCATTCACGAAGCTGGGTATCTCTATGGCGCAGGAGAACAAAAAGGCGGAAGCTTTAAAAGTGTTAAACAGAGCAGATACTATGCTGTTGGAAGATAACTTCCCATATGCCATGACATCTCCGAACAACATGCATAACTATAGTTCTCTGCAGACTGTATATGGTTACTATCTCGCAGGAGATGTGAAGAAAGGTGACGAGATCGCTCAAAAGATTATCAAAGACTGTACACAGCAGTTGCAATATTATCGTTCTCTGCCTCCTTCAAAACTCGGAGGCGACCTGCAGCATGACGGTCAATTAGCGGAGCAATTCATTCAATTGCTACAGCGGATGAAGGCCGACTTCGGTGGCGGCGCACCTGCCAATACAGAAGAGCATACACAAATAAATGCTACTCAGGATTCCCCGGCTACTCAAAAAGATAGCGGGAAATAATCCGGTTAATATTATGACCTCAGTAAGGGTGGAACAATTGTTCCACCCTTCTTTTTTGTGTATGCGCAATAAATACATGTTTGCCCCTGTGGAGAGACATGGGAGATGGAGAAATGGCCGGCAGGAAGGGATACCCATTAAATAATGTGCGTGAATGGCCCGATAAAGATTCCAGGGTTATAACCAATAAAAAAGAGGAGACCAGGTGGCCTCCTCTTCTATTTTAGATTATTCGTAAGTTATAACTTGTTGACTGTTTCTCTCCAGAATGCTGCGCTTGCTTTTACATCTGGAACACTATTGAGCCAGTTGTATTCATATTCTGCGGAGAATAACCCTTTAAAGCCTTGAGCTTTCAATGTTTCCAACACACCCGGGATATTGCTGTATCCCTTGCCCCAAATTACATCATGCGCTTTGGGAGACTTTTCATTCATATCTTTCACATGCAGGCTCATGACATGACCTTTGAGCTTTTGAATACATTCTACCGGATCCAGACCAGAGCGTACCCAATGGCCGATATCGGCGCAGGCGCCCAGTAACCTGCTACGGCCTTCAATAGCAGCCAGTACAGTATCCGGATGCCAGTAAGGGCTGGGGTTGGGGTGGTCATGGATCGCTACTTTGATCTGGTATTGATCGCAAAGGGTAGAAACCAAGTCGAGGTGTTCTTTTTTGGGTTCTGCGGTGATTACCTGGATTTGCATAGCTTTGGCGAAATCGAACACTTTTCTCCAATCGGCTTCATCTTGTGGGGATACTACGCCAAATGCTACCAGCTTTTTATTCTTTTGGTTAAACATCAGCAGCAATTTTTCGCGTTTGGCAGCATCCATGTTGTAATCCATTTTTCCCTCCAGATCGCCACCTAGTGTTTGCCCTTGGTAGCACTCTACATAGTGAATGCCGCAACTGTCCATTTTGTCCAGGGCCTGAGCCAGGGTAAAACGGTTGAATGTATAAGCCTGAGCGCCCAGCATCCAGCCCAGTTTTTCTGCTTTTCCTTCTTTCTCTTTTGCGGCTTTCTTCTGAGCCTGAGCAGGTTGGATCGCCCAAGTGGTGGCCATGATGCTGGCCGCCAATAGTAATACATTTGTCAGTTTTTTCATATTCGCCTATTTGATTAAATGCTAAAGACGCTGAAAAGTAGTGAATAATGTTGAGAATGCATAGCTGATACCGTTGTTGGAGTATACACGAAAACATTTCGTAATTTAGGTTTAGATTTTTGAGCTATGAGAGGAGTAAAATTTGTCAGGTTTAATCCTGAGGATAATGCACAACCGCCCTTTGAGAAGCTACTGGACTTGTTCACCCAGCTACTTACCTACACCAGCGGCGATGTATCGGAGGCATTACAATGGCTTACCGAATTAGATAAAGAATATCAACTTACCAACGAGGATTATGGCATAGGCGACTTCATACAGGACCTGAAGGACAAGGGTTTCCTACGTGAAAATGAGGAAGACGGACAGTTTTCGATCACTTCCCGTACGGAGCAAACTATCCGTAAAAAGGCATTGGAAGAGATCTTTGGGAAATTGAAAAAGTCGAGTACGGGAGACCATAATACCCGCCGGCCTGGTCAGGGAGATGAATGGAATGCAGAAACAAGGCCATTTCAATTTGGAGATGGGTTAGATCAGATCGATGTGACCGCTTCTATCCGCAATGCCCAGATCAACCATGGCATTGACAGTTTTTCGATCCAGCAGGATGACCTGGAAGTGAAAGAAACGGATTTTAAGGCGCAGACGTCGACGGCACTTATGATCGATATCTCCCATTCGATGATCTTGTATGGTGAAGATCGCATTACACCAGCCAAAAAAGTGGCGATGGCACTGAGCGAGCTCATCACCACCCGCTATCCAAAAGATACTTTGGATATTATTGTTTTTGGCAATGATGCCTGGCAGATCGAGATCAAAGATCTCCCCTATCTACAGGTAGGCCCTTATCATACCAATACCGTAGCGGGATTGGAATTGGCAATGGACTTACTTCGACGCAGGCGAAATCCAAACAAGCAGATCTTCATGATTACTGACGGGAAACCTACCTGCCTGAAGAATGGTAAACAGTATTACAAAAACAGTTTCGGACTGGACCGGAAGATATTGAATCGGACACTTAATCTGGCGGCCCAGTGTAAGAAACTGAAAATACCTATTACAACATTTATGGTTGCAACGGACCCCTGGCTACAGCAGTTTGTTCAGGAGTTCACTGAAACCAACAATGGTAAAGCCTTCTTTTCCGGTACGGACAAACTGGGTCAATTCCTGTTTCATGACTTCGAAAGCGGAAAACGGAAATTTTATTAGCGTTTAGTACAGCCTTTCAGCGAGGCAGCAAACAACTTGGATAATGCAGAATAAGTTTCCCTAAAGGAAACACTGCATTTTGGTTATCTTTTTCATTCTATAAACAGGGAATATTCATGAACACGAGCATCAGTACTTTGGGCCAACTGAAGAAAAGCGGTTACAAACATAAATCGGTTAAAGAGGAGATCAGACTTAATTTAATAAAAAAACTCAAGCAAAAAGAGCAAACATTTCCTGGTATCATTGGTTATGACGATACCGTAATCCCAGATACGGAGCGAGCGTTACTTTCCCGGCATAATATTTTGTTCCTTGGTCTTCGAGGTCAGGCAAAAACGAGAATGGCACGACAGATGATTGATCTGTTGGACGAGTATGTGCCGGTGATTGCGGGCTCAGAAGTCAATGACAATCCATTTGCGCCCTTATCCCGTTATGGGCGGGACCTGGTAGCTGAGTTGGGGGATGAAACACCTATTACCTGGTTATCCCGGGAAGAGCGTTACGGTGAGAAGCTCGCTACACCCGATGTATCAGTAGCAGATCTTATCGGGGATATTGATCCGATCAAAGCTGCTAATTTGAAACTTAGCTATGCAGATGAGCGGGTGATCCACTTTGGTATCATCCCTAGGTCTAACAGGGGGATCTTTGTAATTAACGAGTTACCAGACCTGCAAGCTCGCATACAAGTTGCATTATTTAATATCTTGCAGGAAGGAGATATTCAAATTAGGGGCTTTAAGGTCCGTATGCCACTGGACATCCTTTTTATATTTACTGCTAATCCGGAAGACTATACTAATCGCGGCGCGATTGTAACTCCTTTAAAGGACCGCATAGAAAGCCAGATTATTACTCACTATCCGAAAAACATTGAGAATTCTCTGTTGATCACTGAGCAGGAAGCCAATTTACATGAGGAACAGGAAGGCCGTATCCATATGACGGACATGATCAAAAGGCTGATAGAGCAAGTAGCGTTTGAGGCCCGTAACAGTGAATACGTGGATAAGAAAAGTGGTGTATCTGCACGTCTGACCATTGCTGCATATGAGAATGCGGTGAGTGCCGGTGAGCGGAGAGCTATTATAAATAAGGAGAAAGAAACGCATGTGCGCATAGCCGACCTGCAAGGCATTATCCCAGCGATTACGGGTAAGATTGAATTGGTTTATGAAGGCGAGCAGGAAGGTCCTTTGCAGGTAGCATTTAATTTATTGGACAAGGCTATCCGGACACTCTTTGCTACCTACTTCCCGAATCCGGATTCTTTTAAGAAACGTAAACAAGTGGCACCATCTGAGAATCCTTATCGCCAGGTAATACAATGGTTCGATAAAGGTAATGCGGTTCAGTTATTGCAGGATATAAGCGACAAGCAGTATGCTACCAGCCTTCAGAAGGTAGAAGGTTTGAAAGAACTTGTACAGGGTCGTTTTCCTCATGCCAATGGTAAGGAGCAGTTACTGCTGATGGAGTTTGTGCTGCACGGATTGTCTGCGTATTCGCTAATCAGCAAGAAGGTGGTAGAAAACGAGACACGTTTCAGTGATCTGTTGGGTACCATGATGAACTTCAACATGGGTGGAGATGAAAGTGAAGAGGATAGTAATTTTTAATGGAGGCATTCTGCCGGAGGGCAGATAAATAGATTTCCAGGTATTTTGTCATCAATGTATTATAACGTTGACAAGATACCTGGAAATCGTTTTTTAGAGTTGCACTACGCGAGTTTATGACAACATGGCGATTCATTCATCGCAGTGTTGATATGCACAAAACCATTTTACTAACAGCCGTGACAGGCTGCAGGCATGGTTATACTTACTATTTGCCAGCAGGTTGCTATTATTCTTCTAACACCATAGAGAGGTACACCGCGTTGCTGATAGGGTTATCGTAGTAAGCCGCGATAGGTTGAAAGCCCAGGGCGGTGTACAGATCGATGGCCTGTTTCATGTGAGCGAGGGTATCGAGTAACATTCTCTTATAGCCAAGCTCTCTACCAGCCGAGATGGCCTGAGCAGCCAATGCTTTTCCAACACCATGGCCTTTGAAGGCGTCTCTTACGAAGAGGCGTTTCATTTCGCAGGTCGAGTTAGTATCATCAAAGGAGCGTACGGCGACACAGCCGGCGGGTTGTCCATCTACTTTAGCGAGAAAAAGCGCACCATGTGGAGTAACATAGGGACCAGGTAATGTGGCCAGCTCCTCTTCGAACTGCTGAAAGCTCAGATCTACGCTTAGCCAGGAGGCATATTCGCGGAATAATCCTTTCACTTGTTCTATGGCTTCTTTATCAGTTGCAGTCACGTTAATAATTTCCAGCATACCACAATTTATTTAAGATATATAAAACGCAAAGAGCCTCCTGAAATTCAGAAGGCTCTATCCGAAGACGCCGGGCATTTGGTTGTTTTGTTGGCCACGGCCTGGCGCTTATTGATATTTTAAATATCTCTACAATTCTGTTATGTATGGTAACACAATGGTAAAACATTGAGCCTTCAATCTATCCTTTCGGCCGATTTGCAGGGGATGCAATATAACCTTTTAAAACGACAAAAGCAATAGGTTATTAATTTTTATTTCACACCGGATATTTTCCCGAAAAAACGAGCCAACAATGCAGTGAGCATTGACTTTAAGCCCATCCATATACAATTCCCGTCAGCGCGAGGTGCTTAACTTTGATACACACAGGAACATTCCAGTGTGCAAACGAGCCCATGCCTGCCTGCGCAGATCTGATTTTCACAAAAAGCTTGTTGTGCCTGACCTCCACCTTTGATGTGCTGCAGTTACGCACGTGCGAGTGTTTCATTGGAGAATTTCGATTTCATACCATTAGTTTAGGGGAAGGCGGTACAACTCGCTGCGTCTGCATTACATCCAGTTGAGAGGGGATAACAGTTAACTGGCCGCCAGGTATAGGCATATAAAAAAAGAGCTGCCAAAAGCAGCTCTCTAAGGGAGGTTTCGAGCGGATTCGAACCGCTGTAAAAGGTTTTGCAGACCTCTGCCTAGCCACTCGGCCACGAAACCATTTTGATGCTTTTAAAGGAGTAAAACTCTTTTTATCAGCGTCCTACGCAATTGTTTAATTTTGTAGGACTGCAAAAGTAGTAATTTTTCGATATTTGCCAAATATTATTTGAAAATAAAATAAAATCTTGTCCGTAACTGCTGGGGAAATGCGGGAGAAAGCGTTCTTTTGTGCCCTGTTTACCATAGTTACAGCGTATCAGACACTGAAACATAAAAGAACAACACTTATGGCTACACGAATAGCAGCATCAGAAATGATCCTTAATAGCCGCAATGCGGTGTATCATTTGAACCTGCGGCCAGAGGAACTGGCGACGACGATTATTACGGTAGGAGATCCTGACCGGGTACAGGAGGTGAGTAAACACTTTGATAAGATAGAAGGTCAGTGGCAACACCGGGAATTTGTTACTCATACTGGTTGGATAGGGAGCAAACGCATTTCCGTAGTATCCACCGGTATTGGTACTGATAACATCGATATCGTGCTGAACGAGCTGGATGCGTTGGTAAATATCGACCTGCAAAGCCGTACGATCAAGGAAGAACATACCCAATTACAGATCATACGCTTAGGTACCTCCGGTGCTTTACAGGAAGGTATTCCCGTAGATGCTTTTGTGGTATCTTCTCATGGCATCGGGTTAGATAATCTGTTACCCTGGTATACGTATGAAAATACAACGACAGAGCAACAATTATTAGGTGCATTCCGGGAGCAGGTGAAGCTGGCTGCTGGCAGTGCTCACCCTTACCTGCTGGAAGCAGGCAGTGTGGCTCAACATTTTAGAAACGGCTATCACGCAGGTATTACAGTAACCTGTCCGGGCTTCTATGCACCACAGGGGCGGGCACTTAGAGGTCCTCTCTCTCACCCTCAACTACTTGAGCAACTCAGCGCCTTTAGTTATGAAGGGCATCGTGTAACTAACTTCGAGATGGAAACTGCCGGTATATATGGTTTAGGACGTGTATTAGGACATAATTGTTTGTCGATCAGTACAATAGTGGCTAATCGTATCCGTCAGGAATTCAGCAAGGACAGTGCGAAATCCGTTGCCAATATGATTGAGCAATCCCTAGATATTATTGCCGGTATTTAACGGTCTGGCACCCGGTCTGGCTAAATACCGACGGTCCGGGTGCCTATCATTACTCTCTGACAGCCGTGTGTAGCGTACTAAAAGCTATTACGGGAATCTATAATGATTACCTTTGCAGGAAATGAAGCAGTTGCAGTTTTATAAATATCAAGGGACCGGTAACGATTTTGTTATACTGGACAACAGGAATGGCCAGTATGATGGACTTACCAATGCACAGGTACATCAGTTGTGCGACCGACGGTTTGGGATTGGAGCGGATGGGCTTATGTTGCTGAATGCGCAGGAAGGGTATGATTTCGGCATGAAATATTACAATGCGGACGGTAATGAAGGTAGCATGTGCGGTAATGGAGGGCGTTGTCTGGTAGCCTTTGCCAAGAAGATGGGTATTGACAAGGAAACCTTACGTTTCCTGGCGGTCGACGGCCCTCACGATGCCAGTATAGCCGGTACGGAATGGGTGAATCTTAAAATGCAGGATGTAGACTATGTGGAGCAAGGACCTGCCTACTACTATTTGAATACAGGCTCCCCACATTTTGTTAAATATGTGAACAATCTGGAAACGCTGGATGTATATAGCGAAGGCCGGCAGATCAGGTATAACGACCGTTTTGCGGCAGAGGGTACCAATGTAAACTTTGTACAGCCTACAGAAAAAGGTATTTATGTTCGCACCTATGAACGTGGTGTAGAGGATGAGACCTACTCCTGCGGAACGGGTGTTACGGCAGCCGCCTTAACATTTGCCGGAGAAACTTTACAGTCCTATGTGATACCGGTACAGACATTAGGTGGACAGCTAGAGGTAAAATTCGAAAAAACCGGGGAGCGGTCCTTCAGTAATATCTGGTTATGTGGGCCTGCCAAGTTGGTATTTGAGGGACAGGTCGATGTTAATTAAGAATTAACACCGGGCTATACACCCACTGACGTTGTAATTATTAATTGTAATACCTTTGCGCCCGGATGATCCAGTACTTTAAAAATATCGACGCCCGTACAGTAGAAATAGATCGTGCCGAGAACGGTGCCTGGGTAAATATTACGCCCCCGCTGAAACAGGCAGAATTTGAACGTTTGTCTGAAGAACTTGATATTCCACTGGACTTCCTGACGGACTCTTTGGATATTGATGAGAAATCCCGTTTTGAACTGGAGGATAACGTTAAGTTGATCGTTATTAAAACACCGACGGAAAATAATTCCATCAATGAGAGTGATGCTTATTATATCACGATACCTATTGTGATCATTCTAACCCACAACCAGATACTCACCGTAAATTCCTTCGACAACGCGGCAATCAAGAAGTTCCTGAATACTTTTCACAACCGTCATCCGGAGAAACGGAATATGATGGTGTTAAAGGTATTTGAGAAAGTAACGATGAACTTCCTTGAATATCTGAAAGAGATCAACCAGCGTCGCAATCTACTCGAGCAACGTCTGTATGATTCCAACCGGAATGAAGAGTTATTATATATCATGCGTATCCAGAAAAGCCTGGTATATTTCGTGACTGCCCTACGTAGCAACGAGTTGTTGTTGATGAAATTGGAACGTACTAATTTCCTTGGGTTGAACGATGATGAGAAGGAGTTTTTGAATGACCTGATCGTAGATACTTCTCAGGCACTGGAAATGGCTAACGTTTATACCAACATACTTAGCAGTACCATGGATGCCTTCGCCAGTATTATCTCCAATAACCTGAACCTGGTGATGAAACGCCTGACTTCCATTACAATTGTACTCACCTTTCCCGTATTGGTAGCTAGTATTTATGGCATGAACGTCGATATTCCGTATCAGCATTCACGCCATGCCTTTTATATTCCGGTTATTCTCTCAATAGTCATTTCCGTTATCATGAGCTGGTACTTCATGAAAAAGAAATGGTTTTAGTCTTATTATATTCAATTATCTAAATCCGGTTTCCAATGAGCGTATTTAACGTACGTGTGTATGGTATTATGATCAATGAGCAGCGGCAGGTACTGGTTAGTGACGAGTATATACGTGGGGGATACTATACCAAATTCCCGGGTGGTGGTTTAGAGTTTGGAGAAGGAACGCTGGAATGTATACAGCGGGAATGGCAGGAGGAATTAGCCCAGAATGTAGAGGTAATAGAACATATTTACACCACTGATTTTTTCCAGATATCTGCATTTGACAATCATTCCCAGATCATCTCCATTTATTACCTGGTGCGCCAGACCTCACCATTTACGGCACCTTTGTTAAACAAACCCTTCGATTTTATTATCCCTGAGGGCATTACAGAAGTAGAAGGTGTAAGGTGGGTAGACTGGGATACCTTCTCCTCGGAAAGTGTGACCTTGCCGATCGACAAAGTAGTGGCTGATCTAGTTAAGGCCAAGTATCAATAATACTTTATCAGGCTTCTTCTTTCCCCATGGCAGCAGCCTTCATACGGGCGGTTGTTTCTTTGCCCAGATAGCGTTCAATACGTCCTTCCAGGAAGTATATTACCGGAGTGAGTAATATGGCGACTGTAAATTTATAGGCATAATTTACCAGGCAGATGGCTAATACGGTTTGTATACTCCAACCTTTCCCCATGTAAAAGGCAATAAATAATACGATGAAACTGTCTACGAGTTGCGATACTATGGTAGATCCGGTGGCACGCAACCAGATATGTTTTTCTCCTGTTTGCTTCTTAATGCGATGAAAAACGGTCACGTCAACGATCTGGCTTACCAGGAAAGCAACCAGGCTTCCAAAGATGATCCACATCCCCTGTCCGAAAATACTGGTAAAGGCCAATTGCATGTCCGGCACGCCATCCTGGGCACTGCTTCCCAGCCAGAAGTCGGCCGAAGGGACATGGATAGCTACATAAAACATCACAAATGCATACAAGATTAGCGCAACAGCAGTATAAGAGATCCGACGGACTGCTTTTGGGCCGTAGTATTCATTGACGATATCCGTCATTACAAATTCCAGTGGCCATAGCAGCACACCACAAGTAAGGTTAAAAGAAAGACCGCTCTGCCCAAAAATAGTAAATGTATGTACGGGGAGCCCGAGTAAGCGCTCCAGGGAAAATATCTTCCCTCCTATACATTCTGCGATCAGCGCGTTGGCGACGAAGAAACTGGTAAAGATGATAAAGAGCCGGGTGGGTTTATCATTTAGTATTTTAGTAATCATTGGAATATCTGAATAAGCAGTATGAGCAGATTAAGTATAAAGACAATATATGGAATTTCTTTCCACTTCGTTTTCCCGGATATCAGTATTATAATTGTATAAATACTGGTCAATATATTAGCGGGAAGCGCCACAATATAGCCCAGCACGATGATGTGTTTGGTAATCCAGGCGAATCTGTCGGGATCTTCGGTGATGCGGAGCAGGTACCCTGCCAGATAGCAGAGGTTACAGATAAAAACGAAGCGCAGTAAAAACTTAGCTAACCGCATGGCGCAAAAATTGTCGCAAGATAAGATATTTTATCATTTGCAATCATACTCGGAAAGGGGCATTCCTGGAAGAATCGCTAAAGCACCTTATAAAAATGAGGTTTATTGCGAATGATCGCCGGTACCAACACCCATAATTGCCATACATTCTTTGTGAGGCCGGCTGCATTTTTCCAATAACGGAAAGGATTTCTAAATAGTACCAGGTTATGAAAAAAACTGAAAATGAAAAATATGGGGATGGTAAAGGTATAGTTCAGCAACATAAACAGGAACCATCCTACCCCGTAATGTTTTCTGACCCTGACATGATTGGATAACATGATCTGCAGGCCTTTTCGATTATAAAGACCATAATATCCCTTGTCTTCCGATTCAAAGGTTACATTAGCTGTTTCACCCTGGAGATGCACCACTCGTAGATCTCCATATACCGCCATAGGTCCTGCCTTTAGCAGGCGGCTACACCATTCAGCTTCTTCTGCATATAAAAAGAAATCCTCATCGAGCATACCTACCTGATGAATGGCACTTTGTTTTACCATCAGAAAAGCGCCATTGATCCAATCTACCTGTTGTTCACCGGTTGCTTCCCGAATATTGGGCACCTTCGTTTTAAGTGCATATCCGAGCCAACGAAGAAAGGCACCCCAATAAGGTAATGGAAGCAAGTGGTTGAGGCCACCTTTCATAAAATAGTTACCGGTGATCTGAGGTGATCCATCCGGGTTCAGCAATTGCACGCCACAGGCACTATAGTTGGAGGAGCGGAAACGGGCTACGCATTTATCTAATGCGCCGTCGAGCACGAGGGTGTCCGGATTCAGCAACAGCACAATATTACCCGAAGCGATACGTATACCAGCATTGTTTGCCCGGGCGAAGCCTGCGTTATACCCCATCTGTATCCAATGTAACATTGGATAGTGGGCTTTCAGTTGCTGTTCGCTATCATCTGTGGAGTTGTTATCGACTACGATGATCTCATAAGATACTTCTTTCGTTTGTGTCAGTATGGTATCTATGCAGTCTTTAATGAGCCTAGCACTACGATAATTGACGATAATAACCGATAACTCCATAATAAGCAAAGTAAACAAAATGCGGGGAGGACTCCAAGCTACTTACGATAGCTTCAGGCCCGGGACAGACAGTTTTCAGACAAAATGGCAAAATATGGATACCTTTACGCCCTAAAAAGAAGCACACCTGTATGAGTCAGGCCCGGAAAAAGAGTGTAGTCACATCAATATATATATACATAGGTTTTGTTTTTGGTGCCATTAATACTTTTCTTTTCTCAAAGTATTTTCAGCCTGCCGAATTTGGATTAACTCGTGTGTTACTGGATCTGTCTATGCTGTTGACCAGTATTGCCTGCCTGGGTGGACCTGCGGTACTGGGCCGTTTTTTCCCCTATTACAAGGGGCATCTGCCTTTCAAAAAGATAGATATACTGAGCTTAGCCTTTATCAACGGCATTATCGGTTTTATACTGCTATGTGTAGGTATTTCTTTATTTGAGCCTGTGATTATTCGTAAATTCTCCGGCAAGTCTCCTTTGCTGATAGATTATTTTTATCTGGTTTATCCTTTTACCTTTTTCATGGTGATGTTCCAGATATTGGAAATACATGCCTGGCATATGCAAAGGCCGGTGTTAACTAACTTATTCAAGGAGTTGATCTTCCGCGGCCTGAATTTTATACTTATCGTGGCGTTCATGCTGGGAGTCATGCATTTTTTCACCTTTATTACGCTATATAGCTGCATATATGCGGTCATGTTTGCAAGTTTGATCATGATCTTTATTTATAAGAAAGAGCTGCCACTTGCCATGCCACCCAGCCGCGTTACACGTAGAATGTGGGATAAGATGTTGCCTTATGCCCTGTTTATGGTAGGTGGTAATGTCATTACTATTGCGGCCAGGACTATTGACGGCCTGGTTATTTCGAGCGTACAGGGATTGGAATATGCTGCGGTTTTTGCGATCTCTAGCTATGTCAGTTCTGTATTGGAAGTACCTCAGCGCAGCGTGATCAGCATAGCGGTGCCTATTCTGGCACAAGCGTGGAAGGACAAGCATATTAATAAAATTGCAGATGTATATCGTAAGACATCGCTTAACTTGCTGGTTATTTCATCTTTCCTGTTTACGCTGATATGGCTTAACCTAGATGATGCCTTTGATTTTCTGCACCTGGACCCTATCTATCGTGAAGGGAAGCCACTAATTCTTTGGCTTGGGCTGGCTAAAATTGTGGAATTAGGCACTGGAGTGAATTCCCAGATCATTGCCACTTCTCCCAGATGGAGATTTGAGTTGCAATCCAATATGGTGTTACTGTTTCTGGCTGTTCCCCTTAACTATTTACTTATCAAACACTTTGGCTTAGTAGGCGCGGGTATTGCCAATCTGATATCGATCAGTGTTTTCAATGTCATACGTTTTGCTTATCTGTGGAAACATTATGGTCTTCAACCATTTGACAGGAGCAACGCGTTGGCTATTCTTTTACCATTGGCCATTTATTTTCCTATTGCTTACCTTATCCATGTTGATCACCCGCTGATCAATATGTTCATTCGTTCCATGCTATTTACTGGTATTGCTACCATTGCAGTCATCCGGCTCCATATATCGGAGGATATGAATCAAGTATATCACACGTTTTTAGACAAGGTCAAACGTATGACAGGTCGCCATTAATCTGTAACAAGCGGTAAGTTATCAGCGATCAAATATTAGTTCGTATTAGGGCTTATATCCTATATAGGAGTCATTGTCAAGACGGCCGGCACCAGCATAATACCTTTTCCAATAAGCTTCGTTGAGATCGCTGATCATCACACCATTACTGGTGGATGCATGTACGAAACGATCATTGCCGAGGTATATACCTACGTGAGAGATGCGATGGCGATTAATGCGGAAGAAAACGAGGTCTCCTTCGTGGAGTTCGTCCCGGGAACGTAATTTAGTTACTTTTTCGAATAGCTGTACAGAGTTACCTATACTGCTGATCTGGAATACAGCAGCCATCAAGGTATTTACGAAGTTGGAACAGTCGATGCCCGCTCTATCACGACCACCAAGACGGTAGGGGGTACCGTACCATTCTTCGATAAAGCCATAGAGCCGGAAATTATTGACATCTTCGACAGGAACGTCTAGTAGTTGCGCATATTTGAATTGCCAGGAGCTGGCATTTTCCAGTATGGCGCTACTCCTGTTAACGTCACGGCTGATATTGGCGCTGCGGCCATTATAACGATGTTCCGATTTACTGGCTCCTCTTTTCAGGCTGATATCATCCAGGAACTGTACTTTGCGTTCATAGGTGTTATCGCGATAAGTGGTGGGTTTGGCAGCAGGTTTTTTAAGGGAGGAGCAGGAACTGAGTGCGAGTACGCACAATGAAGATTTAAGTAAAAAAAATCCCTTCCTAACTGTCATAAGCATCCGGTTAAAATTACACAAATATAGTATTTTTTCTCACTTTAAGTCTGCTTATTTCATTGATATACAAGAAGTCATTATTGTTAATAGCACATTTATGACATATTAACTTCTATTCATCTCTGAAAATGAAAGGTTATTGCAGTGTGATGATGTTATTGTTTAGTAATGCACATGTTGTTGATAAACGTCCTTGTAAACCTGGTTAAATATTCGGTATTTTTGCTGCTTGCTGAAATGAACAATAAGTAGCTTATTTTTCATTCTGGCATACGGAAACGGATTCAGGAATTTAAAGCAAAGCATTTGTGTCAATGAAATTTTCCCACCTGCACGTACATACGCAATATTCGCTGCTCGACGGGGCTGCGGATATCAAATCGCTATATAAAAAGGCCATGGCATCCAACCAGCCTGCGCTGGCTATTACGGACCATGGTAATATGTTTGGTGTATTTCAGTTTGTAGCGGAAGCCTATAATTATAAGCTCAATCCTGAAGATCCGAAGGATAAACGCCTAAAAGTTAAACCTATTGTAGGTTGCGAATTTTATCTGGTGGAGAACCGTTTTAAGCGGGCGTTCACGCGGGAGGAAAAGGATATCCGGTATCACCAGGTGTTATTAGCAAAGGATGATGAGGGCTATCGGAACCTGATCAAGTTGTGTTCACTGGGATATATTGAGGGGCTGTATGGTAAATACCCCCGTATTGATAAGGAATTGATCCTGCAGTATAATAAGGGTTTGATTGCTACTACCTGCTGTCTGGGGGCATCTGTTCCTAAAACGATCCTGCGTCATGGCGAAGAAGCCGGAGAGAAAGAGTTCAAGTGGTGGCTGGATATCTTTGGAGAGGATTTCTATGTGGAAATGCAACGCCACGGTATCCCTGAACAGGAGAAAGTGAATGAGGTGTTGTTGCGTTTTGCTGCCAAATACAATGTTAAGATTATTGCCAGCAACGACTCTCACTACGTTGATCAGGCAGATGCCAATGCCCATGACATCCTGCTATGTATTAACACCGGCGAAAAGAAAGCCACGCCGACGATGAAAGAATTCGCAGATGATGATGTATCCGTGAAGAATCGTCGTTTTGCCTTTTATAACGACCAATTCTATTTTAAGACGACGGAAGAGATGAGCCAGCTCTTCCATGACCTTCCTCAGGCAATCGATAATACCAATGAGATCGTTGATAAGATCCAGTTATTGGATCTCAAGCGTGACATATTGCTACCTAACTTCCCGATACCCAAGGAGTTCATCACGCAGGATCAATATCTGCGCCACCTGACGATGGAGGGGGCGCGTTTACGATATACAGAAATGACCCCGGAGATAGAAGAGCGTCTCAATTTCGAGTTGCAGACTATCGAGAACATGGGATTCGCCGGTTACTTCCTGATCGTATCTGACTTTATTAAGGCAGGGCGGGACCTGGGAGTGTTCATTGGTCCGGGTCGTGGTTCAGCAGCCGGTTCTGCGGTAGCATACTGTATTGGTATCACTAATATAGACCCCATCAAATACAATTTGCTGTTTGAGCGTTTCCTTAACCCGGAGCGTAAGAGCATGCCCGATATTGATACGGACTTTGATGATGAAGGCCGTCAGAAAGTGATTGACTACGTAGTGCAGAAATACGGCCGTAACCAGGTTGCGCAGATCATCACCTATGGTACAATGGCTGCGAAGATGAGTATCAAAGACGTCGCGCGGGTAATGGACCTGCCACTGCAGGACAGTAATGCGCTGGCGAAACTGGTACCGGAAAAACCCGGCATCCAGCTGGACCGTATCTTCAATGCCCCGCTGGATGGTGAGAAAAGTCTTTCTGAGAAAGAAGGACTGATGGGAGAAGACCTGGAAAATGTTAAGCGCTTAAGAGAGCTGATCAAAGGACAGGACCTGCAGGGTGAAGTATTACGGGAGGCTTGCGTACTGGAAGGCTCTGTTCGTAATACAGGTATTCACGCTGCGGGTATCATCATTGCTCCTAAAGACCTGTATGATCTGATTCCGGTGTCTACAGCCAAGGATTCTGACTTGTTAGTAACGCAGTTTGAGGGTAGTATCATCGAAAATGCCGGTGTAATCAAGATGGACTTTTTGGGTCTGAAGACCCTTACCATCATTAAAGGTGCACTGCAGATGATCAAGCAGAACCATGACCGTGAAATCGATATTGACGAGATACCGCTGGACGATGAAAAGACCTATGAACTCTATCAGAAGGGAGAAACCAACGGTACATTCCAGTTTGAGTCGCCCGGTATGCAGAAATACCTCCGGGAGCTGAAGCCCGACCGTTTTGACGATCTTATCGCCATGAACGCCTTGTACCGTCCGGGGCCACTGGAGTATATTCCTTTGTTTATCCGTCGTAAGCATGGGCTGGAGCCTGTACAATATGACCTGGCAGAAATGGAGGAATACCTGAATGATACCTATGGTATCACAGTATACCAGGAGCAGGTGATGTTGCTGAGCCAGAAGCTGGCGAACTTCTCCAAAGGTGATGCGGACGTATTGCGTAAAGCAATGGGGAAAAAGCAGAAGGCCGTACTGGATAAGATGAAGAAGCAGTTCATGGACGGGTGTGCGGTGAACGGGCATGACCTGAAGGTATGCGACAAAGTATGGACGGACTGGGAGGCATTTGCATCCTACGCGTTCAACAAGTCGCACTCTACCTGTTATGCATTTGTGGCATACCAAACGGCTTATCTTAAAGCCCACTACCCTGCTGAATATATGGCAGCGGTATTGAACAACGCCAGTAATATTGAGAAGATCACCTTCTTTATGGAGGAAGCCAAACGTATGGGTATAGACGTGCTTCCTCCCGATGTAAATGAATCTTTCAAAGGTTTTGCGGTGAATAAGCAGGGGCAAATCCGTTTTGGGTTAGCGGGTCTTAAGGGTGTGGGTGAAGCGGCGATCGAAAATTTACTGGAAGAACGTCAGAAAGACGGACTCTATAAGAACATATTTGATTTCATCAAGCGGGTAAATCAGCGGGCAGTTAACAAAAAATCGCTGGAAGCACTGGTGATGTCGGGTGCTTTCGACTGTTTCCCAGAGTTACACCGTGCGCAATACTTCCATAAGCCCGATAATGACAACACAAACGGCCTTGACAAGATCGTGAAGTTTGGGCAGCAGGTATCTGCAGGCTCGCCGACGGCAGGTGGCTTATTTGGCTTTGATGAATTACCGGAGGTGGAGCCACCGAAGATCCCACCTTGTGACCTATGGCCATTGATCCAGAAGCTGAACAATGAACGGGAGGTAACTGGTATCTATATTTCCGGACATCCACTGGATGACTACCGTTTTGAGCAGCGGTTCTATAACATGAACTCTGTGCAAGAACTTGTTGAATATCAGGCAGAAATATCCACTCCTGGTAGTACTGGCGGGAAATCGCGCGAGCGTAATTTCCGGCTGGCAGTATATGTTTCCGGTGCCCAGGAACGGATATCCCGAAATAACCGACAGTTTGGTATCATGTCAATTGAAGATTATTCCGGTAAGTTTGAGTTTGCACTATGGAGTGAGGACTTTATCCGATTTGGGCCTTATCTCAAAGCCGGGTTGTGTTTGTATGTAAATGGAGGCTTTAAGTCCAAACGATTCAATGACAATGAATACGAGTTCAAAGTAAATAGCATACAGCTATTACAGGAAGTAAAGAAAACGCATACGAAGCAGGTCTACCTGGCTACCAGACCAAAGTTTATTACGCGTGAATTCGTAGACTTCCTGTGTGACAATTTTTCTCGGCATCCGGGTAACAGCCAGCTGTCTGTACAACTAAAGGACCTGGATGATAATCTGACGGTAAAGTTGCATACTTTTAACAAACATATTGAGATGAATGACGAATTGGCACATTATCTCACAAAAGAGCCTAATATTGAAGTATACATTGAAACCAAACAATAGCGAATCATAGCATCCAGGGTTAGGATGGTCATTGTATATACGAACATAGAAATAATCAATAACTAGGGTGCCAAAAATGCAGTAATTTGCATGTGGATCAAAAATTGTTGACTAGATCGATAGTTTGAAGTAATAAATTGAAAAAGAGAAGTTTATAATCGTATTAAAATATCATAAAACTAAAAATATAACTATATGGCTTTAGAATTCACAGATTCCAACTTCCAAACGGAAGTTCTTGATTCCGATAAACTGTCTATTGTAGATTTTTGGGCTGAATGGTGTGGTCCTTGCCGTGCAATCGGGCCAATCATTGAAGAGTTGTCTAAAGACTACGCTGGTAAAGTTAATATTGGTAAAGTGAATGTGGATCATAACCCTCAGCTGTCTATTGATTACGGTATCACCAGTATCCCTGCTATCCTTTTCATCAAAGGAGGTAACGTGGTGGATAAACAAGTAGGTGCAGTACCTAAAGCTGTATTGGAGAAAAAAATCCAGGCGAACCTCTAAGCAATAGCGCTTATTCATATTCAAAAGCGGCAAAGGATATATCTTTTGCCGCTTTTTTGTTGTTTCCTGTTACTTACCGCATTTCAAACCGGACAGGTAATGAGGGAAAGCTGTATACAAAGGTACTGGGGTGTCGCTCGATCGTCGTACTGGCAGGCAACCTATAATTTTTACCCAGCTTTAACAGTGTTTCAAATAGGATCCGGCCTTCCATTTTGGCCAGCATATTCCCTATACAATAATGTATCCCATAGCCAAAGCCTAATTGTTTACCGGTGTCGCGGGTGATGTCCAGTTCGTCCGGGCGGTTGAATACCTCTGGATCGCGATTGGCGGCTGCTATGACCAGGTTAACAAAATCTCCTTTCCGTATTTGCTGACCTCCTATCTCTACATCTTTGGCAGCGATCCGTGGTAATCCCATAATAGGTGTCCTGAATCGTAATATTTCCTGTAGTGCACCCGGAATACTTTCCGGATGGGAGCTGAGATGCTGTTGCAAACCCGGATACTCCATCAGCAGCTGCATGGCTATCATCAGCCATGCTTCCGTCGTCTCTGTCCCTGCGCCTAATATCGTGATACAAAAAGCGATCACTTCCTTGCTTGTCAGTCGTATGCCATCTATTTCTGCCATCAATAGATCACTGATAAGATCCTGTTTGGGTACTGACCGGCGGTCTTCCAACAATTCCAGCAAAAACGCGATCATTTCATCCATGTTTTGCTGGTATACCTCCATTCCCATTACGGTCGGATCCCCAGTGATAGCTTTTGTCCAACGGCTTACCTGGTGAGCTTGCATCCCTGGTACTCCCAGTAGCCTGGCCAACACCAGATTGGGTAATGGGGTTGCAATATGTGGTACGAAATCCATCTCTCCTTCCTGCATTTTCGACTGTATCAGCATTTCACAGGTCTTATACAGCCATGGTTCCAGGCGGGTAATAGTAGCAGGAGAAAAAGCTTTATTGACGAGTGATCGGAGATCTCTATGTCTAGGTGGATCGGAAGTCATCAGACTGTCTGCCAGTATATCATCTCCTGTAGGAGGAAGATAGGCACTGGAGAATGTTTCATAATCGATGAATGCTCTCTTTACATCATCATACCGGAAAAGCTGCCAGCCGCCTACGGCTCCAAAGAAAAAAGAAAAATGCGGATCATAGTACACAGGGGCTGTCCGTCGCATTTCCTGGTACCAGGGGCCAGGATCAAGCATAGATAAAGTTAGCATGGCTTTTTTGGTAAAGCTAACACCCTCAGTATGAAGTATTTTTGCAGCGACCTATTCAGCAGTACCTGCAAACACATGAAATACAGCGAAATGAACCACTGACAATCCCTGCAAAAATAGGTCGGCTCTGATCATGATCAGAGCCGACAATCTGTAGATTTCCTAAAAGGCACCGCACTCAGCCAGTACAGCATAGTGGTCATTATAATAGTTGGAAGCGGTCACGATCTTAAAGTAACGTACCGACTTAGGATTATTCAGCGTAATGTATTGTATGGTATTTACATTTTTTAAGATGTAGTTGCCCTCCAGCGCCCAATTTGTGTTGTCAGCACTTGTATAGATACTAATATCTTTAAGCGCACCACTTAGGTTCTCTCTCTGTAAGAAGGAGATTCCTGAGATATTCCGGATCGCTTGCATATCCACTACCACGTGATGGGGATGTGCTGGTTGTACCTGTTTCCATTGCGTGTGCCATACCGTTTGTGGATTATTATCCAGGAGATTGACAGCCTTTCCATCATCTTCTTCACTATTCACTGATACGATCTTCCAGGTGGACTTGTCCAGTTCATCTTTTGTACTGATATCTATTACCGGTACATTGTTAACAAAACTATACGGGTACGACAGTTCTTTTAATGAGCCATTTTCAAACAGGAAGCGGATACGCAGGCTGTAATTACCTTCTTTCTTGTGCAATTCGTTTATGGGCATACTTATATTAAAGCTGTCACCCACCGGCTTTACCACCCACGGCACTGCATCATAGTCATTTCCGCCTTCGGGATCATTATATAGGATCACATTATTGACAGGTTTATTATTAGTGAATTTTGCTTTAATCTCGATGTTTCCCGACAGGTATTGCGCCTTTATACTTTTCATACTAACACTGACACTGCCGTACAGGTCGGTTACAGTTGTCGTGCGAAAAGTCTGACTATTGTTTAATATAGCGGTGCTGGCGGCGGTCAGAAACGTGGGGGACTTGCCGTAAGTGTAATTACCACTTCCCATTAGTGCAGTCCCTTTGGACGTGTCTGCCGCTTCGGATACCTTTTCTTTATTGTGAGGAAGGTTCAAGCCATGACCTAACTCATGCATCAGGCCTCCTATCCATTTTGTGGCTCTGTTTCCCAATACACCACCCGTGCCGAGATAACTTGTATCCATTTCTTTATAGTCCAGCGCAAAACACCATCGTCCTAAGCCGTAGAACGGTACTCCACCGGGATCGCCGTCTGCCGCATAGGTTGAGGCCGGCATGATCACCAGGGTGTGTTCACTAGTCTTTTGGGCCGGGTTAGCGGCGAAGTAGCTATTCAGTTCACCTATTGCTATATTACCACCACCCTCATAAGGGTATTTGTCCTTGGTTTGTTTTCCCTTCACAACTATGATCTTGATTCCTTTACCGGTACTATCGGGTAATAGGCCGAAGCTGCGATTACCATAACCATAGTGTTGCATCCATTTTCCATAGAATCGTTGTCCCTGGAGCATAATCCCACTGATACGTTCTCTGTATTTGATCAGGGTATCCATGTCGGACGGTACAAAATAAACGATATTCAGGTGATAGGCGCTATTGCTGAGATTTAATTGTTCGCCATGGGGAGAAGGACTTCCGGATGGTTGACTGACGTCGCGTTTGCAAGCCGATACAGTTGCCCATAGCAGGAATGTGGCCAACAAGGATAGTGGTACTTTTTTCATTGTTCTTGTTTTTATAAATAGTAAATGATTGTCAAGCAGACATGGAATTGGTTGATATGCAAAGGGTTACCTTATTCCCTTGCGAAGGAATAAGCAATTATGTTCACTGTTTGATTCTTAGAAAAAGAAATGGTTCTTAAATCGGATTTTGGTTACATAACCAAGATATGAAATTTATAATAATAAAATATTAACAGAATCTTTACAATTAATTGCTGGAAAGCAGATTTTCCGTTTTATTTGCTCCTTCAAATCAATTTTAAACTGTAACTAACAACTATGTCGTCTCAATTGTACAACCTGATGCGTGGAGGTCTTGGCATGCTGTTCCTGGTTGCTGTTTGCTATTTATTGAGCAACAACCGCCGGGCGATAGATTGGAAGCTGGTGCTAATGGGCATCTTTGCGCAGGTTATGTTTGCGATGGGGGTACTGAATACGCAATTTGCTAGTCAGCCGGTATTTTGGCTGGTGTTTGGTATCATTGTAATTTACGTAGCCGGCAAGAGGGTACAAAAAAAATTATCGACTGCAGTACCGGTAACCATCCCCCCTGACGCCTCCCCTACCCCTGTATCCCTTTCACCCGACGTGATCAGTATTTTACTGGCCGTACTTTCCCTCGCTGTTTTCTTTTTTGGTATTATCCGCAGTAGTGCCTTTGCGCTGCCTAAATTGTCAATCACGATCACTATCGGTATACTTTGGCTACTGATCTGGATACAATACAAACGCAACAGCATCGAAACTATAAAATGGGCGATACTGGGTGCTTGTTTGCTACTTTGTATAGCGGTATATACCCAACTTTGTCCCCCCTCGATATTTCGTATGGTGCTGGAGTCAGTATCTTCGTCTTTTGTGGAACTGATCAATATCAGCCATAAGGGTACCGAGTTTATTTTTGGCAAACTGGCAGACCCTACGGGCAACTGGGCTTATATTTTTGGTGTACAGGTATTGCCTAACATTATTTTTTTCGCTGCTCTTTCCTCTATATTATATTATATGGGTATTCTGCAGAAGGTGGTATATGTATTTGCCTATCTGCTCAACAAACTGAACATCTCCGGCGCAGAGAGCGTGTCAACAGCAGCAAATATATTCCTGGGACAAACGGAGGCGCCGCTGATGATACGTCCTTACCTGGAGAAAATGACCAGAACCGAGATACTTTGTATCATGGTCGGTGGTATGGCTAATACGGCGGGTAGTGTAATGGCAGCCTATGTTGGTATGCTTGGAGGTGCTGATCCTGCGCAGCAGAATTATTTCGCGCTGCATATGTTAAGTCAATCGATTATGAGTGCTCCGGCAGCAATTGTTTGTTCAAAAATACTTTTCCCCCAGGCACACGGTGAATTATTGTCCAAAAACCTGCATGTTCCCAAAGAGAAACTGGGCGATAACTTCCTTGACGCTCTTTCGCTGGGGACAACAGACGGTCTGAAGTTGGCTGTGAATGTGGGAGCTATGCTGATTGTATTTACGGCAATGATGTACGTCGGTAACGCTTTGCTTGGTTGGTTCGGTGGTATCACAGATCTGAATCATTACATCGTTACAGCTACCGGTGGGCGATATGAGGAGCTCTCTTTACAAATGATATTGGGTTATATCTTTGCTCCGGTGGCTTGGATGATAGGAGTCGCCAAAGAAGATATGGTTTCTATCGGGCAGTTATTGGGAGAAAAAACGATCCTAAATGAATTCATCGCATATATATCACTGGGCCAGATGAAAGCCAATAATGTGATCCAGGATCCTAAGTCAATATTGATCGCGACGTATGCGCTCTGCGGTTTTGCTAATTTTGCATCCATCGGTATTCAGATCGGTGGTATCAGCCAATTGGCGCCTAATCAGCGTAAGAATCTGACAGAACTGGGTGTAAAAGCACTTATTGGTGGGACCATTGCCTGCCTGATGTGTGGCTGTATTGCTGGTGCACTTTCTTAAGAAGATCAGGTCACTATATACGAAATTGCGGAGTCTTGTAGTTTATACTACAAGACTCTTTTTTTTGGGTCTGACGTAGTAGAAAACAAGTTCATCGACATGCAGCGGCCGCCGATAGAAATTGTGAGGGATGAATATTTGTTTTGTATTATCTTGCTATAGCGGCCCCCCGCTCCAGGAAAACCACAACCTTTAAACTCTATACTATTGCGCACTTTTACTCTATTGTTCTTCCTATATATGCTGACCCAACAAGCCCAGGGACAGCGTACATGTGCCTCTGCCGACGCGCTCCAGGAAAGGATCAAAAAAAGCCCCTACCTGCTGAACAAACAGCAGCAAATCGAACAGCAACTCCTACAGCTCCGGCAGATGAAGAGCAACCAACGGGAAGCGGCTCAACCTGTCAGCATTCCAGTAGTAGTGCACATTGTACTACAAAATCCAGCCCAGATAACTGATGCACAGGTATTTTCCCAGATTGCTGTTTTAAATCGGGATTATACAGCCACAAATACGGATATCAGCAAGGTGCCTGCGGTATGGAAATCCATTATCGGTAATACACAATACCAGTTTTGCCTGGCCCAACGTACACCTAATGGAGACCCCTCCAACGGGATCATCCGGGTTGCCACTACCAAAGCCTCTTTCAGCAACCCGCTGAATGCGGTGCCGGATGTGAAGCATGCCAATACCGGTGGATCCAATGCGTGGGATCCGAGAAAATATCTTAATATATGGGTATGTCAGATTGAAGGTAGTACCCTGGGGGTTGCCACCTCTCCTTCCATGTTCCCGGATGATGAAGATGGTGTTGTAATCCTCTATACTGGTTTTGGCACGGAAGGTACTGCCAAGGCCCCCTTCAACCTGGGCCGTACGGTAACGCACGAGATCGGGCACTATTTCGGCCTGCGACATATATGGGGAGACGATGATGCGGATGGTACCGCCCGCTGTACCGTGGATGATGGTGTAGATGATACACCACTCCAGGGGAAAAGAAACTTCAATTGTCCAACTTTTCCGTTCACTGATAATTGTTCTCCTGCTGTACCCGGCATTATGTTCATGAACTTTATGGACTATGTGGATGATGCCTGCATGTACCTGTTTTCTGCCGGTCAGTCAGAACGTATGCGCAATACATTAACGGCTGTACGTCCTTACCTGCTTACTTCGGATGGCTGTACGCCTGTGAACCTGGCAGAACAGGATGCCAGTATTCAGACTGTATTGTCCCCCATCGGACAACAATGCAGCGAGGATATTGTCCCCAGGGTATTGCTGAGAAACAGGGGCAGCCGGGCTATTACCAATGTACAGATACAGTACAGGATCGATAACGGAACACCACTATCCTTTAACTGGACTGGTAACCTGGCCAGCCTGCAGCAGACAGAGGTTGTATTGCCTTCCAGTACAAGTAGTGCGGGCATCCATACTATTACGGCCTATAGTACCTTACCTAATGGGGTCGTTGACCAGAATACCGCCAATGATACTGCAAAAGCTGGTTTCCGGTATGATAACAGTCCTCCGTTTCCTTTTTCGGAGGGTTTCGAAGGTAATACGTTCCCTCCTGCTTCATGGGAAATATTTAATCCTGACAACAGCTTCACCTGGGAAAAGACCCGGGATGCAGCCCGTAGCGGTAGTGCGTCTGTGGTGATGCGTAATCTCGGATATGCTACAAATGGTCAGATCGATGACCTGGTGTCTCCCGTATTTGATGGTCGCCAGGAAGATTCCGTATTCCTATTGTTTGATGTCGCGGCTGCACTGCAATCAGATCCTTCTTCCAATAATCTATGGGATAGCCTGGAGGTCCTGATCACTACAGACTGTGGTAAAACGCTTAAAAGTCTTTATAAACGTGGTGGCCCTGATTTTGTAACCCGGAAAACGCCGGTATTGACCGAGTTTGTTCCTGGCAACAATGAATGGCGCCGGGACTCTATTAACCTGACTCCCTATATCAAACAGGGTAAATTCAGGATTATTTTCCGTAATTATTCCAACTACGAGAATAACATCTACCTGGATAATATCAATCTGACGGCTAAAAAAGTCAATAGCAAGCTGCGTGAAAAAGGGGTGCTGGTGACGCCCAATCCGACCAGCGACCTGGTGCTCGTTTCCTTCTATGAGCGTCCAACAGACCTAGAAGCCGTCAATATCTACAATGCAATGGGGCAACTGATCGCCCAACAACCAGCTACTGCTCTTAACAACAATCGTCTTACCTTTGATTTGGTAAATGAGCCAAATGGTGTTTATTTTGTAAAATTAATTTACAAGAACCGGGCGCAGACCATTAAAATATCAAAAGTAAGATGACGATGAGACAAGATTTTCTGCCTGTTCAAACGCTATTGCAGCAGTCTTCACTGGATGCTGCACTGAAGAAGATCGCTGAAAAGGTGCTGGCACAGGAGAGACTGACACAAGAGGAAGGCATTACTTTATTCGAAAAAGGAGAAGTAGGATTTGTAGGAGCATTAGCCAACTATGAGCGCGAACGCCGCCATGGCGATAAAACGTATTTCAACCGTAACTTTCATATTGAGCCGACGAATGTCTGCATTTTTACTTGCCACTTCTGTTCCTATTCCCGTTTATATAAGAATAAGGAAGATGGTTGGGAACTGAGTATAGACCAGATGCTAGACATCGTAAAAGGCTATGACGGTCAACCTGTTACAGAAGTGCATATTGTAGGAGGGGTGCATCCTAAGATGAACCTGGATTTCTTCTGCGAATTGCTGAGTAAAATAAGGGCACATCGACCAGATCTGCATTTAAAAGGATTTACAGCAGTAGAGCTGGATTATATGTTCCGGAAGGCCAAACTGAGCGTTAAAGAAGGCATGCAGAAGCTGTATGATGCCGGTCTACAGTCAATGCCTGGTGGTGGAGCTGAGATCTTCCATCCCGACATACGCTCCCGGATATGCCATGATAAAGTAGATGCAGATGGGTGGTTAAACATTCACCAGACTGCTCATGAGCTGGGTATGCATACCAATGCTACCATGCTTTACGGTCATGTGGAAGAATTCTGGCATCGCATCGATCATATGGAAAGGCTACGCTCCCTTCAGGACCGGACACATGGATTCAACACTTTTATCCCATTGAAATTCCGAAACAAAGGGAATGATATGGCGAATGTGGCTGAAAGCAGTATCGTAGAAGACCTGCGTATGTATGCTATCGCGCGTTTGTACCTGGACAACTTCCCACACCTGAAAGCCTACTGGCCTATGCTGGGAAGAAATACCGCCCAGCTCACCCTCTCCTTTGGAGTAAATGACCTGGATGGTACCATCGATGATACGACTAAGATCTATTCCATGGCCGGAGCAGAAGAACAGACACCTTCCATGAGTACAGCCCAACTTGCAATGCTGATCAGACAAGCTGGCCGTCGTCCGGTAGAAAGAGATACCGTATACAACGAGATCAAAGACTACACAGATGAGGCGTTTTCTGAAGCAGAACTGTCTCCGGCAGATAATTGATAAACATTCTTATAATTATAAAAGGCAAAAGGAGTTCTATGAGCTCCTTTTGCCTTTTATTGAATATTCTTGGGTAAATCAAATGACGTAAAACTTTACTACCTTCATCCTATGAGAATTGCACAATTTATGCTTGTGACTACTAAATGGATATTCAATATTGCCCTGTGCCTTTATATCACAGGATGTCAGAATAAAGGTAACAATAATAGCGGTAGTACTACCTCCACACCTGCTGCGACTCCCGCGCCCCCAGCTACAGCTCCTGACAATGGTCCTGCCTTTAAAAAAGAAGGGGAACTGTTTTTCATCGGTAAAGCTAAGAACGATACGATCCGTAAGATTGACATAGAGTTGGCTACCACAGATGAAGAACGTGCTAACGGGCTGATGAACCGCAAATCCATGAGTGATGATCAAGGTATGCTTTTTGTGTTTCCGGCAGCTGAAGAGCAATCATTCTGGATGAAAAACACTTATATCTCTCTCGATATTATCTATGTCAACGAACAGTTGGAGATCGTATCCGTTCAAAAATATGCTACTCCGTTATCTGAAGAGAGTCTCCCTTCCTATAAGAAAGCGATGTATGTAGTCGAGGTAAATGCGGGTTTCTGCGACAAATACCACATTGCTTACGGTGATCGTATCTCCTTTATTAAACAGTGATAGTGTTTAGACGCCAATCTGTTCGGTCTGCACGATGATCTTACGGGCAATAATGTCCATGATCTCGCGAGCATGCTCGAATATAAAGAAGTGTTTTCCTTTCATTCTCCTGAAATCAATCGGGCGGCTGCTTTCCAATTGCCATAACTTAATATCCTCCATTGTCATATCTTCCTCTGTACCGGTGATAACGGTAAATGGCAGATCTAACGGTCCTTTACTCTCATAGGCGTACGTTTCGTTCAGGTGAAAGTCTGCCCGGAGGATAGGCTCAATATATTCCAGCAGGTCCTCGTTCTGTAATATTTCTTCAGGACTACCGTCCAACCGGCGGATCTCCTCAATAAATTCTTTCTTGGGCAATAGGTGACGTTTCTTTTCTTTACGCGAAGGAGCAGAAGGTCCGGTAGTGCCGGTCACAAAAATGTGCAAAGGTGCCGGATGCCCTTTACTGAGAATTTTCCTGGTAAGCAGGTGAGTGATCAGTCCTCCCAAGCTATGACCATAAATCGCATAGGGACGTTCTTCCAGGTGAGGTTTTACCTGTTGATAAAGATCCTCTAATAGCACTTCCATGTCGGTCAGCAGCTCTTCGCCCATTCTTGACCCGCGGCCCGGGTACTCCAGGGGTAAAAGGTTCAGGAAAGATGGGGCCTTCTGTTGGTAATCCCTGTAGGAGTATCTACTTCCTCCTGCGAAGGGAAGACAAAACAGGTTAACTTTCTTCATGATATAGTATTAATCGGGTTCTCGCTAATGTTCAAACGCCCATTTAAGGCACTCTAATTTACTGCTTTTTGTCATAATGTAACAGTGACAGGGGGGATTAACATAAACATCATGCTATTCTATAGCTGGCCGGAGCTTGTTATATCCGGCCAGCGGTATGGTTATGCGTCTGTTTTTTCGATGGGCTCTACTTTTAATATCTGCAGACTCGTCTTACCTGCGGGCACCTCCCATAGCACAACATCTCCTTCCCGGTATCCCAATAGGGCGGTACCAATAGGTGATAAGATCGACATTTTGCCAGATTGGATATTTGCCTGTCCGGGTAATACCAACTCTACCTGCCGGACCCGACCACTGCGTTCGTCCCTGAACTCCACTTTAGAATGCAGTTTTACGACATCTGCCGGCATTCGCTCTTTCTTACGTATTACTGCTCGCTCCAATTCTGCCTTTAATGGTTCACTACCAGCTACTTGCATACAAATACTCTTCAATATCTGATAATCATGATCAGATACTATAATATGATGTTGTTTCATTGTGATAAAGTCTATATGATGAAAAGAAGGGATTTATGTTACTGCCAGGTAGGACGTATAGCGGCATAACGGGTATGCATCATCCGGCACATACGAACGTGCAGACTGGCACTTGTCCCGGAGCAACTGGCAGTAACAGGTAAAGTTGTCCGGGCTTATTTATTGAAGTCTTTTGGACAGGAGAAAAATGGCAACAGGTGGGTACGCAATGTAGAAAAGATACATTGACAGCCGGAAAGAGGTAATATGTATGTTGCCTGATTCAAGAAATATGAAGTCCTGATATCTACAAATATAAGCAATTAAAAGAAGTGCTGATACACCCAGGTTGGATCGGAAGGCTACAGTTTCATCCAATCCGGTGAGGATATACCAGCACAAGGGATAACAAACCAGAGGTCTTTCAATAAATACATGATCACATATTTTATGGGATCAACAACAATGTAAAATTAAGCATTGATATATGATTATCAGTATTTTACACAACTACAGGAGTACTACATAGCGAACAAAAAGATTACTACAAAACGTCTACAAATGAGGAGAACGCTTTCTCCAGTATATAAATAAAAAGCCGCCCGGTACTGCTATCAGACCCAGACGGCTATACGTATTTTAGCTAATAAAAGGCGTTATTTCAGCTCTGCCGCTGTAAATGGTTTTAGCCTGGTTTTATATTGTGCCCGCACTTGTTGCACATCTTTTTCTGTTACCTTTTCTGCCCGGTTGCTCCAGGCACTACGTATAAAACTGATGGCCTGTGCGATGTCAGCATCGGAAAATTCATCGTTGCTCGCGATGCCCGGCATGTCTCCGTTAATCTCTGGAGACTTGTATACTTTACCATTTACCTCAACGGGGCCGGTCAGTCCATACAGAATGATTTTGATCAATCGTTCTTTGGGGCCTGTTACCAGCTGGCTTTGATTCAGCGGCGGCGCCAATGATTGAATACCTTCCCCATCAGCTCCGTGGCAGGTCTGGCAGATTGTCTTGAACAACATGCTTCCACGAGGGTACTGTTTGAACAATGCTTCGTCCATTTTTGACTGACGACGGCTGGAAATATCCTTTAGTATTTTATCGAGACGTTTTCTGATCACTAATGTCGAATCGTTGTTCCAGCGGCGGATGGAAGTAAGTAGCGCCTGTTCTCTTCCTTGTGCATTATTAATAGCGGCATCCGCGACATAACGGTTTTGGGCATATGAATGCACCAGCAGTTCTTCCAGTTGTTTGCCAGTAGCAGGTTGTAATTTTGATATTACGGGTAACAACAATGCGAGGGAAGGAGCTACATCAGTATCTTTTACCATCGGTAGTAACTCAGCAGTGATGCGCCCGATATTCTCCGGTGTCGCAATAGAAGGAATTGTCCATAGGGCCACCTGTTTTATAGCTGGCAGTTGCATATGTAGCAGCGGTAGCAGATCTTCTGCCTGTAAAGCCCCCAACCCTTCCAATGTCCATAAGGTATGTATCAGGCCGGTAAGATGGTCTGTATGACGCAGTCTTTCTTTTAAGGACGGCACCAAAATAGTAAAATGATGATCTATAATCAGTTGCTGCGCCATATCACTGATAGCGCCATCTGGATGATCCAGCAGGGCCATTAGTTTCTCCGGAACAATGGGAATTGGCAGGATACGCGGGCTGTTACCTTTGGGTACGATACGATATATGCGACCGCAGTTAAGCGGCGTGGTCAGCTGCCGATCTTTTATTTCATTTTTCAGGTAACCGGTCAGGTAGGTTTTGTGCTGTATGATCCCCCTGTACATATCGAGTATATATAAAGCACCATCGGGGCCATTATACATGCTGACGGGCCGGAAACGTTCATCCTTACTTGCCAGGAATTCACGCCCTTGGTATGCCTGCCGTCCAGTTACGAGGTACCCGCTATCTTTTAATATATTCCTTTTTATCAGATTGGCGGAAGGCTCGGCTACGAAAGCATTCCCTGTGTACGTTTTGCCGAGGAGGTTTCCCCTGTAGACGAGTGGTCCGCAGGCGGCGGTGAAGTTGACCAACCGCAAGCTGTCATCCAGTATGCCTTTAATATATCCCCGGTTTACGCCCGGGGTTGGCCGAATGGGGTACACCCGGTTGTCAGGAACGATATTCTCATCATATCCGCTTACCCTGCGTTGTTGTGTGTTTGCATGTCCTAATCCGGGGCTGAAATAATCCCCGATCAGGTTTTCAGAGTTGTTATTATAAAATAGTCGCCCCATATCATCCTGGCTGATCCCCCACTGGCCCCGGAAATGGGTGGGTTCCTTCAGCCATTTATTGCCTGCTTTCCGGTACCGCACATCTGATTTGGCACTGTAGATCCAATTGTCCATGGCGCGCAACAGTCCATTAGGCTGGTGTTCGACATTTCCTCCCGCCGCATATTGATCATCTACCAGGGTCTTTTTCCCTGCCCGGTCGCCCTCTTCTATCGTGACATACCATAGGCGCGGGGGTTCTGCGACTAGCAATCCATTCTCTACCAGACAGATGGCCCTTGGTAATACCAGTGAGTCCAGAAATATCTTGCGGCTGTCGACTACTCCATCTTTATTGGTATCCTCCAGGATGACGATCTTCCCGTTGGCCACTTCTTCTCCTGTACCCAATGTGTCCGGCATATAACCGGTCATTTCCACTACCCACATACGCCCCAGGTGGTCGAAGGTCATCGCTACCGGTACGAATACCAGGGGTTCTGCAGCGACCAGTTGCACTTCCATACCTGGGTCAACTACCATCTTTGCTATGGCGGCCTTGCCGTCGAGTACGGCAGATTCCGCATATTGTTGTCTGATGGTCAATGAGTCACCGGACTTGTTTTTTACACCCGCAGCGTGTTGTTGGCAAGCCAGTAAAAAAAACAGGAATACCCCTAGCAAATGATTGCCGTATTTCATACTATACCCAAGGTTAATCGATTGCAAAAAACTAAAGTACTACAGCGCCTTGAGAAATAATAATTTTTTGGGGGGAACGGCGGCGGGCGTTCATAGGTGCGAAAGGCTGACCTTTCGGCCAGCCTTTCGCTAAATAATTCTTGTGTAATCAGGGCTGTACAATGTATCCCGGACCAGGTTTCAACCGGTAGGTATAGATGGATTCAGATTGATTACCATTATTGGGCTGATTTGGATCATAATATTTGACCAGGTAACGTAACCGGGCATCTTTTTGGAGCAACTGACGGGTATTTTTCAACGAGTTACGGACTTTCACATCTTCGTTTTTTTCAGATCTGTTATGATATCCGTTCGGGCCGTACTGCCGGTTTTCGGTCACCGTATTGATCAGATAGTTAAATGGAACGAAATTCGGAGCAGCAACTGGTTGTATTTTATTGGGCCACTGGTAAAAGGCCAAATATAGATCACCATATTCATAAGTAGCTCCAGCACCACCGGTACCCACCTGATAACGATTCTCTATTTCAAGGCTGGCATATACTTTATCATATATACCGTAGTCCACCTGGAATGGCGCTGCAATAAGGCTATCTGTGGCAATATCTTTCATTTTGAAGGCGATAGGCACACCAGGTGATGCTGCGTCGTATGTCATTCCTTTAGCCAGCAGGGCTGTCAGTCCCTGCACACCGCCCACAAGTCGTACCGCTTCTTCTCCGCTTACGCCAGCCACGGAAACTTTTATCTCTGCGGAATCGATCAGTGCCGTTTCTTCAGATGTGAGGGAGTTTCCTCCATTTATTATTCCCAATACGTTGAAAGCCTTACGGAAAGTTGCTTCTGCTTTGGATTGCTCTGCTTTGCTCTCTATGGTCATAATACCCATGCGTCCATAGATCACGCTACTAATATATATAGGCTGATAGCCTCCATACACGGATGGATCTACATTCGGATCTATCAATTGCCCCGCTTCAGGAATGTCCATATCGATACTAAAGTTTTGTTGTATGAACTTTACCATGATGCCTGACTTCCCGGATATCTGGGCCAGGTTTTTATCAATGTGCGTGGAATTGGTAACAAACAACAGATTATTTTTCGTATTGTATCCATAAAGGGTTTTCAGTTCCTGATAATATGTAAAGGCCTTCATCTGATAATTGAATCTGGAAAAACCTGCTGACCCGGCAAAATCTGTTGTTAATGCATCTCTTACTACTTGTCGCATGCCTGATGGTGTTGCTATCGGTAACGTTTTGGATACTTTTAAAGGAGAGGTGGGGATAGAGACAGAAACTGTGACCGGCCTTCCATATCCCAGTATGGGAATAAGTCCAAAATCCTCTATACTACTACCTTTGATGATAGAGCCTGGGTATATTACATTGGTATTACCGGTAGTAACGACAAACTCATTTGCATCAAATAATTCCGCATAGTTATAGGTGGCACCATTCAACACATCTGTGAAGGAGGGTCCGTGAGGAGTTACGCTGATGCCTCCTCCCGGTATTTCAGGGTTACCGGCTGCTTTATGTGCCGCCAATACTGCGGCAGCATCCAAAAAGGGGTGCAGGCTATCCGGTAGTTTACCTTTTACTTTAAAAGGAGTTAAGTGATAACGAGGCAACTGCGAGAAGGAATATCGGTCCTGCTGCTCTCCGATAACGTCCGCTTTAGGTTTTCTACACGCGGATAGCAAGGCTAGTACTACAGCAAAAATAAATAGGCGTTTGATGGCAAACATGATTTGGGTTTTAGTAGGTCATTTAAAATGAAGATCACTGATCTGTTTGATCAACCCATACTGCACCTGTATCCCTTTATCAAGGGTCTTGAGCGGAAATCCGGTAAGTATGCGCTTATTGTCGGTCACCACCGGGTATTCCCGGGGGGCTATGTTATGTAGAATATAGTATATCGCCGGATCCCTGATATCTCCAAAGTCGTACCTCGGGTCATCCTGCAGGGAGATATCGGCTGGCATACCTGAAAAGTAGTCTCCTTCTTCCCTTGCATTTTTCGTTTGGTACAGGGATAAATAAAGCTTGTATCTGTTGATGTAGATATCAAAGAATCCGATAGGTTTTCCGTATGTTTTAACAGTCGATCCCTGTAAAGAAACGCCGATCAGCTTTACATCCAGGTATGGACGCAAACTGTTGATGAGCAATTCGCTGGCGGAAGCGGTTTGATCGCTGACAATGAAATAGACCTGGTTGACTGCCAGCAGTCCACCTGTTTTTTCAAACCGGGTAGTATTGGCCGCTACGCTATAGTCAATATCAAATAAGGTGGCGGGCCTTCCGCCCAGCATGACGGGCGTACCATTTTCATCCAATATAGGCTGCATTTTCAACAAGGAGGCCTGCCCGGACTGCATCAGGTTATTGTAATACTCCCTAAACATTATACGCCCGTCAGCATCGGCAGGAGCTATCATATTAGCGAGGTATTTGCAGGTATTCTGAAAGCCACCGCCATTGTAACGCAGGTCGACAATCAATGTATGTACTCCCTGTTGGGCAAACCGGCTGAATACTGACTCCAGGTAGGTACGCGTATTACGTTCTTCTGTAAATCGCTCATAAGCCAGATACCCTACTACCCTTGTCCCGGCGACAAACACCTGCTCTCTTAATAAGGGATTCTGTGCATAGGCGATATTTACCAAAGTCACTGGGCGCTCCTCTCCGCTCTTTCCATCCCGGACCTTCAACCTTAACCGGCTTCCTTCCATCGCCTCCGCAGCGTAACGATAGAAATCCTCTGTGGTAGCTACCCCCCTATCATTTATCGCCAGTAAACGATCTCCCCTTTTCAATCCAGCTGCCCCTGAGGCACTTCCTTTGCTGGCCATCAGTATCCTGATATCACCCGGGGCCACTGCCACCATGGATAACCCATAGCTGCTACTACCAGCTTTCAATGCTGCGATAGGTGTTAACTCGCCTGCATGATAACTAGCGGGATCTCCGGGCACTATCACTGTGGAGTATTTGGGTAGGTCTCTTCTTTCCGGATGTTGTTCATATGGATGTCCTGTGGAGGGGTTTACGGCGTAGTGGCTCAGATCGAACAACTCCTTTCGGACGATGGCCAGGTCACTGGCACCTGTTTGGTTCGCATAACTCCTAGGGCTAAACTTATTTATGTCCGGCAATTGCTCATTCCAATAATACAGTTGCCTGGCATATAGATATACGGAATCCAATACTGTCAGCAACAATTGCCGGTTTTCTGCAGGTGGTACCGGCTGGCCTATATTCTCTTTTTTACAAGCGGCTATACTAATAATAGCAATCAACGGTAATAAACGACGTTTATTCATAGGTATCCTGCTTGCAGATTATTTATCTAGGGAAGTTTACTTTAAAGGTGGTCTTAACTGGGGAATTATCACTCAGGTAACGCATCTTGAACAGAATAGGTACCCCCGGGTCGCTGGCAGAAAACTCTCCGCTATGCGCGATGTAGTTAACAAATCCGTCATAGCCTGTAACGGCCTGTCCTTGTACGTTGCTGGAGCCTCCAATCAGGTATATATTGATTTTAGAAGTGTTCACCAATGTCTTTTCGTACTCTGATATGGTCTCGTTGCTTCGTTTAAACAACTTCCTGACAATCTTTTCATAGATCGTTTTTAGCTGATAAGACATATCATTACTTTCTATAACGATAATACCCATTCTCCCATAGGTGACTTTATTGACGTATACCGGTGAATAGCCATATAGCACTCCCAGGTCTACATTATTTTCGTCTACCAGTTTGCCATTGGCAGGTTCTTCCAGCTCCATTGAGAAATTTCTCATGGTGAACCTGGCTACAAAGGCAGTAGGGAACTGGGTGCGTACTACCGACACATCTGTTGAGATACTGGAGGAAGAAAATAACCCTTTGACATTTACATTGCTGCCGTAAGCCCATTTGATCTCATCATAATACCAGAAATTGAAGGATTCGTAGAGGAACTCTTCCATCGGAGAGGTGGAAAAGCCGGGAGCTAGCAACGCTTTTCGCAAGAAGACCCTGGTCCGGGACAAAGACGGAGTATCTATTGTTCCTACGGCTAAGTCGGAGGGAAAACTCACGCTTACCTTGATTGGATATCGCTTGTAGTTGCGTATAGGCACGGGTACATAACTGGAGGTACTAACGGAATTTCCCTTCAATAGAGAGCCTGGATATATAAAGGATTCATTATCAGGTATTACCGTCACTTCATCTGTGGTGTAGATCTTGCTATAGCCGGTCGAATTAGGCCAGAGACTATCCCCCAGAAAATCCGTGACATTCAGTTTTTTCTGTTCAAGGTAGTCTTTAATGGAACCGACATTGATACCGACAATGGTATCGCCATATTTTTTTAACTGGCTGAATGAATAAGGAGCGTCTTGTTGCTGTATGCCTGTCAGCAGTTCTTCCCGGATCGTTTTTTTCGAGCAAGCGTAGAAAAGTAGTAAAGGCAAAAGCAGGACTGGATATAATTTTCTGGCTAGGTACATATTATACGGGTTGATAACTTATGGACATCAGAGAATCTAATAGCAGCTTCGTATCCGTTTTACCGGATACGATAGCCGCTATGCTATCTGACAGATAGGTCTATAATTTAATTGGGTAGATAAAGTTCGAACTTGGTACTGTAAGGAGAGAAATTATTGGCGTGCCGCAGGTTAATAGAAATAGGTACTCCTGGCTTAGCAGCAGAAAATTTGCCTCCATTTACAATCAGGTCACGGAAACCTTCAAAACCATACACCGTTTTTACAGCGTCAGCACCATCACTTCCAATTACATACGCCTTGATCTTGGCTTTATCCAAGAGTCTTTTCTGCTCTTCGGTGAGGTGTACGCCCCCTCCAATAACATCGCCGATTTTCAGCGTAGCCCTAACCGCATAATTCACCGCCTCATAGGAAGAGTCAGACTCTATCGTAATTACTCCCATACGGCCATAGTTCACATTGGTCACTATCAAAGGAGCATAGCCACCATACAGTGCCGGGTTAATCGGTCCGTTAACTACCATTCCATCAGCTGGCGGCTCCATATTAATGGTAAAATTCTTCTGCACAAACATGGCCCGTATACGGGTTTTCTTGCTTTCGGAATGCAGGGAATCCAGCAGGTCAAAAGTAAAAATACCACCCACGTTAATGTTAGCACCAAATGATAACTTCAATTCATCGAAGCGATAAAACCTCTGCATATCATAGGTAAAGGAGGCTATCTGCTCGCCGGTACCCTGTTTAAGCGCATTCCGTACAAACCTTGCCTGGGCGGAAGGAGACGGTACTGCTATGGAATCCTGTATAAAATCGGTAGGAAAATCCGCATATACGGAAATAGGTCGTTGTGAGATAAGCGTGTTAGGAATGAGTTGCAGCGACAGATCATCTACACTGGTCGCGTAATAAAGCGCTCCGATATATGCTGTAGTTCTGATAGCAGCATTCATAACCGGGATTTCATCAGATGAAATCTTCAATGTTTTACCACCAGGTCCGGGCACTACACCGTCGATACTTACTGTATTCTTTTTGAATTGGCTCAGTATCTCATTCATATGATCAGTATTCCTCATAGGAATACGTATCGACTGGCTGCTGAACTGTTTAAAGTCCGCGAATTGGTAAGTAATATTGTCTCTTCCGGCGGGTTTCTGGTCCGGCTTGGCATCATGGTCCTTTTTACAGGCGTACAGTAACAGGGACGCACCACTTAGTAGTACGATTAATGGTCTTTTCATAAATTGATTTTAGTGGCTAAGATTAACAGTATGTCAATAGGTTATTAAGCGATAAATGAATAATCGATCGTACAATTCCCGGATTCCATATATGATGATAGTACAATGGTATCTGATATAATAGATATGCTACATACAGTCGGCAACTGATTGATATGTGGTTAATTATTATCTATACAAAGATATCTTCCCTTCATTATATGTCCGTGATACAATAGAAATCCGGTGCGCTATTGTTCAAAAGTGCCGGTACTTTTTTTATATCCGTAAAAGAGGCTTTGATTATTGATAAGGAATTACAATTCGGACAAGCACCCCTCTACTTCCTTGCGTATGCTTATCGATAATTGTCAACCCGGCGGGCTGCCGGGTCTTTTTTTCAAGAATAGCCAGTCGTTCCCGGGTGATGGTGCCTGCCAGTGAGCGCTTACCCTGTACTATAGGTGAGTCTGCCATCCCCCTTCCATTATCTGCAATGACACATTCCAACACGGTTCCTTGTTTTTGAATATTGATCTTTATGATGCCTCCGCTTTCCATTCCCCGAAAGCCATGCTCAATAGCATTTTCTATGAATGGTTGGAGCAACATCGGTGGGATCATTAATTCTTCTTCCTCATATCCATTATATATCGTCAGTTTGTAGGTGAATTTGCGTTCAAACCGCAACTGCTGTAACACCAGATAATCCTCCAGTGCTCTCACTTCATCCTCCAGGCTGACCAGGCTCTCCCGGGAATTCTCCAGTGAGCGGCGTAACAACCCGGCGAAAGCACCCAGGTAGCGATTGGCCAAGTCAGTCTCTTTTTGGCGGATCATATGCTGCAGTACGGATAAGGTATTAAAAATGAAATGCGGTTCCATCTGACTACGCAACAATTGCTGCTCCAATATGATCTTTTCATTAGCAGCTAATATCCGACGCTGCCGTAATGATACGATCAGTATCACCAACAGCGCACCTGCCAATAACATGACCAGGATACTGGACAATAACAGCAGGTTCTTCCGTTCCAGTTGGTCGGATACCTGTTTTTTCTCAAGATTTAACTGGTAGATATGCTTTTCCCTGTCCTTGACCTGGTACTGAGTTTCCAGCTCTTCCATTACACGGAGTCGTTCCTGATTATAGAACTCCTTGACTTTCTTGTTGTAGGCCTCGAGTTCATCCGCTGCCTTGCGAAGATCTCCTGCACGTATATAATAACGAAGCCGGTTTTCCCGCAACATCATGATATCAGTCAGCCATGCAGTTGTATCGGGCAACAGGATATCTGATGCCCGGTTCAGGTAACCTCTTGCTTCCCGGTAACGGCCCAACCTTGTAAGCACTTCTCCTATATTAAAATACTCCGGCGCCAGTTCTTTTGGCGATAACTTCCCGGGATCTGCATCCTTAAGGGCGATTATTTTATAACAATAGACTAAAGCAGAATCGAATTGCTGGCGACCATAGTAATAGCTGGCTTTCAGGTTCAGATAGTCCAACGCATGCTGATCGAACTTATCAGGATAACGCCGCATCAGTTCATCCAATAGTGTCAGGTAATGCCGGGAGCTATCTTTTTCTTCCTGCTCCCCATAGGTAGTAATCGCTTCCTGATAAATCCTTCCTACTAAGACTGGTTGTTCCTCTTGTAAGGACTTACCATACTTTAATGCCAGCTGTATATAGAAGCCAGCTTCCTTATACAACTGAGCCGATCGGTTGGAAGAGGCTATTTCCGTGTAACGCACGGCACGCTCAGTCCTACTAAATGAGTCTTCCGGCGCCTGCCGCAACTCTATACCGACTCTACTGAAGTAAAAATTAGTGGGTATCTGCTGCCCTAATACGCTCATATAATAGTCCGTTAACCGGCTGTATAATATAACCCGCTCCCGGAAACGGAAAGGGTGCCGGGAGAAAAAATAGTCCGCGTCTGTTAGGTAATACAACAGGCTATCGTCCTCTTCCGTCTGATATACACGTGCCCGTAACAAAGCCAAAGTAGCATGCGTGAAGGAATCCTTATCATAAGTATACCTGGTATCAAGCAAATGAGTAATTGCCCGGGCCAGACTATCGCGGTCATTCCATTGCCGCCTGGCTATACGCGTTTCCAATATCCTAATCTCCGGCGACAGTACATAACTTTCCTGACTAGCTTTTTGTGGCGCTCTTGCCGACTGCCGGCATGCGGGCAGGGTCATTAATAACAACATCCACCAGGCCATAATGCCTGGATGCATGATCAATCTGTTCATTTGCAATAGGATTATTGCCCGGTCAGAAACTGTACGACCAGGTCTTTCTTTCTATTTGAAACAGGGATGGTTTCGCCGGTCTTTAGCACCAGCAGCCCTTCTTTCTTAAAACTGTCGACATAGTGGTAGTTGACAAGGTAAGACTGGTGGCATCTAATAAAAAGGTGCGAAGGCAACAGCTCTTCATACTCTTTAATGTTACCCGAGACCACTATTTTCCGATTTCCCGTTAGCAGAAAATGAGTATATCCTGCATTTCCCTGGCAGTAGGTAATCTCTTCAAATAATACCAGCTTTAATGCCTCCTGTGTTCGTAACACGATGCGATCATTAGGAAACTGCTTCCGTAAAGAGGTACCTGCGATATCCAGTTGCATGGGTAAGGTAGGAGCAGGTAAGGTCTCCTGGCGTACCCGCTCCAGTGCATTCCGTAATTCATCCTCTTGTACAGGCTTCAGTAAATAATCCAATGCTCCCAGGCGAATAGCCTGTATGGCATGTTGCGCATAAGCTGTTACAAAGATGACATGGAAAGGTAACGGTCTGAAATGAGCTAACAACTCAAAAGCATCTCCATCATCCAATGCAATATCCAGCAATAACAATTGCGGCTGAGTCGCCCGTAAAACAGGAATAGCGTCTTTGATACTGCCGCATTCTGCTATCACTATAAAATCATTGTAACGGGCCATCATCTCTAATAAATCCCTGCGCAACATGGGTACGTCGTCAATTATCACGGTCTTGATCATGCGATTAGGGTTGTCTCCCGACAAAGGCTGTTTTTTCTGACAAACGGGATATATGGTGCTACAACGTCGTTGAATCGAATATACGAATACTCAATAAGTTATTTAAAATAATATATTTCGACCTGATGTATCGAAATACATAAATAACTTTATTTAAAATTCCATTTAAGTAATGTAAAATATTAATAATCAATATTTTATTTACGCTTAATAAAATAACACTTCCGATATTTAATACCTGCGATACAGCATCTAACATCCAGCTTTAATCTCACAATACAACATACTGATTATAAATAAATTACAAACACCTACTATAATACTACTTCATAGCAAACCTATTGTATATCAATGTATTGATAACCTTGCTGAATAGGATGTCAACCCTTTTCATGATCCAATCTAGGCATAACAAATCAATTAAAAAACGCGTGAGGCAAGCGGTAAGCACAGCCTATTCCTGTGGCCAAGGCGAACAACACCTCTCCTTAAACAGCTGCCCATAACCGGGTAGTATTTTCACTTATAATTGACGAAAAGAAAATAGATACGAAGAAAATGCTTGTAAGCAGATAGGATCTACAAGCTCGGTAAGGGATATAACATAGCAAACAGCCCTTCGCCGTAGAGATACGGTCAAAGGGCTATTGTCAAATATCTTATTGTAAACGTTTCAACAGATCTTCCTGCACACTCAACCAACTTTCCAGATCATTGCTTTCTGTCCACTGATCTTTCGCCCCAGAAGTAGCTACAATCTTTTGCACCGCATTCACTGCCAGCTGGCGCAATGCCTTCGTAGCCAGCAGATCCAGACTATCCAGTCTGTCCAGGGGCTTCTCCGGGAAATCTTCACTGGGCTTACCAGTAAGCGCTGCTACTACCTCTGCTGCGGCTAATGCTTCCGTACAATCTGATAAGATCAGGTACTCCTCTCTGTTAATGATATGCTGCAGGGTATCCGCCACTAAACCGCCATCCTTATTATCAATCAGATCGAATACCCAGTCCTGTGATTCGTCATTTTCAAAATTCCTGGTGCCCCATGCTGCCATGATAGTTATGTTTTTTTTGGTTATCTAAATAATGAAGGAAATCTTTTTACCTCATTTCACTCCTTACTCAGCCATACATTCTGTTGTCTCTTAAGACCTAACGAGATGACTTTTGCGGTTGCAAAATAAATGATGCCACTGAAAATGACAATAGCATTCATCAAAAGCAGCATATAAATAACAAGCTAATAGGCCACACCTGCTATTAATTAAGACTCCTGAAATCCACCGGAACTAGTTTACTGACCCCTGGCTCCTGCATCGTGACCCCATATATTACATCCACCGCTGCCATCGTCTGTTTGTTATGCGTTACGATGATAAACTGGGAATTATCGGAGAACTTGCGGATCATATTTGTAAATTTACCTACGTTAGCATCATCAAGGGGCGCGTCCACCTCATCCAAAATACAGAAAGGTGCCGGCTTGATCAGGTAGATCGCAAACAGCAAGGCCGTAGCCGTCAATGTCTTCTCTCCTCCTGATAGCTGGGTGATAGCCGCCGGACGTTTACCCTTCGGCTTCGCGATGATCTCGATACCCGTGTCAGCCAGATTCTCCGGATCATTTAATATCATATCACATTGATCCTCTTCGGTGAATAATGCCTTGAATACGCGTATGAAGTTCTCTTTTACCTGATTAAACGTATCCAGGAACTTTTGGTTCGCCGTAGACTCTACCTCTTGTATCGTAGCCATCAGCGACTCCTTTGCTGATACCAGGTCATTTTTCTGCTCCAGGATGAACTCATAACGTTTTTTCATCTCCTGGAACGCTTCTATCGCTGTCGGGTTGATCTCTCCCATATTCTCCAGCCGCTTCTTTAACCGCTCGGCACTACCTTGCAGCTCATCCACCGAAAGCGTAGAACTCCGGTTCTCATCCAGGATCTCGTCGAGGTTCACCTTGAACTCCACGCTCAGTCGTTCCTTCATCGACGTTAGCTGCAACTTCAATTCATTCACTTTGTCCTTGATCGAATTCAGTAACTGATCCATCTGTTCACGGGCCCGCTGGCGGGTACGCAAACTGGTCTCCAGCTCCTGCAGATGGTTACGGAAGTTGTAATATTCCTGGTCCTTCTCATTCACCGCTTTCTCCTCCTCCTCCCTACGGCGGAACAGGTCCACCAATCCATCCTCTGCCAGACTTAAGCGGTCTTGGGCTGCAGCGATATTGGCTACTGCATCCTCCAGCTGGGTCTTATTACTGGTGATCTGCGCATGCAAGTCTGTCAATTGTTTACGCTTGAACTCCAACTCCTGCCGCAGAGCCTGTACCTTACTCTGTTGCCTGGTATGTTGCAGGTTCTGGTTATTATATTGCACGTTGGCCTGGTTGAATTGCTGCTCCGCTTCCTGTGCAGCTCTGTCGGCCTGCGCAATCCGCTCATACAGCTCCTGTACCTTGTCATTCAACTCATCCAGTTCCTGACGTACCCCAGCAATACTTTCATGATTGGCTTCCAGTGACTGCTGCATCTCTGCCAGCCGTTTATCTCCCGATTCGATCAGGTGATGGAAGTTCTCTATCCGGTTCTGCAGACCAAATACCTGGTTGTTCAACTGGTTGATCCGCTCCCGTGCCGTATTGATATTATTTTCGTTCAGCTGGCTATTATATCCCAGTACCTCATTATGTTTCTCCTGCAACTGCTGACGAAGCACACTTACTACGCCCTCCAGCTCTTTGATCTCGGCTTCCAGCTTCTCCAGGTTCTTCGCACGTCCTAACTTTTTACCTTCAAACAGCCCTACCGACCCTCCTGTCACATGATATTTTCCCCGGTGCATCCGTCCGCTCTGTTCTACGATCATCAAATCGGGATCAGCCAGCAGACTAAAATCTACCGCCTGCGCATCCTGGGAAACAAATACCTTACCAAGCAGGTAATTTCCCAGCCCTTTATATTTTTCCTCTATTTCGACAACGTCTAAAGCCGGCGTTGTACCCGGTGGGGTAAACAATGTACCGGCGTGATGGTTGAATTGATCCAGTATGAAAAAGTTTGCTTTCCCCTTTTTGTGAAGGTCCAGCAGCTGTATCGCGGCAATGGCTTCTGCCGCGTTGTTCACCACATAATAGTTTAGGTAAGGTTCGAGTAAGTTCTCGATACAGGTCCGGTAGTCCTCCCGGCAAAAGAAAATGTCACTTAAGATAGGTGCCTGGTTATTCCATTCAGGGTTCTTTTTGAGGAATTTGATACTATCAGGGTACCCCTCCAGGCTGTCCACCAATGATTTTAGCAGGTCGTATTCATTCTTTTTGGCATCCAGCTTACGATTCTCATCCACCAGTGAATCACGTAATCCTTCTATATCGGCCTGGGTAGCCAGTATCTTATTTTTGGTCTCTTCCTGGAAACGGATCATTTCTTCCAGGTTGGCTTTACCTTCCTGCAAGTTATCCTGGAGTGTTTGCTTCTCCTGTTCCAGCTGTGCGATCTGCTCCTGCCGACTGGTTTTTTCTTCCTGCAGTTGCTGTATACTACGCTGCAGGTTCTGTACCGAGGTATCTGCTACGGCCACCTTTTTCTCTGCCTCGAACTGTTGACGCTGCCATTGCTGCTGATCCTGCCGCAGTTGTTCCAGGGCCTGCTTCTTCTGATGGAAATGTTCTTTCTTTTCATCTACCATCTCATGCAATCCCTCCAACTGGTCCTGCATACTCTCAAATATCTCCTGCTCGTCACTAACCTGGGTTTCAGTGAAGGCGATAGAATCGGTCAATCCCTGCAATTGCCCCTCGGCTCCGTTGAGGAAGTCGGTCAAGTTCTTTTCCCGCTCCCGCAGATAGGTCAACTGCTGATTGGCCAAGTTACGGTCATTCTCACGCGTACGTATTGTAGCGACGAGTTCGTTAAATGACTTCTGCAACGACTGCAATTCCCGCTCTTTTGCGACAAAATGTAACTTATCCTGTTCCACGGCTGCCTCATCTTTGGCAATATCAGCCTCCATGGCCAACTTCTTATCCGCTTCCGTCTGTTGCTGCTCCGACAACTCCCGGAAGGTGATATTAAACCCCTCCAGGGACGCCTTCGCCAGCTCAATGCTGATATCCCGGTATTCTTTCTTTACCTCGTAAAAACGCTCCGCCTTACGCGCCTGGCTCTCCAATGTCTTCAAGTTGTTGTTGATCTCGAACAACAGGTCCTCGATACGGTTCAGATCCCCTTCAGTCGCATCTAACTTGGACTTCGCTTCTTTTTTACGGGTTTTATAAATAGAAATGCCCGCCGCTTGTTCTAACATGCGGCGACGGCTGTTCTCCTTATCCTTAATGATGTCGTCCACCATCCCTAATTCGATGATGGCATAAGAGTCGGTACTCACCCCTGTATCCATAAAAAGATTATGGATATCCTTCAGACGGCAGGCTACATCGTTCAAACGGTACTCACTGTCACCGTTTTTATAGAACTTACGCGTGATAGTCACCGTCGTAAACTCCGTAGGTAACACATTTTTAGTATTCTCAAACGTCAGGCTCACCTCGGCCATCCCACTGGCCGACCGGGTCTTCGATCCATTAAACACCAACCCCGCCTGATTTTCAGACCGAAGATTGCTGATCTTATGCTCCCCGATCACCCACCGGATAGAATCAATAATATTGCTCTTCCCACAACCGTTCGGTCCTATCACCCCGGTAATACCTTCATCAAACTGCAGCACGGTCTTGTCAGCAAAACTCTTGAAACCTTTAATTTCTAATGTTTTTAAACGCACAAATACTCCAGTTTTTTAAGCCGTCAAAGATATAATTTTACCCGAATCAAAGAGTAAATTAAACGAGAACACATAATATTATGTATTTATTTATACACAATTGTGCATAAAATACTGCTACACGCGGTGAACAACTTGATAATTATCATATTAAATCCCTCCGCGCATCCTCCTATCCCCTCACTTCACGCCCGGGTATTATCTCCGCAGTAGCGTATCCCTCGTTCCTTTCCCATCAAGAGAACTTTACCCTTCTTTGCCTCGCTTTTATGAACTAAAAAACTAGTTTTATGGAAATATTAACAGGAAAGCGTCTATTTTAGTGTCGCGATCAACTGAAACATGCGATCCGTAATTGCACGTTAGACACCCATGGCTGAAAGGAATCCTTTGTTCCCTAGTGCTGCCCGATGTCCGGCTGTCTGCTCAAGTACCAAACACCAACGTTCACTAATCATCTGTTAAATTGTATTACCCATCTATGATCAGAGGCTTTACCTTTCTGCTACTAGCGCTACACCTATGCTTTCAAATGGCCCATGCACAACAGAAATCTGCCACCGCTATTACCGGTCAAGTAGTCGATAGTGCCAACGGAAAAGAGATCAGCTATGCTACCGTCACTTTATTACGTGCCGTCGACATGAAACCGGTCAACAACTCGCTTTCTGATGAGAAAGGGAAATTCAGCTTTCATGCCCTCCCTTATGGCCAATATAAAATAGGATATAGCGTAGTCGGATATACTGCTGCCCTTTCCGAAACCATCGTGCTCGACTCGCTCCATCGTACCGTCAAACTGGATCCCCGGCAGCTGGTTAAAACCTCCCAGCAACTTAAAGGCGTGGAAGTGACTGCACAGAAACCACTACTGGAAATGAAGGATGACAAACTCGTGTACAATGTTGAGAATGATATCAATAAAGATAACCTGACTGCCTCCGAGATGCTGCGTCGTGTACCTATGGTCACGGTAGATATGGATGGTAATATCAAACTCAAAGGCAGTGATAACTTCAAAGTATACCTCAACGGCAAAAGCACCAGCGTGGTCGCCAAAAGTCCCAAAGAAGCCCTGAAGTCATTCCCGGCCAACATCATCAAAAGCATTGAGGTCATCTCAGAACCCTCCGCTAAATATGATGCAGATGGTGCCGCGGGTATCATCAATATCATCACCAAAAAGAAATTCTCGGGATACAACGGCAGCCTGTCCGCCAACTACAACACCCTCAACCAGGGCTATGGCGGTGGATCCATCAACGCCAAATTCGGGAAATTCGGCATCTCCAGCTACCTGGGCGCCAGCTTCTTCGGCAACAAGAACCGCATGGAAGGCCGTACAGAAAATTATATCCCAGGCTTCCGTACTACCCTGGAACAGTCTTCCGAAGGTAAGTTCAACGGCAAATACGGCTATGCCAACCTGGAACTCAGCTACGATCTCGACAGTTCCAGCAGCATCAGCGTATACGGTAACCTCAATGGCAACGACTACCGCAATACAAGACCTGAACTCAATCATACATTCGACGAAAACCGCCAACTCATCCGAACCGGTAACTACCTGATGGAATCCAAAAACAGCTGGACCAGCTACGACCTCGGGCTCGATTATCAGAAGAAGTTCAAAAAGCCGGAACATGAACTGACCTTCTCCACCAATTTCAACAATGATAAAAGCGGTGGTAATACCAATAACTCCCAGATAAACGATCCGGGAGTAGACAACTATTACCGTAATATCAATGACGAGAAGAACACAGAAACCACTTTCCAACTCGACTATAGCCTTCCCCTTCCTAAAGAAATGAAGCTGGAAACCGGGGCCAAAGCCATCTTCCGTAATATAGAAAGCGACTACGAGCAGTCTACCAGGGACGAAGAGGGCAAGTATGTTCCCAATCCCAGACGCTCCAACGTATTTAAATATGAACAGGACGTACTGGCTTATTACGCCACCTACCGGTTCAAGATCAAAAAGAAATTAAGTGTACGCCTGGGTGCTAGGGTGGAAAACACCCGGATATATGGCCGCTTTATCTCCAGCGATACCTCCATCCGATCTAATTACACCAATTTTATACCTACGGTCAATATTATGCTGCCTTTCAAAAATCCGGGCAACATGGTTACCTTTTCGTATAGCCGCCGCCTACAGCGTCCCTGGGTATGGAACCTCAATCCTTTCGTAGACGACAATGACCCTAATAACATCCGCTATGGTAATCCTAACCTCAACCCGGAATTCAACCACTCTTTCGGTCTGAACTACAGCGGCATGGTCTTCAAAAAACTACGGATCAATACAGGCGCCAATCACACCTTCACCAATAACGCGATCGAACAGTATGCCACTATCGACGAAGCCAAAGGAGTGACCTCCTTTACTTTCGCCAATATCGGTAAACGTTCTTCTACAGGTATTAACTTCAACACCAACATACCCATCACTAAAAAGTGGAACCTGAATACTAACCTGCGGGCCGAGTATACTGTCCTGAATAATAATAACAACCTGGGCAACCTCCGCAATGATGGCTGGAGCGGTAATGGCTATGCCAGCACCGATTACGACTTTGGTAAAGGCTTCAAAGGCGAGCTATCCGTGTTCTTCAGTACCTCCAGACCTACCCTGCAAGGCCGTAATGCCGGCTACTATGCCAACAGCGTCGCACTTCGCAAGGAACTTTTCAATAAGAAAATGACCCTTAGCCTCGGCCTCGACCAGCCATTCCAGAAAGAAAGAGTATGGAAAAGCACCGTTAAGGACGAAAGCTTTCTCCGCTACAGTGCGTATTACAATCCTGCCCGTGCCCTGCGCGTCGGCGTCCGCTGGAACTTCGGCAAGCTGAAAGAACCTGTGTCCCGCAAAAAAGGCGTCAGCAATGACGACCTCAAACAAGGCAGTGGCGGTACCGGTGGCGGCGGCCAATAACACCACTATATAACAATATTTACCTGATCCCTGCACAATGCCTCCGGCAACGCGCAGGGATCATTTTTTTACCCGATATTTATAACAAATGTTCAAATTTCACAACCATATACCCTCTTCTAACTAACTATAAATCAACCTCTAATTTCTTCAAGTCCACCTCAAGTCCACCTATCTCTTTGTTCTCCTGTATCATTCCTGGCCTTATCGCTATAGGTAAGCCTTTCCGACCTGAAATTTATTGTCTCCTTTCGGCATTTATTACAATCGTCGGCGCTCCGTACCTTTGTAGTCCACCATACCTGCTGCTTGGGTATAACTATCCCTTGTATTTTAAAGAATTAAATCCGTAATTCGTTGCAGGTAATAAATTATAGGCATTGCAAACCCGGGATTGGATCAAAGAAGTCAAAAGTTTTATTTATAGCTACCATTTTAGCAATGGACTACGTACTACCATCAGTGTGGTAATACCGTCCGTTGTATGTTACCTCATCGGCGAACTACAACTGGGCATCGCAGTCTCCCTGGGTGCACTCTGTACGGCCCTGTCAGATGTACCGGGTACTATTATTCATAAACGCAACGGCCTGATCGTCAGCACCGGCCTGATATTCCTCACCGCCCTGGGTACCGGCCTTTTATCTCCTTACCACTGGCTGATGATCCCCTGGATCATGGGTTGTTGTTTTGTATATGGGATGCTCTTGGTGTACGGCAACCGCGGTGGTAACATCGGCATCGGCTGCCTGCTCATCATGGTGTCCGTACTGGGAGAGTCCTCCCATTCCGCCTGGATGGCCCTCGTATACGCGTTCGCCGTACTCGCTGGCAGCATATGGTACGCCCTGCTGGCACTATTACTCTGGCAGATACGCCCCTACCTCACCGTACAACAGACGTTGGGAGACTGTATCCTGCAAACCGCCAAGTACCTCGAGCTGCGCGCCGGGTTTTACATCCGTAATGCCAATATCGAAGAAGTATATAAAGAAGTATTGGCCCAACAAGTACAAGTAAACGAAAAACAGGAAGCCATCCGCGAACTCCTGCTCAAACGCCGCTCCGCCCAGCAAGGTACTACCAGCATCAGCAAAAGTATGGTGCTCATCTTCCTCGACCTGGTAGATCTGCAGGAACAGATCATGGCCACTCAAACCGATTATAAAGCGCTGCAACAAACATTTAAAGACCTTGATATACTCGACAAATTCCACCACCTCATCCTGGAATTTGTCGCCGAACTGAATAATATCGGCCTGGCCGTCATTTCTGGCCAGCGCTCTCTGCCCAAAGCCAATCTCAAATATGAAATGGATAAGGTGCAGCACGCCATCGCCGAAATACGCAAGACCCTCCCCACCCTGCAGGAACGTACCCGGATTATCATGCTGAACAATATCCTTCACAACCTGCAGGATATGGCACAACGTATTTACAACCTCCACCGCCTCACCAGGCTGGAGAGAGTAAAAGATACACCGATAGATCCCTCCCTGGAACTCTCTAAATTTACCACCCGGAACCGGTACGATTTCGAGACTTTCCGCAATAACCTCACCTTTGAGTCCCATATATTCCGGCACGCCATCCGTGTCAGCCTGGCTACCGTCGCTGGTTACCTGCTGGGATGGGCCCTGCACATAGACCGGGTATACTGGATATTGCTTACTATCGTCGTAATACTCAAACCCGGCTTTGGTCTCACCAAATCCCGCAGCTATCAGCGTCTCATCGGCACCGTTATTGGCGCCCTCTTCGCCGCTGGCCTACTATTCCTTACCACCAACGGCACTATCATCTTTATCGTCATGCTGCTCTGTATCCTGGGTGCCTACAGCTTTATGACCTATCAGTACACTGTCAGCGTATTCTTTACAACACCTTTCATTATATTTTTGCTGCACTTCCTGCATCCTGCCGACCTCCAGCACGTTGCCCTCCGGGTACTCGATACCTTCATCGGCGGCTCCCTGGCATTTGTCGCCAACCAGATACTATGGCCCAGCTGGGAACATAACTATCTCCCCTCCTATATGCAAAAAATGCTGACGGCCAACAAACTTTATTTCGACCAGGCGATGCGTCCTTACACCGCACAGCCATTCTCTACCGTCGATTATAAGCTGGCCCGCAAAGAGACCTACGTTAATATGGGCAACCTCATGTCAGCCTTCCAGCGTATGCTTTCTGAGCCTAAAAGCAAACAAAAAAGCGCCTCCGGCGTCTACCACTTCGTCGTGCTTAACCATACACTCACGTCCCGCATCGCCTCTCTGTCAGGATATGCCATCAACCATGGCGTACACTTCATCCGCCCGGAATATCAGCTTATCAGCCGCTACCTTTTGCAATACATGGATTATATCATCGATATGAGCGAGCGAAAGGAACGATCCGAAGAAATACCCGCTACCATAGAAGCCTTCGAAACCCTGGACGTCCAGGTAGAAGGACTCATGCATCGCCGGCAATCGGAAATAAATGAAGGACAAGGTTTCACACCGCTCCGTGAAGAAATGCTGGAGACTAAACAGGTAAGGGATCAGCTGCACGCCATACATGCGCTGCTCAAAGATATCAGGAAAGCACTCACTGACCTGTAAAAAGAAGAGCGGCCATCTGGCCCCTCTTCCAAAAAGATCTTAACCGATCCGCAATACAATAAATTGGTCTGTCACTGGCGTCAACGCCGCCAGCAGCGTATCAAACAAGGCCGGCCCCTGATGTATATACCAGGGCATAAAGTTCTCTTTACGTTCCTGCAGGGAACCCAATGGGAACAATTGTAACTTCAACTGACGGATCTGCTCCGTCTGCCAGGCAAATTTTTTCTTCTCTGCACGCAGGAACTTATGCTCCAGCTTACCGATCGACTTGATCGCTTTCAAACGTTCCGCTGCCGCAGACGCCACCAGCGTCACATCTATTTTCTGCGCCTTCGCTTCCAGCTGATCGAAGAGCTGCTCTATCGCATTATATTCTTCCTTTAATACCAGGGAAGCATTCGTATGTGTCTGTACAAACCGGTTGATCAGCACCTGCGCATCCTGGAACAGGTCTGCTACACTCAGCCCCAGTTTCTGCCGGCGTGTCTCTGCTGGTTCGTTGGTCAGCAGCAACGAGTTACGCAGCAGCAGCACCGGGAAAGGAACACCATAATGAGCAAATAACGACTGAAGCTCCAGCCAGTAGGCGATCTCTCCCCCACCACCGATAAAGGCGACATTGGGCAGTATCGTCTCCTGGAATAAACCGCGCAGTATCACATTAGGGCTGAATCGCTCCGGATGTGCCTGTAATTCCGCTTCCAGCTCCGTAGAGGTAAAAGAGATATCACTGTTGAGCACCTTCCAGCTTCCGCCTTCTTTGACAATACGCTCACGAGCGCCCGCCATTAGGTAAAATAAGTTGATCTCCCTTGGATTGGCTTGTACTTTATAATGCTGCGACAACGCTTCAATGGTAGCAGTGACGAGTTTAAAACTACTATGCTGGTGCAACTCTTCGCGCATCACCGGGATATACAGCCGTTTCAGTGACGCATCGTCAGGGATCAACACTACCAATCCATAACGTCCAAACAAAGCATGCACCAGGTATTGCGTCGCATGCTGGATATTATCATGCCCCAGGTAAGCCTCCCGCAATAAAGCGATCAGCTCATCGGCATATTGTCCGTATCCCAATGTATCCTTTACCTGCGTAATCAGCTCCTCAAATCCTTCCGGCTGCATACGCCCCACGGCGCCCGATTGCTTGGTCTGCCAGGTCAGGACCTTGCCGTTGATAAAGATGCTACCCAACTCCTCCAGGTCAGCATCTTCACTACCCATATAATACACCGGTACAAAATGGCGGCCCGGATACGCAGCTTTCAGGTCAGCTGCCAGGCGAATGGTCTGCAGTATCTTATATACGAAGTAGAGATAACCGGTGAAGATATTAGGCTGATGCGCAGTGCACACTGTAAAAGTCTCAGGACGCAACAGGCTGGCGATGTTCTCCTGCACCGCTGCTACGGGTGCCAATGTTGCATATTGTTCCTGTAATGCCTGTACCAGCACGTCTCGCTGGATAGGTTGTAACTGTTTGGCCTTTATGGCCTCGTGGAAATCAGGTCGTACAGGCGAGTATTGATAAAACGATCTTAATTGCGGATGTTCTGCCAAAAAATCCAGTACCAGCTGATTAAAAAAGCCTGTTTTAGCAAATGGAATGTGACAATGAGCTTGGTCCATACTACCGCTGATGAAATTTAGAAGGCACGAAGGTAGAACAATTTCCAAAGAAGCCCTTTCCGCTCTTACAATTTCAGCGGAGCAAAATTGGTCCCTGATTTGCCCCTTTCTTCTTATGAAAATCGCCATATTGTCGCCCGTAGCCTGGCGCACACCACCCCGCCACTACGGCCCCTGGGAGCAGATGGCTTCCAATCTTGCCGAAGGACTGCTCCAAAAGGGCCTGAATGTCACCCTCTTCGCTACCGCCGATTCCATTACCGCTGGTACATTGAAAGCCGTCTGCCCTGCCGGCTACGAAGAAGATCGTTCCCTCGATGCCAAAGTGCAGGAATGCCTGCACATCAGCCATTTAATGGAGCAGGCGGCTGACTTCCACCTGCTGCACAACCATTTCGACTTCCTGCCGCTTACCTGGTCGAGGCTTATCTCCACACCCATGGTCACTACCATCCATGGCTTTTCTTCGGAAAAGATCCTCCCAGTGTACGAACGGTATAATGATATCGGACACTACGTATCTATCAGTCATGCCGACCGCAGCTCCCGGCTACGCTATGCCGCTACTATATATAATGGTATACAAAGTGAGGATTTCCCGTTTTGCGCCCAACCCTCCGACTACCTGTTGTTCTTCGGCCGTTTCCATCCGCACAAAGGTGCACATGATGCGATCCGCATCGCCCGCGACACCGGCCATCGCCTCCTCATGGCAGGCATCATACAGGACCGTAATTACTTCGACACCGCTATCGCCCCCTATATCGATGAAGACCAGGTATCCTATATCGGCGCTGTCGGTGGTGCCGACCGAAGCCGCCTCCTCGGTCAGGCCAAAGCACTCCTCCATCCCATCTACTTCGACGAACCATTCGGCCTCAGCGTAGCCGAAGCTATGCATTGCGGCACCCCCGTCATCGCTTACAACAGGGGCAGCATGCCCGAACTGATCCGGCATGGCCACACCGGCTTCCTGGCAGCAGATGCCGAAGCAGCAATACAGGCGGTAAAGGATATCCCTCAGCTCCGCCGGGAGGATTGCCATCATCATGCATCCACCCATTTCAGTCAGGAAAAAATGGTCGCTGATTACATCCGCCTCTACGAGCGCCTTTTGACTTAGTCTATTGTTTCAGCTGGGAAGGAGGAAAACCATACTGGCTCTTAAAAGCGCGGGAGAAATGGGAGAAGTTCTCAAATCCTGATTCCAGGTAAACATCCGATGGCTTTAATTGCTTATCCCGTATCAGGTGATAGGCAAACTCCAGCCGCTTCCCTGTCAGCCATCGCTGAGGAGTCGTGAGAAATATCTTCTGAAAATCACGTTTAAAGGTCGACAGACTGCGGCCCGTCAGGTAAGCCAGCTGCGACAGTGAGAGGTTAAAGGTATAATGGTGCTGAATGAATCCCGCCAGGTCTATCTTTCCAGGTACGGCAAAATTACTGAGTACGCGATCTATCCCCGGATGTAACGTACGGAATATAGATAAAGCTTCCGTTCTTTTTAAGGAAACCAGGTCGGCTGGCAATACCTGCTGTGGGTCCATATAGGGTTGCAAAGACCTGAAATAATTTTCCCATAACACATGCGGGGGCAATATTGCCGTCTCCAGAGACCACGGCACTTCTAACACCGGCGCATGCCGGGAATAATATTGCTGCAGGAAATCCTGCGGGAAAAATACCACCACTGACTTGACCGGCCGGTCCGTGCTAGCGTTCTTGGTAACCCGCAACAAACGGTTCTTCGCCAGGAAAGCCAGGTCTCCCCGATGAACAACAGTGCGCGACTGATGTTCGCTCACATTCATCTCCCCTTCATATACATAACAGAGCGTATGCTCTTTGATCAGGTGTTCGTTAGATACATATTGCTCCTGGGTACAGGAGAAAAAAATGGCAGGCGCAACTTCACTCATGGTGCCGGGTATAAAACAAATCATGCCATGGTGGATCACCATGGCATGACAAATATAACAAATACTTTTTCGCGTCAACCGTCCTCTTTGATCCGCTTCAACAGCTTCTCCAGCGACACCGTAGCAAATGAAGACGCATAATCAGATAATCCGTAAGGGATGATCAGCTCCTCGTTATGGATCATTGACCCGCAGGAGTACAGTACGTTAGGTACATATCCTTCGCGCTCGTCCTTGTTCGGTATCAGCAAAGGCTCTCTAAGTCGCCCGATCTCCACCTGGGGATTGTCCAGGTCGAAAAGGCTGGCGCCCAGGCAATAGGTCCGCATCGGTCCTACACCATGTGTGATGAGCAACCAACCTTCTGCGGTCTCAATCGGAGAGCCGCAATTGCCGATCTGCACAAACTCCCAGGGGTATTTCGGCGTCTGCAATATCTGTGGATCTTCCCATATGTTGATCTTGTCCGAATACATGATGTAATTATTGATACCATCTATCCGGGAAATCATTACATATTTGCCATCTATCTTACGCGGGAACAATGCCAGGTTCTTATTCTGGGCACCCTCTCCATATAATGGCAATACCTTGAAATTATAGAAATCTTTTGTCTGCAGTAATTTCGGCTGTATAGTGATGCCGTCAAAGGCTGTATAAGTAGCATAGTAAGTGATATCACCATTCTCGTCACTGTATTTTACGAACCGGGCGTCTTCTATCCCCCGGCTTTCCGCTTCGGAATAAGGAAAGATCACCCGGTCGGAAATATCGGTATCCAGGGAAAAGTTAAGCTCGTAATAAGAATCTGCTAACCATAATAACCGCTCTAATGCCTTCTTCAACAGATGGTCCACCTGGTAGCGTTGCTGCATCTCTCGGATCACCTTCTTCAACGCCAGGTATTCAAAAGAGTCTCCAAGACTCCCTTGTACCTCCTGCATGACAGGGTCTGGCAACTTAATAGACACGGCATTCTGGAAAAAACTCCTTTTCTCATAGGTGGAATTGCGGATGATAGCTGCTTCATCCACATAGTTGCCCGCCGGTACCAGCGAGATCTCATTGTTCCTGTTGATTAGCCCTCTCCGGAAAGCGATAGAGGAAATATGCCCTTCTCCTACTGCCCGAAAACTCAGGATCACCCGCTTCTCCCCTTCTTCCAGCCCGCTCTGGTCCACATCTTCTATCAGAGATGGATTAAAAAATGCCGCTGACTCGATCGAATACTCATTCGTAGAATACGAACCGATCAGCAACCGCTTTTTGTACTCCATCTTATCATAATCCAGCTGCAAAGAAGAAAACAGGTGCTTCAATCGTTCACAATGCCGCTCAAATATCCTGGTGATATTCCGGTGTCGTTTGGAGAACTCCCGCAGTATAGGTGTAATGGTCACATCCACTTCCGCGTCCGTCATGCCCGCAACCCGCTGAATGATCGACTTGGCACGGGCTTCCCCGTTAAAGAAAAACCGGGCCACCACCCGCTTCAGGTCCGGATTGATTTTAGTCGTCTGCCGTTCTATGGTTAATCGCATAGTATAGTGTGTTTAGTTACTGGCCATTATTATATCGCTCCCAACAGGGCTATAATACGCCTGATAAATTCCACAAGCTTCACAAATACAATGCCTCTCCTACGCTACAATTGAAAACCGTCTGGTAATACTGCGCCTTTCTTCACCACCACAATACCCTCTTTAACAGTATATTTTTCGTGGTCGCCGTCCGGCAAATGTTTGCCCCCATTTATATGTACGTTATTACCGATACGGCAGTTCTTATCTATGATTGCATTATTGATCACACAGTTATCTCCTATTCCGATGGGCGGCATCCCTTTCGAACGGGATTTATCAATATCATCCAGCGTCTGGTAATGATCGCTACCCATAATGTAGGTATTGGTGATCTTACATCCTGAACCGATACGGGTACGTATCCCCACCACACAACGTTCCAACTCACTGTCCAGTACGATCGTACCATCTGCGATCATCGTCTTGCGCAGCGTACCGGATATCTTGGCAGGCGGCAGCATACGCGCACGGGAGTAGATCGTATTGGACTCATCAAACAGGTTGAACTTCGGAATGTCATCCGTTAATCCCAGATTGGCTTCAAAGAAAGAAGGAATGTTACCGATATCTGTCCAGTAACCTTCATATTGGTAGCTGGCCACCCGTATGTCTGCATTGATCGCATACGGTATGATCTCCTTACCAAAATCATGAGAAGTATCCTGTCCTTGCAACAGGTCGTACAAGGTCTGTTTGTTGAAGATGTAGATACCCATGCTGGCCAGGTAGATACGGCCTTCCCGCTCCATCTCCTCACTCACCGGCGATGCCCACGGAGACAATACATCCTGTTTAGGCTTCTCCGTAAACGAAGTGATCATCCCTTCACCATCCGTCTTCAGGATACCAAAATCTGACGCGTCTTTTGCATTCACCGGTATGGTTGCGATGGATACCTCTGCACCACGCTCGATATGTGATTGCAACATCTGGCGGAAGTCCATCTTATACAGCTGGTCGCCAGACAGGATCAACAGGTACTCAAAGTCGAAATTGTCGACATGATGCAGACACTGACGTACCGCATCCGCTGTACCCTGATACCAGGTCGGGTTCTCCGGTGTTTGTTCCGCAGCCAGGATATCTACAAATGCTTTGCTGAAATGGCTGAAGTGATAGGTGTTTTTGATATGCCGGTTCAGCGAAGCCGAGTTATATTGTGTCAGCACAAATATCCTCGTCACATCTGCATTCAGACAGTTGGAAATAGGAATGTCTACCAATCTGTATTTACCGCCTACGGGTACTGCTGGCTTAGACCGGCGGCTGGTAAGGGGATGAAGCCTGGTACCAGCGCCTCCGCCCAGGATAATGGAAATTACTGCGTTAGACATGTTGTATCGTTTTTTCTAAGGTGTTGTATTGCTACACTGCCGGATGCCGTCTTGCGTCAGCAATACAGCAGCTGCTTAATTCAGAATGAACAGTCGGCCCGGATAGTGATTGCTGTATTGCGGGTCAACAATCTCCGTCCAACAATTAAACCATAAATCAGATAAGTTGTTTAATGCATCGACCGGTATAAGGCCAAGTATTGGGCAGCAGACACATCCCAGGAATGATCCAGCCCCATCGCATAACGTCGGATACCTTGCAGTTGCTCCGGATCCTGATATAATTCCAGCGCCCTGCTCACTGCATGACAAGCATCCGGAACCGAAGCATGTACGAACCGGATACCAGTACCGTCTTCATCTCCAAAATCAATCACCGTATCTTTCAGTCCTCCTACACTACGAACCATCGGTATAGTACCATAACGCAATGCATATAACTGGTTGAGCCCGCATGGCTCCACCCGCGATGGCATCAGCAGAAAATCACTGCCGGCGTATATCTGGTGAGATAAGGCCTCATTATACCCGATCTGTACATTAAAATGTTCCTTGTTATAATAACGGGTCTGTTGTAACGCCCACTCCGTCTGCTGATCGCCGCTTCCCAGTACCAGGAAGTTCAACCGATGACGCTGCTCGTACAACGAACGCCCGATGATCTCAGGTAGCAGATCGGCTCCTTTTTCCCCTACCAGTCGGCCTATAAATGAAATGAGGGGTAACTGCGGATTAAAACCAAACGTTTCACATAGGCGTAGCTTATTCTCCAGCTTGCCTTGCTCGAAGTTCTTTAGTGAATAATGCACCGGGATCATAGGATCGGTACCGGGGTCCCATATCTTAGAATCAATACCGTTCAAAATGCCTACCGCTTTCCCCCGCTCCGCACTTAACAACGATTCCAGCCCATTAGCAGCAGTATATAACTCCTCCATATAACTTGGCGATACCGTTGTCACCTTCCAGGCACATTTGATCGCCGCCGCCAGCGGATTGATCGCACCATTCCAGTCCAGCATGCCCGACTTCCACAGATCAAATCCCGGTAACAGGTACAGCTTGTCCCAGCCGAACTGTCCCTGGTATTGCGCATTATGTATAGTGATGACAGAAGCTACAGATTGTAATCGCTGATATTTATATCCATAACTAAGCAGAAATGGTATTAAACCCGTCTGGTGATCATGACAATGTATCACATCAGGCTGGTGCTGCCACTCATTTACCCAATCCAATACCGCTATCTGGAACGCTAAAAAACGCTCCGTATCATTAAAGTGACCATAAACGCCTTCCTTATCCAGCAATCCGGGGATATCCACCAGGTAAAGATCAAAACCCAACGTATTCTCCTGCTCCTTCCAGATATTGAAGTGATACCAGTCATGCCCCATCCACATCCCCGCCTGATGCACAATGTCAAACTCGTGTGTCTCAAAATACCGGGTCTTATATGCCGGCATCACTACCTTGGCGATCGCACCTTCCTGGTATTGATACTTGGGCAATGCACCCACTACATCCCCTAATCCGCCTACCTTGGCTATCGGATAGCACTCGGCGCTGACGTGTAATATCTCCATGCTAATTGATTTGTCGCTTGCTTATGCCCGAAGGCGAATGACACAACTGATATACAATCGTTTACTTTATTAAATTACCTTGGAAATCTAACAAAACAAAGCGTCTGCCAAAAATAATTTTAGTTAAAGGTTCGTGAAAGGAAAAAATAACCTTCCTCCCAGCCGACAGCTTGGGGAACACATGCGCCAGTTGAGGCGTAAAAGCAACATCCCTGTCAACACAACTTTCCGGCACAACACCTGTTATTGTTACATCGTTAAATACTTTTTCTTATGGACTTCGGAGCCGTCGACCCAAAAACATTGAGTAAACTGAAACTGCAATTACCTTCCGATCCACCTGATAATAAAAAGGTGCTGAAAGGTAAACCGCTCAAAAAACCGCGTATCTACCTGGGCTGCGCCAAATGGGGCCGCAAAGAATGGATTGGTAAAATATATCCTAAAGGGATCAAAGAAGCCGACTTCCTCGAAGAATATGGACGGCACTATAACAGCATAGAATTAAACGCTACCCACTACCAGATATATGGCCCCGACACCATCCGCAAATGGGCTGAAAAAGTACCGCGCAAAGACTTTCGCTTCTGCCCCAAAATCGCTCAGTCTATCAGTCACTACAGCTCCCTGATCAACGCCGGCGCCAAAACCACCGCCTTCCTCGAAGGTGTCCTCGCTTTCGGCCCCCAGCTAGGTCCTATCTTCCTCCAACTCAGCGACCGCTTCTCCCCTAACCGCCGCGATAACCTGTATAAATACCTGGAATCCCTCCCCAAAGACCTCACCTTCTTCACCGAAGTAAGACACCCCGCCTGGTTCAGCGACCCCGTCATATCCAAAGAATATTTCAGCACGCTGCGCCAGCTGAAAATAGGCGCCGTTATTACCGACACCGCCGGCCGCCGCGACTGCGCCCATATGCACCTGACCACACCGTCCACCTTTATCCGCTTCGTCGGCAACAGCCTACACCCTACCGACTACAAACGCATCGACGACTGGGTACATCGTATCCATACCTGGCTGCAACAAGGCATGAAAGAAATCTATTTCTTTATGCATATGCACGATGAAGCTTTCTCCCCTGAACTCACCGTATATTTCACCGATAAAATGAAAAGCGTTTGCGATATCGAATTGCAACGTCCGCAGTTCGTCAAATAACACCTCCTTCACGCACTTCGAACTGGTAACGCCCGGCCGGTATAGTATAACGGTGATCCTTATCCGTTGCAATCCCCTTGCCCGCCAGAGATACCTTGCCCGCCGGGAAATACACAGTTGCATAGCTACCCGCCGGCACACTCACTTCATATATTATACGTTGCCCCTGCCGCTTCCAAGTAGATCGGATCTCTCCATAAGGCCCCATATGCCTGGCTTCAAAGTGTGCAAGCCCCTTCACAAAATGAGGTTTCAGCAACACATGCCGGAAACCTGGCGCCGCACTATCGGGTAGTATCCCGCCAATACCCTTGTACAACCAGGCATTGATATCTCCGAACATAATATGGTTCAGCGATATATCCTGCATAGCAGCAATATTCCAGTTCTCATACAACGTGGTAGCACCATTCTCTATCCACCATCCCCACGAGGGATAAGTACGTTGTGCAGCTACCTGATAGGCGATATCCGCATAACCATTCTCACTTAGCGCATTCAGTACCGCCCTCGCTCCGAGTATCCCCACATCCAGGTGAAAACTGTCAGCTGCCACCCGGCTGGCCAGCAAAGCAGCCGTTTTCGCCTTCAGGGCCGCAGGCACGATCCCCCAAAACAAGGGCACACTTAACTCCGTCTGCCATCCCTTACCATATCTCCCTGTAGCCGTATCTAAATACTTCCGGTTAATAGCATCCCTGATTTTCTCACTGAGCGCCTGGTATTTCACCGCATCCGCACTCTTACCCAGTAATTCTGCCGCCAGGGCCAACACCCTGGTGTCTGCAAAATAATAGGAGGAAGAAGTCAGCTCCACCGGAGACACCGATTTTACCGGTACCCAGTCCCCTAATCCCCAAGCAGTCAACCCGGCAGGACTGAGGTCCGTAATATGATCCACATACCGTTTGATATGATCATAACAGGCTGCCAGCAAGGTGGTATCTCCGTAAAACAGGTACACATTCCAGGGGATCAAAGCGATCGTACTGGTCCAGTCAGGTCCATTAGCCCACTGATACCCCCAGCCACTGGTGGGGATAATAGCGGGCAATACTCCATTCGCCTGCTGCTCATCTCGATGGTCCGCCAGCCATTTCTCATACACCGTAATAGCATCAAAGCCATACAAGCCCGTCTCCACCGCTATATGTGCATCTCCCGTCCAGCCGTTCTTCTCCCGCTGCGGACAATCCGTCGGATAGCCGAACAAGTTAGCCAGATAGCTGTTGTTAGTAGCTGCCCATATCTTATTGATGACAGGATTCGAACTGGAGATATAGCCACTAACCCCCACATCGCTGTGCCATTCCCTGCCCTCCAGACTTTCCCGGGTCAACCGCAAAGGATGCGAGGCACTCACCTCCACATACTGAAAACCTTTATAGTTAAAACGGGGCATAAATTCCTCCTCTCCCTTACCTCGTAAGATGAACAGGTCGGTTTGAAAAGGATCTGACTGATCCGTAGGCCGGTAATGTGCATCAATATTCGACTGATCTACATGCCCGTCTTTACGCAACCGCTCTCCGTGTTTCAGCCGGACCACCGTACCAGCAGGCCCCGACACCCGCAGGTGGCTCACACCGGCAATATTCCGGCCCAGGTCAAACAGATAAGTGGTATCATTCAGCGCCTGCATCCTCACACTGGGTATCCGTGCTATTTCCCGTATAGGTGTCATCGCCTGCGATACGATCTGCTGGGCTGGCGCCGCCCTCACCATAGACGGCCGCCAGCTGCTGTCATTGAAGCCAGCAGTACTCCAACCCTCCTGCTCCTTGCGGGCATCATAATGCTCGCCGGTATAAATACTGTTAAATATGACAGGACTCAATGACGTCTTCCAATGCTCGTTTGTAGAGAGGGTCTCCACACTGCCGTCCATATAGGTGATGCGCAGGTCCATACAAAAGACGGGGCGATTACGCCAGGGTGCCCGGTGAAAATACCATACTGCCGTCGACTGGTGATTGTACCAGCCATTACCCAATAACACGCCTATCGCATTATCGCCGGCTTGCAGCGCCGCGGTCACATCATGTGTCAGGTATAGCACCCGCCGGTCATACCGGGTATACATAGGGTCCAGGCGGTGATCGCCGATACGCTGCCCGTTAATATACAGCTCATAGAGTCCGCCTACAGCGATGTAAGCCCGTGCCGATTTTATCGCCTTCCGCGCAGCAAAAGTGTTCCGGAAATAAGGCGCCGGGCGCAGCTGGATATCATTCCCATCACTGATCCAGGCCCCCTTCCAATGATGGCTACCCATCATACCAGTTTCGAAATGCCCCATCCTGGCGGTACCAGGATGACCGTCCTTATCCCATACAGCTACCCGCCAGTAATACCGGGTAAAAGGTGCCAATGCCTTACCGGCATAAGTCACCAGCTGTGCAGCCCCTTCCACCCGGCCGCTCTCCCAATGGTCGCCATGACCGCCGGCCACCGCCACCGTATCAATACCCACCACAATCGAATAAGCCTGCTGCAGAGCGCCATTCCTGTCATCCGACAGCTGCCACGACAAACGGGGATGTTCAGCGTCGATCCCCAGCGGATCCGTCAGCTGCTCACATCGCAACCGCACAGGCTGCAGCTGCTGACCGGAGGCGCGCAAAGCCGAGAGATACAACAAGCATAAAATAAAAGGAATATGAACTAGATGCAAACGTGGTCTCATCCGCACAAGTTAATGACCAGCCTGCATACTTACAACCGCTATTACACATCAGGTAAACACACCAGAAGCCCGCGGGACGCCTAACAGGCGCTTTTGCTATGACTTACGGCTATTAAATGTTAATTTCGCGCACCACCTCAATAGATTATTGATCCATATGATACGCGAAAAGTTAAGTCAGCTGGCCAGGAATTTAACAGGCACTCTCTATACAGATGATACCATGCGTACCCTGTACGCCACCGATGCATCTGCCTATCGTGAAATGCCCCTGGCAGTGGCCATCCCGCAAACGGAAGAAGATATCAGATTGCTGATCCGTTTTGCAGACGAAAACAATACCTCGCTGATCCCACGTACCGCAGGTACCTCCCTTGCCGGACAGGTAGTAGGAAATGGTATCGTAGTAGACGTATCCAAAGCCTTTACCAAAATACTGGAGATCAATACCGACGAACATTGGGTACGCGTACAACCAGGCGTAATACGCGACGAACTCAATATGTTCCTCAAACCATATGGTTACTACTTCGGTCCTGAAACCTCCACTGCCAACCGCGCCATGATCGGTGGCATGGTAGGCAATAACTCCTGCGGCTCCAACTCCGTAGTATATGGCAGCACCCGCGAACACCTGCTCGAAGTAAAAGGATTCCTGAGCGACGGCGCGGCCGTTACCTTCAACAGTATCGATACCGAAGAGTTCCACCGTCGCTGCGAAAAAAACGACGACAGCTTGGAGACACAGTTATACCGGCATATACGCAGTACCCTCAGCCTGCATACCAACCAGGAGGAGATACGCCGCGAATTTCCCAAACCCACCATCAACCGCCGCAATACCGGGTACGCCGTCGATCTGCTGCTGGAAACAGCGCCCTTTACAGCAGGTGGCGACAACTTCAACTTCTGTAAACTGATCGCCGGCTCAGAAGGCACCCTGGCCTTCATCACAGAGATCAAGCTCAACGTATCTCCCTTACCACCCAAAGAAACAGGCCTGCTCTGCATACACTTTAACAGTATCGACGAATCCCTCCGTGCCAACGTGATCGCCATGCAGTACCTGCCTAGTGCAAGTGAGCTGATAGATCATTATATATTGGAGTGTACAAAAGATAATATCGAACAGCGTAAAAACCGCTTCTTCGTTCAGGGAGATCCGGGCGCTATCCTAGTCATAGAATTCTGCCGCGATAACCGCGATGCTATCTCCGAAATCGCCGGCCGCCTCGAACAAGAGCTCCGCAATGCCGGCCTGGGATACCATTTTCCCCTACTATTCGGTGAAGACACCAAAAAGATATGGGCACTGCGCAAAGCCGGCCTCGGCCTCCTCAGCAACCTCCCCGGCGACGAAAAAGCCGTACCCGTTATCGAAGACACCGCCGTAACAGTAGAAGACCTCCCGGCATATATCCGGGATTTCAACGATATACTCAAGAAATATGGATTATATTCCGTACACTACGCCCATGCCGGCAGCGGAGAGATCCATCTCCGTCCTATTATCAACCTGAAAACCAACGAAGGCAATGCACTCTTCCGCTCCATCGCAGAAGAAATAGCGACCCTCGTTAAAAAATACCAGGGCTCTCTCAGCGGTGAACATGGCGATGGCCGCCTTCGCGGAGAATTCATCCGCCAGATGGTAGGCGACAAAAACTACGAACTACTCCGGCAACTTAAATACACCTGGGACCCGAAAGGTATCTTCAATCCCAACAAGATCGTAGACACCCCGTCCATGAACAGCATGTTGCGTTATGAACCGGGTAAACAAGCACCGAAGATCAACACCATCTTCCACTTCCCGGAACAAACCATCTTACAGCATGCCGAACAATGTAATGGCTCCGGCGATTGCCGTAAAACACAGCTGAGCGGCGGTACCATGTGTCCCAGCTATATGGCCACCCGCAGTGAAAAAGATACCACACGCGCCAGGGCCAATATCCTCCGCGAATTCCTGACCAACAGCCATAAAGAGAATCGCTTCGATCATCAGGAGATCTATGACGTGCTGGATCTCTGCCTGGCCTGTAAAGGCTGTAAGTCCGAATGCCCCTCCAATGTCGATATGGCCAAGCTCAAAATGGAATTCCTGCAGCACTACCACGACGCGAACGGTGTACCTTTCCGTGCACACCTCATCAGCAACTTCTCCAAAATGTCCGGGCTCGCATCTATCACACCCGGCTTATACAATTGGCTCGTAGATACGCCCGCCACCGCCAACCTGATCAAAAAGATCTCCGGCTTCGCACTAAATCGCTCCATGCCACATCTGTACAAAACAACACTACGGCAATGGTTCCAGAAGCAATGGCCTAAAGAACGCGGCCCGGTATCAAAGGATAGTAAACCCGTATACCTCTTCTGCGATGAGTTCACCAACTATAACGATACCGAGATAGGCATCAAAGCAGTACGACTGCTGCATCGACTGGGATTCGAAGTTAAAATGGTAGCACATCCGGAGAGCGCCCGCGCCTATATGTCTAAAGGATTGCTGCGTAAAGCCCGCAACTATGCAGAAGAAAACGTACGCATCTTCAGTCAGCTGGTCAGCGAAGAAGTACCCCTCCTGGGCGTAGAACCCTCCGCCATCCTGAGCTTCCGCGACGAATATCCCGACCTGGTAAGAGAAGATCTACGCACATCGGCCCAACAGCTGGCGCGTAATGTATACCTGATAGATGAATACCTGTCCATAGCAGCAGAAAAAGGATACATCCAACAAGATCAGTTCAGCTCAGCAACACGACATATCAAATTACACGGGCATTGCCAGCAAAAAGCACTATCTTCCGCATTACACAGCAAAAAGATATTATCCCTGCCTAAAAACTATACCGTAGAAGTGATCGCATCCGGATGCTGTGGAATGGCAGGCTCATTCGGCTATGAAAAAGAACACTACGACATCTCCATGCAGATTGGTGAATTAGTATTGTTCCCCGCCGTAAGGGCCGCTGCTGACGACACGATCATCGCTGCCCCCGGCACCAGCTGCCGTCACCAGGTAAAAGATGGCACCGGCCGTCATGCTTTACATCCGGTAGAGATACTGCTGGATGCATTGTCTGAACAGTAGCCTTACACCTGCCCATTTGTCTGAAACCATTACATTGACCATGATAAAAAAACTCCTCATTGGCGTAGCAGTATTTCTTGCGCTCATTATACTGTATCTCACTTGTAGCACCCGCATCGACGCCGGTCATGAAGGTATACTCGTAAAACTATACGGCTCCGGCAAAGGGGTACAAGACATCTCCCTGGTCACCGGCCGCGTGTTCTTCAACCCACTCACAGAGTCCGTGTACGAATTCCCTACGTTCGTTCAGACTGCCGACTATGAACCGTTCTCTGTCAATGCCCGCGATGGAAGTCTCTTCTCTGTAGACCCTACCATCACCTTCCGGGTACGCCCCGGAAAAAGCCCGGAGATCTTCCGCAAATACCGGAAGAACATCAACTCCATCACCAGCACAACACTATACAACTACGTACGCGACGCCTTCCGCATACAGTTCAATAAATACACCACCGACAGCATGATCAGCAATCGCGAAAGCTTTGAAAATGCCGTACAGCAACAGCTCAACAACGAACTGACCCGGGAAGGTTTCGAACTCGAACAACTCACCTCCGGCATCAGCTACCCACAAAGCATCACAGAAGCGATCAATGCGAAAAACACAGCAGTACAAAGAGCTATCCAAATGGAAAATGAGCTCCGCGTAACAGAAGCCAACGCCAAAAAAATGATCGTACAGGCCGAAGCCGAAGCAAAGGCCAACCAGCTACGCCAGCAATCACTCACACCACTGCTGATCCAACAACAGTTCATCGAAAAATGGGATGGAAAAACACCACTCTATGGCAGCTCCCCCATTTTCTTTAAGAACGCACCGTAAGTGGTTAATACATATAACAAAGAGGGAGAGATGTAATGCAACATCTCTCCCTCTTTGTTATGAACAATTATTACTACAACTGCACAGTCGCCGGCAGGTACTTCGCGATCAGGTCTTCATAATAAGACCTCAGCTCTGATACTACAGGCGGCTTGGGACTTTTGGAATAGAGATCATAAGGATTAAATTTCTTGACCCATTCAAACATTTGATGGTCATGCTCACTCATCAGGTGATTATAAGCATGCTCCCGGTGCTGTGAATAGAATGAATGATAACGGATCATATACAAAGCCGGTTCCGGCAGATAATCTTTCGTGATCTGATACAGGTATTCATCATGTCCCCACGACATCTGCACTTTATCCAGTCCGCAATGAGGAGAATAGATGCCATACTCTGTATTATAACGTTCATCACGGCTATCGGGATTCAATGCAAAGAATTCCGGATATACGATCTTGTCAGAGAATTTACATCCTACCGGGAAAGTATCCCCAACCACGGCCCACTGAGGCTCGCCAAACAGGCAAAGCACCTTTCCCATATCATGGATAAAGCCGGTTAGTACGAACCAGTCCGGATGGCCATCCGCACGAATGGATTCCGCCGTTTGCAACAGGTGTTGCAGTTGATCCAGTTCTATGTCGGGGTCGGAATCATCCACCAGGGTGTTCAGGAATTCCATCGCCTCCCATACCGGCAGGTCTTTCCGGTTGAATTGTAAAAACGCCCGCTTTTTCTCCTGCACAAAGTCATAAGTCTGATATTGATGGTTCAGCCGGTAAAACTCACGTACCGTATCCCGGCCAGGATTATCGTAGTTGCGGAACTCTTCTTTACTCTTGGCAGGACTATCCTGCTCCGGATAACGCGCCAATACATCGTCTTCCCATTGTTCTATGCTTTGCAATGGATTGATTTCTTCCTGCGAAAAGTTGTTTGCCTGTTTCATAAAATGCATTTGAGTACCTGGTAATAATTTTGTTGATCGTCTGATAAGGGAAAGGACTTTAGCTACCTGCCACTGGTGGCAACCGGTAGCTATATGGTTTGGAATTTGCCTCGTGGAATTACACGGAATTTACGTTTTTCTGACGGCATATCCGATTTTATTTTACAGGTGGCGCTACCAGAACACCGTATACAGTGCGGTCAGAATCCCCATAATAATGACAGCTCCCACCACAAATGCAGGTGGACAGCGGAACATAGTAGTGTCCACCTGGATGATACGCGGCTGTTCCTTACTGCGTTTATCCAGTAAGGAGATCAATACCATCAGCACCGCCAGGATGCCAAATACGATGGACATGCGATCCAGGAAGGGATAGTCGGGAAAACGGCCGGCCGTCCACTGCGGCAGGAATTTCAATATCGTACTCAACGGGATCGTCAGCAATGCAGCAGTCAGGGCCGCAGCAGACGTAGCGCGCTTCCAGAAAAAACCCAATAGGAAAATGATCAACACACCCGGAGAAATAAAGCCCACATATTCCTGGATGAACTGATAAGCCTGATCCAGCTGCCGCAATGCAGGCGCCACCAGGCAGGCAATCGCCATAGAGATGATCACCGTCCACCGTCCGGCTCGTACCAGCTCCCGTTCAGAAGCCGATTTATGAAAATACTTATGATAGATATCCAGCGAAAAGATCGTAGAGATACTATTCGCCTTTCCCGCCAGCGAGGCAACAATAGCCGCTGTCAGGGCTGCAAAAGCCAGTCCTTTTAACCCCGGAGGCAACAGGTTGAGCAGCGTCGGGTACGCATTGTCCGGGTGCACGTTCCCTACCGCATCCGTCATCTCCGCTGCAAACAATCCATTCTTGTACAACACATACGCCGTAATCCCCGGCAACACAGCAATCACCGGTATCAGCAGTTTCAGGAATGCGGCAAAGAGGATACCGTTGCGGGCCGTCTTCAGATCGGCACCTAACGCCCGTTGCGTAATATATTGGTTACATCCCCAGTAGTTCAGGTTGTTGATCCACATACCGCCTATCAATACTGACAACCCGGGCAAGTCCTTATAATAAGGATGATCCGAAGAAAAGATCATATGAAAATGAGCATCCGCTTTTTCGCGTACCAGCTTCAGCCCCTGCCATGCGTCACGCCCCATGCCGAAATGCTCCGACAGCAGGTTCAAAGCCAGGTAAGTAGTGACCAGTCCTCCTAATATCAGCACAAACACCTGCACGACATCCGTATAGCCGATCACTTTCATGCCTCCTAACGTCACCACTACAGAAAAGACCGCCAGCCCGATGATACATGCCGTAAAACTGATCCCCGAGATCGCGGAGATCGCCAAGGCTCCCAGGTATATGATGGAAGTCAGGTTAACAAAAACATATACCAGCAACCAGAATACCGCCATGATGGTACTCACAGTAGGACTATAACGCTCACGCAGGAACTGTGGCATCGTATATATCCTGTTCTTCAGGTATACCGGGATAAAAAATACCGCCACGATGATCAGTGTAGCTGCTGCCATCCATTCATAGGTAGAAATAGCCAGGCCTAATGCAAAACCCGAGCCCGACATCCCGATAAAGTGTTCGGCAGAGATATTGGAAGCAATCAGAGAAGCGCCTATCGCCCACCAGGTAAGTGATCCCTCTGCCAGGAAAAAATCTTTGGTACTGGTCTCAATAGCACGCTTACGCTTGTAGATATAATAACCATAAGTCACTACCCCCACAAAATAAACTAAGAATACCAGGTAGTCGGTCCAATGCAAGTGATTCATGAAAGGTAGTTTTGAGCAGATAATAAGGAGTGGAAAAATGTACAGTGGTGTGTAGTCGCCTTGTTTATAGTAGGCATAACGTGGTCATTAAACATAGATCAGTATAAAATAACGTGGAATAACAGGCCGATCATCACGAACTAGGATAATCAGCAGGGTTAACTTAATAAAAAGGTTTGACTTATGCAAGTATTTCGGCTGTTAAGCCAGGAAAGCATTCGTGCTGGCAACAGATCGTAACTCTGCCAGATGCAGGGTGCTGGTAGCTGAACGTCCTATATTGGCATAAGTATCTTTACGTACGCCATCGCCGCTGCCAAATGTTTCCGCGAGGAATTTAACGCTGGCGTTTTCCTGCGGTTGTATACCTCCTAACTGCAGGCGCCGCATAACCTCTACCAGGCAAGCTTTCGCTTCTGCCTCAGCCGCTAGCCTTAGTTGAGTAGTGCTTTTTTTCGCCTTATCGTGCGCCCGCAGCAATACCCGTTCTTTTTCGGCTTTTTCAGTAGTGATAGTTTCTGCCTGCGTGTAAGAGGGGACCCCTGTCTGCACATCTCTTGCAACTATATCTATGCCGCCTTTCAAATTCTCGATAATATTAAGCAGATCCGCCTTGGCCTGCACATTATCTCCGAGCGCCGCGAGGGTTATGTTAGGCACACTATCCTTGATCCATATACCGTGGAGATCTTTTACATGCGAATGCAAATCACCTGTTGTCCATGGTTGTCTGAGCTTGGCGACCAAAGTTAAGGTCGGTATAGCAATCGCATTGGCCAATCCCTTAGACAGGACTAAGAGGGAATTATATACGGCTTGTCGCCTGTCGGCCGGCAGACCTTTATAAATATTAGAATCCTCAAAACGATTCAGGATCTTCGCATATATTTGCCCCTGTTCCGGTACATGAGAGGCATTACTTGCTGTCGATAAATAGCTGCCAATCTCACCGGGTTTCAGTGCCACATTTAGTTGATAGGCCACCTGATCTCCAGTCGTCCATTTCTTACGGGTAGCTGCTATTTGGATCAACGCCGCTTCCGCTTTCCAATCCCATCTCTGACCAATTCCGCCAGCTACGAAAGGTAAATCACTGGCTTTCGTACCGATATTATCATTCCTGAAATCTCGTAGGAAGGTCACAAGCTTATCTTTTACAGCTCTCATAAAGGCTTTGTTGATACCACCATTGATCTGACCTGCCAACAGCGGCGGTGCCACCAACTCCAGTTCCTCCTGAGCATCCGTCTCTAGTGCAAACTTCACATTAAACAGATTGCTGAAAGCATCCGATTCCCCTACGACAGTATGAGAAGGCACATCCTTCGTAACACGAGGCGCCTTCTCCCAGGTCGCAAATTCATTCTCTAATCCAAAACTCCGATGGAAAGACATAATCTTCTCCATAGGCAGTCCGTTTTCATGCAAGAAATCCTGCCAGGACCGCTGCGCCTCCAATATAGCTCCCAATGTACCATCAGTATCCTGAGAAGCCTTATAAAGACGGCTAGCCGTTGCTCTCAACCCCGTATCCCTGAATTTCTTGTCGTCGAAAGCAGCAACGATATAATCTTCATTCTTACTGGCAGCCCTCCATCCATCCTTTACTGAATCAGCGGTAGCCTTCGGCAGCGTAGCCAACGCCTTTCTTCGTTCATCGTTAGAAAGCTCATCGCTCTCCACCGTGGTACCTGTAGGATGATTTTCCGGATAGTAACTATCTCCTAATACCTTAATAGGAATACGCTGTGCCACCATCCCGCTTTGCCCTGCGAGTATCAACGATCTATCTTCCATATCATCCGACTTCAACTGCATCGCCTTATCTCCCATTATATCCGCCTCCTGTTCCAATCCGGTATCATCATTCACATTCACTTTTCCTTTCAGCTGCATCGTAGGCACCACCCGCCCCTGTTTCTGCTGTACCACATGCCAAGCTTCATGCGGGATATGCCGCTCCTGCCCCGGCGCCACGTGGATATCGCTGCCCTGTGCATAAGCATGGGCCTGCATAGCTGCGGGCTTATCCGAATTATAATGCACCTTCACATCATCCATCGAATACCCGGATAGTTGCTCCACTCCCTGTTTTAATTGATCCGGTAATCCCGTCCTGTTAGCCTTCTGTTGCACGGGTGCAGACTCCTCCTCACTTAGTGAAGCCACACGCTGCACCGGCCGTTTATCTATAGCGGGTAAGGACAGGCCAATTGCCCGAACAGGCATATCAGCATTAGCATGATTTATTCTGGAATGAACGGAGGAATCAACCGTAGCTTGAAACATAGGGACAATAGTTAGGGATAGCTGTAATACTAAAGATAATAAAAAATATAAGTTGTGTTGTACGGCACTGTACAATACCTATGCAAACAACAGGAGCCAGGAAAAAACAGTAGTAAGATAACAGGCTGACTACTGGTAACTTATCTACAGATCAAAACCGTCCAAAAGTGTCGTAAAGGGGATCTCAAGACCTTGAGCAATCTTACAAAGCGTAATAAAAGTCAGCTTTTGTTGCCCTCTTTCAATCTTACTCAGATCCGAATTATCAATATGACTGTGCGCTTCCAGCTCCCGCAACGAATAACCTTTTTCTTCCCGCAACTGCTTAAGCCGTTGCCCCAACCGTAGCAAAATTTCCTGCTCATTTATCATCCCACTAACCTCGCCTTATTCTTAAAAAATATTGCGGGCCGATCGGCCCGCAATATGCAAATTTGTTTTATATTCGCTTCAATTTGCAGCCCCATAAAGTATTGGTTGCTGCTCTAATCGTTGCGTGTCCAGGGAAGTAGGAATCTAATGGAGCCACGTGTAACGGAGGAGTAAGCCTGCGTAATTAGCGCGGGCTCTTCTTTGTGCGTGCTCCTGGCTTCCTACGCCTCCTGGTGCGCCGAAGAAAGAGTTCCGCGCTTTTCGTTGCGCGGCGCCTGTTTACCCAAATCAGCGCCGATGAGCCAAATAATAAACATAACTGTAGAAGGACAGTCTTTTAAAGTCCGAACCCTAAATGCACTCGAAGTAACTGTAGACGAGCAGCAAAAATATTATTATGACAGGGATCGCCAGCGATTTACCCAACCGCTATCAGATCCGCTGACACAAAAAAGGGCTATAGAAATTATCGAAAACTACTTTGCCAAACCACCCAAACGTTCCAGAGACTTATAAACCTTCCATCACCCATTAGGAGGACATGCCAATGCTTCAGTAAGTACCCGGCGTCCAACCGGGTACTACATCCAATGAGTCCGGCCAAATGGTACATGGGGATTATACAACACTTACCCGTAACCGGGTAGGGAGATCGAATCAAACTAAAGGGGCGGTGTCTACCGCCCCATCATACGTATACAAAATGATGTGCACACAATACACAGCAGCTGTGTTTTTATCCTTACTATTACCTGTAAAGTTCCTGCTGTGCATATAGATAAGTTCAAAAAAATAGCCCAAAAACTACAACTCCTCGCAGATTTCCCGGCTGGTTTCCAGGCACTGCCCAAACCTTATACATCCGAAAAAATGATTGGCTCGTCAGGCAAGGTAAGGTAGCCAAACAAAGGCTACAACAGCTGATCACGGCGGGGAAAACAATCACTGTTTACCGCTGCCATATCACAGGTCGCACAGGTAAAACGGTCGCGATGGTCACCAGTACGGTCATCACACTCAGCGGCCAACCTGCAAATGGCCGATGGTACCTGCATGAAAACGGGATAGGAAAAATCCTATCCCGTGCAACCAATACAAAAAACAGAAAAAACAACACTAGTGCTGCCAGCACCTCCCTCCACCTCTCACTTTACGCCGGCAGGGCGTTCCCTTTTTAGTAAGGGCTCCGCAATAGCCAACTGAAGAGGAAGCGGAGGAACTAGCGTACGAAGAGGATGCAGCAACGGGCGCTATGTTGACCCGCACTGCCTTCTGGGGCTTGGTGCCACCTGACGACACATTGTCTGCATATTTCCAGGTGTAGTCACTGTAGAGGTGCACAATACGGTTATTCACCTGTGCTTCGCCAATTTTTTGCTGTGCCATGCCCGTAAAGCTGGCCAGCAGCAACCAAATTGTTACCATTGATTTCATGTAATAGGTATTTTTTGTTGTTAACATTTGCATTCTGAACGAGCTACATAAGTTTTGTTACCATTACTGTTGTAGTAAAAACATCCACCTTGAGGTCCCAGGTATAGCCTTTTTTCATTGTGATATCCGCAATCAGTGCCGGCGCCGGATGTAGGCGTAGGTGCAGATGCTGATGTAGGTGTGGGATGAGGGACTACCTTGTCGCTACCCTTGCCGCAGCTTACCGCCAATAAGGTCAGTAATACCGCCAGAAAATTACGTGTCATAAACGTTTGAGGTAAATGATAGATACAGGGATCGATAAGACGGCTGATTTTGATATTCATATTTATGGGGCGTTATTTCCTTAACAAAGGTAGCAGGTGGGCCATTGGGAAAAAACCTGTACCGGTACGGGATTTTTCCCCTTTTTTATGGCTAAATTGAGTATAATCAAGCGCTGATCATGAGAATTGCAACTTACAATGTGAATGGAGTAAACGGGCGCCTGCCCGTATTGCTCCGCTGGCTGGAAGAAACCGCCCCCGATGTAGTATGTCTCCAGGAATTAAAAGCTCCCCAGGAAAAATTTCCCGAGCAGGCGATCAGGGAAGCAGGCTATCATGCTATCTGGCATGGACAGAAAAGCTGGAATGGCGTCGCCATCCTTTCCCGCAAAGACGACCTGACAGAATCACGACGCGGACTGCCAGGCGATGAAGAAGACCTGCATAGCCGCTATCTCGAAGCCACCTGCAATGGCATACGTATCTGCTGTCTCTATCTGCCTAACGGCAACCCGGCACCTGGTCCGAAATTCGATTATAAACTGGCCTGGTTCAAAAGATTACAATTACATGCGAAGGAACTATGGTCTGCCGATGTGCCGGTAGCCCTTATCGGCGACTTCAACGTAATGCCGACAGAACTGGACGTCTATAAACCCGAGAAATGGGTAGATGATGCCCTCTTCCGCCCGGAAACCAGAGCAGCCTTCCATCAGCTGATGGAACAGGGCTGGACAGATGCCATCCGGAAGCTGCATCCCGACGAAAAGATCTATACCTTCTGGGATTACTTCCGGAATGCTTACGGCCGCGATGCAGGACTACGCATCGATCATTTCCTGTTAAGTCCGCACCTGGATAAACGATTAAAAAAAGCGGGAGTGGACAAACATGTCCGTGGATGGGAAAAGACCAGTGACCATGCACCGGTATGGATTGAACTATCTAAGTAATACTAACTAAGTAATACTAAAAGCGGATCATAATACTATCGCGGGACCAGCCTTCCGAAACACGGAGGCTACCCGCACCAACCGGCTGACCGGATACCAGCACCTGTTCTTCCTGGCGCAGCACAGCGGCATATTCTTTATTGCTGTTACCGACTTCTTCCAGCAACACGATATTGTCCGGACGGGTAAATACTTTGCCGCTGAGGATAGTGCGCTGATTGGGATAACATCTCACATTACGTATCGTTTTCGTATACGCTACCCAGGGTAACCGGGAGGTATCCATGCCGGATATTGTCACGTTAAAAGGAGCCGCCGTATTCAATACATATACATACCCGATTTTTTCACCCGCACGGATACCAGCACCCTGCTCTGTCGCAGCAGCTCCTGTAGCAGCGGAGTCTACCTGCTCCGTAGCAAAATTAAACCGCCCGAGATCACGGCTTACCGCAATACTAAAGACACCCTTGCGGGGTAGGTCCGTCACGTTCACCTCCAATCGGCCCACGATCCGTCTCAGCGGCACCGGTACCGGCTGCGATACCATCCCCACTCTTACTGATAGCGGGAACTTCCGGAAAAACAGCTCCGTAGTCGTCAATTCAGTGGTCATGTTCTCTGTGCTGATATAGGCCGTCGGCAAAGGCAACCGTTGCTCCGTCTCGTAACGGTCCCCGTCTATATAAGCGTTCCTGTTATGCAGGAACTGCTCCCCCGTCACCACAACGGTGTAGTCGCCTACCGGCAATTGCAGCGCCACCCGCCCGAAACTATCCTGATCATGCCGCTGGCTAACAGTGCGTACCCTTACGCCCCTGGCATTATAGACAAGAAAATACAATTGTTTGATCTGCTGCTGTAGTTGTTTGCTGCTGTCAGTACCAATGTCTCCTGGGGCAGATACGCTGTCGCCATGCCCGACCTCCAGTTGCACCGTATAAAGAGGACCTTCCATCCCCGGCTCCTGCCCCACCAAATCCTCCTTATCCTTGCAGGAAATAAAGCACATGCAGGCGATGAGCGCCAGCAAGAGCATACGGTGAATGGAAAATGATGGCATACCAATAGGGGATTTATACAAAAATAACGATAAATACTACCCTATTCTTATGTACCTGTATTAATAAATAGTCTCCACTGACCACCGGTAACAGTATCGGAAAAAATCCCCCCGCGACGGGTAATATTGTTTACTCCCCGAGACGGCCAGGTTTCCTTCGCTCCTCTCCCGCAGCCTCCAGCTCGGCCAGTTTCTTCTTGCCATAGGCCAGCCGGGTGATCAATACATACAACACCGGTACGCTGAAAATAGCCAACAAGGTAGCCGCCAGCATCCCCCCTACCACCGTAAAACCAATATTCAACCGAGCAGCGGCACCCGCTCCTTTAGCCAGACATAAAGGCAGTACCCCGAGTATAAATGCAAAGGATGTCATTAATATAGGACGGAAACGCAACTTTACCGCCTCCAGTGTCGCCGGGATCAATGGCATACCGCCATCCACCCGCTCCTTACAAAACTCTACGATCAAAATAGCATTTTTTGCTGCCAGACCGATCAGCGTGATCAAGCCGATCTGTGAATACACACTATTTTGCTGCTTGGCAAGGAACAATGCCACTATGGAGCCGAACAAAGCGATAGGCACCGCCAGCAATACCGCCAACGGCACGGACCAGCTTTCGTACAATGCCGTCAGCAACAGGAACACAAACAGGATAGACAACATGAAGATCATCGTACTCTTATTACCTGCTTCTATCTCCTGTTTAGAAATATTCGCCCACTCATAACCATAGTTATTAGGCAGCACCTCTGCTGCCACTTCTTCCAATGCCTTAATAGCATCGCCGCTACTATATCCGAAATTGTTGACCCCATCTATCTCTACAGAACGATACAGGTTATAGTGGTTTAGCACGGGCGCACTTCCTTCTTTCGTAGCAGTGATCACAGCACTCAACGGCACCATGTTACCACGCTGGTTCTTTACATAATAAGTGTTCAGGTTATCGATACTCCTGCGGTAAGCCGTATCCGCCTGCATCACCACCCGGAAACTACGACTGAACCGGGTAAAATCATTAACATACAACCCGCCGAGATAAGTTTGTAACGTACTAAAGACGTCGCCGACAGCCACCCCCATCTGTTTGCATTTATCACGGTCTACTGACACATTGTATTCCGGCGTAGCGGCACTGAAGAAGGTATAAGCCCGCATGATCTCTTTCCGTTTATTGGCAGCTGCCAGGAAACGACCCAATACCTGATTGAACTCCTGCACATCTGTTCCAGTCTTTTGTTCTAATATAAAAGAGAAACCCGAACTCGTACCAAATCCCCGCAATGTAGGCGAAGGAATACAAAAAATGGTCGCGCTGGGTATCTGCATCAACTGTCCCTGTACCCTTCCTATCACAGCATTCATATCATCATGTGCACCTTTTTTATACCGCTGGTCCCAGGGCTGCAGGTTCACAAAATAGGTGGCGGAATTGGGCTTGATCGCATTGGCAACAAAGTTGATACCGGTTACACCCATATAGTGTTGTACCGCCTTGTCTTTTGATAATACCTGGTTGATCTGGTCCACTACGGCTTTGGTACGCCCGGTGGAAGAGGCTTCCGGTAACTCCACTGCAATCAGGAAAGAGCCCATATCTTCCTGTGGAATAAAGGTGGTAGGCACCATACGGAACAGGAAAAAAGCAATGGTGAAAATGATGGCCAGACCTATCAACACCAACGGCGTCGCATGAATAGCCCTTCTTACCATCCGGCCATAACGTTCCGTCGTACGGCCAAACCACTGGTTGAACCGGTAGAACAACTTATTGATACCGGTCGACTTTTTTGTGACATGACTCTCCCGCAACAACATCACACACAAGGCGGGCGTAAGCGTCAGGGCAAAAAATGCAGATAACAATACAGAAAAAGCAATGGTCAGCGCAAATTGCTGATACAGCCGGCCGCTCACACCGGGTATAAATGCCACCGGTACGAATACCGCTGCCAGTATAAGTGCAATGGCAATCACCGGCGCCTGTACTTCACTCATCGCCTTGTAGGTGGCATCCCTGGGCGACATACGATCCGTATCGATATGATGCTGGACCGCTTCCACGACCACGATCGCATCATCCACCACAATACCGATAGCTAGTACAAAACCGAATAATGTTAACGTATTGATGGAGAATCCCAGCAGTTTGAAAAAGAGGAAAGTACCGATAATGGATACCGGAATGACCAGCACGGGTATCAGCGTGGCCCTCCATTCTTCCAGGAAGATAAATACTACAAATGTTACCAGCACCAGCGCGATCACGAATGTCTCGATCACTTCATCAATAGAGATACGAACGAACGAGGTGGTTTCAAACGGCACGATCCATTGTATGTCGGGTGGGAATGTTTTGGCCATCTCCGCCAGCTTCTTATCCACGCGATCTGCTACATCCAGCGCATTGGCGCCGGGCGATAAGTAGAGCGCCATCCCGGTACCGATCACACCGTCTGCTTTGATATCTACTGCATAGGAAAAGGTGCCGAGATTAATGGTCGCGATATCTTTCAGCCGTACAAGCGAACCATCCTGGTTATTGGTCGCTACAATGATGTTATTGAACTCCTCTGGTGTTACCAGCCTGCCCTTCACCTTTACATTATATTCAAAGGCCTGATCACTGTATGCCGGCGGAGCCCCGACAATACCAGCAGGTACCTGCTGGTTCTGCTCGCGGACCGCGTTGGCTACCTGGGCAGTAGTAATGCCTAAAGCAGCCATCTTATCCGGCTTCAGCCAGATACGCATACTGTAGTCCTGCGCAAAAGCATTCACATCACCGATACCCTCTACACGTAACAATTCCGGCTTGAGGTAAATATTCAGATAGTTGTCCAGAAATCCCCTGTCATGCGTACCATTGGGAGAGTTCAATGCGACTACCATCAACATGTCATTCGAGCGTTTCTTCGTCGTCACCCCTGTACGTCTTACATCATCTGGTATAGTAGGTAATGCCAGGCTTACACGGTTTTGTACATCCAGCGCCGCGATATCGGCATCTACGCCGATATTAAAAGTAACGGTAATACTGCTGGACCCGTCGTTGGCACTCACCGATTGTATATACATGGCACCGGGGGTACCATTGATCTGGTTCTCCGTAGGAGTCGTCACCGTCTCTTCCACTGTCTGTGAGTTGGCGCCTATGTAGATAGCCTTCACATCCACTACCGGCGGGGAAATATCCGGCAATTGTGCAATAGGCAGCGAGAACATACAGATCAATCCCACGATCACGATGATGATGGCGATTACGATCGTTGTATTCTTACGTTCTATGAAGGTCTTGGAGATCATGCGTGACTGTGATTAGTTAAGCATTTTGACATTGACGGTATCTCCGGGTTTTACTTTCTGCAGCCCCTCTACCACTACCTTTTCTCCTCCTTTCAGGCCATTCCGGATAATCACCAAAGTATCTGTTGTAGCCCCCGGCTCTACCGCGCGCAACTGGATCACATCCCCCTGTCCCACTACAAATACATTCTTCTCTGATAATGTTTCCATTACGGACTTGGCAGGTACTGCCAACGCATCCGCAGCAGAAGCATTTTTGACCATTACCACGGCCGTCATACCAGACTTTAATTCACCGCGTGCATTGGGGAACTGCAAACGTACCCGTATCGTCCCCGTCTGCGGATCTACAGTATTATTGATGGTCAGCACCTTCCCGGCTTCACTGTACTGCGTGCCGTCGGAAAAACGTAGTAAAAAAAACCGTTCCTTATCCGTGGCACTCGTGAAGTCCCGGAAGCGGCGTTGTGGTACATCAAAGTCCACGAACATGGGATCTTCATTTACAATGGTGTTGATCAATGTCTGCCCGGCATTGACGATATCTCCCACCCTAAGCTGGGCAATACCGATCTTGCCACTTACCGGTGCCCTCAACACCGCATGGTTGACATCTGTGCCGGCCTTCTGTAAAGCAGCCTTTGCCGCGGCTACATTGGCTTCGGCGGTTTTTGCGGCCGTACCTGCCTGCTCTACCGTTTGCCGGGAAATGGCGTCATTTTCCAGCAGCTTCTGGTAACGTTCCAGGTCACGCTGCTTTTGTGCCAGGTCCGCCTGAACTTGCTGCAGGGATGCCTGTTGCTGCCCATAGGTAGCGGCATACCGGCTTTTGTCAATCTCATACAGCGGCTGCCCCTTGGTGACCGTACTACCATCCTTCGCACGGATTGCTTCCAGATACCCGGTAACATCCGTGCGTAATTCCACGATGTTATTGGCCGTTAAAGTAGCCGGAAACTCTTCGGTTACCGTATAGGTAGATGGCTGAATGATAGCTGCTACCACCGTAGCCTTCATTCGTGGAGGGCCTCCGGCAGCACCTGGCTGTTTACCGCCACCACAAGCGATACACATCAGCAGCCCACAGGCACTCACAATAAATAGACGATAGTCCATGGTCTATGGTGTTTTTATCTTAGTTTACCCATTGCCTTATCCAGCGCCACTTTGCTGATCAGTACATTCAACAGGGCGTTGATGTAGTCAGCCCTTGCCTGCTTCAGTTCACTTTCTGCCGAGATCACATCCAGGCTGGACGCTACCCCCTGGTTGTATTTCAATACAATCCGGTCATATATCCCCTGCGTCAGTTCCAGGTTCTGCTGTTGCGTAGCCAACAGGGCACTGTTATTCTGATATTGTGTAAAGGCATCCTTTACCTGTATGCGTATCTGCTGAGAGAGATAATCGAGGTCATTGACCGATTTCTGCAAGGTGATCTGCTGTTCATTCACTTGGTGTATACGCTCCGTACCGGTAAATAAGGGGAAATTAAGCGACAGCCCTACTGCCGATGCACCAAAGCCGGTTTTATACAGATCGCTGAAAGCAGCAGAGAAGTAATTAAAGCCATAGTTAATAAATGCAGACAATTGCGGCAGGAAACTCAACCGCTTACTTTTCAGACCCAGTTTATTGAGCTCGATCTGTGTCAATTGTGCGCCATATTCTACCCGGTCCTGGACGAGGTAGTTTAAAGTGTCTGCCAGCTCTTTGGCAGGCGAAAAATCCTGTACGGTCTGTGTTAGCTGCAGGGAGTCTGTATCCGGCATCCCCATCTGGAATTTCAGCAATTCCAGGCTATAGGCCCGCAGCCGTGTTGCATTGTCGATCTGCGTGACAATATTGTTATAGGACACGGCGATCCGGTCTACATCTACCCGTTCGGCTACACCAGCATCATAACGGGAGCGCGTATCCCGCAGGTTCTTTTTCAACTGCTCTTCGTTGGCCGATGCCAACCGTATGTTCTCTTCATTTACCAGTACCGTATAGTAGGCCTGCATCACTGCCACCCGGGTATCGATCGCAGTGCGCTTCAGGTTACGGGCGGAAAGATCGGTATAGACCTTTGCCGCTTTCAATCCCAGGAAATAATCACTGTTAAATATCGTTTGCCGTACTTCCCCCGTTATAACAGAGCTGAACTTAGTGCCAAACTGCACCGGTATCTTTTCGTCAGGACGACCTTGAAAAATATTCGGAATAAGGGAAGTTTGCAATTTGAGGTTATCAGTAAAGTTGCCGGTGATGGTCGCATGCGGCAACAATTTACCGGTGTTCTCCCGGACCTGCTCTTGCGCATATTGCACATCCAGCCTGGCATTCACCACATCCCGCTGATGCTGCAAGGCATATTGCACACAGGCTTCCAGGCTATAAGCATAGATACCGGAACGCGTCGTATCCACCTGCGCCTGTACACCATGCATACCAAGACAAAAAGTAATGGAAAACGTACTGATGAGACCTCGCATACGATTTTGGCTTTTAACCGGGTGATACCCAACAGGAGATAACAACAGGAGTCCGAAAAAGTTGCAGTACCCGCTTCCAATTACAGGTTTAGGCCCGCAAAGCCTGTAAAATTTGCTAATTTGTGAATACATCAACGGCCAACAGCCCGTGATATCTCGATTTTTCTAATTTGTTGTCTTTATTGATCAAAAAACAAGCACCGGAATATGATAACAGCAAGAGCTAACAACGCGGTACACCGTGAACTTGAAGTAGAGCGAATGATACATTTCAGCGATGCCGTATTTGCTATTTCTATCGCGCTGCTGATACTGGAAGTGAGATTACCGGTCTTTTCCCAGGCATTTGCTGCCGGCACGCTCTGGCAGGTCTTCCTCCCTTTTATTAATGAATTGGCGGCCTTTACTGCCAGCTTTATATTAATAGGTGTATTCTGGGCCCGGCACGTAAAACTTTGTCGTTACCTGCAACAATATGATGACGGTATCATTGCCAGCAACCTTTTGTTCCTGTTCTTTATCGTGACCTTTCCCTTTGCCACCTCAGCGATGGCATCCAGGGCCAACAGTTCTTTTTTACTGCCGGTATATATCTACCTGGGCAACATCACCTGCTGCACAGCCGCCTTATATTGGCTTAGCTATTATATGTTCCGTAAAAAGCCAGGGCTCACCATAACCGGTCATGTGACCGACAAGGAGTGGTTGTACCAGCGCAGCAAGTACAGTTTTATGGTGCTGTCCCTGACGTTCCTGACCATCGTTTTCGTGTATACTTATTTCCCGAAAAACCCGGTATATCAGCAATTTAGTTACCTGGTACCCCTGCCCTTGCTAATCATTGCCCGTAGCCGTATGAAAAAGTTCCGCCGTAACCAGTTGCGTCCGGTACTCTGATCCTGCTTTTAACTGTCTCGTTTGCTGCTTACGGCCAGGTATAATCGCAGATACCATTTTTGTCGGTATCTTGTGAACGATTAACTATCACCCCTTATATCCGGTCGCTATGGAAGTAGACAAAAAAGAAGCCTGGCTGCTGCAACAAGCCATCAAAGAATGGGAGTCAGCAAACCTGATCACCAACGAACAGGCCCAGCGCCTGCGTAACAGTTATCAACTGCGCACTACCGACTGGCAAACCATCACCCTGTATATTTTTATTGCTGCCATATCCAGTGCACTCATGGCCTTCGGCGCCCTGGTACTGGATGAGAAATGGATTGAAGTCATCCGCAAACGGCTATCACTCACCGATGGCATCATCGCTATTATATTTACCGCACTTTCCCTTTTGCTCTGTATACAGGGATACCGCCGCCGGCAGCGGCAACCGGTCTTTTCGTTCAACCGTGAACTGTTCTGGTTACTACCTATTCTCAGTATAGGCGTGTCAGTGGTCTATCTCGGTAAAAGTGTTCAATATCTCCAGGGCAACTTCGGGTTATTCTGGCTCATTGCGGCACTGGCATTTGGTATTATCGGCGCTATTATCTCCTCCCGGCTGCTATGGATCTCCATGCTCCTCTGCCTGATACCTGGATATGTGGTCAGCACTTACCATTTTACCGGCGACTCTTATTTCCTGGGTATGAACCTCCCCTTCCGGATGGTACCGCTGGCCATTATTATATTGGGCATCCACTGGTTGGCACGGAACATCCCGGCTTACCGCCCCGTCAAAGATATCACCTGGGTAGGCGGATGGCTGTTACTCTTCCTGTCTGCATGGCTGGTATCTATATTCGGCAATACAGCCACCTGGGACCAGTGGCAGCAGGTAAGGCAGGTGCAACTGCTCTGGTGGGTAGGTAGCTTTACCGTGCTCTGTGCCGCTACCTTATGGCTAGGCATTAGTACCCGCGATAACTTCATACGTGACCTGAGTGTCATCTTCCTCCTCCTGGATGGGTATACCCGTTACTTTGAATATCTCTGGGACCGTACCAATAAAGGGATCTTCTTTTTTATCCTTGCCATTTCCTTTTGGTGGCTAGGCAAGTGGATAGAAAAGCGGAAGGCAAAATCGAAGTTACCTCCACCACCCGCTGCCACCTCCTGAAAAAGACCGGGCTGCCTTCCGCGAAGAAAGCAGCCCGGCGAAAGATATCCGGATTATCACTATGACTCCAGTTCCGCTTCCGGTATGCCCACACTCACCTTATAACGACCGGTATCCTGGAAACTCCAGTCGTAGTTACCGGTAATCCATGATTTCAACACGGCTACATAACGCAGCAATTCGGCGTTAGTCGCTTCATCGTATTGCGGCAACCGCTTTTCCAGGCGGCAGAATAGCCTCACTTCGTCATCATGCATCCTGGCAGCGGCATCCACAGCCTCCTGCAAACCCAGCTTTTCTTCTTCCTGTATCACCAGCACCAGGTTGTGCACGTCGCCCTGCTGCGACTCCTTATCGCAGGAGAACAGGTCATTGGCCCAGCAAACGATATTGTTGCAGGCCAGCACCAACCGCTGTACTAGCGGATGCTGCAGCACGGTATCCGGCAGATATACTTTCTCTATGATCTCGATGGCTACCACATCGGCAAATAAAGCGCCGGTGTAAGGACGCATGGCCACATATTCAGCTACTGCCGGCGTCTGTGCCATCGCGCGGTTCACGGCCTCCCAGTGGCAGGATTCAAAGTAATCTTCCATACTGCGTATAAAGCGAAGACGCCAGGGTGGCCGGCTGATCTGCCGCATCCGGACCCAGATATCCGACAGGGAAGCCGCCAGTATGCCTCCTTCTTCCATGCTCACCACGCGATTGCTCTTCAGCACATCCAGCAGTGATGCCGTCATACGTTTCAGGTATTCCTCCCGCTTACCCAGGCTTGCTTCATCACACTGGTCGTCCAACATGAACAGCCAGGTGTTAAAGTTCGCGATGATACACAGCTCCTCAAAGGCTGCATTGGGGAATGCCCGGGCCGCCAGCCAGGCAAAGCGGGCCTTTTTAAATTTCGCCATTGCCACGTCGGTATTGACCAGGCGAAAGGTCTGCACCCAGGCAATATTCTGCTCATGGGCCGCGGCGGCATACTGGTTAATAGCGGAAGGGAACGGATACATGATCCGTGGAAACTGAATAGTTTTCATAAACTCGGGATTTAATGGTTCTTAAAAAAAACGGTAATAAATGGTTACTGAAATAAATGGTTATTGTGTCGCTAAAAACTTGGTCAATGGTTATGAAATACTGTCAGGTAAATGGTAATAAAATGGTCTTCAACACGTAGGTATCAATACCGTAAAGTTGGATACTGCAGCAAGATGTAAGTAGTGATAAGCCGTATAGGCGCTCAGAAAGGGTAACATCGGGGCACAACCGACTATACGGGAAGAAGCAATGGGTAGTTAACAATAAAACAACGTTAACGATACTGGTTTGGGGAGCAGCAGCGATAACAACATTCAGACACCGGGCGTCGTAGAAACCTGATTTAGATGAGCAAGCACCCGGGGAAAAGCCAGGTGGAACCAGCTGGTGAATATTGCGGGCTCCCGTTGCAACCAGGCGGTGATCTCGTTCGCAGATAACCACCTGTAGTCATTCACTTCATTACTGTCAGGTACCACTACGCCGTTATAAACGCCTAAAAACACATGGTCGTATTCATACTCTATGAGGCCATTATCAAACGCTGTACGATATACAAAATCAAATAACTTTAGCAGGGAGCTATCCATCCCCATCTCTTCCCGCAGGCGCCGGTGAGCGGCCGCTTCCACCTCCTCCCCCGGCAAAGGGTGACTGCAGCAGGCATTGGTCCATAACCCGCCCGAGTGATACTTGCCAAAGGCCCGTTGTTGTAATAACATCTCTCCGCTCTCATTTACAATAAAAACGGAAAAAGCCCGGTGAAGTACGCCCTGAAGGTGCGCTTCCAGTTTTTCCATTACACCGCAAGCTTCATCCTTTTCGTTCACCAATACAACCTGAGATAATTCGTTCATCATAATTTTTTGATATCAACTGTTAGTCCTCTTTGCCAATTTGCCAGTACGCGGTAATAACGGACATCGCTATATTATATTGTCTGTAATACGCCCTACACGGATACAATCCACTTGCTGGCCGTTCAAATACTGTCCGATGGTTTGCAATGGTATTGCTGGTATCAGGTAATACGCTGATGGGGTTAAACCAGGCTGTTGACACCTGTAGACTGTCCTTATTGCATTTAAATAGTGGATGTTCCGGTACAAAGCCGGCATAAAAAACACCAGGCAGGAAGCAGGATTTACTCACAGATCACCCGGCATTCCCTCTTGGCATCCGGCACTTATAAATATACTAAAGAATCCTGGTTAAATTTATACAAGGGTGCAGGATTTTTAACAATCGCAACAACGGCGGCCCTTTTACCAGCCTGCTTGGGTGTACGGGCAGACGGCAGGCATCTCCGGGTAAATACTTAACTTAGCGGGATGGCAGAAGATCTGAATATAGTAAGCGGTAGTAAGGCAGCACAATATGAATCTTTACTTCCGCAGATACAAGGGCTGATAACGGGAGAACCCGATCTTATCGCCAACCTGGCGAATATAGCGGGCGCCCTGAAAGAACAGTTTGGCTGGCTCTGGGTGGGTTTTTACCTGGTAAAGCAGGAGGAGCTGGTATTAGGTCCTTTCCAGGGACCGGTAGCTTGTACGCGTATCCGCAAAGGCAAAGGGGTATGTGGCAGCAGTTGGGCAGAAGCACGTACCCTGATCGTTCCCGACGTAGCGCAATTCCCCGGACATATTGCCTGCAGCAGCCTCTCTCAGTCGGAAATAGTCGTGCCTATTATACGGAATAATGTTGTTGTCGGTGTATTGGATGTAGACAGCGAAGCGCTGCAGCAATTTGATGAAACAGATCAACGCTTCCTGGAAGCCATCATCGATATGATCGAATTCCCCTCCACAGGTTACTAGTGTACTAGTAACAGCGATCCTCTCATTTCCTGGCGTTCGTTATTGCGATTGTCAAAAGTACAGACGTATACGAACGTCTGCGCGGGCAGGCGGCTTCCTTTCATGGTGCCATCCCAGCCGTTCTCAGGATCGTTGGATTGAAATACCAATACTCCCCATCGATTGTATACGGTCATACGGTAATTGCGGATGTCGTCGTAGACTTTGGGACGGAACAGGTCATTCTGTCCATCACCGTTAGGACTGAAAGCAGTGGGTATCACGACCAGGCAATTTTTCCAGGGAGTGGTGATGGTGGCATTTCCTTGCTTCAAACAACCATTGGCGTCTCTTACCTGGTAGGTATAGCTGCCGGGGCCCAGTTGTCTCAACACGGGGTCTGACTGCCATTGGGCGCCATTCCCCGTTACCATATACTCATAAGGCGCCACCCCTCCTTTTACCTGCAGGCTGATACGTCCATCCTTTGATTCCCCGCAGCTGGTAGGTTTGATGTTGGCCTGTACCCACTCCAGCGGCGGAGGGTCTGCCAGCACGATCTTACGTAAGGTGTCCGCACATCCTACCACATCTACTACTACGGCCTGGTATTCGCCGGAAGGCAGCCGCCGGAATACCGGGCTATCGTAAAAATGCGGATGCGCTACTCCCAAAGCATACCGGTAGGGCGGTGTACCACCGGCGGCACTCAGCAATATACTGTTCTGCTCATCGCCGTAACACCTCGAAGCCTCCGTGACGACACTGGCCTTTACTTCCTGCTCTCCTATTGTCACCGTGGCCACCGCACTGTTGCCGTTGGCACTGGTTACCGTCACTTCGTACTGACCCGCCCGCAGATGTTTTTCTTCTGCATTGGTATAATTGCCGGGCATCCAGCGATAGGTATAGGGAGGCTGACCGGCCTGTACATTTACCTTAGCGGTCCCGTTCGCCACGCCTTTACACGCATTGGTGCTGGTAACGGTTACTTCGGGTACGATAGCCAGTTGCTGGGAGATATTATCGATCAAAGCGCCGGTGTAAACTTTGTCCGTACATTTTTTTTCGTAGTAAGGACCGAACACCAGGTAGGCATAATCTTTCTGTGGCCGCAGTGTGGCGGTATAACGCTGCCAGTTCTGGTGCATATATTCTCCTGATTTCCACAGTATGTCGCCCCTTTCTGTGGGCGAGTTGGACCCATATATGATCATCGAGCCATAACAGATCGGTGTAAAAAAATAGGTGGGGGCGTATGCCAGGTCTAAGGATACCTTGTAGGTCTTACCCGCTTTCATAGGGGTCTGTAACTGCTGGCCAAATGCTTCTTCCCAGGCGCGGCTGGTGAGGGCGCCGATATACGTCTTCCCATCGGAAGCGGGCAGTTTGATCTCGAATATACCCGGTTGTATATCTGGTGTCTTCCCGATCTTAAACCACGGTAATGGTGGTACGCCGATATTAGGGGTACCCTCCAGGGAAGGATTGATAATAGGGATATCTCTATCGTGTTGTGCGAATGCCTGCATATTGCAAGTACAGGTCAGCACAGCCCATAGGATTGACTGTCGTACTAATTTGCCGATCATAACTACTGTTGCGGTTATGCAGTCTGTATCCATGTATGGTGGATGTATGGCACAGGTGGTACCTACACCTGGATCACAGCTGCTGAGGGTTCACGGATATGGTTATTTCTTTTCTTTATTCTTCTCTGGTGATAGATAGAACAGTGGGTTTTCGCATTCAGGACATCACTGACGCAACTTAACATTCACCTGCGTACACAGGTATAGGAACAAAAATCTCATAGGAATTGTTTTGTAGCGGATAAATAAATAACTCTTGATAACAAAAATACATATAAAAAACGGAAACATTTCATGAAAAATCATAATTCATACTAATGTGTTAACTAAGTGTTATATATTCAACACAAAAATATCCCGCTGATTTCAGGAATGGATTTTGTTGTTCGTGTCCTTCGTATATCCGATTATGTCAACAAGAGTTGCAGCAACGAAAGGGAAATGATGTACAGAGAGGTCGCCACAATACATCTGCAATCCTGCCAGATACTCACTATATTTGGACCATGACCTTCTCGCCCGTGATCATGAAGAACCCAGTTAACACCCTTAGGAAAAAATGCCTCATTGTTATGAAGCATGGCTGTATCATTAAAAACCACCGTTTTGCTTATGTTTTTATTCGGTAGCAAAAGATCAAAGGAAGAATCAGAGAAGGATTTTTTATCGTTTATAGGCACAGATCTACATTCTCATCTCGTTCCTGGTATAGACGATGGAGTACAGGACGCGGATACTTCGATACGTTTTATCCGGCAACTGGCCGACTGGGGTATTCAGCGTATTATTACCACCCCGCATATCATGACGGACCGTTATGATAATTCCAAACAGACCATTGATCCACCATTTGAGGCATTGCAGCAACGGCTCCGGCAGGAGAAGTTACCTGTACCGGTATCTTATGCAGCTGAGTATTACCTGGATGAGCACCTGTCGACCACCATGGCGACGCCTATGCTCACGCTCAATGGCAGCATGGTATTGGTGGAAGTATCTTTTGTGTCCCCTCCCTTGCATTTGCCACAGTGGCTATTCGACCTAGAGACGGGGGGGTATACGCCTTTACTGGCACATCCGGAGCGATATATCTACTACCAGCAGCATGAAGAGGAGTACGACACGCTGAAAAGAAGAGGCTGTCTTTTCCAGCTTAACCTGTTGTCACTGACAGGTTATTATGGCAGGCATGTACAAAAGGCAGCGCAGTACCTGATCAATAATAATATGATTGATTATATCGGGACGGACCTGCATCACGACAAGCACCTGGAGGCGATCCGTAAGATTGCAGGCAATAAAAAAGTGCGAAAGGTGCTGGAGAAATATCCTTTTAAAAATGCGTCACTGTTGCCGGCTGTTAATCAGCATACACCTGCTAGCGGAGGATAGGTATATACCTTTGCATAGAAAAGCCGGTAGTGTAAAAACACCACCGGCGAGCATTGAGTATAATAAAAACTGAAGTGACCGATTGATTCGTTACTTCTTCCACAATCCCTTAATGGTAGAGATTGTTGCATCCAGGGCTTCCTGGGTCAAGTTAGATCCGCTTGGCAGACAGAGCCCTATATCAAACAGTTGTTCAGATACCCCGTTTGTGTAAGTAGGTGCGCCGGCAAAAACCGGTTGCAGATGCATAGGTTTCCACAAAGGACGGGATTCGATATTCAATGCTTCCAACGTCAGTCGTACCGTTTCCCGGGTAATACCATTGCTTTGGGCCGGATCGATCAGGATGGTACTCAGCCAGCGATTACTGAAGCAGCCGGCAGGTTCTGCCAGAAAACTTACTCCATTTAATTCATTCAGCTGATCATAATAATAGTTGTAATTACTACGGCGTTGCTGTACGCGGGTATCGAGTACTTTCATCTGTCCCAGGCCTATACCAGCCGATACGTTGCTCAACCGGTAGTTGTAACCGATATGGGTATGTTCGTAGTGTGGGAACGGATCGCGTGCCTGTGTAGAGAGGAAGCGGGCTTTTTCTACCCACTCTTTATTTTTAGATACCAGGGCACCGCCGCCGGAGGTAGTGATGATCTTGTTACCATTGAAAGACAAAATGCTGATATCGCCGAGGGTACCGCATTTTTTGCCGTTGTAGGTAGCGCCTAATGCTTCTGCTGCATCTTCCAGCACCGGTATATCATAGCGGGCGGCTACTTCGCGGATGGCATCCATGTTGGCTGGCATACCGTACAGGTGTACGGGGATGATAGCTCCTGGTTTTTTACCAAGTTCCAGGCGTTCTTTGATGGCCTTTTCGAGGGATACCGGGCACATGTTCCAGGAATCGCGTTCACTGTCTATAAATACAGGGGTAGCGCCGAGATAACTCACCGGGTTGACGGTACCTGAAAAGGTGAAGCTCTGGCAGATCACTTCATCACCGGCTTTGATGCCCAGTAATATCAGTCCCAGGTGTATGGCGGCAGTGCCGCTGCTGAGCACGGCTACGTGCACATCCTCTCCGAGGTATGCTTCCAGTGACTTTTCAAAAGCCCCTACATGCGGGCCTACGGGTGCTATCCAGTTGGTGTCAAACGCTTCTTTCACATACTCGAATTCCATTTCCCCGATATGCGGAGAGGATAGCCAGATCTTAGTGTTCATAGCTTGGTCTTTCTTTTATATAATTAAATTTTTCAAGAATCGTTATCGTGTTACGGCTTCACGGATCACTTTCCCCGGGTTGCCTACGACGGTGGCCCCGTCGGGTACGTCGCGTATGACCACGCTGCCGGCCCCTATTACGGCCCATTTACCGACAGTAATGCCGGGGATGATCACGGCACCTGCGCCTACATGTGTCCCCTCCCCTACGTATACATTGCCACAAAGTGTAGCGTTAGGGGAAATGTGCACATAGTCTTCTAAGGTGCAATCGTGATCGATGGAAGCATTGGTGTTGACGATCACATGTTCGCCGATCACTACGTCGGCGTTGATGGTTACGCCTGCCATTACTACGGTGCCGGCTCCCAGCATGGCACGGGGAGAGAGGTTGCTGGCCGGGTGTAAGGCCTTTCCGTAGTTGACACCCAGTTGTTCGGCCAGGCGCTTACGGATCGCATTGCTGCCTATGGAAATAATTAATTCGTCCTGTGCGGTGTTAAAGTGTCCCGGATAACGGCTGACCGTATAGTTCCACATACGGAGTACTTCCGGATTATCGTCGAATAATCCATCCACTGTGATCTGCGCGGCTTCCAATATTTCCAGTATCACCTTAGCGTGACCGCTGGCCCCCAAAAGATACATGAGATATGGTTTTAATGATGAATGATGATCAGTTTACTCGCTCTACGGACGGCTGTTCCTCCCCGGTAAAACGCTCCATTGTTACGGCGGCCGAGGCATTGATACCTTCTGATTGTACCACTTTGAGCAGGGTACGTATCATAATTCTAATATCCAGTCCAAAACTAATATTGTCTACGTACCATACGTCGTATTCAAATTTCTGTTTCCAGCTGATGGCGTTCCTGCCATTGACCTGTGCCCATCCGGTGATGCCGGGCCTTACGTCATGCCGGCGGCGCTGTGTAGCGTTATAGAGTGGCAGGTAATCTACCAGTAAGGGGCGCGGACCTACCAGGCTCATGTCTCCTTTAATAACGTTTAGCAGCTGCGGTATCTCATCGAGCGAAGTCTTGCGGATAAAACTACCGATGGCTGTGAGTCGCTGATCGTCGGGGAGCAATTGGCCGTTGGCATCTTTTTTATCGTTCATGGTCTTGAACTTGATCACCCGGAACACGCTGTTATTACGGCCGGGCCGGGATTGCAAAAAGAATGCTTTTCCGCCGTTGGCAAACGTCAGAAATAAGGTGGCCAACAGGAATATGGGCGACAGGATGGTGAAGGCGGTGAAAGCCACCACCAAGTCCAATACCCTTTTGAAAAAATTCTTATACAGCACTGCTAATAGTTTTTAGGTATTTATCTGCCGCAACTTCCAGGGAATATTGTTCCCTGGCTACGGCCTGCGCATTCCGGCCCTGTTCTTCCAGCAAGGCGGTATTGTTCATATAATCGCAGAAGGCGGCGGCGGTGCGTTCCATATGATCGGGTGCACGCTCAAAGTTGAGTACATGCCCTACGTTCCTTTTGCGGATCACATCGGCCTGCCATCCCAGGTGGTTGATCACGACCGGTTTCCCGGCGGCGAGGCAATCGAAGAACTTGTTGGCGGAATTCGCCCATAGCTCTTTGATAGGGATGACAAAAGAGGAAGCGGCCGTACATTCGTGATACAGCTGTGGCAACCGGGATTTGGGGACCGGTTTGGCGAAGAATACGGTACGGTCCAGCAATCCCTGGTCGGCGGCCATTTTCACGACGGCTTCTTTTTGTTTACCATCGCCGAGTAACAGGTATTTCAACTCCGGGTCTATGTGTTGGGTGAGGGCTGCCAGCTGTACGAGGTAGTCCAATCCGTTCACTTCCCCGAAGGTGCCTGCGTATAGCAGTACCCGTTGTGGCTTGAAGCCGATCATGCTGCTGATGAGGTGATCATCTTCCTTATAATCCCTGAAGCGGTTTACTTCGGCGATATTGGGGATGACGGTGATACGCTCTTCGGGCAGTTTGGTACGTCTGAGTACGGAGCGTTTCATATCATCGGACAGGGCTACGACGTGAGCGGCTTTCCGGTATATATACCGTTCGAAGGATTCCAGTGCACGGATAGCCACCTTGTTGCGGATGATGCCCATCGCGATCGGTACTTCCGGCCATACGTCCCTTACTTCGAATATGTAAGGTGTTTTATGGCGCCAGCGTTTCACGATAGCCGGTACGGCGATGGTGAGGGGGGTAGAAGTCGCCAGTACCACGTTGCCATTTAGTTTCAGGAGGCGTTTGGAGGCTTCCCGCAGGAAACTGATGAACACCTGTATGCGCTTCATGAAACCTAATTTATTATCGTAGTCCAGTTTCAGGATATGCAGTTCAATACCTTCATATTGCTTTACGGTCCACTTCTCTTCGAAGGGGCCTAGTCCTTGCAGGTAGGCGCTGCTGGTTACGACTACGACTTCCTTTCCGGCGTCGATGAACCGTTTGGAAAGATCGTAGGAGCGCGTTCCTCCTGCCTGTGTGGGCAATGTAAAGTACTGATGTAAGTATATTATCTTCATAAGGCCTTGATTAATTTGGCAGGCGTACCTGCATATAAGCTCCGCTCCTGCTCCATGGGTTTGTTCAGTACGGCACCTGCTGCCAGTACGGACTGTGCAGGTAGTATGCTGCCACCGGTTACGGTACAGTTGCCGGCTATCCAGGAGCCCTTTTTGATCACTACCGGTATCATCTGTGATTTGCCGAAGCGGTAAGAGCCATTACTGAAGGTGTGGTTACCACCGGAGATCACGCAATTGGGTCCTACGAGCACTTCATCTTCTATAGTGATATCGGTACCTATTACTACTACATTATGTGCGATGTATACGTTGTTTCCTACGCTAAGACCTGACAGTGAGTTAAAGATTACGGTAGCCGAGGGCTGGAAGTTGCTGCCGCATTTTTTCATCATCAGCGAATACAGGAATCCCCGGAAGCGCATGAAAATGGGCATATTGGGCAGCAGCAGCGTGATCGTACGCACAAACCAGGAATATATAATCGATATACGTACCATTATCTATTGAAATATCTTTTTGATGAACTGCTGAATCGTTACTTGTTTCACTTTGCCATAAGCCTGGTGCCGGAGTTTTACTGCCCTTTGCGGCTCTCTGGTCAGGGCGATGATCTTCTCTGAGAAGGCGGCATCGTCGTTAAAGCCGGCGAATACGATGTCTTCATCATCTTTGAACATACCCGGCAATGAACCTACCGGTGTGCTTACTACGTTGATACCGTTGGCCATGGCTTCGAGTATTACACGTGGGGAGCCTTCGGAGAGGCTGGCGAATACGAATATGTCGTGAGAGCGAAGGTATTCGTTCAACGTTTCGCGCTTATCGACATGACCGGTAAATACGACTGCGGCTGCTATATTGAGCTGTGCGGCGATGTCTTTCAGTTCTTTTTCGAATTCGCCGCTGCCGACGATGGTGAGGCGGGCCTGCGGGTATTGCTGTGCGATCCGGTGGAAGGCACGTATCACGGTCTCTACGCCTTTGGCTTTACGCAGGTATCCTACGTATAGCAGGCGTGGCGCCACCATATCTATCTGTTTGGTATCATCCAGGTAGAAGTCGTCTTCATTGAGTGTGGTGGAGATCACGGCGTTGGCGGGGATCCCCTTGCCTGCCAGTTTCTCTTTCAGGTGGAAGCCGTTGGTGAAGACGTTGGCGCCTTTGCAGGCCCAGAGATAGGCTTTATGCTCGGGCATAAAGCCGGATATCAGTGCCATCTTACGCCAGGTGCTGAAGTTGGGATTAGTCTTTGCGGCATCCACGGGATCGCCGACAAAGTGGATGATCCTTTTTTTGTTTTTGAAATACAGTTTTCCCAACCAGCCAAAGGGTACCGGGTACCGGGCATATACTTCGTCGTACCTGCCGTGTAATGTTTTATATGCATTGATATAAGCACGCAGATGGGGTACTGCCGACATATAGCTACCGGAGTAAGGCAGTTCCTTTACTGTTACATTTTTGAAACCCTCGAGGGGCATCAGTCCGTTCTCTGTCATACTGGTACTCACTTTCACGGGCGACAGCAGGCATACTTCCTCGTAGTATTTTACGATCTCCCGCAGGTATACCCAGTGCGTGTAGGGCAGGTAATAAGCTGCACCCATTTTGTGCACGACCCAAGCATGTACTAAAATCCTGGCCATAGTTTATATTAATCCTCTAGATGTTAACCTTACATAGGTAAATACGCCTATACAGAGCAGCATAACGCCCAGATAGATCGTGTTCAGGACCTCCTCTTTACGGGTAGGCCGCAGTATAAAATATCCCGGGAATGCCAATAGCAGCATTACCTCGGCCGGCAGTGACTGCCGTAAGTCGAAAATAGATATGGAAGTCGCCTGTATCCCCTTGTACATGGCGTAGATAAACAAGGGAAAGAACAGCGGCTTATAGTATTGTTTTAAGGCTTTGAACTTATTGCCTATTAGGAAGATGAAGATGAAATATTTCATGACCATCATCCAGAGCAGCGGTGCGTAGGCGTAGTTCAGCACTTCTGAGTCGATATCGACGATGGTGATGATGGGGGTAAAGAATGCGGCGACGAAGTAGAGCGGTGCGCCCAGCAGGCCGACGATCCCCATGGCCGAGTTATTGCTGAACTTTTCGGGTAAGGTGGCGGCTTCTCCATCGCGGCTGTTGGCGCGGGAGTCGATGTAGGTGAACAAGTCATCTTCCAGTAGTCCGAGTTCGCTGAAATAGTGCCATACGGCAAAAAATATGACCAAGGCGATACAGACGCCGACGGCTACTTTGATGATATATGTTTTCCGTTCCACTTTTGCCGGGAAGAAGATACGATAAGCGGCATATCCGCCCAGTACGGCCAATATCACGACGGGCCGGAAGAATACCAGCGGCATCAGTACGACGGTGGCTAGTATGGTATACAGCAGGTATTTCTGCCGGTAGATGGATAGTAGCAGCAGGTAAGCGCCTGTTACCATAAACAGTAGCAGGAAGGTATCTTTCAGCTGCAGGGAAGAAAAGGTGACCAGTACTGGCGAAAAACACAGCAGGCTGCCGAAGAAGCGGGTGTATTGATTACTTCCGTATATCAGCTTGGCCATACGGTATACGATGATCACAGTGAAACCGCTGGCGAAAGCGTTGGCGATACGAGGTACCCACCAGCCATCGCCGAATATCAGCATCAGGAAGGCGCTGATATTGGGAAAGCCGGAGTAGAAGCCCCTTGAGAAAGCTACTGCCGGGTTTACGTTGATCGGATGATATTGCCAGCTGCCATAGATATTACGGCTGGCTTTATCATACATATAGTCATCTTTAAAAGAAAGGAAGGGCACGCCTAGTTTTTCTTCCAGGAAGTGCGCGAAGATGAATACGAAGAGTATTTTGTTGAGTATACCAAACAGCAGCAGGTTTCTTTCGTAGGCGAATTCGTCGGTATGTTCAAATACCCGGAAAGCCAATACTGACATAAATAACGAATATGCCAGGTAGATGGTGCCTCCGAAGTGAAAGGACGTCGGGAACTGCAAAAAGAAGATGGGGAACAGGTAGACCAGCACGTTGAACGTGATGAACACCCTGTTATATTTACTGATGGCAAGATTCATTATCGATGATACACGGGCCTGCGGGCCGCTGGTTTATTGTTATTGATTATATTTTACCTTGATGATACCGCCGTTGTTGTCTTTTGCTGTGGTACTTATGCGGGTGGCGGCTGCGGCGCCGGCGCCCTGTACTTTTACATCTCCATCTACATCGAGGTCATCGATCTGGCCTTGTACCCGGAAAGCATTTTTGCCATTGCTGTTTTTGATGGAACAACCTTCAAATGACAGGCGGGTATTGCCCGCGGTAGCTTTCCTGTCAGCAGTCGATGCGCTGGAGAAGGCATTGCGGGTGGCGGCAGCGCCGGCACGGGTAGCGGCGGCACTTCCTCCTTTACGATCGCTGCGGAAGAGTACGGAAGAGGTTACATTTTTTTCTTTGGCATTGTCGATGAAGTCTACTTTGCGGAAGGTGGTCTGATAGCCGGCTACTTCGCGGTAGATGACACCTTCTTTCTGGTTGTCCTGGATCTTGCTGTTTTCTACCAGCACGTTACCCATTACCTTGTTGCCTTCCCGGTTGTTGAAGGAGATACCGGCGGAGCGGTTGCCGGAGATATCGGAGTTGCGTACGGTGATACCTACGGTGGCGCTGTGGTCTTTCAGGTTGAGCGGGGAGATCGAGATACCCGGGCCGCGGTTGCCTTTGATGACACAGTTTTCTATTACACAATTATCCAGGTATTGATTGGAGGAATTGGGTTCGAAGTCGATGCCTGCTGACGGCGGTGCGCCCGCGGTGCCGGTGATGGTACAATCTTTTATCAGCAATCCTTTTACGGAGATGACGCTGATGCCCTGCCGTTTCTGGTTGCGGATGGTGCAGCGTTGTATTTTGATATCGGAGCAGTAGTTATCTGCTTTGTTGTTTGTACCGACATATACGCCATCGCCGCCACTGCCATCGAGAACGAGGTTATCGATGAGGGCTTTTCTGACGTCCATGAGTTTGATGTTCATACGCCATTGGCCATCAGTATATTCTTCCCTGTTCATTTTGAGGGTCGCGCCATTGCCGATGAGTTTGAGGTTTTTAACTCCATCGAAGAGGAAGAGGCCATCATATTTGCCTGGGAAGGCGCCCCGTTTGGCTTGTACGACTGCTCCTTTTTCGAATACGACGGTAAGGTTATCGCGGGTGATGGTCACGGGTGCGATCACCCAGGGTCCGTTCTGGCGATCTACGTATACGGTATCGTATTTAGGATCGTTCAGCACTTGCTGAAAGACACGGGTATCGTCTGTACCGGAGTATCCCCGGGCAGACAGTTTAATAGAAGCCGCATAGGTGATCTGGGCGGAGAACAGGCCTATTATGCCGGCCGCCATACATGTCATAATGCTGGATGATGATCTAGGCTTCATGGTATTCTTGGTTTACGCGTGAATAAAGCGGTTTGTAGAAAGCAGCCGGAGATCCGAAGAAGATACCGTTGGTATCGAGGGATTTGGTGACTACGCTACCTGCGCCTACAATCACGTCTTTACTGATCGTCACGCCTCCCATAACCCTTACATCACATCCCAGCCATACGTTGGGTTCGATCGTGATGGCCTGTCTGGCTACCGGATTTTTGCGAATGGGAAGGGACTGATTGTTCCAGGTATGACTGGAGCTGATCAGTGTGCAATTGTGAGCGATGGAAACATCGTTACCGATCCTGATGGTACCATATCCGTCCATATAGGAGTAGTCGTGAATGCTTACGCCTGTGCCGATATGGATACTTTTCCAATGTTTGATGGTGACATTGGGGCCGATAATCACCTGCTGTCCCAGGCTGCCTAAGAGTCTTTTACAAATACAATACCGGAATAGCAGAAACGGCTTCTGGGAATAGGGTTTTATGCAATCGTAAAAGAAGACAGACAATCCTGCTGGCAGGACTTTGAGTATGCTTACTATGATGTTGATGATCGTGTTCATTGTTCCACTAAAACAGGTTCTTTAATAGCTGCTTCCTTCACTGGCCGGGTCCGCTTGAGGCCGAAGTAGATGGGGATGAGCAGCAGTATGCATTGCATGATGCTGGTAAGCAGGAAAGTATAAGCGGCCCCTTCTACGCCACTGCGGCTGATGAGCAAGTATCCGCAACCCAGGCAGAACAATACCAGTGCCAGGTATACGGGGAATTGCATGCGGAAATATTTCATTGCATTCAGCACATTATTGAGTGAGAAGGCGAGGAAGGAGAATACGGAGCCTGCGAAAATGATGGTCAGCAACGTTTTGTTGCCCGTAAAATCTTTATTATAGAGTAAGGGGAATACGAAGTCGCTGATGGGTACAAGGATGAATTGCATCAGTCCCAGTACGAGTACGAACAGCAGTTCTTTTCTGACGAGGCGCATGAATTTACCTTTTTCGCCTTTGCTGAGGTAGGCGGCCAGGGAGGGCAGGCTATTCTGTACGATGGACTGGATGAAGATGCGGGAGAAGATGATCAGGTAGAAGTAACCGGCGAACAGGCCCAATTCGTGGCTGCCGGCATATTTTTCCAGCAGGAAGCGCGGGATATTGGGCAGCAGGTATACCAGCAGTAGGGAGAGGCCGGTGATACCGCCGGTGATGAGCATCTGCCGCAGCAATGTTTTGTTGCCGGAGAAGATGTCCAGGTGACCGATCTCTTTTTTCAGGTAGTAGAAATCCATCACCAGGCTGATGAAATAGGCCAGTGGCAGCGACAGCAGGGCCAGTTCGAATGACTGTATGAACTGGAATGACAGTGCAGCCAGGGCGATGGAGAGTATGGATCGAACGGTGAGGCGGCGGCCGTAGATGAAGTGTTTCTTTTGTTTCTGGAATTCGGCGTGGATGATATCGCTGATCATTTCGAAGAACTTGGCGACGCCGAGGGAAACGAATATACCGACGCTGGATTGGTAGAAGAACAATCCGATGAATATGACTATGAGCAGGAAGAGGGCATCACCGATGATGCGGGTGGTGAACATGACAGGCAGCCCGTATTGATCTTCCTGATCGGATACGTGCATATTGCGTAGCTGAAAGGTAAAGAAGGCAAACAGCGGCAATATCCAGGCCTGTGCGAGTGAGAACACGCCCATGCTGCCTGTTCCGTATTTTTTGGCAATGAGGGAGAATATCACCCATTGGCTAAAGGAACTCAAAAAATTGCCCACAAATGAGTAAGAGTAGTTCTTAAAAGAACTACCCTTTAATGCTTTGATCATAGTAGTATTTAAAAGTTTCGCTCAGTCCGTCCTTGATCTGGAAGGCAGGTTCGTATCCTACGAGTTGTTTGGCCTTGGAGATATCTGCCAGGCTATGTCTTACATCTCCGGCGCGTTCTGGTTTGTAGGCCGGTTGCATGTCTATTCCGGCGATGGATGAGATCAGCTGCCATAGTTCATTCAGGGAGGTCTTATCGCCGCAAGCGATGTTGATGACCTCGTGCGTGGTGGCTTGTGGGCCTGCCATCAGTGATTTGATATTGGCCTGGATGGCATTTTCCACGTAGGTAAAGTCGCGGGAGGTTTCGCCATCGCCGTTGATCACCGGTTGTTTGCGTTCGATGGCTGCTTCCATGAACAATGGTATTACGGCGGCGTAGGGGCCTCTGGGATTCTGCCGGGGGCCGAATATGTTGAAGTAGCGGAGACCGGTGGTATGGAACTGGTATACGCGGGAGAATACGCCGGCGTATAGTTCGTTGACATACTTGGTGACTGCGTAGGGTGATAATGGGTTACCGATGAGGTCTTCCTGTTTGGGAAGGCCGGGGTGGTCGCCGTAGGTACTGGAGCTGGCGGCGTATACCATGTGTTTTACTTTGGCATCGCGGGCTGCTAAGAGCATATTGAGGAAACCACTGATATTGACTTCGTTGCTGGTGATCGGGTCGTTGATAGAGCGGGGTACGGAGCCCAGTGCGGCCTGGTGGGATACGTAGTCGATGCCTTCTACGGCCCGGATACAATCTTCCAGCTGGCGGATATCGCCTTCTATCAGTTCGAAAGCGGGATTGTCGATGAAGGGGGCCAGGTTCTCGCGGGAACCGGTAGCGAAGTTATCCAACACTCTTACCTTGCCGGCGCCGTATTTGAGCAGGTATCTGACGAGGTTAGAGCCGATGAATCCGGCGCCGCCAGTTACCAGGAAGGAAAGGTTAGTCAGGTCCTGTTGATGATATGGTTTATCGTACATGGTATTTTTCTCCTTGTGAGCTGCGTATATGAGTGCGATCGCACCCATATACATCAGCTGCTTATTTATTTAGTTAATCGTTACAGGCGGGCATCTACCAGTTCTTTTGGCAGGATACCCTTCACATCGTATACTACGGCTCTGTTTTTACAGAGCTTATTGATATCGAGTTGTTTGAACTCTTCGTGTGCTACGGCGAGGATAATGGCATCGTAATCGCAAACAGTGTTCAGTTCTTGTATGGAATCCCAGCCATATTCGTGTTTTACTTCAGCTGGAGTAGCCCAAGGATCGTATACTGTAATATTCATATCGTATCCTTTCAGGGTGTTAAGGATATCTATGACGCGGGTGTTACGAACATCGGGACAGTTCTCCTTGAAGGTGACCCCCAGTACGAGCACATTGGATTGTTTTACGGGAATGTCTTTCCTGATCATGCGGCGGATCACTTCATGTGCGATATATTCGCCCATGCCATCGTTGAGGCGGCGGCCGGCGAGGATGATCTCGGGGTGGTATCCGGCTTCCTGTGCTTTCTGGGCCAGGTAGTATGGATCTACGCCGATACAGTGACCACCTACCAGTCCGGGTCTGAACTTGAGGAAGTTCCATTTGGTACCGGCGGCCTGGAGTACATCGTCGGTATCGATGTCGAGGCGGTTGAAGATCTTGGCCAGTTCATTCACGAAGGCGATGTTGATATCGCGTTGTGCATTTTCGATCACTTTGGCAGCTTCTGCTACTCTGATAGAAGCAGCTTTGTGGGTGCCGGCGGTGATCACGGTGCGGTATAATGTATCTACCTTCTCTGCCACTTCGGGGGTAGAGCCGGAGGTTACTTTCAATATTTTGGCAACGGTATGTTCTTTATCGCCCGGGTTGATACGTTCGGGGGAATAGCCCGCGAAGAAGTCTTCGTTGAATTTCAGGCCGGATATTTTTTCGAGTACGGGTACGCACTCGTCTTCTGTTACGCCGGGATATACGGTAGATTCGTATACTACGATATCGCCTTTTTTCAGCACCTTTCCTACTGTTTCGCTGGCTTTGTACAACGGTGTAAGATCAGGGCGGTTGTTCTTATCTACCGGTGTGGGTACCGTTACGATAAAGTAATTGCAGGAGCGGATGTTTTCCAGTTCGTTTGAACAGAACAAGCCTATTTCGGTGCTACAGTCTGGCGTTAATACTGCTTTAAGGTCTTCATCGGCCACTTCCAGGGTATGGTCATGTCCGCTCATCAGTTCACTGATTCTTGCAGCGTTGATGTCAAAACCTATTACCTTAAATTTCTTTGCGAATTCCACGGCCAGTGGCAGTCCTACATATCCAAGGCCGATAATTGCAATTCTTGCATCCTGTTTCATATAAACGGCTATTTTTCTGTATTTAATTTTAGTGTTGTAGTTATGTTATGATTGTTTTGTCAAGAGCTTTGATATGCGTTTAAAGAAGCCTTTTCGTTCGGCTTCCATACCATAAGCGCCATATCCACCATATCCGTAACCATATCCGTAGCCATAGCCATATCCGGGGGAGGCTTTCACGTCATTGATGACCAGGCTCATTTTCCTCATTTTCTTGTTAAGGTACAAATCCTTGGACAATTGGAGCTGTTGACGGAAGGTGTATCCATGGCGTACGAGGTAGAGGGAGGCATCTGCGTGTTTGGCGAGCAGTTGCGCATCTGTTACGAGGCCTACGGGCGCTGTATCTACGATGATATAGTCGAATTCTTCCCGCAGGTAGGCAAACAGGGCATCTGTTTCTTCTGTGAGCAGGAGTTCTGCCGGGTTAGGCGGTACGGGACCGGAGGAGATGACGAAGCAGTTTTCATGCAGGCCGGAGGGCTTGATGATGGCTTCCATCGGTGACTGGCGGATGGCGTAGGTGCTGAATCCTATATGGTTGCTGAGGCCCAGCTTATCCGATATTTTGGGTTTGCGGAGGTCCATTTCCATGAGCACTACTTTTTTGCCGGACAGGGCCAGTATGATGGCCAGGTTGGCGGCGATGAAGGATTTACCTTCACCGCTCATGCTGGAGGTGAGCAGGATGACCTTATCGTTGCGGCCGGAGAGTACGAACTGTAAGTTGGTACGCATGGCGCGGAATTGTTCTACCAGTGGTGTTACTGCATCTTTTTTGACGATGATGAGGTCTTTGGTATCGGCATGGCCGATCTCGGCCAGTACGGGTACGGGGGTGCCCTCTGTGATATCGTCTTTGCTCATGATGCGGGTGTTGAGCAGTTCGCGGATACGCAGGAAGCCGGCCGGGATGATAAGGCCCATTACAAATGCCAGTACGTATACTACGGGGCGTTTGGGTTTGAAGGGCAGGGCATCGCTTTTGGCGGGATCTATGATGCGTGCTACGGCGAGGTTAGAGGATTTGGAGATGGCGGATTCTTCTCTCTTCTTGAGGAGGAACAGGTATAGTTCCTGTTTGATGGCCTGTTGGCGGGAGTAGTCGAGGAAGATGCGTTCTTTGCCTGGTACCTGTTGTATCTGGCGGTTCATGGCGCCGGAGTTGCGTTGCAGTTCGCCGATACCGGCCTGGATACCTCTGCGGAAGGTGGCGAGGTTCTGCTGGATATCGCCACGCAGTCCGCCCAGTTGGCGGTCGATGTTCTGCACGACTGGGTTAGCTTCTGTGCTGGCCAGTAGCAGGCGTTCTCTTTCGAGCTGGAGGGTATTATATTTTTCTACCAGCCCTACGAAGGTGGGGTCCTGTACGACGAGAGAAGAGGGCACTACCCTTTTTCCGTTGTCGCGGAGGTACGCTTCGAGTGATTCGGCCACGCTGAGTTTGACTTGTTCGCCTACGATCTGTTTGGTCATTTCGCTGTTGCCAACGACCAGTTGTTTGGATTGTTCGCTGAGGTCTGCCAGTTGGTTTTCCTGTTTGAACTGTTGTATTTCTTTTTCGACGCCGGTGAGTTCTTTACTTACGAGTACGAGGCGTTTGTCGATGAATTCGATGGTGCTATCGGCGATACGGTTCTTATCTTCTACGCTGGCTCTGAGGTAGGCTTCGATAAGATCGTTGAGTATCTTCTCTCCTTTCTCCGGTATTTGTTCGGATATGCTGAGGTCGATGGTACTTACCTGTTTGGTGGGTATGTTGACGTTCAGGCGGCGCTGGTAGTCTGCTACGGTAGCGTCGATAGATGCGACATTGATGAGGTAGTAAGGTTTATCGACGGCATATCCTGGCTTGCGGATGATGGTGAGCAAGCCTTCGGGCAGGTTGATGGTATCATTCCAGGAAGCTTTCTTTTCCAGGTTGGTACGTGACAGTGTGAACTGGTTGCCGGCGGCGGGTTTAAGTGTATAGTTCACCTGAGCGAGGGTATCTTTGAGATAGATCCAGCGTACGTTGAAGGGCAGTTTGTCGAATTGTTCTGTTTCGGCGACGCGACCTTCAACGAATACTTTAACGTTAAGCTGATCATCTTTAACCACTTTCTCCATGAGGGAGCGTGATTTGAGTATTTCGGCTTCGTTGTCTACATTGCTTTGGCTGGAGAACATTTCGAGTTGATCCAGTATTTCGCCACCTGGGAGGTTAGCTCCTTTCTTTTCATCTTTCACCAGTACTTTGGCGGTGATCTTGTAGGTGGGTTTGGTGTAGCGGAGATAGACGAATGCGCAGGCGATCATTACGACCACGCAGATGGCGAAGAGGTACCAGTAGCTGGTGAACCGGTCTACCATTTTCCGGAGGCTGAAGCTGCTGCGCTCTTCGGCGGGAGGTGTGGGCGTTACGCCATTGTAGACGCCGTTGCCATTACCATTGCCATTAAGCGGCGCTCCGTTTTGTATGTAGTTGTTATGCGACATAATCGGATGTTTTGAGCATTAGAAATTAACCCTGGAAGCGATCACGATGAGGAGGGTGAGTACGGATGCCATGATGGAGATCCTTTTCACCTGTGCCATATCGGTGGAAGCTACTTTAGCTTTATTAGGTTCAACGTATACGACGTCTCCCTGGTGGAGGAAGTAGTAGGGGGAGTTGAACACCTGGCTATCGTTCAGGTTAAATCTGATGAATTCCTTTTTGCCATTGGTTTCGCGAATGAGCATGACGTTTTCGCGTTTGCCGTAGATGGTGAGGTCGCCGGCCATGCCTAAGGCGTCGAGGAGTGTTACTTTCTCGTTAGGCATGACGTAGGTGGACGGTCTGGCGACTTCTCCCAGTACGGTTATTTTGAAATTGGCGAAACGCACATTCACAACGGGATCTTTATAATAGGCAGCGGCTTTGTTACGGATTTCGTCTCTTACGGCGGAGGTAGTTTTTCCGGCGACGTTGATCTTCCCGATGAGCGGCAGTACGATATTGCCCTCGTTGTCGACGAGGTATCCGGTGATACCGCTGGGGAGGTTGGGATTGGAGCCGGAGCCACCGGTGCCGCTTACGGACCATTGAGCGGTATTTTGCTGATTGAGCAGTACGGTGGCGTTGGGATCGAGTGTTTGTATGGACACCTGTAGAATATCATCGGTTTGTACCACGGGGGTATTAAAAGATACCTGGCTGACGGATCTGTATTTTACAGAATCCGGGATGTCTTTGAAATACGCGATATTCTTCGGGGAGGAACAGGATGCGAGGTAGAGGCAGGCAATGGCTGCTGCCCCCATTTTTAAAAGTAGCTTAAATCGACTTTTGAAAAACAAGTTCATGGTATGTCACTATCAGTTTTTAAAAAATACTCAGTCAGCAGGCATGTACGTTATGCCTGGATATATACTCTATGCAAGTAGTATTACTACATTTTAATCTTATCCTTATCTAATTGCTCGTAGGCTGAATTCTTGCTTATAAATTCCGGCACCAATTGTTTCATAAGGACTACTGTAGGTGTGATATAGTGTTTATGTGCGGCGGTGATCAGGTTATCGATGCCTTCGTTCACTTCTGTGAAGTCGTAGGTACGCACGGTGGCGATCATGATCTTCTCGTGATAGGTAGGCATTGTATTTTCCGCATTGTTGAGCAATTCTTCGTAGAGTTTTTCTCCAGGGCGGAGGCCGGTGAACACTACTTTGATATCGCGTCCTGGTTCTTTGCCGCTCATGCGGATCATTTTAGTGGCCAAGTCCGCGATCTTCACGGGTTGTCCCATATCGAACACGAAGATCTCTCCGCCTTTTCCCATGGCGCCGGCTTCGAGTACGAGCTGGCATGCTTCGGGGATGGTCATGAAGTAGCGGGTGATTTCGGGATGTGTTACGGTGAGTGGGCCACCTTTTTCCAATTGTTTTTTGAAGCGGGGTATTACGGAGCCATTTGATCCTAATACGTTACCGAAGCGGGTGGTAATGAATCGTGTTGGAGGGCCGTATTTTTTACCCAGTTTATTATATTGTTCGGTGAGGTGATTGTTATATGCCTGTGCGAATATTTCGGCGATACGTTTGGAGGCGCCCATTACGTTGGTGGGATTCACGGCTTTATCGGTGGATACCATTACGAATTTTTCGGCGCCGAATTCTACGGCCAGTTCTGCTATTATTTTGGTGCCCATTACATTATTGAGTACGGCGATGGAAGGATTTTTTTCCATCATGGGTACGTGTTTGTAAGCGGCGGCGTGGTAAACGATAGCGGGTTCGTATACTTCGAACAGTTGTTGCATGCGTACGCGATCGCAGATGTTGGCGATGTAGGGTACGATGGTGGTTTCGGGAGCTTTTTCGAGCATTTCCATCTCCAGTTCATGGAGGGGGGATTCTGCTTTATCGCAGAGGATGATAGCGGAGGGTTCGAGTTTTGCGAGTTGTCTAACCAGTTCGCTACCGATAGAGCCGGCAGCGCCCGTTACCAGTACCGCTTTCCCTTTCAGCTCGCGGCTCACTTGTTCGTTTTTGATCTCTATCACAGAGCGCTCCAGCAGGTCTTCAATATTGATATCTTTTAGTTGTGTGTCACTCCATCCTTCGTTGATCCATTTATCGGCGGGCAGTACTTTCTGTACGCGGATATCGAGGAGAATACAATGTTCTACGAGTTCGTTGAGTAAACCCGGGGCGATGTTTTCTTCTGCGATGATCAACAATTTCACTTTGCTTTCGCGGGCCAGTTTTTCGAGGGAGGCCTTTGTAGCGGCGTATATGGGTAATCCTTCGAGGCGTTTACCGGAGCGGCGTTTTTCATCGAGGAATGCCACTACGCGCAAGCTGGCGTTGGGATCTTCGGCGATGGCTCTGCGTACTACGAGACCGGAGTGGCTGGAGTTGAATACAGCTGCTTTGGTGCTGGAGATAGCGCGGAAGCTGTTATAATATTTAAACAGCCATTTCACGATGAGCCGGTAAGAGAGTTGGAAGAAGGTATTAATAAAGAAGTTGATGAGGATGACGGACACGGGGAATACGTGAGCGCCGGTGCCGAGTGCTTCGGTGGCATCGATGGTGCAATATGCGATGGCGCTGATGACGTTAACGAAGGATATACGACCGATATCGGCGAGACTGGTGTGTCTTACGATACCTGAGTATGATCTAAGTAACAGTGATAACAGCAGATTGACACCAACTACCAGGGTGATTATGTTAGTGATTGGATATTTTTCGAAAGTATCCAGATCAAAATTCAGCCTTAAAAGAAAGGCAAGGCAGATTGCTACTGTGGCGCACCCAAGGTCTAATGTAAGAATTAGCCATGAGGGGGTTATCCATGATTTTTTAATCATTGGTCTAATAATAAAGATAAGGTTAAAACTATAGTTCAAGTATAATCACTTCAATGCATCACATGGTTGGCAAATTGAAATTCTCAAACTTGGTTACTTCAATATGGTTCTTTTTAATATACTCGCTGGTTGACTATTTGCCTACACTAGTTGCATCTCGGTTCAAGTCGCGGGGCGTTAATAGTTCAAGTCGGTTTGTTTCAAATCGTTCACAAAATAGATATTTAATGCTTATACTTTCATTAAGAAAAAATGAAGATTACTATAATTTTAAAATTATAATATTAAATATCTGTAATATTAAAGAACTTAAATACTGATAGTTCAAGTAAAAGGCTTGCCTGTGATGATTTTAGCGAGGTGTGCAATAAGACGTCTGTCTCTTTTGCATCATTTCACTTTTTTTACACACCGGCATAATAACGGCGGAGGTTATACGTTAACTCCCGTATTTCAGTTCGTTATTACGCAACACGATGCATATTTTTTGTAGACATTTTGTCGGTATGACAATTTGGGAAGGCAAGGTGCAACGTGGACACCTGCTGTCTTTTCAATCTGGCACAAGCCTTTACAAATGTAGTTCGCATAATTTGTCAAGTATTGCATGACTCTAAAGTTGGTAGCTGATTGCAATAAAGATGTATCGGTTGTTGTTAATTATCCATTCTTGGTGTATCGTTGAATTCGAACATCTCAATTAACGAGCGTAGGAGACGCAAACACTATACCAGTTTTTGTTTTTCTCAACAATCAAGCCCCTGTCTTATACATCATTTAATATTAAGGTAATATTGTTACATAATTTACAAAACGGCTACGCCCAGCATGACAGGCGTTTTACGTGGCTTGCAGCATACTTTTTTTATGGTGGTAATGCGGTTTTATGAGGGAATGAAAATAAACAGGATTGTTTGACATTATACAAGAGACAAGCTGCCTAACCGGCATTTTCCAGGAGGCAGAAAGATGTATAATCACACATCATATGGTCCGTTATTTACCGGTATTACAATTTCCGGTTCGTTCACAACTTGTGGCAGGAGGACTCAACTGTTTGTTCAACATCGTTTAGAGCAAAAAGAGTATTGGGCGGGGTAAGCGACCGCTACCTTGTAGAATCCCCTCCCCTACTTTCTCATCAACCTGTGCCAAACAGTCAGCAGCCTCCACGTTATCCTATTTTTTATTTAGCAGCTCACGGTGATGGCTATCCGTATGTGGGTCGGGGAGCAGGATGAAGACCATAAGGCTTTTGGCGCCATGGGCGCCCAGTACCAGGGATTGTTCTATATCGGCTGTTTTGGAAGGTCCCGCCAGGAAGACCCCGAAGCCATCTTCCGGGGCTCCTAACCGGGTATAGGCATCATGCAGGGTTGGCACGATGTGGGCGGCAGAGAGTACTACCGATAGATGTTGTGTGATAAATGGGAGTACGCGGGCTTGCAGCTGGGATTCGGGAATCCATACCGCGCCGTTTTCGGCTACGCCGAGGGAAGCGCGGATGATGGCCATGTCTACGTGTTCCAACTGGCGGCCATCTCCTCCCTGCCAGGACCAGGCGGGTCCGGAGTAGAAACCCGGTTCGGTAGCGATCACGGTACCTAGTGCCGGATGTTCGGCCCGGATGATGTCTTCGATCTCGCTGGTATTGTGGATGAGATAGGACCTGGCACCGAGGTTGTCCAGCGATGTGCGGAAGCTGTCGAGGCTGCCGCTGTTTGTTGACTGAAAGGCTGCGAGTGATGGTAATTCCGTGTATGCGGGTTGGTTAGTTTTAACTGCGGCCAGTATCCGTTCTCTGCTGTTCATCATATAATATATAACTGACGAGATTATTTATGTGTTTGTTCTTTGTACCAATCGGCGAAGGACTGGCGTGGGGGTGCCGGCATTTCCCGTTGTTTGTGCCAGGGATTGAGGCGGTTGGCGGTAAGGGCGGGCCACCAGCGCATGATCTTACGGGCGAAGGCGCCGGCGCGGCGGTACAGGCCGGGCCGTGACAGTACGGTATTCATGACTTTCATGCCGGCGGTTTTGCTGTTAGGGCTGTATCCTTCCTGAACGATGACCTGTCTCCATTTATACAACTGCTGGTGGATGTCGATCTTCACCGGGCATACATTGGAGCAGGAGCCGCAGAGGGTGGATGCGAACGGCAGGTCGGCGAAGTCTTTCATGTCGAGGTTAGGCGCCAGGATGGAACCGATGGGACCGGCGACGGCGGTATGATAGCTGTGCCCGCCACTACGCCGGTATACGGGGCAGGTGTTCATACAAGCGGCACAGCGTATACATTTGAGTGAGTTGCGAAAATCTTCTCGACCCAGTTGGCGGGTACGGCCATTATCTACGATAATAATATGCAGTTGTTGTCCGGGTTGCGGGCGCCGGAAGTGGCTGGAGTAGGTGGTAATGGGTTGTCCGGTGGCGCTGCGTGCCAGTAGCCGGAGGAAGACGCCCAGGTGTTCGCGGCGGGGGATGATCTTTTCGATGCCCATGCAAGCGATATGTACATCGGCGAGATGGGCGCCCATGTCGGCGTTACCTTCATTTGTGCAGATGACCAGCTCACCTGTTTCTGCGATAGCGAAATTGACGCCGGTGATCGCTACGCGGGAGCGGATGAATTCCTGCCGGAGGTGTGCGCGGGCGGCGGCGGTGAGGAATTGCGGGTCTGCATTACCGGCGGGCGTACCGAGGTGTTCATGAAAGAGTTCGCCGATCTCTTCTTTCTTTTTATGTATACAAGGTAATACGATGTGGCTGGGCGGTTCTTCGGCGAGCTGTACGATGCGTTCTCCCAGGTCGGTATCGATCACATCGATGCCATGTGCTGCCAGGAAGGGATTCAGGTGGCACTCTTCGGTGAGCATGGATTTACTCTTCACGATACGTTGCACTTGCTGCTGTTGCAATAGTTGCAATACGATCTGGTTATGTTCTTCGGCATTGGCGGCCCAGTGGATAGTGGCGCCATTGGCGATGGCTTTTGATTCGAAGTCGACCAGGTAGTTATGCAGATTACCCAGTACGTTGTGTTTGATCTGTGAGGCCGCTTCGCGCAGCTGTTCCCATTCGGGTACGCTCCAGGCCATACGGTCTCTTTTCTGGCGTACCCACCATAAGGTCTCATCGTGCCAGTCGACCCTGGCTTCGTTCTTATTGAACTGTTCTGCAAGTGCGGCATGTTCCTGTCCCTTCATCGTTTCCTTCATGGTAATTGGTATCAGCTATGATTGAGTATTTCGGCGATGTGTAATACTTTGACCGGGCTTTGTTGCCTGCGCAGGATACCGTCCATGTGCATGAGGCAGCTAACATCCAGGCCGGTGATATATTCGGCGCCATGTTGTATATGGTCGGCGATACGGTCTTTTCCCATTTTCACGGACACGGCTTCTTCGGTGACGCAGAAGGTGCCTCCGAAGCCGCAGCATTCGTCGGTACGTTTGAGTGAGATCAGTTCGAGGTCTTTGACCAGTTGTAATAACTGTAATGGTTTGGAGTAGGCCGGCGCTACCAGCTCGCTCATTTGCGAGAGGCCCAGGCCGCGTTGTCCATGGCAGCTCTGGTGTATGCCTACTTTATGGGGGAATCGGGCATCGAGCTGTGTGATCTGCAACACATCGGTCAGGAATTCTACCAGTTCATATATATGGTGCCGGATGTGAGTGGCGGCCTCTTCTTCGCCGGGTAAGTGGAGGTGCTCTTTGATATGTAATACGCAGCTACCGGAGGGGCCTACGATATAATCATACCCCCTGAACTGCCGGGTGAAGTTCTTATTACAACCGGTGGTCAGGTGTTCGTACCCGGAGTTGGCCATAGGCTGACCGCAGCAGGTTTGTCCCTGCGGGTATTCTACTTCACAACCTAGTTTTCTGAGCAATTGCAGCGTGGCGATACCTACCTGTGGATAGAACTGGTCTATATAACAAGGAATAAACAATCCAACCTTCATCTTCGTATCAGTTAAAAATATAATCGAATCGTTAAAATACTGGTTCGGCTGATACGATACAACAAAGTATGAATTTCCAGTTATGAATTGTGAATAAACGATTAAAAAGGCGGTGTTGCGGAGATCAGTACTGTACTTTAACGTCGATCAGCAGTTGCTGGTTAAAGGATTTGACTTTGATAGCGCCCCGTTTTCCTGCGGCATTGCGGAACAATACAACATGCGGGGTGTTGGCCGCTTCGAAACTTTCCTGGTCGGTGGTGATCTTTAGGGTATCCAGGGCGCTGGCATGGCGGAGGGTATCGAACCAGGCGGAGGAGAATACCTGTGCGTCGGGCATATTGAGCACGAAGGAAGTCCTGGCCCCCGGTATTTTAAAGCCCAATGTCGCTTCGTCGGTAGGGCTGGTGAAGAACAGGGAGTAGGCGCCGAAGTTGTTAAAGGCAATATCGATATGCTGGCCGATCGTATCGGGGATGGCATTGTCAGTATATATTTTACCTGATAAGGTGGAGAAGAGGCGGCCATTGACAGGGTCATTGGGTTTGGCATAGAGGGCGACACCGGTATAGGTAACGAGGCTATCTTTTGGTGTGGCTTTAGTATCTGGCCGGGTGCTGTCGCTGTCTTTTTTGCAAGCGAAGGAGGCTGCCAGGAGCGTGCTGGCGAGGAAGATCTTTTTCATAGGCATTCTTTATATACGGTAAAGATATAAAATATACTTATCTATCATATATTAAACAATGGTGGATAGGCTTCGAGCAGGCTTTACTTATACGAATGATACAGGATGACTATACGAATGTTAAGGGAGAGGTGGACCTGAGGACTTAATCTTCTCATTGTCAGTTAATTACGAGGCATTTTTGCACATCCATGCACATTATTGCAGCTTTTTGCATCCAAAGTAGTTGGTATGGTGAGCGAGGGATGGTATTAAAAGGCAGCGGGGAAATGTTCACGGCACCAGGTGGCGGCCAGTTCGATATCGCGATGGGTGAGCTGGTGACCGGCGGGCAGTACCTCATGTTGTACCTGGAAGCCCAGCGTCTGCATCCAGGTGGCGTAGGCTTCGCTGGCGCCTTCGGCGACGGTGGGGTCTTGGGCGCCGGAGCTCATGAATACGGGTACGGCGGTATGGAAACCGGGCGGGGTCACCTCTTCGCGGAAGGGGCGCATGGGGCGGAAGAGGATAGCGCCGGCTAGCAGCGAGGGGTATAACAGTAATGAAGCGGCGGCGATATTGGCGCCATTGGAATAGCCTAATGCGATGATCTTGTTGGGGTCGAATCCTTCCTGTTTGGATAGTCCCTGTATGCAGGCGGCCATTTCGCCGGTGCGGAAGCGGAGGTCATCTTCATCGAAGACCCCCATGCTGATACGCCGGAAGAAACGCGGCATTCCATGTTCCAGTACGTTGCCACGTAAGCTAAGCAGGTTCATGTTATTCCCGAAGTAATGTGCTAAGGATAGCAGGTCCTGTTCGTCGCCACCGGTGCCATGTAGTAACAAGAGGGTGTACGACTCCCCCGGCACTGGCCGGTAGATATATTTCAGCGGTTGATAATCCATAGATAGCCTAGTGGTTGATGGGTGATTCTACGATGGCGAAGCGTGCGGTGCTGGTGCAGGTGATATTGATACCGCCGGTATTCCAGATGCCCATGGCGTCGCGTTCTTGCAGTTGTTGTCCTGCAATTTCCAGGCTGCCGCTAATGACATAGATGAGGAGGCATTTGTTAGTATGCTGGAAGGCATATTCCACGATATTGCCGGCATCGAAGTAGCCCAGTTTGATACGTGCGTTCTGGTTGATCCAGCAGTGTCCCTGTCCTTCTTCGTTGCTCACGACGGTCACGAGTCGGTTATGCCGTTGTTCTTCGGGGAACTGGCGACGTTGGTAGCGCGGTGTGATATTTTGCAGTTTGGGTTCTATCCATATCTGGAGGAAGTTGACCTCTTCTTCTCCGACATTATATTCTTCGTGGCGCAGGCCGGTGCCGGCGCTCATGATCTGTACCCAGTCTTTGGATACTACTTCGCTGTAGCCCATGCTGTCTTTGTGGTTCATATTGCCTTGCAGCATGATGGAGATGATCTCCATGTTCACATGGGGATGCAGGCCGAACCCTTGTCCTGGTTTTACATAATCGTCATTGAATACGCGCAGCAGTCCCAGTCCGCTCCTGGCGGGGTTGTAGTAACTGGAGAAGCTGAACAGGAAATTGCTTTGTAGCCATTCCAGCTGTTTGAGGCCTCGTTCGTCTTTTCTGATGATGAGATATTCCATGTGACTAAGGTTTATGCGATATAGTTGCTAAGATACTGTTTTCCTGCGCCAATCAGCTGGGGTCTGTCTGTTGTTTGAAATAGTGTTGTACGGCGCGTATCTCTGCATAGGATACATCGTTGCCTAACCGTTCTTTGAGTGCTCCTGAGGCGGCCACCCCCAGTTCTTTCACATGCGGGAGTATCTTATCTATTTTGGCTTTGGGCATGAAGCTTTCGATGGGCAGTTCTCCATGGCTGATGCACTGTACGAGATGGCTTTCGATGGTGCTGAGTGCGAGCTGGCGTAGTGTGGCTATTTCGGCGATGGATTTACCACCCAGGAACAGTTCCAGGGTACCTTTGCGGCTGCTGCCTACTTCTGGTCGTTTCTTACCGGGGCCCGCGGCAGTAGTGGCGGTAGTGGCAGCCTGTTGTTGTTTGGAAGCCAGGTAGTTTTTCAATCCGTTGTTGAATCGCAGGTCGCCGTACCGGGCTTCCCATATATGGGTAAGGCGGCCCCAGAGGTCGGCTTCGAGGCCCTGTAGTTCTACTACGTACTTACGCCAGTCTTTTCCTTTCAGCGTGGCGATATGGGCTTTTAGCGGCTGTATCAGTTCATCATGTATTGCCTGCGTAAAGAACCCTACTGCTTTGGTGACCCGCTGTTCGAGTTGTGCGGTTTCGCCGGTTTGCACCACGGTATCGAGGAGGCTGCGTAGTTGCTGTACGAATTTGATGGCTACTTCCTGCTGATGGCCTGCTTTAGCCATGAGGGTGCGTGCGAGTTCGAGGGGAACGGTCATTTCCGGCACTTTTTTATCTGCCTGCAGCCAGGCCATGTGAGCGCGGAAGAGGATCATCATCTTCTGCCAGTCGAATACCTGCTGGAGGGTGTTAGACCAGAAGATTTTACGTTCTATTTCGAGTACGAGGGCCAGTTCATTGGCTTCATTTTCTTTATCGGCGAAGGCCAGTACCTGTTCGTCGGTTCGGATGCTACCGTAGTTGATGCGGGAGCGCAATACGAGTCCTTCGAGGGAGGTACATCGGCTGAGGGCGACATATACCTGTCCGGCGGCGAAGGAGTATCCTGCATCGATGATTGCTTTTTCGAAGGTGAGGCCCTGGCTTTTATGGATGGTGATAGCCCAGGCCAACCGCAGGGGATATTGTGTGAAGCTGCCCAGCTCTTCTTCTTCGATGCTATCGAGTTCGCGATTGAAGGTGTAGCGGATATTACGCCAGGTTTCTTTTTCTACTTTTACTTCTTCTTCGCTGCCGGAGAGGGTAACGATGATCTCATCTGCGGCGATCTCTTTTACGACGGCGATCTTGCCATTATAATAGCGGCGGGGTTCGGCGATATCATTTTTGAGGAACATGACCTGTGCGCCAGGTTTGAGTTGCAGTTCGAGGTCGGTCGGCAATGCTTTGTCGCTGAAGTCACCTTCTATCTTGCCTTCGAAGCGCCATACTTTTCCTGGCATGGCAGACAGCCGGGCATTGTTGATATCATCAGCTTTGCGGTTGTGTGTGGTGAGTACGATGTATTCACCATCGCGTCCTACGAAGGAAGGGTCATAGCGATCGTTGAGTAGGGAGAGGTCATATTCTTCTACCTGGTTATTGCGTACGCGGTTGAGTACATCTATAAAAGTCTGTTCATTCTGCCGGTATATTTTCTTCAACTCGATATATAAAGGAGGTTGCTGTTCAATGACCTTTGCATGGAAGAAGAATGGGCTCTCGTAGTATTGTGATAGCAGTTGCCATTCCTGTTCGGGCATTACCGGCGGGAGCTGGAACAGGTCGCCGATGTACAATACCTGTACGCCACCGAAAGGCAATAAGGGACGGTTGCGGTAGTGCCGGAGGATCTGATCCATGGCATCGAGCATATCGCAGCGCACCATACTGACCTCGTCGATGATCAGCAACTCCATCTCCTGGAGTAATAGTTTTTTATCATTATTGAATCGAATATTGCGGAAGAGGGTGTGCTTGTCGGTGGAAATATTATCGGCGCCGAATCCTCTTTTGCTGCCGGGGATATAAGGTCCGAAAGGCAGTTGGAAGAAGGAGTGCATGGTAACGCCGCCGGCGTTGATAGCGGCGACGCCGGTAGGTGCGATCACTACTGTATTTTTACGGGTGTGTTCGCGGATGTATTTTAGGAAGGTGGTCTTACCTGTGCCGGCTTTACCGGTCAGGAAGATATGGCGGTTGGTCTGATTGATGAAATCTGCCGCCATGTGAAACACCCTGTTTGTATTATCTGGTGGGGGCATATAGTATTTATTGCGCTAAGAGCGCGAAGATAGCCAAATAGTTGACAGTTTCCAGCGGTAGGCGTTGGGATATGCGGGTCTGGCGGGCTTATGATCGATTGTTAGTGAAGTGGGATATGGGATATGCCGGGCGTGGGAGGGGCTATAAATATCAAGGCGACAATTAAAAAAAATACCCGCTACCGGCTAAAATCCTCCGCATTTGATTTTAACCTGCGTAACGGGCAAATTTAGGAGTTTATCACCCCAATGCTCATGGAGCAAAGATAGGCCAGCAGCTAATTACGGCTGCATCCTATCGGGCAGAAAAACAGTGCAAAAAGACATTCGTCGGCGAAAAAAAGCGCAAAAAGGACCGCTGTTGCCTGTATTTGAAAAATTATTTGGCACGATTTTTTTGAATACAAGCGCAAAGTGAACAATTAAACTGTCAATTGTACGCTAGCAAGAGGCGTATTTATCACGCAACCCAACCATTTCTTTAGACTAACCTATCATCTTTATTTATTAACAGGAGCGAAAAAGCGCTGCCGTACGTCGTGTTGCCGCCCACCCCGAGGTGAGGCCAACGGGATTGTATTGCATAAAAAAGTGTTTCGGCCAATGAAGGAGTCTAACATTCTAAAGTTCAGCATGACGCTGGATACCACGAACAGTGTCCTGGAGCAACTGGCAACTGTATATGCCAGGGAAAGCAAAACCGTCGTAGCGATCAGCAATAACCGGGTTAATGTTCCCGGTTCGCTAGGCGATGGTTATGTGATCTGTATTCCGCTGCTGGAAGGGTTAACCTGCATACTTTCGGACATTGTGTATCATGTGCCCGCCTTTATAGAACGGCGGGTGAGTGAAGAACAGGTGAACTATGTAGCCGGCTGTGCTTACGGGCATTCACAGACCCATGTGTTGATGCCGGCGACACCGGGAGACCACGAGATACACGACATCAAAGGAGACGGTTTCTTTATGTACAGTACACAGTCAAAAGCGATGTTCATGTATGAACCCGGCAAACGTACCCGCAGCTTTTCCCTGGTGATGAGCCGTTCTTTCCTGCTTAGTGAAATGAGTCACGCCACTAAAATGCTGAGTCATCCATTCATGTTACATTTCGTGAGAAATGAAGCACTATGTTTCACTTCTGCCCTCCATCCTCCGTTGCTCAATACGGTGAATGCCGTATTTGAAGACTTGGTACATAAACCTTATCCGGACTTTGTGAAACGTTTTATGTGCCTGAGCGCTGCTTACAACTTTATCAGCAAGTGGTTTATCCAGGAGTATGAGATGGACAAGATGCCCGGAGACGCAAGCCAGCATGTCAACATTAATGACCTGATGAAGGTGAAGGATGAATATGTCAGCAATTTTGAAGCCCCCCCTCCTACTATCGAGACGCTGGCACGCAAGTGTAATATGAGTCTGACCAAATTCAAGATCGTATTCAAGTCAGTATTTGGTATGAGCTGTTATCAGTATTACCAGTCGCAGCGCATGCAGTATGCGCGGGACCTGCTCTGTGGCAAGCAGCATTCAATCAAAGAGATCGCCTATCTCACGGGATTTGAGAATACGGCCAACTTCACGCGTTCTTTCAAGAAGTCCTTTGGAGAGCTACCCCGGGATTATGTGAAGTACCGTTGTGCGTAAGGTACGGGGCAAAAAAACAAGGATAAAGAATTATCCTTGCACTTTCTTGTTTTAACCTGTAACAATTAAACTATCTGAAAAGGTGATATGGGCTTGCATTCAACATCGATTAATAATGTTCCATACCATTCTGATAGCCTGTCAATTGTTCTACAAAAATACTATATGCAAAGTGGCCACTATGGCTATTTTAGACACAAAAACAGTGCAAAAGGACATTTTCAGGGTTGTTTTTTCACCCAGGCGGCCCGTACTTCGGGGTGCCGGGCAATAGCCTGTAGTACTTTGGCTGCCCACGGTGTTTGTTTATCCATACCTGCCCATCTTTCGTGTACTTTCTACAGCCCATCCGGTGAGGGGTAAACAATATAGCACTAAGTAACCCTATTATCCGGATATGGGATGAGCAGCTGCGGAGGGGGTGCAGAGAAAAGATTTCTTATTAGTCTACTAATTTTGTAGGTTATTAAAAATATTTCCCTATTTTTGTATCGTGGTCCGTTTTATCAACCATTATTTTTTCAGTTAAATCTTTTTAAGATGCCAGCCATTAACCGATTTGCAGACTATCTCACCTATCAGCTTCCCGAGCAGTTTGCGCGCCCTGTAGCTTATAAGAGCAAGATCAGTCCGGCGCAGAATGGCACGACGTTGCCCCCTATTTTCCTGCATAACAACAACAGTATTGTAACCGCGCCTGCGCTTAAGGATCTGAGTGGACCGACATCTATTTGCCGGTTGTTGGATAAGCCGTTGGTGCTGGCATTCCATTCTATTCACTGGAATGAGTATGGTACGCGGTTGTTGCTGGACCTGCAGGATATACAGGAGGACATTCGTATTATGGGAGGGCGGTTGCTGGTGTTATCTACCGAGGACAAGGCACAGTTGCAGGATCTACTGGATGCGCATGCGTTTTCTTTTGGCATTGTGCAGGACAAGGATCATGCGATAGCCAAGAAGGTGGGCATCTTTGATGAAGCGGACCCGGTATGGAACAGGGTATCGGGGATTGACGCGCATGTACCTATTCCGGCGATATATGTGATCTCACCTACGCAGGAGATCGTGTATAGTTTTGTAGATCATTATTTTGAGCAACATTTTTCAACCAGGGACTTGCTGTCGGCCGTGTATGATCACCGGGCGGCGACACCGGTAGCCGGTGTGTTGCTGGAAGATATTAAACATACTGCATAATAGCCATAGCATGACCGGCCCGTTATGCGATCACATAGCGGGCACCGGTTATGTCCCTGATCTGACGTTCTTTATTTTTTCCGGCGTGTAGCATAAGGGTCATTCGTTTCGTTCCAGTTTATCCGTTTATTTAGTAAATTTCAGTATGTCCTCTTATGCACTGATCACCGGCGCCAGCAATGGCATTGGTAAGTCTATCGCGCATTCGCTTGCCAGGCGGCAATATCCGTTGTTGCTGGTAGCCCGTTCGGAGCAGGCGTTGCAATTGCTGGCCCGTTCGCTGACGGACACTTATCATGTACCGGTTGCGTACCTGGCATTGGATCTTACCTTGCCGGATGCAGCGGACCGGGTGTGGCAGTGGGTCACGGATCACGCGTATCCGCTGTCGGTATTGGTTAACAATGCCGGATATGGTATTTGGGGTTCGTTTGATAAGCTGGAGCTGCCATTGCAGTTGAATATGCTGCAGCTGAACATGCAGGCGGTGGTAGCTTTAAGCCATCGGTTATTACCACTACTGCACCAGCAGCCAAAGGCATACCTGCTGAATGTAGCCAGTACAGCGGCTTACCAGGCTGTTCCGGAAGTAAGTTTATATGCAGCCTCCAAAGCGTTTATTGTGAGTTTTACGCGGGGTTTAAGGTATGAACTGAAGGACAGCGCTATATCGGTAAGTTGTTTGTCGCCAGGTCCGGTAGATACCGGATTTATAGACCGGGCTGGTATGGGGCCGCTGAAAGAGCTGACTGCGAAGTATTCGATGACGCCGGACAAGGTAGCAGCCATTGCGGTAAAAGGGATGTTCCGATCCAAAGCTGAGATCATACCCGGATGGCTGAACCGGTTGGCTGTCTTTTCGAATCGTTTATTACCCAAAGCATTGATAGAACGTATTGCTGCCGGTTTATACAAAACAAAATAGTAATGAGATATATTGGAGATACTGCTGGTCATTAGCGTCAGCCATTTATTCAACAAGTATTATAGTGTACCTATCATGAACAACGCAACAACATATTCACTCCACCACTGTCAGGCCTTACCTTCCCCCGGTACTACCAGCCTGTATTGTTGTTGCTGTTAGTCATATTCCTTCCCTTACATCACAGCCCATTCATTGCTGCGGACCTTGTCCGTACTGCACGTCATATCCAACCATTTTTCATCACGACAACGCTTTCTTTTATGTCTGCCATTAATTATCCAACCTACACACTGTCGGGCGCATTGACCCAGGAACAACAAGATTTTTTTGATACACACGGATTTATTCACTTCAAACATTTCATTCCGCCTACGCTGGTACAGGAGATCATTGATGCCTCTGCAGAAGTGGAGGCCCGCTGGATCTCACATGATGTAAAGAAAATAAATGGCGTACCTATCAAGTACGGTAAAGACCTGAATGGTAAGACGATCGTTCAACGTTTTGCTTTCATCAATCAGCATGCACCATTGTTAGGCTCATTTTTACGTGATGACCGTTTGCAGTCCCTGTTGGCGCTGGTAGGTCCTGGTGCGAGGCTGGGGATAGACGAAAAGGACGGGATGGTCTTCAATCACTATGTAAATGGGCCTGGTAGTAAATTCAGTCAGTTAGGCTGGCATACAGACGGGTTAAGGGATATATTTTATGGTACTCGGCTGGCGCCTATGTTGAATATAGGTTTACACTTGAGTACCTTAACACCGGAGAATGGCGGACTGCGTATCCTTCCGGGTACACACAAGCAACATTTGTTCAATATGCTTTTCCGTAAGCGATATTTTCTTGATCATCGTGCTGACCCGGAGGAGATTGCTATCATCCCATCAGCGGGAGATCTGACGGTACATGACGGCCGGTTATGGCATCGGGTTGCCAAGTCTTCGGTAACAGGAGAAGCCAGCAGGAGAAGAGTGATCTATATTCCTATCGTTGCCGGTAAATATGCACCCAAGAATGAGCATAGTCCAACGTTATTGTATCAACGATTTGCAGGGATCATTAATTGACCTGCTCACTTCACGCTCCTTCCGGAATGCAAGACAGGCGCCAGCATATACCCGTTGTTTAACGCCGGGAGTTATGCGGGCGCCTGTCATTACCAATTCCTGAAAAAGGGCACCAGGCAAGATTACCCGGTGCTTAAAACAAACAACTAGTGAAAATAAAAAGGGACATTCTCCCCAATGAAATGATGTAACAGTATGTAGTGTGATATTGATCACCGTGACATTTCGAACCTATAAAACCGCAGTAATAAAAGATCTCCGGCTACGGCGAGTATAAGATTAAATGTATTCAGTTCGTGTACGCTGCCATATCCGACCTCACATCCTATCCAGCCTCCGAAGAAGGCGCCGAGTACACTTACAAACAATATAATGAGCCATCCTCCGGGGTCTTTCTCATGATGCAGGCTCTTTGCGATCACTCCAATAATAAGCCCTAAAAGGGTCCATACCAATGCTACCATGTTCTTAAGGTTTTTCGATTGTGCAGGAAAAAATTTTATTTCAACGACATGTGCTACCAGTAGTAGGCATCCGGTTGCATGCAATGGACGAAAGGCTATCATCACCGAGCCTTCGTGTATAGACTAAATTATTGTGCTGTTTGAAAAAAATTGTGCCGATTCGTTCACTGAAGCACTTTGAACAGTAACATGTACGTGATGTAAGTATTGTGCATAATGTAACGTGTGTAACAACAATGATCATGACAGTATTATCGTCGTGTTGGCGGGACCTGATAAGATCCGGAAAATTTACTCATGTCTTTAATTTTTTAATGTTGGTTATAGATCGTAGTACGCATGTTATAAACAAGTCACCGGGCAGGAATACCCGGCCAGTATTTAACACTTGTGGAATATAACGTGGAACCCGAAAAAAAGTTCGATGTACCTGTGTGCTGCATATTGTGCCCATAAATTTGGATCAAATAAGTTTACCGGATATGAATATCCGGTACCTTCAATACTCCACATCAATTCATTAAGTGTACCTGGACTTAATGTTGATGATTATTGCAAAAATGGAAGCTTGTTTTTCTATTATTAGTATTTGTTAGTATTCTATAAGGCGATAAACAAACCAGTCTGATTCTCTTCAACTGTTCACTGCAAACACTTCAATATGCTATAATGGTCATACTCTTGGAATAAAAGTATTATTTGTAAATCATATAGCTGTGCTGAATCCTTCAGTGAAGTATAATAAACAGTATTATTTTGTGTCCATTAGAAGATAAATCTTATATAAATATTTATTAATTGTATGTTTGACGACATACCCAATCTTGGGTATATTTCCTCCATACATGCTGTACTGTAGCGGATTACATAAGTCTGGCATATTTATTGAATTATTATTTTCTCCGCGTTTTTTTCCCTCTGCAATATTACTGTGCGACTTTTGAAAACTGGCTAATGAAAAAAACTATACCAACGTTACACTTCAACTATGAACAGGAAGGACAAGAGAAATTGATTAACCTGGAAGCGATTACTTCCGGTGGTAAACTTGAGTCTTTCAGCCTTTCCCGCGGAAATTTTGAGGGTCCCCAGCTACCTGACGGTGTATTGGAAGGTATCCTTACGATAGGATGTCTTAGTATTTTACAGAATAACCTAGCCGGTGTGGACTGGTTTAGTAATGACGCGCTGGGTTTTCTTTTCCTGGAATCCGGGGAGATGCCATTATATCTGCAAGATGGTGATCAGAAGGTATCGGAACACCTGCTTAAACCCGGTCAGTTGCTGATCAACCGTCCTTCTCAGCCGAATAAGTTAGGCGATCCCTTTTTCCATATTGCTAAATTCACCTGGATTATGATAGATGTGGGTTACCCGGTGGTGACTGAAAGATGGCGATGGCCGGACTGGATCGTCTTATCGGCCAAAGACCAGGACGAGCTGACGGGCCTGCTGCGCAGCAGCGGACAACAGATATGGCCTACCGATGCGGAGTTGAGACGTATCTTCCATCAGTTGGCCGTCTATATCAAATCTGACACCAACGCTTCGAGTGAATCTCCTTTGAAAGTATATATTAACGAGCTGTTGATACGTTTGCTGGAGTTACTGCGTAAGGGAGATATGGGAAGGCAAACGGACTTCTCTCCTACGCTGCTTTCTGCCAATAATTTTTTACAATCGCTTCCCCGTTCGCTGCAGGACCCCTGGACACTGGAGTCTATGGCTGCTGCCTGCGGACTTGGCGTTACACGGTTTGTCTATTATTGCCGGCAGCTGACGAACATGACCCCTATGCAATTTCTGCGGAACGTACGGTTACAGGAAGCTATCCGCTTATTGCAGACCGAACCGCCGCTTAGTATCAGTGATATTGCTTATAAGTGCGGATTTTCTTCCAGCCAGTATTTTGCTACCACCTTCCGCAAACATTATGGTCTTACCCCGCAGGAGTGGCGGGCTTCCCTCCCTTTTAACGACTAAGGATACCGCATATCTGTACAGTTTATAGCGCCAATCATTTCTTTTATAATACTTTTGTTCTATAAATAGCCATGAAAAGTGCCGTATTCCCAATCTATCCATACCGATCATCATACCCTGGTACGCCAGCTGGGGGAGCATGAGTCACCACCCTATGCCCTGCTTTTACTGGCAGATCCTTCCCAGGAAATGGTAGACCGTTATCTGGATGAAGGGCAAGTCTATATGTCTGTAAAAAATAATGAAACAACAGGGGTATATGTTTTGTTAGACACAGGAGACCGGGTGGCGGAGATCAAAAATATCGCTGTTCATATATCCTGGCAGGGACGAGGTGTAGGCCGTATACTACTGCGTCATGCCGTCAGTGTTGCTAGGGCACAGCAACTGGAGGCACTGGAAATATGCACCGGTAATTCCAGCATATATCAGTTGCGACTTTATCAGCAATGTGGGTTCCGGATGGTAGCTATCGAACCGGACCATTTCACACGTCACTACCCCGAGCCGATCATTGAAAACGGTATTGTATGCCGGGATCTGATCCGGCTTCGTATGGAGTTATCCTGATCACCTGCAGATCATTAAAGCCATAGCATATGTTAAAGCAATTGGAAGAGCGACTACAACAGAAATCAATACGTCCGACCGCCATGCGGTTGCTGGTGCTGGAGTTCCTGGACAACCGGGACAGCGCCATCAGCCTCACGGACCTGGAAAATGGATTCGAACGCTCTGACCGTATCACCCTTTACCGTACGCTTAAGACCTTCGAAGAGAAAGGCCTGGTACATAGCATTGACGATGGCAGCGGCGCGCCTAAATATGCGCTTTGCCAGGATGATTGTGTTTCCTCTTATCACCGGGACCTCCACGTTCATTTTTACTGTCACTCCTGTAGGCAAACCTATTGTCTCCCCTCTTATAAAATACCTGATCTACGCCTTCCCCCAGGATATATAGCCGATGAAGCCAGCTTGCTGGTAAAGGGCCAATGTGAGCGATGTCGCGCATAAATGCAATGGCATTGCACGCGATTACCGGGTAGATTTGCAGTGAAAGTTATAGTATCAGCTGTAACTACTAATGCTTATTAAACGAGCTTTTAATTTACCAGATATGGCAGCTATCCAGAAACTAAAGATCGAGATACCGCTATTGCTCCCGGGCATTCCCGATGAGCAGGACCGTTGTGTGGAGCGGATCATTCAACTACTACAAGGAAGGGAAGGTATAGATAAGGTACATATTACGGATACAGGAACGGCTACGCCTAAACTGTGTTTTCACTACGACCCGGATATCATCGGCGTAGATCGTATACAGGTGCTTGCGCAACAAGCCGGCGCCACCCTGACCCGTCAGTTCGGACATACCCTGATACAGGTTACTGGCATCCGGCACGTACGCCATGCCAGGATCATTGAAAATAACCTGAAAGCCATACCTGGTATCATGGAGGCCGCCGTATCGGCAACAGGCACTATCCGGCTGGAATATGACAGGGAGCAATTGTCCACCCAGGAAATAGACCGGCAGATACGTCAACAGGGGCTGCAGATCAACAGCCAGGATACTACGCCTGCTACTGCTGATGGACATGTACACCAGCCAGGGGAATCCCATGATCACGATCACGCACAAGAAAAACACAGCGAAGGCGACGGACACGATCATGACCATGGAGGACCCTTGGGCAAAAATTCTGAGTTGATCTTCAGCCTGCTTTGTGGCGCTTTACTTGGTATCGGCTACGGGTTATCTTTCGTCAGCGGTTTACCCAGCTGGGTTAGCCTGGTATGTTATATCGGCGCCTACCTATTTGGCGGATATTTTACCCTGACCGAGGCTATCAGCACGATCCGCAAAGGTGGTTTTGAAATAGATTTCCTGATGCTGGTAGCCGCTATCGGTGCTGCCATATTGGGAGAATGGGCGGAAGGCGCCTTATTGCTTTTCCTCTTCAGCCTGGGGCATTCACTTGAACACTATGCGATGAACAAAGCTAAAAAGTCCATTGCGGCATTAGCTACCCTGGCACCCAAAACAGCCTTACTGAAAAAAGGCGGTCAGGTGACCGAAGTCCCTATCAGCGAACTGGCCCTGGATGATATCATCGTGGTAAAACCGAATAGCAAGATACCGGCAGATGGTATTGTCACCAGTGGCAACAGCAGCGTTAACCAGGCGCCTATTACCGGCGAAAGTGTGCCGGTAGACAAGTCGCCGGCGACGGACCCATCCAATACCGGCGAAAAAGATCCTGCACACAGCGTATTTGCCGGCAGCATCAATGGAAATGGCGCTCTCGAGATTAGTGTACGCCGGCTGGCGCAAGACTCTACATTATCCCGCCTGGTAAAGCTGGTAAATGAAGCCCAGACACAGAAATCCCCCACCCAGCGCTTCACGGACCGCTTCGAGCGGATATTCGTACCGGCGGTATTGGTACTGGTAGTGTTACTGTGTTTTGCCTTCGTCGTAATCGATGAGCCATTCAGCGCCAGCTTTTACCGGGCAATGGCAGTACTGGTGGCTGCCAGCCCTTGTGCACTGGCTATATCCACCCCCAGCGCAGTGCTGAGCGGCATTGCCCGCGCGGCGAAAGCCGGCGTGCTGATAAAGGGAGGACGTCCCCTTGAAGACCTGGGCACATTGACCGCACTGGCATTCGATAAAACAGGTACTCTTACACAAGGCAGACCGGCGCTTACCAATGTGATCCCATACAATGGTGTAACAGAAGAAAAGCTGCTGCAGACGGTAGTAGCAGTAGAAGCACAGAGTGATCACCCACTGGCAAAAGCGCTGGTACGGGATGGAAAAACACGGCTGAATGGCCAGGAGATACCGGTAGCACAGGATGCTGCCGCCGTACTCGGCAAAGGTATCAAAGCAACCGTGACCGGTAAAACAGTCTACATTGGCAACCGGGCATTATTCGAGGAGCTGGACAATGCCGCTCCTCCTGCCGCACTGCTGGAACAGGCCACTGCCCTGGAGTCAGAGGGCCATACCACGATGATTGTACGGGAGGATGATACCTATACAGGCCTGATCACCCTGATGGATGTACCTCGCCAAGAGGCGAAAGCGACACTGGAGCAACTAAAAGAGATCGGTATTAAAAGGATGATCATGCTTACCGGCGATAATCAGCGGGTAGCCGACGCCGTAGCTGGCCACCTGGGTCTAACGGAAGCCTGGGGAAGCCTGCTACCGGAAGAAAAGGTGGCTGCTGTTAAAAAGCTGCGGGAACAAGCCTCCCAGGTAGCCATGGTAGGCGACGGTGTCAACGATGCACCGGCGATGGCCAATAGTACGGTCGGTATTGCCATGGGAGCGGCAGGTTCTGATGTAGCCCTGGAAACAGCCGATGTGGCACTGATGGCAGACAAACTGGAAAACCTGCCTTTCGCGATCGGCCTGAGCAGGAAAGCCAAAGGCATTATCCTTCAGAACCTATGGGTCAGCCTTGGCATCGTAGCCCTGCTGATACCACTGACGATTGCCGGAGTGGCCAGCATTGGGCCTGCTGTGATGATACACGAAGGCTCTACCTTACTGGTGGTGATGAATGCATTAAGACTGCTTGCATATAAGCAACGATAACCGCTTGCCTTATTAACCTATCACTTACTGCTGATTAAATGACAGGTGGGTGCTCGTCTTGTTTTAATGGCTCCTGTGGGGGGATAGGCGAAGGTGTAAAAGGCACTTGCCCTAATGAAATATGTATGGCAGCTTCTGCGGCATGCAATATATCTACGGCTGATTTGTCCGCCGGCTCTATCGGCTCAAGTACCGTCCAGGAGCATCGTTCTCCGAAGCTTAAAGGGAAACCGCCATAGCGGAACAACCGCCAACTATTGTTGATCGCCAATGGCACAACCAGCGCTCCCGGCACTTCCCGTAACAAGGTCGCCAATCCGCCGATGGCAAATGGCTTCAGCTTCCCATCGCGGGCACGGGTACCTTCCGGATAAATAATTACCGACCAGGTATTCACCCGCATCCGTTCCGTTAGTTTGATGATCTCAGCAATTGCCTGCTTGGAATCCTTACGGTCAATATTAGCCCCTCCGGAATGACGCTGGTTAAAAGATATGCTGGGTATCCCCTTGGACAGCTCTATTTTGGATATGAATTTGGCATGGTGCTTACGCAGGAACCAGATCAGTGGCGGAATATCATACATGCTCTGGTGATTACAAACGAAAATGATAGAGCGGTCTGCCGGCAAACGGTAAGGATTACGGAAGCGTACCGTAGCGCCTGCCAGCGGATAGGTAAGGATAAGCAATCCATTCAGGATATCCACCGAACGCTTGTGCGCGGAGTAGCCGCCTAACTTCAAACATATCCATTGTATGGGATGAAATATTCCCAGCAACAGACCGAAAAACAAATAATGTATCGGCGTGAATATATAACCTAAAAATTTTCGCATCGCTTTTTCATATGGTGGAAGTAACGGCCGGCCTGTCCGCTACCGGTAGCCGGTACTCAAAGGTAAGGATTTGTCACTATAGCCGGTCGTATAGCCATACGCGCAGCAGCGACACCAGCTGATCGATATCTACAGGCTTGGAGATATAATCGGAAGCCCCCGCCTGTATACACTTCTCCCTGTCGCCTACCATCGTTTTAGCAGTAACGGCAAGAATCGGTAACTCTCTATACACTGGCTTTTCCCTGATCCGGCGGATCGTTTCATATCCATCCATCTCCGGCATCATCATGTCCATCAATACGATGTCTATTTTAGGATGACTTTCCAGCTGCTGTATAGCTTCCTTACCATCTGTCGCAGAGATGATATTCATCTGATGCTGTTCCAACGCTTTAATCAGGGAGAATATGTTACGCGCATCATCATCTGCAATCAACACCGTCTTACCTTGTAATACACTCTTGAGCTTATCGGACTTCTGCAGCTGTCTTGCATTGGGGCTTTTCTTGTCCTCCTCTATGAGATGCAGGAATAAGGCCACTTCATCCAGCATTCTTTGATAGGAATGTGCAGTCTTAACAACGATAGAGTCCGCATATTGCCGGATCCGTACTTCTTCTGCCCGCGACAAATGTTTACCGGTGAAGATAATGATAGGCAGGTCTTCCAGTCCGGGATTAGACTTAATGGACTCCAGCATTTCATAGGCCTGCCGGTCGGGCACTCCCATATCCAGGATCACACAGTTGACATGCTCCCGCTGTAGGGCCGTGATACTGTCATTTACCGTAGTAGAGATCTCTGTCTGTACATTGTAGGTCTGCAGGTAATATGCCAGCGCTTTAGCATGACGGATATTCTCTTCTACGATCAATACCTTACGGGGATTACGACTAAGCGCATTTTCCAGGCGGGTGAAGATGGAAGACATATCTTCTATCGCCAGTGGTTTGTTGATAAAGTCCACAGCTCCCTTCAACAGGCTCTCTTTACGTGCCTCCGTAGAAGACATGATATGCACCGGGATATGCCGGGTAACAGCATCGCGTTTGAGCGCATCCATCACCTGCCATCCATCCATTACAGGCAAACGCAGATCTAGTAAGATCGCCAACGGCAAATATTGACGGGCCATCTCTATACCTTGATCTCCTTGTACAGCGACGAGCCCTTTATAGCCCCTGTTACGTGTAAAACTCAACAAGGTGTTGGCAAACCGGGTATCATCTTCAATGATCAGGATCACAGGTTCTCCTGGTACACAGTCTTGCCGGTCATCAGGAATTTCCGCGGGTATCTCTGGCGCCACAAAATGTCCGTTCGTAGGCTGATCTATTACCGGCGTCACCGCTGGCGTCAAGGTGGTATATGTATTAACCAACTCCGTAACATGGTTCATCTCACGGTGCGCAGGAATAGAGATCGTAAACGCACTACCCTTCTCCGCTTCGCTGGCCAGGCGGATCTCACCACCCAACAGCCAGGCCAGCTGGCGGCTGATGGATAATCCCAGCCCCGTACCTCCGTACTTACGGCGGGTAGACCCATCTGCCTGCTGGAAGGCTTCAAATATGATACGTTGTTTGTCTTCCGGGATGCCGATACCTGTGTCCTTTACGGTAAAGTCAATATATCCCTGCTTGATGGCAGACCGGCTGATCTCAAGCGACACCTCTCCTGTTGCAGTGAACTTAAGCGCATTGGACAACAGGTTCCTGATGATCTGTTCCAGCCGCATCCTGTCTGTCTCGATATGCTCCGGCAAACCGGCCTCCAGCTGTATCCGGAAACCGAGTTGTTTATCGGCAGCAACCGGCGCAAACAAAGCATGTATAGCCGCTGCAATGTCGTTGATACTTATGGTACCATATTCCAGGTCCATCTTACCAGCCTCTATCTTCGAGAGATCCAGTATCTCATCGATCAGGTTCAACAGTCCTTTACCTGAACTTTGGATCACAGTAGCAGACTCTACCTGGTCTAAAGTAAGGTTCTGCTCTACGTTCTCCGATAACAGGCGGGATAATAAAAGAATAGAATTCAATGGCGTCCGCAATTCATGCGACATATTAGCCAGGAACTCAGATTTGTAGCGGGTGCTTTGTTCCAGCTCTTCCGCCTTCTGCTGTATCTCCGCATTTTTCTCTATGATCAGCAGGTTACGCTCTTCCAGCAATCGTGCTCTTTCTTCCTGCTCTGCATTGGCTTGTTGCAACTCTTCCTGCTGAACGCGTAACTCCTCTTCTGATGTCTGTAATTTCTCCGTCTGTGCTTCCAGCTCAGCATTTATATTCTCCAGTTCGGAATGTTGCGCCTGCAATTCCTCCGATTGGGATTGTGTCTCTTCCAGCAACTCCTGCATACGGCGGCGGTTTTCTGCCGTAATAATAGCAATGCCTACGTTGTGGGTACTGTTACTTAGGAAACGGAGTTCCTTTTCTGAATATGCCTGCAAGGATCCCAGTTCGATCACCGCTTTGATTAGGCCGTTATAGAATACAGGAATCGCCACTACTTCGACCGGTCGCGCCTTTCCGGTGGCATAAGAGATGCTGATATGATCTTCCTGCATACCAGGCAACAACATCAGCTTCCCACTTAAAGCACTCTGCCCCGCAAGCCCTTCACCGAATGGGATGACACGTTGCTCGGTTCCTGCCGCAAATGCATAACCTGCCGTGTATACCAGTTCCTGGTCCTGACAAAGGTATAGCGCTCCTACCTGACTATGAGTGAGGTCGGCAACAGTCTCTACAATATGTTTACAAAGCGTGATCGTATCTTTCTCCCCCACCATCCGGTCATTCAACTGCGCCATACTGGCTTGCAGCCATTCCCGCTCTTCCAGTTGGGTAAAGGAGGCTTCCAGTGATCCGGCCATCCTGTTAAGGGAGATGGCCACATTTCCCAGTCCATCGGCTCCTCCATCATTTACCCGGACCGTGTAGTCTCCGCTGGAGATCTGCTCTGCGACCTGCCGTATAATGCCGATCCGCCGGGTAATATCCTCATCTTTATCCTGTAATACTCCCTGCAACCGCTCCCGCTCTTCAACGTCCTTCTTCACCCGCATATAGAAGACACTGGTGATCAACAAGGCCAGCACAGCGGCAATGACGATCAGTATCAGCGTAAAGTTGGTACGTTCTCCTCTTGCTTCCGTACGTTGTATCATCAACTGACGCTCCCGGGCTTCCATGGTTCCTATCAGTACCCGGGCCTGGTCCATATACTGTTTGCCGAGCAACAGGGTATCCAGACTACTACGGGTACCGGCACGGCCTTTCGTTATTGTCTGATTTAATACCGTGAACACCTTTCCTATCAGTAATTCCAAATCATCGCAGGACTGTTGTTGCATCGGATTATCCGCTGTCAGCCGCTTTACGGATTCCAGCGTACGGGCTACACTGTCGCTGGCGCTTCTGTAGGGGTCCAAAAACACTTCCTCTCCCGTCAGCAGATACCCTCTTTGCCCGGTTTCGGCATCCTTCATCCGGGAGTTGATCTCCTCCAGACGCTGTATCACCTCCGCCGTATGATCTACCCATCTTGCACTCTCATTGAGGTCCTTAATACTTGTAAATGAAGCTACTGAGCTGATTATCAGCAATAATAGGGAAACGCCAAAACCTATTATTAGGTTACGCTTAAACGTAGTGTTCATGAGTAAATTTGAGTGGACAAATATAATGGCTGATTTCCGGATTTATTACATTCCAAGCGGGAATAGCTGAGATCGTATAGGTAATAGCAGGAAAATACAATATTACTATCGGTCAGATGTAAACGAAAAGGCCTGCTCCCCGAAGAGGAACAGGCCCTATTAAACAGAGAATATCTTCTATTTGAAATCCTGGTCTTTTAATCCGCTGTTCACTTTCAGGGAAGCGTTTTTAAATGACAGCTCATGCCCCTGCATCTTGGCACTCCTCGTATGCGGGAACTTCACACCATTCACTTCCTTGTAATCCGAATAGTTGGTAGATGCTTCATCGTCACTGGCATGGATGGTCTGCTGTAATTTAAGACCGGTCGCCACGCTGTAATAGTTTTTGATCACCACTTTAGCTGGTGTAGTAACGGTCACTAAATAAGCATCTTCTCCATTTACGGTAGTCAGCGACGGATCTAATACCACCTGATTACCGGAATTGCTATAGTCGAGCTCAGGAAATAACGCTACTGTTTCTTTCAGCGCCTGTTTCCTGGCATCGTTGAGATCAGGCACCGCCTGGTTCATCGCCGTCAGTTTGATATCGCTGCCATTGATGATCACTTTTGTAATCAGCATATTGTTCATAGCAGGCACGACTATATCCATATAAAACTGCCCAGGTCGTTTAGCCTTTGAAGTGAGTATCACTTCTGCGCCTTCTACTTCTGCTTTTTCTATCGTCGTTACATCTTTTATAGCCTTCACTTTATCTGCACCACCGATGGCATCTATATATTTATTCAATACGGATGTCACCGTACTACCTGCGGGTAATGGCTTGGTACTACTGGTTTTCAGTGTATTATTGGAAGGATCGATATCGGGGAAGTCTCCATTCGGATCGATTACCACATCTGTGACATTGGAAGTGGATGGATATTGGAATGTCCAGGTCCCACCACGCTGCCATACCTCTACCGGTAAACGCACGGTATCGCTTTTCCCGTTACTTTCTCTTACAAATACCACTACCGGCATAGGCAGCTGCTCTTTGTTTTCGATGGTGATAAGCGCGCCATTCGCAGGATCTCCTTTTACATATTTTACTTCTTTTACGGCCTGATCCAGCTTCCAGCTGTTAAAGAACCATCCTTTCCAAAACCAGCTCAGGTCTTCGCCAGCTACGTTCTCCATCGTGCGGAAGAAATCCCAGGGTGTCGGATGTTTAAATGCCCAACGGTCGATATACGTCCTGAAGGCATAGTCAAAACGTTCCGGGCCTAATATCTGGTTACGTAACAGTTTCAATCCCAGTGCCGGCTTGTAATAAGCTTCAGCGCCCAGGTTATTGTTTTGTATAACATCGGGAATATGCATGATAGGCTCGGCCGTTTTACCAAAGAGATATTTGGCAGCGGACTGAACGGATTGTTTACGGCTGTATTCTCCTTTGTTAAAGTCTACGGTAGCGAAGTCATTGATGAAAGTATTAAACCCTTCATCCATCCAGGCATATTTACGTTCATTAGAACCTACGATCATCGGAAACCAGTTGTGTCCGAACTCATGGTTGGTAACACCCCATAGGCCGCCTTTGGTACTTCTCCAATGACAAAATACAATACCAGGATATTCCATCCCTCCTGTTATACCGGCTACGTTGGTAGCTACCGGATAAGTGTAGGGGAACCATTTCTCTGAATAATGTTCGATACAGGCTTTGGTATATTCCGTAGAACGACCCCAGGCACCATCGCCAGCGCTCTCTACCGGATATACGGATTGTGCCAGTGCTTTTTTCCCATCAGGCAGGTTCATTCTGGCAGCGTCCCATATGTATGCTTTCGATGCTGTAAAGGCTACATCGCGTGCATTTTTGCATACAAAATGCCAGGTCAGATTACCTTTGCGCGCTTCCGGCTTCACTACATCCGCACTATCACGGATCATCACAGTCGCATCGCTGTTACGCGCTTTGGCCAGACGGGCAGTTTCTGTTGCCGTAAGTACCTGCGCAGGATTGGTCAGCTCTCCGGAACCGGCAACTACCACACCTGCCGGCGCGGTAACAGTATAGTCGAAGTTACCATACTCCAGGTAGAACTCGCCAGCGCCTAAATAAGGCAAGGTATTCCAACCAAGTACATCATCATATACCGCCATACGGGGATACCATTGCGCCAACTCATACATCCAGCCGTTACGGGTCTTTAATCTACCCATACGGTCGGTACCATATTCAGGAATAGTGAAAGCATATTCTACTTTGATCTGCAGGGATGTGCCCTGTTTCATAGATTGTGGTAACTTAATTTGCATACGCGTATCCGTTACCAGGTAGTTGGCTGGCTGAGATTTGCCATTCACAACGATGTGTACGGACTTCAGTTCATACCCTTGTGTGAAGTTGCGGTTGGCATAACGGCCACCGCTTACTACCGTCGTCGCTTCCGCACGGGAATCTTGCCGGTAGATGTTCTGATCCAGTTGTAACCACAAAAAAGGCAGCGCATCCGGACTGTTATTTTTGTAAGTGATCACCGTAGCACCGCTCAATCTGTGTGTGGCAGTATCCAAGGATACATTGATTGTGTAGTCCGCGGCATTTTGCCAATATTTGGGGCCGGGATTCCCCGCAGCTCCACGATACTCATTTCCGGCACTAGGATAAAAAAGTGGTGCAAATGCCTCATGATGATCATAATTTCCGGCAGTTTGCGCCACACTGACCTGAGAAAAACTCCCGGCCAGCAATAAGGCAGCTAAATAGATTTTGTTTGCTTTCATGTTCCTTCTGAATTATTAGATCTGGATGTATAAATATAGCGACATCCTGCTTCATTTCTACCTGGAAACATATAATTCCCCTATTTCCAGGGATGAACGGTGCCGTCCCATTATCCCAATTACATAGCCCACTATTTTTTTTTACCAACACAACTCTCTACCATAAAGCATTTAACGCTCTTTAACATTTTTTTCACGACTAAGACTAATGGTAAACATTTGTTGGATTGTGTAATATAATTGAGCGCCATGATCAACACCTGTTAACGCTTGCTTTAAGGATTATTTAACATGGAGCAATGAAAAAATAGCAAGGTTTTGGTAACATGGTATACAATGCTTGAAACGGAGATGTTAGCACATTTCCATCATCATCTAATCGTTAATCATATAAATTGAATGACCATGAAAAAGCAACTTCTCAGACTTGGATTAATGGCCGGTATCGGAGCATTTATGCTCACACAAGGTAATGTTCAGAAAGCTTTCGCCTTTGATAGCAAAGCAGTAGACAGCAGCATGACATTGGCCGCCGATAGCGCAGCTGTTTTCGCAGACTCTGCTGCCATGAATGACTCCGCATTCTTTCAATTAGGTGATTCCGCTGCCATTTCTTTCAACGACAGCGCCATGCACATCACAGATAGCGCAGCAATTGAGATATTGGACTCTGCTGCCGTAAAAACTGACAGCGCCACTTTTAGATTGGGTGACTCCTCTCTGGTAAAAGACACCGCTGCCTTCGCAAATGACAGCGCTGCCTTCCACTTCCGTGGCGACTCCGCACGTATCCTGAAAGATAGCGCAGCTGTTATCACCAGAGATACTGCTACCACCATAGTAAAAGATAGCGCAGCAATCCTCGTTGCACGCGACTCTTCCGCTGCTAAAAATGTAGTAGTAAACAAAAGCGATTCTGCTATCATTAAAAAAGACACCAGCCGCACAGCTGTTGACACCAGCGGTAAAAAACCCGTTGCAAAACATAAAGCACACAAAGCAAAAGCTGACTCCTCTAAAGTACAGTAACATTACTGACGCCTTAGATGGAGGAATATAAAAAAAGTGGAACGGACGAGCAGCCGTTCCACTTTTTTTATTGCCCTTACCCTAACACCGGTGGTATAATATTTGAACGGCTTCACTATCTCACCATCACGAAACACCACCGCTCATGAAACATTACGACGCTATTGTGATAGGATCCGGCCAGGGAGGTACACCACTGGCGAAAAAACTAGCCAAAGCCGGATTCCATACTGCCTTAATAGAAAAAAGATATGCCGGCGGTACCTGTGTAAACGATGGCTGTACCCCTACTAAAACCATGATAGCAGATGCCGCCGTCGCACATATCGTTCGTAATGCAGACAAGCATGGAGTTCATATCCACGGACAACCACAAATAAATATACAGGAGATCATCCATCGCAAAAATGAAGTGGTATACCGCTTCCGCCGGGGCACGGAAAAAGGAATAGAAGAAACAAATGGCCTGGAAATGATCTATGGAGAAGCGGTATTTACTGGCAACAAACAACTACATATCACCTGTAACGATGGAAATAGCCTCGACTGCTCCGCCGATAAAATATTCATCAACACCGGCACACGTACACAAATACCCGACATCCCGGGATTACATAAAATACCTTATCTCACTTCCACTTCTTTGTTGGATATAACAGTCATCCCAGCACACCTGATCATACTGGGAGCCGGATATATTGGACTCGAACTGGGACAACTGTTCCGCCGCCTGGGTAGTGAAGTATCCATTATCGAAACAGCAGAACGGCTACTCCCCAAAGAAGATGAAGATGTAAGCAAAGCAATCCGCTCTTTCCTCGAAGAAGAACAAATCACTTTCCACTTACCAGCTAAAGTCAGCCAGGTGGAAGCCGCCGCAGATGGTATCAGCGTGACACTTGACAATGGCACCCGCCTGAATGGCTCTCACTTGCTTGTCGCTGCAGGCAGAACCCCGCAGACAGACCGGCTGCAACCGCGTGCCAGCGGCATTGAGCTGGACAACAAAGGATTTGTCAAAGTGAATGAATACCTGGAGACTAACGTAAAAGGTATCTATGCACTCGGTGATGTAAAAGGTGGACCAGCCTTCACACACATCGCCTACAATGATCACCTCGTGCTGGTCAAACAAATTTTGGATAACCAGCCAACAAGTATTAAAGATCGGGTGTTTCCTTATTGCATGTTCACCGATCCGCAACTGGGACGCGTAGGCATAACCGAACAGGAAGCCCGTCAACAGGGATTGTCCATCAAAGTGGCCTGCCTGCCTATGAGCAGCACTGCCCGCGCGATAGAAACAGGCCAGACAACAGGACTGATGAAAGCAGTCGTGGACGCATCAACTAAAAAAATACTGGGTGCCGCCATTCTCGGCCCCAATGGCGGAGAGATCATGTCCATATTGCAGATAGCCATGAAAGGTAACATCACCTACGAGGAGATCCGCGAACAAATGTTCGCACACCCACTGCTGGCAGAATCACTTAACAACCTGTTTATGACATTGGATGCATAAACGACGCATATACAATCTGAGTACTTATTTCCCCAGCCGGCGCTATGTACGGTTGTCATACAAATTCACGCCGCATGATCCATGTATCCCATGTCTCTAAATCTTTTGATGCCGGTATTAAAGCAGTAGATGATGTATCCTTCGAAGTAGCTACCGGCGAGACCATGATCCTCCTCGGTACCAGCGGTTGCGGTAAGACTACTACGCTGCGTATGCTCAACAGATTGATCGCGCCGGGTGCCGGCACCATCTCCATCGATGGCCACCCCATAGATGCCCAGCCAGTCACCCAGCTCAGACGCAGCATAGGATATGTGCTGCAGGACAATGGACTGTTCCCCCATTATACCGTCGAGGAAAACATTGCCATCGTCCCCCGACTGCTACGATGGGAACCCTCCCGCATCCGGTCACGTACCAACACCTTACTCGAAAAACTACACCTCGATCCGGGTCAATACCTGCAAGCCTACCCTCCTCAGCTGAGCGGCGGACAACAGCAACGCGTAGGCCTCGCCAGGGCACTGGCAGCCGATCCCCCCATACTACTCATGGACGAACCTTTCGGCGCCCTCGACCCCGTCACAAGAGGACATGTAAGACGCGACTTCATGGCCCTCGACGAATTGGTCCAAAAAACCATCGTCATGGTCACACACGATATTCCGGAAGCCTTTGAACTGGCAGATCGCATCTGCCTCATGCACCAGGGCAGGATACAACAGACAGGCGCACCGGCAGACCTGCTCTTCCGCCCTGCTAACGCATTTGTCCGCTCTTTCTTCGACGAACAAAGACTACAATTGGAATTCAATGTGCTAAAGATCAGCGATATATGGCATTTGCTCCCCGATCAGGCACACCCGGTATCCACACAGCCTCCCGCCGATGCAGCCATCACCTACTGGCAAGCCATGGAGCAAATCAGCCAGGCCCCCGATGGCAGGATATATGTACAACACCAGCAAGCCGTCCGTTCACTGGATAGCCAACAACTTCTAACCGCATTCAGGGCCTTTAAAAAACAATAGCGCATGGAGCAACCACCCAGCTTCTGGACATTCCTCTCTCAGCAGTCCGGCAAACTACTGGAACAAACCCTCGAACATATCGGCCTTACCTGCATCTCCTTACTATTCGCAGTAGCCTTAGGCGTACTATTAGGTATACTCATCACCCGTAAACAAAAACTGGCGGGCATCATACTGGGCATCGCCGGCGTATTGCAAACCATTCCCAGCATCGCCCTATTGGGCTTCATGATCCCCTTGCTGGGCATCGGCCCCCGCCCCGCCATCGTCGCCTTATTCCTTTATGCTTTGCTACCTATCATCCGTAATACCTACACAGGCATTATGGGCGTGTCTCCTTCCGTAATCGAAGCCGCCAGAGGCATGGGAATGAGCGAACGGCAGATATTACGCAAAGTACAACTGCCTCTCGCAATGCCCGTACTCCTCGCCGGCATCCGCACCGCCACCGTCATCAATGTCGGCGTCGCCACCCTCGCCGCCTATATCGCCGCCGGCGGACTGGGAGAATTCATCTTCGGTGGCATCGCCCTCAATAATATGAATATGATGCTGGCAGGGGCCATCCCGGCCGCTTTGCTAGCTGTCGCCTTCGACTGGGCCCTCTCCCGCCTGCAACATATGCAGTGGCGACGCACACGCGCCGCCACCTGGAGCCTCCCCGTCCTGTTACTGCTCCTGTCCTCCTTTTACCTCCTCCCCAGAGCCTATGGCAGCAAACTGGTAGCAGGATTCACCCCCGAATTCATGGGCCGAATGGATGGCTACCTCGGCCTAAAAAAAATATATAACCTGCAAATCCGCACAGTGGTCATCAACGATATGATCATGTACAAAGCAGCAGCAGAGAAAAGACTGGACGTCATCAGTGGCAGCAGCACCGACGGCAGGGTCAAAGCCTTCGACCTGCTCGTACTGGACGACGATAAACATATATTTCCACCTTACTACGCCGCCCCCATCGTACGCACCGCCACACTACAACAATATCCCACACTCGCACCTGCGATCAACCTGCTGTCTGGCACTATTAATGATAGCATTATGACAGCACTTAACTACCGGGTGGATCATCTGAAACAAAGCCCGGAGAAAGTAGCTCGGGATTTCTTGCAGGACAAAGGATTACTGCAACCTGGCAGGGGCGGACAGGCAGGCACCATCGTCATCGGCTCCAAGATATTCGGCGATGGATATATACTGGCAAATATGTACAAACTGCTGATAGAAGGTCATACCGACCTGCGCGTAGCTACCAAAACCGGCCTCGGCGGCACCAAAATATGCTTCGATGCCTTGCGTAACGCGCAGATCGATATGTACCCCGAATATAGCGGCACCGGCCTGCTGGCCATCCTCCAGGCAACACCTGCCGTAGTAGATTCCCTCCGGCAGGACCCCGACCGTGTATACAATTATGTAAGACAACAATTCCTGCAACAATATGCGATCACATGGATGAAACCCATCGGCTTCAACAACACTTACGCTCTCATGATGCGGAAACAACAGGCCCATGATCTCCATATCCGGTCCATATCCGACCTGCAGCAATATTTAAAGTCTCATAGGTAACCACCAACTGCTTATGCAACTATCAGAACAATATCGCATCGTAAGAGAAAGATCCATGCAGATCTGCAAACCGCTACACACCGAAGACTTCGTCGTGCAGCCGGTCGTAGATGTCAGCCCTCCAAAATGGCATATGGGACACACCACCTGGTTCTTCGAAACCTTCCTGCTGAAACCCTATGCCAAAGGATACACCGAATTCGATGCTGACTACAACTTTGTATTCAACAGCTACTACGAATCCGTAGGCGCCAGGGTCATCCGCACCGACAGAGGTAACCTGAGCCGCCCGGGTGTAGAAGAAGTAATGCGCTACCGCGCTTATGTAGATGAAGCCATGCAAAATTGGCTGGACACCGAATTACCTCCCTCCTTGCAGGACCTCGTACTGCTCGGACTCAATCATGAAGAACAACACCAGGAACTACTATATACCGATATCAAATATATCCTGGGCCATAACCCGCTGCTACCGGGATACGGCCCCTCTCCGCAACCGCCATCCCCCACGCCGGAACCCCGGCAGCTGATACAAATACCCGCAGGCATCTACGAGATCGGTTTCGCCGGCAATGGCTTCTGCTTCGATAATGAGCTGGGCAGACACAAAGTATACCTGCAGGATTACCAGGTCAGCAGCCAGCTCGTCACCAATGCACAATACCTGGAGTTTGTCAACGCCGGCGGATACCGGGACTTCCGCCACTGGCACGCAGAGGGATGGGACTGGGTGAAAACGCAACAGGTCAACGCCCCCATGTACTGGCACCAGGTAAATGGACAATGGATGCACTACGCCTGGCAAGGACTGCAACCACTGCCCCTCGAAGACCCCGTATGTCATGTGAGTTATTACGAGGCCGCCGCCTACGCCTCCTGGGCAGGAAAAAGATTGCCCACAGAAGCAGAATGGGAAGTCGCTGCCACCCAATTCCACTGGGGACAACGCTGGGAATGGACAGAAAGCGCCTACCTCCCCTACCCGGGTTTCATCAAAGCACCAGGCGCCATCGGCGAATACAACGGCAAGTTCATGGTCAACCAAATGGTACTGAGAGGTGCCTCCGAAGTGACCAGCCCCGGACATAGCCGCATCTCTTATCGCAACTTCTTTCATGCACCGCTACGCTGGCAGTTTACCGGCATCCGGCTGGCAGAATAGTCCGATCCAATATCCCCCTACCCGATTTTTTTGTAAACCTGTAAATCATGTGTATGAGCATCATAACCACCTCCACGCGCTCAGGTGCCATCGGGCAACAAACCTCCGCTTTCTACAAAGATGTCATCATGGGACTACGATCCCCGGAGAAAAAACTGGATGCCAAATACTTCTACGACGCAGCAGGCGATCACCTCTTCCAGCAGATCATGCAATGCCCGGAATACTATCCCACCCGCTGCGAAATGGAAATACTCAGCCGCCAGTCAGCAGATATCGTACAGGCCATCCTGCGCCATAGCCGCGAATTCGATGTCGTAGAACTGGGCGCCGGAGATGCCACCAAATCTATCCACCTCCTCCGGCAACTGAGAAGACAACAACTCAGCTACACCTACTTCCCGATAGATATCTCCGCTAACGTGATCAGCTCGCTCGAAAGAGACCTCCCGCCACAGTTACCGGGTACACAAGTACAAGGCCTCAATGGAGAATATTTCGACATGTTGCGGGAAGCAGGCACACGCTCCCATCGCAATAAGGTGGTACTGTTCATGGGCGCCAATATCGGCAACTTCACCCGCACGGAAGCTCTCTCCTTCTGCAAGACCATCCGCCGCGAACTGCAACCGGGCGACCTGCTGCTCACCGGATTCGACCTCAAAAAACATCCGCAGCTCATCCTCGATGCTTATAACGACCGACAAGGATACACCCGCGATTTCAACCTCAACCTGTTAAGACGTATTAACCGCGAACTGGGTGCCGACTTCGACCTCAACCAGTTCGAACATTACCCCACATACGATCCGCAGACCGGCGCCTGCAAAAGCTACCTCGTCAGCCGCACCGATCAGCAGGTACATATCGGCGAAGTAGTCATCCACTTCCGCGAAGGAGAACCCATCTACATGGAGATATCCCAGAAATACAGCATACCGGAAATAGAAAACCTGGCAGCCGAAGCAGGTTTCTACCCGGCTACCAGGTTCACCGACTCCCGGTCCTGGTTCATGGATACCCTATGGGTATGCAAATAATTATTTCATTGATAACGTGCGTAACGCGTCTAACAGGCGCGTTACCTCTTCCGCCGTATTGTAATAGTGAGGAGAAATACGCAAAGCCCAGTCCACCCGCTTATGCTCAAAGTCAATCACAGCACCGCCCTTACGCGTGCTCACACTGGTGTTAATATCCAATGACCGCAGATGATCCACTACCTCCTGACCTGCCTTACCAGGGATCGCTACCGTAATAATACTACTCAGCTCCTTCCCCTTATCCAACAAGTGCATCCCGTCTATCCCTCGTATACCCTCCCGCACCTGCTCGCAAAGCTGGTGATTATAAGCAGCCACCTCCTTCATGTCCAGATCGTTGGCATATTCTAAGGCGACCTTGGTACCCAGCATCAGCGCATAAGGCTGCTCCCAGTCCTCAAAACGCGTCGCCTGCGCATTCGGCTCAAATATATTCTGCGAACTCCATGTCGCACCGTGCATATCAATAAACAAAGGAGATAACTGCCGCTCCAACACCGCATCCGATACATACAGAAAGCCCGTACCGCGAGGCCCGCGCAGGAACTTACGCATCGTCGCACAAAGAAAATCACAGCCTATCTCCGCCACATCCAACGGCAACTGCCCCACCGACTGACAAGCATCTACCAGGTACAAAATGCCCTCCCGCCGGCAAATACGTCCCACCTCCGCTACCGGCTGCACCAACCCAGTATGACTGGGTACATGCGTCAACGATATCAGCTTCGGACGATGCTGCAATACCAACCGCTCCACATCCGACACATCGACACCCCCCTCCGGCAACGATGCCGCTCGTACTAACCGGATGCCCATCCGCTGCTGCAACGACAGAAAAAATATCTGGTTGGAAGAATAATCATCTTCCGCAATGATCACCACATCCCCCGCTCCCAACGGTACCGCAGACAATGCCTTGGCAAAGGAATTCGTCGCACTCGAGGTAAATGCCATATTACGGGGCTGCCCCTTCACCAACGCCGCCGCCGCATCGTAAAATCCCTTCAGCTCCTTATCCATCATCGCCTCCGCCTCATAACCACCATTGGCGATCTCCAAAGTCATATAACGATTGATAGCTTCAATAACCGGCTGCGCCATCAACGAAGATCCTGCGTTATTAAAATGCGCTTTAGTCTTACATCCGGGCGTTTCTCTCCGAACTTGTTCCAGGTTTATCATGTTTAAATTGATCTTTTCACTCCGTTAATTACAGCCTTCCGAAAATATTGTTCAATATTTCTTTTAACTCCGTTAAAGTACCGGGTTTCGTTACAAACCGATCCGCTCCCGCCGCCAGACACCGGTCAATATCACGCTGGCTCGAAGAAGTAGAATACATGATCACAGGAATAGCCTGCACCGCCGACGCCTCCTGCTTGATCATACGCAATAACTCCATCCCGTCCAGCCGCGGCATGTTCAGATCCAGGAAAATATAATCCGGTAACCGCAAACCACTCCCATGCAACTGCTGCATCGCCGCCTGCGCATCCATCGCAGATCGCAATTCCGCATCGCTCGTCAGGGCATGTAATGCCAAATGAAAAATCTCGTGCTCATCCACATCATCATCTACCAAAAGACAGGTAATCGAAGGTTGCTTCATATTGTAAAGTAAATACATTTTTGTATCGCGCTACAGTACTCGTATCGTTAATTTGGAAAAATCTCAACAGGCCCTCTAATAAGCAACTAAACAAACTGTTCAATGACAACTACTCAAATGGATATTTCAAAGTACGGGATTCTTCATATAACTCTACCTGGGTCATCAGGTTAATGATCAACGTCTCTACAAAAGCGGACTGCATAAAATCAGTCAACGCCTCCAGGAACCCGTCAAATTGCTTGAATATCCCCTTACTCACCGGGTTGTTCTCATACACCGTCAGCTTCACCGGATACACACTCCCCGCTATCTGCTCTATCTCCAGCAACCGGTATAAATACCCCTTCGCAATCGGCGCAATAAAGTAAAAAGCAAATACCAAGTTCTCCCGGTCCCCTCCCTTCCCATCCTTCTTCAGCTTGTAAGACTCCACCACGTTGGCAAACAACTTTTTGTTATACTTCTCATTCACCGCCTTCGACAACTCTATCAATATCCCATAAGGTGTATTACCCTTATGATCGTCAATTTTCTTTTCAGAAACATTAGGCAATACTTGCTTGATATCCAGCATAACGCAATTAGAATTTAAGGTGAAAGGAAAGAGGCAGATGATCAGAATATCCCACATCATCAGGCTCCCCGCCGGCGTTAACAAAAGTATGACCGTTCTTCGCTGTAAGATACCTGATGGAGCCCATTACCAGGTGATCAATGACCGCGGCCCGTAACAACACAATATCGAATACATTCCAGTAAATAGCTTCAGAATCCGTCGTCGTATGGTAGTAAAAACTGCCCGGTTGTTTCAGTTGGCCCGATGCCATCTCATGATCCCCTAAAAAACTCCACATCGGATTGTAAAAGTAATCATATTTATTGTAATGGAAGGTCCTCGCAGACCGCTGCGCAATCACCCGCGACAACGTCGCATTGAACCCGTGCGGCGATATCATCCCGTGCTCAAAAGGATTCATATTGAAATCACCAATAACGATCGTACGCTTATGTCCCCGCTGCACCTCCATCTCCGTAAGATAGTTAGCATAGATGTTCGCCAGATCCGACTGCGTCGCCCCCTGATAATACAACTTACTGGGAAAATGAAGCCCGCTCACCATGATCTCCTCAAAACCCGGCACATGCAATACCGCATGCACCAAACGACCCGTCGGACTTACCGATACATGCGACAGCGTAAACCCCGCCTCACGTGAAAAGAATTTAGGCGTATAATGACCGTGATCACCCGGAAATACAGAACACACCCGCCGCAATCCCGTCAACCGCTCCAACATCGCATCATCAATCCCTGTCGCCTCTGCCAACAACAAAATGTCCACGTCAGTGCTGATATCCCTGATCACACTTTCGAATGTAGGCCGCTCGTTGATATTCCAAAACAAACAATTCAATATTGGCATAGTAGGATGAAGATAACAGGGGCTTCCTCTCTTAAAGATAACCAATAAACATGGTCCAAAAAAGCCGTACTTCCCACCTTATTCCCACTCCCTGGCCCACTGCCATCACACTACAGCACTAACACTGCCGCCCCCCATCACCGTTAATAACAACTCATTGTTATTAAATTAAATAATTACGATATATATCAACGAAAAAGATTATTTTTGATTTTTTCGTTATATGTATGCCGTCCCGCCCACCAGCAAGACAGCAAACAAACATGCGCACACCCTTGACCTTATGAAATGTATCCTATTCCTCCTTTTACTGCTGCCGGTAATTCCTGCACTATGCCAGGCCATGCCAGCTGCCAAAGAGAAGGAAAAAGGAAAAACATTCCCCATGAACGATAAAACCATCCTCGCATTCGCACAGGTCAACCTCGGCCAGGGCGAATATGGATTTATAGTAGAAGTACAGTGCAAAACACAACAGAAGAATACCCGCATCGAATTCCGCGCAGATACCCCCAAAGGAAAACTTATCGGCGCTCTCAAAATCACCTACACCGGCGATACCACCCGCATGTTCCGCTTCTCCGGCATCCCGCAGCATGCCTGGGGCATACATGATCTCTACCTCGTCGCCAGAGGCTCCGGCAGCAATCTCTTCACCATCCACTCCTTCACCTTCAGCCGCTGGGACGCCCTCTTCCTCTTCTGATACCTATAGCCGGATCGTCGTACTCGTATCCTTCACCGGCACACCGGCCGGCGCCTTCGATGGCGCCGCAACAGGCGCCGCCGTCGCACCTCGATGCCCATCATCCGACGGCAACATACCCATACGCCGCATCTCCTTCCGCTCCTTCTTATTAAATAATTGCTGGGGATGCCTGTCAGGTTTTAACTTTTGCTCAAATACCCGCTCCGCTCCAATCGCCGGAGCCGATTTAGGGGCACATCCCACTTGTAAAAGCATTAACGCCACCACAGGCGTCCATAAAGATGGGTAAACAGGTTTCCTTGCATTCATATGACCCTCCGTTATACGTTCTTAACGGTATGCCTGCAAGTTTATTGCCACTAATGATCTGCTTAGCAAAATGCCGTCTTTTTCTTTTTACCCACACGCCCCGCATCCACCACCTTCTCAATATACGTCGTCGCCAACGGCACCTTACACGCCGTCCCCCCCAGCTCCACCTCCACAACACCTATCTTCGCCGCCACCCGACGAGCCTCCTCCAGCAACGCGGGCACAAAACTACCCGCCGCTATCACAAACCCATTCATCGTATACCGCGTCCGGTTAGCCGCCCCATGCACCTCCCGCTCCACCCGATGCAACAACCACCGGATCTCCGCCATATCCAGCTGCTCATCCGCCGTAATAGACAACAGGTTGCTGTAAGTACTCCACCCCGCCGCCTGCAACTGCTCCGCCGCACTGTCCATCCACTCCATCGCCAATTCCCGCCCATACCGGCTCTCTGAAGCCGTCCACGCTACCGTATATTCAGACAACATATACCAATTGGCCTTCACCGCCCACGCATGCAACTCCTCCTTGCTCATCTGCTGAGGAGCCGAGATCAAACCCGCCAGGTACATCGCATCACTATTCCCCGTATCATACAACGCCAGCGACAACTCATGCTCGTGCTTCAGCTTCAACCGCTGCTGCAACGCCTTCAGATCCCCCACCTTCACACCATACATAGGCCCCGTCGCCCCATGATTGCGGAATATTTTCCTGGTTTGCTCCGTACCCAGCTTTTCCAGCTCCCGGAGAATCGTTTGTACGTCCATAAATTTTACATTGCTTCTATCATCATACCAGCAGATCACCCTGCCGCGGTATCCACTAATATAAGATTTTCCACATGCCGCCACCCCACCCACGGCATAGTTTTTTATATTCGACAACGCTATCCCGTAAACCGTGACAGAAGTGGCTAAAACCATTCACAACATCGGTTCCGTATATGTAAATGACTTCAAGGTACATGTACAGCATGGTGAAGTAAGTTCCCATGGCGTCACCTGTAATGTCTCCTTCCGCGTCGACGGCCGGCAATAACCGGCGGATATAGGTCACATTTTTTCTTTCATAAACACTGGTAGGCTGACCATCGTGGTCAGCCTTTTTTCCACCCCCTCTCTCCCTCACTCGATAACCTTTCCGGCTCCTTCCTATAACATTCCTGTATCATTCCTATAGCATTCGTATAGTCATTGTATAAGCTAGGCATATAGTTGCATATACAATCACTATACAACGCTTATACCTCCTATATGCAACAAATATGCAATCCACTGACTGTCAATATGCTAAAACATATTAGCGCTACAACCCCTTGGCTATCAGCTCCTTAAAACAAAAAAGGCTGCTCCTGAAGGAGCAGCCTCTAAAACAACAGGCCGTAGCTTACCTGTTCAGGATAATCTTAGTAGCCAGACGACGCTTGTCGGCAGTATGTACCTGTATCAGGTAAGTACCACCAGGAATGCCAGCTGGCAATTGTATACTGTTAGATTGCAGCGCCTGACGGTATACCTGTCTGCCTTGCAGATCAGTTACCGTAACAACGCCACCTTTCAGGGCTTTCTCACCGCTGATAATGATCAATCCGGTAGATGGGTTCGGATATACCTGCAGCGCTTCTATCTTCGATGCCGGCGCCACAGACGGACTTACCATCGTACGTGCACCGCTTTCACGGGTAGTCGTCAGGCTGAACGTATAACTGCGGAAGAAGTTGTGCGCCTCCTGTGCAGACAATGCACGGTTGTAGATATACACCTCATCCAGTTTACCGTCCAGGTTAGCCGTCAGCCCCCCATCCAGCTGTCCAAGCGTAAAGTGATCCGCAGTCGGCGGATAAATGATCGTACCAGAGAATGGCTCCGTAGCCACCAGCTCTCCATTCAGATACAACTTGATGTTCGTACCGTCATAAGTAGCCGTCGCATGATACCAGGTAAAGGCTGCCAGGTTAGTCGTAGAGATCGCAACTGCCTGGGTATTATTAGCCGTTACAATAAAGATCAGCTTGTTGGCTATTACTTCCAGTATCCAGCCACGACGGTCGCCGAGTACAGAATACCCTCCGTTCACCAATGGGTTCACTACACTCACAGAATTCACCGTAAACCAGGTAGATACAGATACTTCCGGTGTCGGGAACGCGGTCGCAGGCAGCGATACCTTATTGCTGCCACCACCAAAGGCGCCAGACTGCTGACAGATCAGGTCAGGGGCAAATGTCACACCGTCCACCGCACCATTGTTACCATTCGGTGTCACATCGTCGCCATTACCATTCAATGGATAATGCGCCAATGGATTAGCAGGCGCCGTACCACATGGTGTCTGCGGAGTTACCTTCACCGTCACCCCTTTACGGGCAGTCACACAACCATTGGAAGAGGCAAAATCAACATAGTAAGTACTGGTCGTCGCTGGACTCACCTGGAAGTTATTACCAATGTACAGCAACGTACCTCCTACCGGCGAATCGTACCAGTACACCGTATTGATACCTGCATTCAGCGCCGTCAGCGTAGCAATATCCTTGAAGAAGATAGGAATCGTATCCGCTGCCACTACCGGGAAGTCCGGTCGCTGGCTTACCACCACCGTCGCAAAACCAAGAGCACTGCTGCAACCCCCTCTTACATACAATGCCGCATAAGTAGTACTCACACTGGGCGACACCTTGAACGTATTGCCACTGTGGATACCGGTAACACCCGTAGTGCTGGAATACCAGATCACCGTAGCACCCGTATCCACCGGTACTGACAACGTCACACTGTCACCGCTACAAATGCTGCTGGCATTAGGCGTGATCACCGGCGCCGGCAAGGTCACCGTCTCCCGGTTCGCATAATACAAACGGAAATTTTGCAACAATCCGAGCAAACCACCGCTCAGCGTCACCTTCACCCGGTCGAACTGTTTGGTAGGCCTTATATGCACCTCCGCACGGGTATTGTTCTGCAACAAACGTACAATGTCGGCAGATAATACACGGGAATCATTGTTAGGCGTAGACCCGTTAAAAGTCTGTACCGTCACCGCACCAAACAAGCTCAGCGACAACACAGAATTGCCGCTGCCGACACCAATGAACAAGGAATCACATCCCGTATTACTGGGAGCAGGAAAAATAAGTGTCTGCTCCACACTAACACCGGCAAGACCTAGGCTGATGTTAAACGTGGAAAAATCGTCAATGTTAGGCCCTACCGCATTGTTAGGGTCCGTAACACCACAAAAAAGACAAATGCCATTCACCTGATTCACCTGCGAACTGGCAAACACCTTCTGGGCATGCACCTGTACACTAAAGAGAAAAAGAAAAAATGGCATTAACAGCATACATAACATGCTGGATCGCGTCAGCGAATGTGTAGATGTCTTCATAAAGAGGATAGTTTTGGGTTTTTTGGGTTAATGAATGACAAACATTTGATGTCCGGGGGGTACAATGGCTATAGTAACAAAATGATCATGGAATATTAGAACAATGGACTCGGCTCACTGGCTGGGATATTGCTATCGGTCCGGGCCGCCCTTACATGCATTACAGCAAAGGTATCATGCATGAAATGAAGACAATACGCAGTGTAGCTTTTTTATAAAATTTAATGCCAAAAAAGCAGTCACTCCCTGGCAACGCCACCCAATTAAACCCTGACACAACCAATAAAACAAGCAGTGACACCCCCTGGGGTAGCACTGCTTACAAAGGTCGTTCCCTCCACCGCCGGTAAGCCGCCGGCATACAATGCCCGCATGGCCGGTAACCCGCCGCAGCCGCCTCCCCGGCTCCGGCAAAAAACACCCGGTTCTCCGCTTTCATCTGCCGGCCCGACACACAGTCCAACCGGCCATATATCTTCAGCCGCCGGTTACCTGCCAGCACGATCGCACCCGCATCCACCAACGCCTTCAACCGCCGTGCCCGCGCAAAAGGCCCGTCCCCCAATGACACATGCCGGATCATACCGCATCGTGAAAAATGATCCCTACCGTATACCGCCGCCCTTCCTGCACCTCGCTGACACCGTGTTTCATATTCACCCGGTAATACCCCCTACTCCCCTTTACCGGCCGGAAATTCGTCGTAAACAACAACAGGTCCCCCTTACCGGGCCGCAATACATATGCCCTCGACTGCGCCCGCGGCCGCTGCTCCAACAACACAAACTCCCCACCGCTATACGCCTCTTCAGGGTCGTTCAGGAACAATACCGCCTGTATCGGAAAGAAAAGATCCCCGTACAGATCCTGGTGCAGCGTATTATACCCGCCTTTCCCATATTGCAGGATCAGCACCGTCGGCTGCGTCTGCCCCGCCGCCGCACAACGGGCCTGCCATTCCGCCAGCTCCGCCGGATAACGGGTTTCCTGCTCCAACACCTGCATCCAGGTATTGGCCACCGGCGCCAGCTGCGGATAAATATGCGTCCGCAACTGCTGCAAAATATCCGGCAACGGATAACGATAGTACTTATACTCCCCCGCCCCAAAACGATATCGCTCCATCGTGATCGTCTTCCGGTAATGACCAGCAGTCGTATAATCCGCCTGCAAATCGGCACATTCCGCGTCTTTCAATACACCTGGCAATATCGCATAGCCATGACCGTGCAGGCTGGCAGCCGCCGCCTCCCAGTCCAGCCGCCCCAGACGCGCTGCTATAGTATCCATGTAAAGTGAGATTAAAAGTGAAGAAAATATCAGGCTTCCACCTCCGTATCCGTACGGGCAGCCTCCCAACCGATGATGGCCTGCTTACGCGCATCACCCCAATGATAATTCCCCAACACACCGGTAGATTTGATGATACGGTGACAAGGGATCAGGAACGCCACCGGGTTGTCTCCCACCGCCGTACCTACCGCCCTGCTGGCGCCAGGATGCTGTATCACCCCCGCTATATCCCCATAGGTAGCCAGCCCGCCCATAGGTATCCTTAACAATGCCTCCCATACCTTCAGCTGAAACGGCGTCCCCTTCAGATGCAGTTTGATCTCTCCCAACCGGCTCCAGTCCTGCGTGAAAATGTACAACGCATGCTGCTGTATCGTATCCACCATCTGCACATAACTCGCCTGCGGAAACTCCCGCTGCAGGATCAATAACGCCGCTACCGGATCATCCGCAAATGCCATATGACAGATCCCCTTCTCCGTAGCCGCTACCAGGATATTACCAAACGGACTCTCCGCAAAACTGTAATTGATCACCAGCGCCCTCCCCCCTTGCTTATACTCGCCAGGCGTCATCCCCTCTATCGTCACAAATAAATCATGCAGACGACTCGTCCCCGACAACCCCGTCTCAAAAGCCGCATCCGACAAAGAGGCCTGCTGCGCCTTCAACATTTTCTTCGCATGCCCGATCGTCAGGTATTGCAAAAACTTCTTCGGCGTAACGCCCGCCCACTCTTTGAACATCCGCTGAAAATGAAATGGACTGAGGTACACACTCTCCGCTATCTCGTCCAGGTCCGGCTGCTCCTTGAAATGTGTCTTAATGTATCCGATAGCATGGGCTATCTTATCATAATTGTTCATATCAACCTCTTTTTATAACACAAATGTACAGCGATCCTCTCCCGCACAAAACCCGGAACTTGCGCATTATCCACTACACTTTAACAATGCTTTAGCATATACCCCCCGCCCTCACCTACCCCGCCGCTTATAACCCTGAAATACAATTCTTTGTTCTTATACTCATCCATAAAAAAACAGGCAAATGGTACCACATATCACCCGTTCGGCCATACGCCGTTCATCCATTTTTTTTGTTCTCAACAGAACAAAACATATATTGCAATACCATTAAAAAGGAATTAAACCAACGATGTCAGTGATGAAGAGGTTGGACTTTAAACAACGGAACCCTGCCAGTGATGATCCGTTATTCCGTTAGCTTTTACGCGTAGTGTTGTTTATAAAGGGCAGGATGGGCCCACAGATCCCAACCCCACCCGACTAAAGGACCGCTCTGAAAGGAAACCCATCAATTCTCTTTGACGGTTCAACATTTTCTCTTAAATTCATACATCCTGTTCTATTACAGACTGTCGTTTTTGCTTTATCCGTGGAATATTGACCTGCTATGCCAACCAAGCACCCTTCAGGATCATTCCAATTTGATAATTAACCAGTGCGTGTCATAGCCGGAGAATGCGTTTCCTGATCCGTTAACAGCTTATTATTGATCTATTTAATACTCCCTATTTTTGTTCACCAATAAAAAATGTTAAGCCATGAAAACAAATGCCTCTTTAGTACAACCCTTTTTCGCATTGTTTCTGGAAGCCGCTACCCCAGCTCATTCATCAGTTGCCAACAACGAAAAGTTATTAGGCGCAATCCCCACACATCCGTTAAAAGATGGTGCCGTAACACAAAAATATCCTTCTGATGGAGATGATGGTGTAGAGATCTAATACCCTCAAAAAAGAATAACCATTGAACATACGATGGTGTAGTTGTAAACCCATAGTGCCCGCTGCCGGGCACACACTATTGATACACCTTTTAGCCTGACGCTGCCATTCCATGCGGTAACGAACACGCACGGTGTGTGTGATCCTATCGCTGCGGCAGCACGCCGACCGGCCCTTCATCCTTTTATTCTCTCATTATAAACGCAAGACGTATGCAACAAAAAAATGAAACCGTTCAACCCTTCTTCGCTCAGCTGCTCGAAGCTAAATCAGTAGCTACCAACGATGCTGTTGCCAATACCATCACCTGGCCCTGGATCGACAACCCCATCGTAAGCTAATCACCCCATCGTGATTATCAACGATACCATGTTCATTCTTTCATTTAAAAACCTACATGTATGCAACAAAACCAAGAAACCGTTCAACCCTTCTTCGCACAACTGCTGGAAGCTAAGTCTAACTCCAATCAGGAAACAGCTAAACTGATCACCTGGCCCTGGATAGACATTCCCATCACAGAATAGTCATTCACACCTGTGCAGCAAAAGGCTGCACAGGATTTTTAATAAACCCTCACCCACATAAAGCGTAGTAGCTATGCAACCAACAAACAATGAGCGCCCGTTTTTCGCGCAATTCCTCGAAGCTCAACAAACAGAAAACCGCGTCAACATGCCCGGCGCATCATCCCTTACCACCCGCCTGCTGGACGGTGGCTACGAAACAATGAAATATCCTTCCGACAGCGACGAAGGCGGTCCCCTGTCTTAAGGTTTTACTTCACACCTAAACCCAACTATACATGAAAACAGAAAAACACATCGAGCGCCCGTTCTTCGCTCAGTTCCTCGAAGCACAACAACAACAGAACGAAGACAAACAACGCCAGGCAGCCGAATCATGGGGGACCAACAAATTCCTCGACTGGCCCGCTACCACCGACAAGTATCCCTCCGATGGCGACGACGGCGTAGAATAGTCTTCCCCCAAAAACATCATTTTTTTTGTCACTTAATCCAAACCTTCATCAACGATGAAAACTAAACTTCCAATTGAGACGCCTTTCTTCGCCCAGTTCCTCGAAACACAAAAAAGCGAGAACGAAGAAAGAATGCAACAGGCAGCACAAGCCTGGGGAACCAACAAATTCCTCGACGAACCCCTGCAAACACACAAATACCCCTCCGATGGAGACGATGGCGTTGGCGTAGATTAATCCCATCTCATCATCATTTTTTAAATCATTCAACCAAACTACGATGAAGACGCAAGTTCAAATTGAAAAGCCATTCTTCGCCCAGTTCCTCGAAACACAAGAGCATAAAAACGAAGAACAACTGCAACAAGCCGCACAACTGTCTATCACCAACAAATTCCTCGACGAGCCACTGCATACACTCAAATATCCCTCCGATGGAGACGAAAGTAATGTGTAAGCAATAGCTCCATTCCTTTTTACAACTAACAGCTGTACCAGACCGATACACCTGTTCCCTTTTATAGCCGGCAACAGCACCCACGCCGTTGCCGGCCCCTTTATCACTCCCGGGCATGATACTCTGCATCACTCACTCTCAAGACTATTACACAATAGACGGTGTGCAACAACACCTGCACAAACTGGGCTATGCCACACACCGCCTCAATACCGACGAATTCCCACTCCGGTACCACTTCAGGTATACCGTTGGGATCAATGGCCAACGTCCAGGATGCGAACTGACCATCGACGATACCGTCATCGCCACCGCCGATATCGAAGCCGTATGGTATCGCAAACTATGGAGCTTCCAGGTACCTCCCGGACTGGATACCGACTACAGCGGCATCTATCGCCAGGAATATCACACCTACCTGCATATCTTCTTCCGGGCACTCTCCCACGTACCCTGGATCAATAAAATGTATACCGATCACGCCATCGCAGAAAATAAACTACAACAGCTACAGGTAGCACAAACCTGCGGGCTCAGTATCCCTGCTACTGTCATGACCAATGATGGAGAAAGCGTAAAAAAATTTTATTCCCAACAACAGGAACAAGTGGCCATGAAACTACATGGCGCCCTGTCCCGCAGCATGAGCGGTCAGGCACCATTCTTTCCCACCACCCGGCTGGAATCACATACCTTGCCACTCCTGCACAGCCTCTCCTACTGCCCGATGATATTCCAGGCCTATATCGAAAAAGCCTACGAACTACGCATCGCCTACATAGCAGGAGAATGTTTCGCCGGTAAAATAGATGCCAGCGGAAGCACCGGAGAACACGACTGGCGCATTTCCGGCGGTGGCGCCATCTGGCAGCATTACCAGCTGCCCCCGGATATTGCAGACAAACTGCATCAATGCATGCAAGCCCTCGACCTCTCCTTCGGCGCCATCGACATGATCCGCCAACCAGATGGACAATACGTCTTCCTCGAAGTCAATCCTCAAGGAGAATGGGGCATGCTGCAAAAATATTTGGATTACCCTATCAGCGAAACAATAGCAGAAAAACTGGTTAATAAGATAAAAAATGGCTACACAAAAAGTCCTGATCATCACCCACACGGGCGATAATATTTCCATCAACACCGTCAGCGATCAAATCGCAGCACTGGGTGGCGAAGCCATCCGCTTCAACGTAGACACCTACCCGCTGTCCGTACGCCTGAGCACCACCTTCGTCAATAATCAACACCTGGTACACCTACACACCGCCGATGGCCAATACCGCCTCGACGATGTCTCCGCCGTATGGTTCCGCAGAGGCTACAACATCGGCAAAGGCCTCGATACCGTATTGGACAAAGAGTTCCTCAGCGCCGCCAAAGGCGAAGTACAACGCACCCTCTTCGGCATGCTGGAAGGCCTCGATGCCTTCCACCTCGAACGTAGCAGCGTTTACCGCCGCCTCGATAGCAAAGAAGAACAACTACGCCTAGCCGTCAAAGCCGGCCTGCAAATACCTCCCACCTGCATCAGCAACGATGCACAGGTAGTCGCCGACTTCATCAACACCCTCCAGACACCCGTGATCGCCAAAATGCAAAGCTCCTTCGCCATCTACCGCGAAGGCGTAGAACATGTCGTGTTCACCAACGAAATCACCTCGCAAAACCTACAACAACTCGATAGCATACAGTACTGCCCCATGGTCTTCCAGCAGAAAATAGCCAAACAGCTCGAACTGCGTATCACCATCGTCGGCAATAAAATATTTGCTTTCAGCATCGACTCCTCAAAACTGGAAAATTCTAAAGTAGACTGGCGCAAAGAAGGCGTAGCACTGATCAACGACTGGCAACCGTACACCCTGCCGGATACCCTCCAGCAACAGCTGCTCACCTTCATGCAATATACAGGATTGAACTATGGGGCTATCGACGTCATCCTCTCCCCCGAAGGTGAATACTTCTTCCTCGAAGTAAACGCAGCAGGAGAATATTTCTGGCTCGATATGTTATGTGACAATGCGATATCCGCACAAATTGCTGCCGTACTGCTCGGGAAGACAGCACGACGCTAAACAATATCATAACAGCAGCGGGATAACCTTCCACTATCCCGCTGCTGTAGTTTTTATAAGATACTCCTCCTGAAAGGCTGCACCTTCCAGTAAGTCAAACTGCGCCACGCCCACTCAAAAGGACCGAACAGGAAATAACGCAGCCATAGCCTGCTGAGAATGATCTCGAACAGCCAGATCGCACCGGCTACATAATACACCTGGTAACGTTCCAGCTGTCCATACCACCCGAAGCCATATCCGTTGAAGATAATGCCCCCGATAATACCCTGTAACAGGTAGTTCGTAAAGGCCATCTGCCCTACACTGGCCATCAGCGACAGGAATCGCTTCGCCAGCTTGTACTTGTACAACAACATGATCGCGCCGAGATGCCCGAAAGTCATAAACACCCGCTTCAACTGGTACAGGTCTACCGGCATCCGCTCCGCAACAGCCACTCCGTCAAACTTAGCCGCCAGCATACTGCTCAGCAGGTAGTAGTTGACACTCAGCCCGATCACATATCCCACAATAGTAATACCCCAGTAAAAGGATAGCGAACGTTCACCCGTCAGTACCCCCCACTTGAATAAAGCCATACCCAGGAAAAAGAAAGCCAGCACATCCCATATCAGCACCAGGTAGAAGGTCAGCGTCTGCTGATGTACATTCTCCTCCGCCGTAATGGCGATCAGTTTGAAATAGTTCGCTTTCAATACCTTTGCCACCTGCTTATCCGCCGCTTTCCGCAACGTGTCAGGATGATGATTACGCTGGTATTTCTCCCACTTCTCCTTCTGCTCCTTCTGTTCGTCGGTCAGCTTGATATGTTTACTTTCCAGCTGCTGCGCATACATCCCTTCCTTTTTCATATCGATACTCTGGTAGCGGGTGTACGACTGTCTGATAGTAGACAACAGACACATGAACAACGCCAGCCACAACAGGTGTTTAGGCTTCATATTACGGCAGGGATAAAGGAACAATCCGCAGAGTGCATAGGAATAAAGGATGTCACCCACCCAGATGAACAGAAAAGCATCTATCAGGCCGAATAGGAGCAGCCAGATCATACGGCGGTAATAGATATCCGCCGGCGTCAGCAAGTCCGGCATCTGCTTCTTTTCCAGTCGCCGTAGCAACAGGATAGTACCAGCGCCAAACAACAGGGAGAACAGGCCCCGCATGGTGCCTTCAAATAATCCGTTGACGACCCACCAGGTATAATAATTAGGCCCCGATAATTCATTACGTAAGCTGATATTGAAATCCAGCTGATACGGCAAGGCCATAAAAGGAATGTTCATCAGCAGGATACCCAACAGGGCAATACCACGGATGGCATCGATAATACTGACTCTTTCAGATTGGGCTAAGGGGTTCGCTTGCGCGTGGCCGTTACCGCCATCGGCGGATGGAGAGAAGAAACGTGGCTGTAGCATGGTATGTTATCTTTGGTTGACTATTCACGAATAACAAACGGGCAAGGTGAGCTGTTCTCACAGGTAAGGGGCACAACAATCGCCATATATCAGCTACAGGAAGATGGCTTATTTTTGCCGGAGTGGTGTCAGCAACCCGGTCAATCCATTGACCTTGATCACATAGATCGTCTCTAGCAACATGCCCAGCTTCCCCTTAGGAAAGCCTTCCCGCTGAAACCATTCCAGGTAAGATACCGGCAGATCACAAAGCACTGTATCCTTATATTTGCCGAACGGCATTTTCATCACTACCAATTGTCGAAGTATTTCCGGGTCGGGTTGTGCAGCTTCCATCATCTGGCAAATATATCCATTTTATTTACATGTACACCTCCCGGCACAGGTGCTAACACAGGATAGATCGTAATACAGGAAGGCCCCCCTTTCCGCCTGCAGAAAGGAAGGGCCTTTGGATAGGAAGGGATCACGCTTTAGTCTCTGTAGTTTCTTTGTCAGCGTAATAATCTTCCTATAGTCTCTGTAACTTCTTCGTCAGTATAGTAGTCCCCGATTGCAGCCGCAGGATATACATACCCGAAGGAATACCGGTACCGATGGTCTTTACATGATGTGTGCCCTTGTTCAACATCCCGTTGACAAGCACCTTCACCACTTTACCATTCATATCATGTACGGACAAGATCGTCTGTGCAGCATTATCCAGCTGGAAAGTGACCGTGGCCTGCTCGTTGAACGGATTAGGATACACATTGAGTGCGGCTTCCCTTTGTACAGGTGCAACACGGGCCGCAGCCGTACCGGTGGTAAGCTTCACCTCGGTATAGCTGTTCCAGGCGTTCACACTGTTACCATGCCCTACAATGCGTACATACTTGGCCGTACGGGCAGAGAAAGTAAATGACTCCAGGCTGTTGGAGCTACCGCTGCTCACCAGGTTGGAAGCGGCAGTATTCCAATTCTGTCCGTCATCGCCGGTGAGGATGTCGAAACGGGAAGTACGGGAGTTGCCGTTGTAAAAGGCGATCTGTACACCAGATACGGAAGCAGGATCACCTAGGCAGAACTGTATCCACTGGCCGTCGCCACTGGCAGACCAACGGGTGTTGAGGTCATTGTCCAGTACATTGGCAGCCACATTGCCGTCATCACCACTGGCAGATACCGGCTGGCAGCCCGGAGGATTTGGGTCGTCTCCGGCAGTAGGTCCTACCATATCCGGCGTCAGGATACGGGCCGTTACAGCCGCTCCGGATACTTCGTCCGCACCTTTGTCCAACGGCGCCGTACGGGCTTGTCCATCCATATCGGTAGTCACCGATGGATAAGAACCGGTAGCATTGTCAATAGCCGGGCTTCCTGCCTGCAGATGGAAAGTACCGGTAGCATCCCTAGCCAGCAAAGGATTCGCTGTCGTATAACCCGATGATGGCATAGAACCGGCCCCGTTAGTATTGTAAAGGAGATTGCCGGACCATACCGGGCTACTGATAGATCCCGACAGGCTGGCGGCAGCACCTCCGCCTTGTATGATATTGTTGGCAATAGTAATAGCAGTAGCTCCCAGCCCATTGGTACGTCCCTGCATAATGATGTTCTGTGGATTATTTACCAGCGTGTTGAAAGCAATCAGTACCCTGTCAGGACGATCATGCGAGGTGAGCGGCGCGCCGTTCGCTACTTCTCCATCGCCGTTCCCGATGTTGATAGCTGGCGTACAGTTTTCGAAATGATTGCTGTAGATCTTGTGATCATCGCCGAAAATACGGACCCCCGGCGTGTTCAGGAAGTAGTTACCGTATACATCGTTCTTGTTACCATGCCGTAAAGTAACGTGAGCCGGACAGTTACGTACGGTATTATACCGGAAGGTCACCGCAGATGTCTTGATAGATACCATCTCGTTCTCGCCTTCACACTCTTCAAAGAGGTTATACTCCATGATGCTGTTGCTCGAAGAAAGGCTTAAACCGCTTAGTCCGAACTGTACGGATTCTGCACCGTTTTCGGTTTGCTTATTATGATCGTAGAAATAGTTGTGATGTATATACAACCGTTGCGCGATCTGGCTACCGGAACCCCTGATGGCAATGAAACGACCCATCGCATTTTTGTGCTGGAAAGTATTGTAGTCCACCTCATGATCATTACCATTGAGAAGCAGGTTCTCGCCTGCACCAGGTGTCTGGAAAAGGTTGCGGGTCCAGCGGCAGAAACTGGTACCACTGGCCATCGTAGCCTGGGATGCATTGTGGGTGAATTTGAACCCTTTGATGATAATGTACTTCGCCGGGCTGACGATGCTAAACCCTGCAGTCCCTTTGATCTCCGCACCCAGTATGCTCTGCGCCGTTATAGTAATCGGCTGCGAAGCAGTACCCTGCTTGTTGATCGTAATATCCGTACTGGCAGTATAGACGCCGTTGGCCAGCACGATGACGTCGCCGGGATTCGCATTGTTAATGGCAGATTGTAAAGCCGATAAAGAGCTGACATTGATAGTAGCAGCCATCAGGTGGCCATGAATGGTAAAACACAGACATAGCAAGACCAGGCAGGTACGGAGATGACCTGTCAGCCTGCTTGCGCGAAGCAGGTATTGATTCTGATTCATGAAAATTGGTTTAGATAGTGGTAGAAATGGATTTACAGATAAAAAATTTAGTGGTAAGAAAAAACTTGCAAGACATAATGCTCCTGGCGGGTGGTCAAGGGTTCATCCGGGCTGTTATATATTAGTGTGGTTGTTAGCAGGTAATACGACAGGAATAGCTTCCATCGCATATTACACGGTGTTATTCATAACGGGATCGCTTTAAGCTTGTATACTAAAAATAACAAACCTTCCGCACAATTGCAAACGTTTGCAAATTTGTACACAGATTAGCGAAAATAGCGTAAGAACAGAGAGACTGTCTTTATTGCTCTGGCGACGGATAAGTCAGCAGTTTATTCATAGTAGCCCAGTTACGTACGGTAGCAGGTAGCTTTAGCTTCTTTTCTATCAGCATAGTGGAGAACAGGTTTTTGCCGATGTTCTTACGGCAGAAGACATATACCTCCCTGTCACGGACATGGTAGGTATCCAATGGCGTACTTAATGCAACCAGGGTATTGACCAGGGTCGTATCCGGAATAACAGGTAATATAGCGACATAGAGCATGGTATGCTCCTCTCCCATCTGAGCAGCAAATGGGTTATTAGCTACAATCTCCTGTATTTGTGAAAGCGTTCTGACAATGGTGGTCACTTCGAAACCATAGGTTTGCAGCAGTTGCTTTTCTATCTTTTGCTGCAGCGCTTCCGGTGTCGTGGCAGTAGTAGCATCGAAGATGACGTTGCCGCTTTGTATATAGGTCTGTACATGCCGGAATTTCATGTCTGTGAAGACAGTCCGGAGATGCTCCATGCGGATCAGCTTTTGTCCGCTCACGTTAATACCTCTGAGAAATGCAATATACCTGGTCATATCACAAAACTACAAAAGCACAGGGATGCCTGTGCTTTTGTAACCAGTTATTCCGTAAAAAGTTTATTGCTTATAGAAATCGTACGAGGTGAACTCTACGAAGCCGGAAATCCGGCAGCCATTGCTGTACATGATCATCCAGCTGTAGCTTCTTTTCCTCCTGCAGCGTAGCCAGGGCTGTACTCGTAAATGCCTTCGTATTCGATCCTATCATAAACAGGGTGTTTTCATCTACCCGTTCCGGTTTGTTCATCTCCCGTACACCATAGGTTTTCATCACCACGATCTTTCCCTGCTGTATAACACAAATGGCAGCGCCCGGGACCTGCCATTTCTTAAGAGCTTCATTCACATAATTGTCGAAGCTATCTTTCAGAAAGGAAGTACGCAGCTGTGAGAAAGAGGTACAATAAACCAGGTGTAGCAGCAGTACGAGAACAATTTTTTTCATGCGTGTTTGCATTTAGGTAAGGTAGCTAAAAATGTATTGGCTATACAGGCAATATAATGTAAATCTCTTTATGGATAAGTCGGTTATTTGCAAATCTCCATTTCGTTATATTTGGTGATGCAAAAAGTTACCCACCTGCTCGCGCTTTTATTGTTCTGCGCTTTGTCTGCCCATTCGCAGCAACTCGACTCCATCCCTTACGCGTACGGAAAACTCTACTACCACATTTACGGGAAGGGCACGCCCGTGATCCTGCTTTCCGGCGGCCCCGGCAACGCCTGCCAGCAACAAGCCACCGTTGCCGAAGCATTAGGCAAAAAGTACCTGGCCATCCTGTTGGAACAGCGAGGCACAGGATTATCCATTCCCACGCCGCTGGATTCCACCACGATCAACCTGAAAGCCGCAGAAGATGACATCACCCTCCTGATGGATCATTTAAAGATCAAAAAGAGTGTGATCTACGGGCATTCCTGGGGAGCCATGCTGGCCCTGAGTTATGCCACCAAACATCCGGAACGGGTGAAAGCGCTCGTGCTGGCATGCCCGGGATACTACACATTATCCACAACATTGCTGACCCGGCATGTCAACAACTTACGGGTGCGCATGAGCGTGTCCGACCTGGCACTGTTCGATGCTTTGGAAAAAAAGATCAGCACCGGAAAAGCCAATGCGGCCGATTCTACCTTGTATGCCCGCACCAGCCGGTTAGGCTACATTTATGACAAAAGCCGCATAGATACCTTGTTCGCACAGATCAACACTGGCAAACCCAACTTGGTAACACAGGGGCTGATCGTAAAAGACCTGGGCCGGGTAGGCTACGACCTGAGCAAGACCCTGCCAAAGTATAAAGGCCGCATCGACGTCATCTCCGGTGCACAGGATGCCCTGGCCTTCTATACTTATGAGTTTAAAGTGATACAACCGTCCATGCGCCTGCACTGGATAGAACGCTCTGGCCACTTCCCCATGTTCGAACAACCGGTGGCTTTCCTGCAGGAACTGGACAACGTCCTGCAAACACACTGATCCGGTCATATCCATTTGCACAGGTATGCAAATGGCAAGTCAATAAAAAAGGAACGCCTGACAAGCGTTCCTTTTTTATGCGAAGTATACAAAAATTGCCCGTTTACCAGATGCGTACACGGGCACTGTCCGCGATATACATCGGCTGTCCCGGTTTGATACCCCATACTTGGTAGAAAGCATCTACATCAGAGAAGGGACCGTTTACCCGGAATTTAGCAGGAGAGTGTACGTCGGTCATTACACGCTGCGCCAGCGACTCGTCGCGGGTATGGCTCAGCCATCCCAGGGCATAACCCAGGAAGTAACGCTGCCCCGGATTGAGGCCGGAGATATTTTCGTTCTTTTTATATTGTTCGGTGAGGACAAAGGCATCCCAACCGAGCAGGATACCACCCAGGTCGGCAATATTCTCTCCCAGGGTAGCCTTTCCATTGATGTGCAGGCTATCTACCACGCGGTAGCCATCGAACTGTTTAACCATGACAGCCGCCCTGTCGTTGAAACGTTGTTCGTCTTGTTTGGTCCACCAGCTTTTCAGGTTACCCTGAGCATCAAACTGGCGGCCGCTGTCGTCAAATCCATGCGTGATCTCGTGGCCGATCGTAGAAGCGCCGGCATAACCGTATACCAGTGCATCATCGAGTTCTTCATCACGTTTGCCAGGTACGGTAAAGATACCTGCCGGAAGTACGATCTCGTTATTGCTGGGATTATAATAGGCATTGTAAGTCTGCGGTGTCATTTCCCACTCGGTGCGATCTACCGGTTTACCCAGTTTGTTCACCTCGTACTGATGCCACCAGCGGTTAGCTTCTTTCATATTAGCATAGTAGGACTGCTCTTTGATGTCCATGGAAGAGAAGTCTTTCCATTTGTCAGGATATCCTACTTTAGCTGTCATGGTAGAGAGCTTATGCAATGCCTTTTCCCTTGTGCTATCACCCATCCAGGTTAGTTTCGTGATGCGGTTTTTAAGTGCCTCTCGGATTGCATCCACCAGTTTGATATAGCGCTGTTTGGCTTTTTCATTGAAGTATTCTTTCACGAACAACTGTCCGAGCGCTTCTCCCATTACCCCTTCTTCAGCATTGAGCACCCGTTTCCAGCGCGGCTGGCGTACTTTACTACCTCTTAGCAGCTGTCCATAGAAACGGAAACTTTCGAGAGCGATCGTATCTCCCAGCACGTTGGCATTGGCACTGATAAGGTTCCATTTCATATATAGTTTCAGCGTAGCGATACTTTCGGATGTCAGCACTTTATTAAGCGCCGTAAAAAACTCCGGTTGCCCTACGATAACACTGTCTATTTTAGAGACCCCCTGTTGCTGCAGGAAGGTAGCCCAATTGATGGTTGCAGACAATTTGGAAAGACCGTCCACGGACATTTTGTTGTAGTTGGCTTCAGGATCGCGAAGCGCTTCCAGTTTGCGGCTCACCTGGGCTAGTTTGGTTTCCAGCTTGATGATATCGGTAGCGGCTTTGGTAGCAGCAGCGGTATCCAGGCCGGCAAACTGCAACATGCGGGCGATATGCCCCGGGTATGCCTCTCTTATTTTACGCGTGCGGGCGTCGGTATTGAAATAATAATCGCGATCGGGCAGACCGAGACCTCCCTGATACAGATGATAGGCCATTTGTTCGCTGTTCTTGCTATCCTGACCGATGTAAGCACCGAAGAATACGGAGTTCTGCACGTAGTTACGGCCCATCAGATCTATGATCTGCGGGAGCGTGGTAGCTGCATCTATCGCACTCAGATCTTCCGTGAGCGGTTTCATACCGTCGCGTTGCTGGGTGGCAGAGTCCATCCCGCTCTTCCAGAAAGCAGCGATCTTTTTAGCAACAGGATCTTTCGGATCCTTCACCGCATGCTCGTTGATAGTGAGCAGACGGGTATAGAGCTCTTCCTGCACAAGCTGTCCGATACCCCAGCTGCTGTATTCGTCGGGGATAGGATTCTTTTTGATCCAGCCACCATTGGCATAGCTGAAGAAGTCATCGCCCGGGGCGACTGTAGTGTCCAGATTAGCGGCCAGCATATCAGGCGATGCTGTTTTGTGCTCTCCTTGCTGGTTGCATGACAGCATCAGGGTGATGCTGGCGGCACCCAATACAGGTAGTAGGTTCCATTTCATAAATAAGCAGATTTTCAGTATTCTCTTTTATTTGCGCCGGAAGGTAAATCATTTTCGCTTGTTGTCGTTCACCGTTTATCCAAATGGCAGTTTGCCGGGAACAGAAGTATGCCCGGTACATTCCTGAGGAATTAGCTAATTTTACAGCATATCATGACCAACGAAGCAGCGCCACATACGACCCTCAGGAAGATTATACATATCGACATGGATGCATTTTATGCCTCTGTGGAGCAACGGGATTTTCCCGAGTACCGCGGTAAAGCTATCGCGGTAGGCGGTTCGCCGGAAGGGCGGGGTGGCGTAGTGGCAACAGCCAGTTATGAAGCGCGCAAGTTCGGCGTACGTTCTGCCATGCCTTCCAAACGCGCATTGCAGTTATGTCCGGAACTGATATTTGTACGGCCCCGATTTGCCATCTACAAAGAAGTATCCACACATGTCCGGTCCATCTTCGCCCGCTATACCGACCTGATAGAACCACTGTCATTAGACGAAGCATTCCTGGATGTAACACAGGACAAACGGAATGTGCGCTCCGCCATCGTGATCGCTCAGGAGATCAAACAAGCTATTAAAGAGGAACTGCACCTCACCGCCAGTGCAGGCGTATCAGTGAGTAAGTTCGTCGCCAAGATAGCCTCCGATATGAACAAGCCGGACGGATTAACGTTTATAGGACCTGCAGAGATCGAAGCCTTTATGGAACGGCTGCCGGTAGAGAAGTTTTTCGGCGTCGGCAAAGTAACGGCCGATAAAATGAAACGTATGCACCTGTTCACCGGCGCTGACCTGAAAAAACTAACGGAAGATGAACTGATCCGCCATTTCGGGAAGGTAGGCCGGTTCTATTACAAGATCGTACGTGGACAGGACGACCGGGAAGTACAACCCCACCGGGAAACTAAATCGCTTGGTGCAGAAGATACCTTCCCCTATGACCTGACAACAGTAGCGGAAATGAATGCGGAATTGGATAAAATTGCCAAGCTGGTCTACGACCGGTTGCAGCGATACCAGCTGAAAGGACGGACGATCACCTTAAAGATCAAGTACAGTGATTTCCGGCAGATCACGAGAAACCAATCTTTCCCCTATGCAGTAGGCGACCTCGATACAATTGCAGATACCGCCAAACAATTGTTATTGAAAACAGACCCCACAGACGTGAAAGTCCGGTTGCTGGGTATTTCACTCTCCAATTTCGGCGACGCCCCCCGTAAGCCACAGGATGTTTACCAGCTCGAGTTGTTCTGAGCAGGTATTGCTATTATCAACAGAAGTCTTATCTTTAGTAAGCACGGACCCCTCAAATTTTTTATTTGTTTGTGCGCCCGTTAAGATCTTTTAACAATGATGAGCTAATTGAACAATGTTATCTACTGCGCCTTCGCATGAACACCATATTTGTGTAAGACCTTAAAAACTAACTGTCACTATTGATACGCCCCTGGCTGTAAAACCACTTTTATGAAAACACTATTACAGAGGTGCCTGTTCCTCATTCTGATCTGTCTTTTATTCAATCAATGTAAAAAATATACTCGTTTAACCCCCGAAGAGCGGATGTTAAATGGTGGCCAATTGGATGCCGCCGCCCGTTCATTTATGACAGGGAACAATACTAATAAATGTATTGCCTATTTCATTACGGACGGTCGTAACCCGGGGTTCAAACTGCGGGATATACCCGATAGTGTGGATATGGTGGTATTGTTCGGCGTGAAGTACTATCATTACCTGGACACGCTGAAATATCCGGCGGGTACGGGGATGATGTCTACCTATTCTTCTTATGCCGCTTATTTTGCCGATATCCGGGCCTTACAGCGAAGAGGGGTGTTGGTCCTGCAGAATGTAGATGATGACAAAAGCTGGCAACAGGGTACGCCTGACAACTATTCTTCACCGGAAGTGTGGGCCGCCGCATTGCGGGAGCTATTGCTGGGGCGGCTGGAGCTGAATGGTATCAGCCTGGATGTGGAGCATAGCGGGGCAAAGCCCTCTCCGGTTCCACGATTCCCCGGATATGACTCTACTGGTTACTACGGATGGTATAGCGCCAGTATGGCGGCCAATGCCAGTTACCTCGCCTGCGTGAAAGCCCTGACCCGCTATTTTGGCCCTAGGGCCGGGCTGGGCGCCCAGCTACACATCGCCTCCGGCCTGGATGTATACGCCTGGAATCCTATCGTTGATAATTTCCGGGATGACTTCGACTATTTCCAACTGCAGACCTACAGTGGCTGGAATACAACCCGCGCACAGCTGGCCATGAACTATGCTGTACAAACTAACCGTATACCGGCCTACAAGATGGTATTTGGCGCCTATGCAGAAGGAGGCCGCGACCTCAATAATGCTACTGCGCTGGCGCGCTGGGTACCCACACAAGGCCCCAAGGGTGGGATGATGATCTATACTTACAATTCAAACGTCGCTTATGCGGAAGCGGTAAAACGCGCTGTAAAGCAATAAACCACCTACATCACTGTATATGAAGAGGGAGCAGATAACTGCTCCCTTTTTTTGCTTATAATACTCAGTGTAGTGTCCTGATTTTCATCTATTGGTTTACATTTGCGACAGTACTACCTGGTAGTGCTGTCAACAACACAAACGAATGAACAACATCGAATACCAACTCAAATACCTGCTTTGCCTGATCGCTGGCATTGTATTACTGGTTGCCGGTACTGGTAGTGCCATTGCGACGATGCGGTTTATCCATAAGGCACAGCGGGCACCCGGGATGGTGGTGCGGCAGAATGCCGGTCCTTCGCATGTAGAGATCCAATTCACAACGGCCGCAGGCCAGGTCGTAAATTATCCTCAGAACGGGCTCATCTACCTCAATCACGGACAGGAAGTAACCGTACTGTATGATCCTGCACGCCCCAGAAGTACCGCTTCTATCAGCAACAACATCGCTTTATGGGACTGTACCATGGGACTGTTCCTGCTGGGCGGGGTCTTCACGGCAACCGGTCTCCGGTCTTTCCGCCGTCGTTACTAATCACGGCTTTGGCGGGTTCATGGTACCGATGAGTTTTTTGGTTACCGCATAATCCGGCGTAATGATATCATCTGTTTTCCTGGGTATATCCCGATCGATCGCGTAAGCGAACAATCCTCCCTTCACTCCTGCTTTCCACTTAGCATACTGATACGCACGGCTGGTACCGTTGTCGGGGTAAGTCACGTCTCCCCAGTTAGCCCCTCTCTCTTCATAAAAAGAAAAGCCAGGCAGAAATTGATCGGCGCGGATATATTGTGTGTAAGCGTTCAGGTTAGTAGTAAGGTTGGATGTGCTGCGGCCATAAGCCTGGAGAAATACATAATCTATCAGTGGTGCAATAGTGCGGAAGAAATCGCTGTTCGCCCCCTGGTTAGTATCATAGATCAATAATTTACCAGTGCCTGACTTAGGGCCGAAGTATTTGGATACAGCAGTGAAGATACCGGTTAACTTTGTTAGTTCGGCGCCGGTAGGTACATGTTCGATATCGAAGTCGACACCGTCCATGTTGTAATAGCTGATGGTATCGGCCAGGTCTTTAGCGTAAGCGGCGTACCCGGCAGCGTTGTTGGAATACTTGCTGTCAAAGCCGCCCAGCCCGGTGCCGGCGGTCACTACTTTCGTCCCCCTGGCATGCAAATAGGGAATGTATGACAGCCGCAGACTATCCCAAAAAGGATTACCCGGAGGGGTATAATCAGGGAATACGTCGGCAATATCCAGGCTATCCGGCAGGTCTTTCATCGTGGTAGCATTACCGGTGCTCGTAGCCTTATCCCGCCAGGTCCTGAAATACCCCGCCATGAGTTCATGTTTGGATGCCTTGTAAGTTTTTAGCTGAGAAAGATAGTCTTTTTCCGTGCTGACCTGTGTAACAGCTTTCGTTTGCCCGATAGTGGCGGGTTGTTCTTTTTTACAGCTGCTGCTGAGGGCGAGCAAAGCCATAAGAGCAGGAATACCGCATTTTCTGCAAGCAGTTCGTGGAATCATTGCCTGAAACATGATTATGGTTTTAATGAATAATAACAGCGTGGGGTTAGCGCCGTTGCTTGTTGCGGACCATGCACCGACGTTGGGTCATTGTTCACTTCGTCTTGTTCACGTTATCTCTAAAGTAGCAAAATCCTTTACACGGTCTGCATATTATATTCGCAATAGCTGATAGAATATTTATAGAATATCTCTACTTTAGCTATCCGTTCAGGGGACCTAAAGTTTTACTATTTTCGACCCATCCGGAAGCTTACCAACCATGAAAGAACAAGACGATATCATACTTCATTTTGAGAAGGAATTTAACCTGATCGATTACGCGAACAAACATATTGTGAACAGGCATTTTGATCATTGCAAGTTCATGCATTCCAATATCGGTGGTTGTGTATTTGAGAACTGCCGTTTTGATAATTGTGTGTTTGAGTCCTGTGATCTTTCTCTGATCAAACTGAAAAATACGGGGGTACATAAGGTCTCGATACTGCACAGCAAGGCCATCGGTATATGGTGGCATGAAGCGAAGGGCCCTATTAATATTAATTTTGAGGATTCAAAGATCAGTCATTCCTGTTTTGCCGGGAAAAATCTGAAGCAGAACCGTTTTATAAACTGTGTAGCGGAGGAAGTGGATTTCAGTGGTTGCAATCTGACCAAAGCAGTATTCACCGGTACTGATCTGCAACAGGCGCGTTTTGAACAAACCGACCTTACGCAGGCTGATCTTTCCGGCGCGATGAATTATTTTATTGATCCATTGCGGAATAAGATCAAAAAGGCGAAGTTCAGTTTGCCGGCCGCCTTGTCTTTTTTACAGGCGTTGGACATCCGGCTTGTTGACTAAGTACTTTGTATTTACTATTTAATTCTTCGATATGGCATCAGTACAATTGCCTGAGGTATGGTTACGCGGGCCGATAGCGGGCATACCCGCCCTACTTCAGCCGGTGGCGCATGCACTGTTACAGTCGCGGGAAGAGTTGGAAGCCCTGCTATCCGGCTTTCCGGATGCGCTGCTATGGGAGCGGCCAGGAGGTACTGCGGCGGTGGCTTTTCACCTGCAACACCTGAGCGGCGTATTGGACCGCCTGTTCACCTATGCTGCCGGGCAGCCGCTTTCGGATGAGCAGTTAACCTATCTGGGCAAAGAAGGACAGCGGGATGACGCTGTCACTGTATCCCTGCTGTTAGCTCGTTTCCAGCAGCAGGTAGACCGCTCGCTGGGGCAGCTACAACGTACAAACGAGACGACATTGACACAAGAGCGGTTGGTTGGCAGGAAAGGATTGCCTTCGACCACATTGGGGCTATTATTTCACGCGGCAGAGCATACGATGCGTCATACCGGGCAGTTGCTGGTGACGGTCAACGTATTGGGGGCGGGTATTGCCGGATAAAAAGCTAATTATTATCTTCACTGGTCAGTCATGTGAAAATTTGCGGGCTATTATTTTAACTATTCTACTTTCCTTACCTATCTGTAAGGGGACCTGGCTATTAGTATGCATCATATTGCTATTCATCTTTTTATTCTCTCAACGCTAAAATCGACTAAGTATGAAGACATGTTTGCACTCTTTCACTGCAAAATCCCACTTTTTATGCCTGTTTATGATGGGATCATTAGCACTTCCGGTTGTCACTAAGGCTCATCAACCAGGCCAGGAACCGGTTAAACCACCCTTTCGTGCCGCGGATAACTCCCTTAGCCCTGAAGAAATTCCTTCTTTTCTGACGATTGGGCAGCAAGCTCCCAGAGAAGGCCAGCCGGTAGAGATCTACCCAAATCCTACCACCGGTTTCATAACGATCCGCAGCAAGCAGATCCTGACAGGCAGCAGAGCTATCATTAACAATGAGAACAAGGAGGTGGTGTATTACACAATGCTGGAAACAAACACGATGACGTTGCCAGACATGCTTCCTTCGGGGGATTATGTGATTCAGGTAACTACACCAGGAGGTAAATTGTATGAGGGTAAAGTGACACTGGAAAAATAGTACGGGCGATTTTTTACAACACTTTGAACAGGGGGGGCTGTACCAGTGATGGTTCACAGCCCTTTTTCGTTACCTCAGGTCAGCCAGCTTTCAGGTGACTGGGAGGGTACCCATGGTAGCGTACGAAGGCCTTGGTAAAATTCTGGGGTTCACTGTACCCCAGTTCGCTGGCTACCTGTGCTACAGTGGCACCGGTATCACGCAGCAAGGTCCTGGCGTGATCCATTTTCAGCTCGACAAGATAACCAAAGACGGTATTTCCGAACAGCTCTTTAAAGCCTCTTTTCAGTTTAAAATCATTAATACCCGCTGCCCTCGCCACTTGCTGCAAGGAGATCGGCTCCAGCATATGGGACTTGACGAATTCCCGGGCAGCGTGTAATTTGTCGAGATCATAATGACGGACCGGCGATAGCTTTTGCCGCAGGTGTTTATCAGCCTGATCTGCCTGCATGAGGAAAAGCTCGATGATACGGGATTCAAAATACAGGTATTTCATATATCCGGTATAACGGCATTGTTGCAGGTCATATATGAGCAGCTTCTGCCGTTGTGTAACCGGCAACGGATAAGGAGCCAAGTCAACAGATTGTCCCGTCAGGGCTTTGTCCCAAAAGCGACGCAGGCAGTCCAGATCGGAGGCAACCAAACGGACATAGAACGATTCATGCAGACCGATGCCAAAATTGCGGACTTCCGGGCTGTTGACGATGTAATAGCCATTGAAGGAAGGAGTGAAGTGGACACTATGCTGATTGTCGCGCAGGATATATGGCCGGGTGCCTTTATCGGATCGCATCGCCGAACTGCCTTCCAGGGAGAAGTATAGCGTGAGGGTCGGTATATCCTGCGATTCTTCATATTTCACCTCTCTTTCCTGCCGGCTGTAGCTGGAAAAAATGTAACCGCCGTTGAATGCTGTACAGGACACTTGTGCGCCATGTTCATTGACATATCGCAGTTCCTGGTCAATGAACGGCTCTTGCCGGACAGGTAAGCCCGCATGGTTGCAGTAGTTACTCATAAAACTTGATGTGTTGAAAATCAGACCTGATGGGTGGTCCTGCCTTCGGCAAGCCGTGCCAAAAGTAGCAAAAGTTTCCGTTCCGCCGGCAGGGATGAATCCCTGGCAAGCGATTACTCCGTTTGGGATAGCCGTTGCTCCCTTCAAGATAGGTGCACAGGATACCGCTATTCCCGCGGGATAAAGGTATCCTGTGCCGCCGATATTTAAAAGGCCGGTTCATCGGCGCTGGGGCCGTAGGTGCCTGGCAGTGGAATATCGAGGAGGCGGAAGAACACTCCTAACTGCGCACGGTGATGTACGACCTGGTTGAGCGACATGCGGATCACTTCTGCCCTGCTACGGGTGGAGACAATGCGATCGCCTACACGCATGGTCCAGTCTTCGGAGAGGCTTTCGTCCTTCGCGACATCCAGTGCCTCTCTAGCATGTTGCAGAGAGCTGTCAAAGAAGGCCAGCAATTCTTCCGTGTTTTTAACATCGGGAAGTTCGTAGGGTTTATCCTTAAAATCGATCTCATCTGTATTGATAGCCATGTTGATCCAATCAGGTAGCTCTGCGATATGGGTCGCCAGTCTTTTTACAGTCATGCTTTTTTCGTGGGGTTTCCAGTCGAACTTTTCCAAAGGTACCAGCGAGAGCATTTTTCTTGTCACCGGCGCTTCCTGGTCCAGTTCTTTACGGAGGATTTGAATCAAAGACATAGTGGTAAATATTTGATTGTAATGTAAAATAAAGCTGGCGTAGTGACAGCGTTATGTCAGCAGTGTTGAAAACTTTTTTTAAATGTTCGTTGCTTTTGCTAACCTATTGGTTTTCCGACTGATGCCATCCCGGAAATCAGGTATAAATGCAGTAAACAAATAAAGTATTTAAAAAACTATATCTGTGTACAGTTGAATTTTATTAGTTTGTAGCCGTTTTTTGATTGTAGCGATATCAACGTTTGTACATGCGACTTGTCAGAAATGTGAAGCTCTTCTTCAAGGAGGGCAACTCCGATAAAACATATGAGATAGACCTTTGCGAAACCGGCCCTGATCTCTACCTTGTCAACTTCCGATACGGAAAACGTAATGGTCCTTTAAAAGAAGGTACTAAAACGGTAGCACCGGTGTCCCTGGCAACGGCGACAACGCTGTTTGACGCATTGGAAAAGGAAAAGCGTAACAAGGGATACCTGGGTGAGCAGGAATCGGTATCGGTACAGGAATTATCTGTAGAGCCGGCGGACCTGTCTGCCGTCACTCATCCTGCCCATCGGGCGATCCTGCAGCGTTTACAGGATGCTATCAACAACAGTAACAGCTATAAGACTAACCGCCGTGTTTCTAGGGTGATCTGGAAAGCAGGACAGTATAAGCTGGCTGCTGCGGTCCCGTATATCATCAAGCTGGTGGATCGTGGCAATGCGATGCAGCGTTATTCCGCCTTATGGGCGCTGGGCCGTTGCGGAGATGCGGCAGCGGTTCCGGTACTACGGGCTTACTTTGAGAACAGCTCTTATCCGTATCACCTGCGGATGCTGGCAGCCAATGCATTGCTGCTGGTATTACCGGAAGCAGAAAAAGCCCAGCATATCCAATACTTCGTGCAGGGGTTACCGGAGCCATTACAGGCTGCGATACAATCGGGTAATGCTATGGCCCTTTTGCAGTTGTTGCGCGAAAGGGTACAGCTGCAGGTACAACCTCAGTATCCAGTGCTGGAAGAGCTGTATATTGTCTCCTCCACTTCTGTCCCCGTAAAACAAGCCCTGGTCACATTGTTGCCGGAATTGCCATTACGGCCCAATTACTTCCAGCACCTGCGTCACATCTTCAAGCAGGCAGAATTGCGGGAAGACCTGCAGATAATAGCTATACTGGCCGGCAGGTTTGACCGGGAGCCACCGATGTTCAATATCAGCAACCGTGGCTATGAAGACTATACGCCATCGGTGTATGTTGCAGAACTGGCACAGGCGTTAAAGGCAGAAAAGGAATTAAAGAAATCCAACAGCCGGATCGCCTTCTCCAACCTTACCAAAGGTTATTTACGCCGGCGGACGGTACGTACGCTGAGAGAATATGGAGAACAGGAGAACATCATGTATGTAAGGCTGGCCACTGCGCTGTTATTACAATATGACGAGGCCCGGGATGGCAGGCAAGCCTATCATACACAACAATATCAATACATCAATGGCAGGTATGAGGTGGTGCAACATCAGCATCCAGCACATGAGCACTGTGTATACCTGCACTACATATTACAAGGGAATGCGCCTGATATTAAACTGGATAAGTCTGGTAGTCGCTGGTATTTTAGCCGCTCGCAACCGGATGCCGGTAAAACGACAGCGCCTGCAGCAGAACAGCCCAAAAGCCTAATCGGTCGTTTATTCAGCTGGGTAAGTTCCGACAAGCAAAAGGCTGGTAACACCCCTCCTCCCCCTGCTGCAACGCCTGCATCTCCGGTGAGTAATGTGCCTTTTTTACATCTGTGGCAGCAGCTACCGATGGCTTTTCTACAACTACTGGTATCTGCCCGGATGAATGATATTCATCTTTTCGCGATGGAGCAGCTGAAGGCACATCCGGAGTACACGGCATTAAAACAAAAGATGGATGTACCCGCGATACGCGGGTTGCTGGCCAGCGAATTTCATATCCCTCAACATTTTGGTTTAGAGCTGGCGCAGGAGCATTATAATCCCGCGCAGCCTTCTTTGCCCCTATTCCTGGCACTGGTGCATAGTCCGCTGGATATTGCCCGTGAGACCGGCATGCAATATATCCGGCAGCATCTGCCGTTATGTTTCGGAGATGCTGATTTTGTGATACAGGTGGTCTTCAGTGCATGGAATAATGTGCGTGCTTTTGCCCGTGCCGAAATGGGTGGGGTGTTGCTATCACAGGAGCAGGCACAGGTGCTGTGCGGTAAAGCCATTTCCTGGATATTGACACTGCCTGGTGCTACACCGGCCGGCAACGATGCCCTGAATGAAGGCTGTGGTATCCTGGAACAACATTATGCAAACGCCTTACGCAATATCAGCACAACGATCATCCAGGATCTGTTGCAAAGTCCTATCCCGGCTGCACATGCACTTGCTGCAAGGCTGCTGTTATTGAAGCAGGGCGCTTTTGATTACGACACTTTGCCGGATGAACTGCTGGAAAACCTGTTGCACAATGGGTATGCCCCTGTGCGGGCTGCCGGTCTTGCTATATTAGGCGGCATGCGTAGTGATAGCCTGATCGCTCGTCCGGAATTGCTGTTAAGGGCATGTTTATCTGCCTATAGCGACACCCGGATGGAGACCGGCACATTGGTAAAAAAGCTGGCGCAGGCGGACAGGCGTTTAGGGGTATGGCTGGCCAACGAGCTGGTGCCCCGATTAATGCGAAAAGAAACTTCCGAAGGTCTTCACCAGGATATAGGTCATATACTCAGCAATGACCTGGTGGACTATCTGCAGGATGTAGATACAGCTACGGCGTTACGGTTAGTGTATTCCAACTACCGCCCGGCACAGGAGTTTGGCGTGGTGGTGCTGGACCGGTATATTCCGCCTGCAGCGCTTACGTTGCGGCAGGTGATCGCTGCAGGCAGCCACGAGTTACGGGCAGTAAGGGAATGGTGCTGGCGTTTTTATGAGCAACAGTTGGCCCGTATACGCTATGAAAGGGAAGCTGCGATCACAATATTAGATGCCAAGTGGGATGACACCCGTGGTTTTGCCAAAGATTTCTTCCGGACAAAATTCAGCGACCAGGACTGGACACCCGAGACGCTGGTAGCGATTGCCGATAGTGTGCGTCCGGATATACAGGCTTTCGGCCGGGATTTGTTACTGAAGTTCTTCCGTACAGAGGACGGTCCATCCTACTTGTTGCAGCTAAGCCAGCATCCCAGTGTGAGTATGCAGCTGTTTGCCACAGGCTACCTGGCCAGTTATGCTCAGGACAACCTGGTTTACATGCAGCAGCTGGAGCACTACTTCCGCTCGGTATTATCGCGAGTAAACAAAGCACGGGTGGCCAAAGAACGGATCTTCAGCTTCCTTCATCAGGAGGCACTGCGGTCCGAGGAAGCGGCAGTCTATATCAGCGAGATCATTACAACGGTATCTGCTACAGTATCCATAGGCGATAAGGCTACCTGTATTACGATCATGCGGGATATACATACCCGCTATCCTGATATTCCTTTACCGATCAAGGTGGTTACTTATTGATCGGTCTATTACTGATTCAGTTATTGGAAAACAGCAAATTCGTTTATGTTATTTAATTACAGATATAGCGGTCATTCACAGGTGTATAGCAATGCCAGTTCCACTGCTGTCTCTTTTGCGCCGGACACGCACCGGGATCCGACCTTTTTTGTAGGTAAGCTGCATAAGAAGATCGCTTTCCGGGAGGCTATCTCAGCGTTACATGATGTCGTAGTATCAGACCTGCGTTTCAAACCGAAGGACAAGACTGCCTATAAGGAATGGGCGGCGGAACAGGAATCGATATGGCTGGCGGAGTATATGGGTCAATATGATGCGGCGGCAGCCGACCAGCGCATTGATCATATACGATCTGAATTAAGCCAGATCGGTACAGAGCGGGATAAGGTGATGGGGCCATTTTACAAAGCCCGCAAGACCTATTTTGATTACTTATATCAAAAAGAAAGAGATGCATGGTTTGTACTGGACCCGGTGATCAGCGTACATCCTGATGAGATATTCTTTGAATGTTTCAGCCAGGATGAGTCTACCTATGGTAAGCTGAGTGCGAATTATAATGTGTTCAAGGAGGTGAATGAGTTTGAGTGTGGTACTACGAATATTGACTATTCAGCCGCTTTATACAATGAGTTCCAGAAAATCAGGGACTATAAGGAAACCGACTTTAAGATAGAGCCGGCGGGCTTCTCTGTACAGACCTCCCAGGAGGAACTGTATCATGAAGTGAAGATCGATCTGCCTGACAGTTGGGTTCGGGGCTTTTTGCAGGTGAGTTCTGCGATGACGTTGCCTGCCGCGAGATTTGACCTGCATCCGATGGATGTATATAATTTCTGTCTGTGGTTAAGGCGATTCAAAGAGAAGAAGGGGCCACGATCTATCCGGTTTATTCTGGAACCAGGCAAGCCGGTGCGGGCGATATTTGAGCCTTGGAATCATGAGATCGTATGTGCGCGTTCATTATACACCGGCGCTCAACGTCGCGAGATCCGTATCTGGGGCCGTAGACGGTTGCTGATACTGGAGCGGCTGATCCCGATCGCTAAAAAATTTACCGTACATCTGACCGGCAACGGATTACCGTCTTTTTATGTAGCAGATCTGGGGGATATGCAATTTACGCTGGGTTTATCCGGCTGGACGACGAATGACTGGTCGAGAGCAGGTCAGTTTGATCTGATGGCTCCCCGGGCACAGGTGGGAGATGAGGCGAAGCTGAAGGTATATGCTGCTTTGAAGAGCCGGTGGATGTCTACTCCTGATGCGCTGGCCAGCGCAACAGGCTTGGACCGTGCGACGGTATTGGGAGCATTAGGTATCTATACGCAGGCCGGGAAAGTAATCTTTGATCTGCATACCGGGCTTTATCGCCTGCGTGAGTTAAGCAGAGAGCCGTTACCGTTAGAGTCATTACGATTTGCCAATGAGCAGGAAGCTGCCGCCAACAAACTGGTGGAGCAGCAAAAAATAACGGTACAGGCACAGGATATCCCCGGTATAGGGTTGCAGTTGAGCGGAGAGATCAAAGGTGCACAGCGCAAGTATCATCCGGTAATCGTAATAGATGCTGATGAACGGATGAGTGAAGCACATTGTGACTGTTATCACTATACGACAAATAAGCTATACAAAGGACCATGCGAACATATGCTGGCATTGCGTATAGCTTATGTAAAAAAATAATTGCGGTAATACTTTTCACCTATCGTATTATTTTTTATCTTGCTGGTTCTTAATAACGATGTTCTTTGTAAGGAGGAAAAATGATTGCACTTGCGCCCTTTTATAGGGAAGAGTGATGTTTCGTCACTCAGGTAACATGACTATACATGCTTCACTAAATGCAATCTTTACTTTGGGAGGGGCGTACCTATGCACAATTTACGGTTCACGCCCCCGGGGCGCAAATTATGCATAGGTACGCCCCTCCCTGGAGTTGATTGATTTAGTCAATGGCTAGCACGAAGGCCTTTTTTCCTCTTTACACTACATTGTTTTTCCGACCCGGCAATCAGGCAAATCTCACTACAGCCTGGGGCCAACATTACTCCACTGTAGTTTGCACTTCGCCACATTTTTCACCTTATTTTTCAGTAAGAAAATAGCCGACACTATGGCCGAAGGTTTGACGCGTCAACAACTTTACGACCGCATTCGTTCCTCTTCCAAAGAGGAATACATCCTGAACGAAATGGTCCGCCTTGGTTTCTGGGCGCATCAGACAGCCACTCCTACCCTTCCGGAATCGATATTAAACCGGGAGCGGGAATTGCGTAAAGAGCTGGGAGATCTCCTGGCGGAAAAACAGAAGTACCGCGATAAGGAACGTTTATTAGCAGAGATGCGTAAGCAACGTATGGAAGCTGCCAAACAAAAACGAGCGGCTACCAAACAACGCCGGGAAGAGGAGCGGCAGTCCAGGGCTGCAGCATGGACCTTACAGAAAGCGCACAGCGTAGTATATCTTGGGGAAGATGTTTCTGCGGGGTTGAATAAAGCGGTGTCGGATACGGTACAACTCGCCAAATATGGCTTACCACTGTTTCACAATGGCGAAGCATTAGCCACCGCCATGGGCGTCAGCCTCGGCACGTTACGTTTCCTAGCGTTCAACCGTAACGTAGGGTATATCTCTCATTATAAACGTTTCAAACTACCCAAAAAGTCCGGCGGGCACAGGACTATCTCTGCTCCGATGCCTCAGTTAAAAGCGGCACAACACTGGATACTCGAACATATACTCTACAAGGTACCCCACAGCCCTGCTGCACATGGTTTTGTACCGGAACGGTCTATTGTTACCAACGCAGCTCCTCACGTAGGGCAAGATATTGTGATCAATATCGACCTGAAGGATTTCTTCCCTTCTATCGCCTACAAACGTGTCAAAGGTTTATTCTGTAAGTTGGGTTATTCAGAGCAGGTAGCTACTATTTTAGGCTTACTCTGTACGGAACCTGAAGTGGATGAGGTATCGCTGGATAACCGGACCTATTATGTAGCCAAAACAGCCCGTCATTTGCCGCAGGGGGCACCTACCAGTCCTGCTATCACTAACCTGATATGTTTTAAACTGGACCGCCGGTTTGAAGGATTAGCAGCCAGGCTGGGTTATACCTATACCCGATATGCCGATGACATGACCTTTTCTACCAAAGGAGCGGCGGCTGAAAAGCCAGGGCAGCTGATATGGTCTGTCAAACAAGTGGTTAAGGAAGAAGGCTTTACCATACACCCGGATAAATTGAAGGTGATGCGTAAAGGCGACCAGCGTGCAGTAACAGGGATCGTAGTGAACGAGCAGCTGAGCCTTGATCGTGCCACACTTCGTAAATTCCGGGCATTGCTGCACCAGATATCCCAAACCGGCCTGGCTAATAAAAGCTGGGGTAAAGGCAACATCATTAGCAGCATGGAAGGTTACGCCAATTATGTCGCTATGGTGAAACCAGCCTTAGGGGCACAGTTTAAACAAACACTTGCCAACCTGCTGGCCAGGGATGATATCAAACAAGCGGCCAGGGCTATGTGGACAGGTACACCTGTTTCTCCGGTTCCTATACCTGCACCTACTCCTACAGCATCTCCTGCTAAGGAGGAAACGCCACCTCCTGCCGGTGATAAGCCCTGGTGGGATGTATTGTAACAACTTGTTAAAGGGCCTTGTAAAGGCCCTTCTTTTATCGGTAACCTTCCTCTCCGAATGAAGAAATACGTTTATCATTATTATACTGTTAACATTCTGTTTTTACCCGACAGCATGCAACAATAAGCCATAATTATCCGTTATTTGCTTGTCCGTTATTTACGACGGTTCAGTGAACAGTTTTTTTATTTTAGTGCTGTATCCTAGTTCTGCATTTTTTAACCCAACTATTATTTAAAAACCGCTCCTTATGAAGTTCATGAAAACCTATCTTTCGGCATTGCCGTTAGCACTGTGTCTTTATTCCTGCGCCAAAACGAATCAGGATCAATTACCGACCTCTACAGACAGAAACCCACAAACAGAAGCGATCAACTACCGGCAGGAAATGCGGAATTTCGTGATCGGTATCAGCAAGTATGCTAAAGGTATTTCACCTGGTTTTGCGATCATTCCGCAGAATGGACCGGAGCTGCTCACTACTGACGGGCAGGAAGACGGACCATTGGCCACTGCCTATATTGCAGCGATCGATGGCATTGGACGCGAAAATCTGCTTTATGGCTATGACTATAAGAATGATGTGCGTACCCCCGAAGAGGATATACTGTATATGCAGGCTTTCTGCGACCGGGTCAAAGCCACCAAAAAAGTGTTGGTAACCGATTATTGTCATACACCGAAAAACGTGGACAGCTCCTATGTACAGAACAACCGGAAAGGATACATTTCTTTTGCATCTCCTACCCGGGAAATGGATAAGATACCTGCTTATCCAGCCAAACCATATGCAGAGAATAATGCGAACATCAATACCCTGATGCAGGCTAAAAACTTCCTATATCTTATCAATCCGGAAAAGTATACTAATAAACAAGCCTTCATTTCGGAGATATCACGTACTAATTACGACGTGTTGCTGATGGATCTTTACTTCAACGATAAGCATATCGCCTTTACAGCAGCAGAGATCGACCAGTTAAAGCACAAGGCCAATGGCGGTAAGCGACTGGTGATCTGTTATCTGTCTATTGGCCAGGTAGAGAAATATCGTTATTACTGGCAGCCAAACTGGAAAACGGGTAACCCGGTATTTGTAGGACCGGTAGACCCTCACTGGAAAGGTAATTTGTATTGCCAGTACTGGAATGCCGACTGGCAATCTATTATCTACGGAAAAGATGACTCCTATCTGAAAAAGATACTGGATGCCCATTTTGACGGTGCTTACCTCGACATTATTGACGCTTACGATCATTATGAAAATCCATCTAAATAACCGTTGCACTGTATAAATCGATATGGCCTGCTGTTATTCACAACAGGCCATATTGATTTATTGCGATTATATTATTTTACGATACGCCTGCGTTCCCAGATATTAAAGAGCGGCAGGTCGAAGAATATGCCGAAGTAAAGTCGGAAGGCATTGTATTGCGGCTGATCTTTACTAAAGTTGCGCAACTTAGGTGTATACTGTATGCCAGTAGATGCGACCAGTGGAGTGCCAGGTATAGCTACTGCCAGATGAGCACCAGGGCTAATAATCTGTTCCCAGTTCACCTGCTGTGGCAATACGGTATCTGCTCCGTTCTGCAGCCGGTAGGATACTACTGCAGCTGGGTCAATGATGCTCAAGGTAAAGGTCATGGTCAGGTCTTTCCTTTTGCGGATGTTATCCCGTTTGAGTTTAATTTTGTCGGGATTCATGATCTGATCGTAGGTAAGTGTGTCTGCTGCGGGAATCTTTTTTCCAAAGGTTTTACTAACAGAGATACCGATGGGTACGGACAGCCCATATACGGCTCCCGGTTCTTTACCTGATTGTTTGTTACGAATGCTGGGATCAACGATTTCATGGCCGATGTAGGGACCTACAAAAGCATTGAGATCTACTGACCACCAGGTGTTTCGTTTTCTTTTATAAGATCCGGGAGGCAATGCATAAGATTCTACCACCCTGGCTAATTGTTTATCGTTTTGTGCCAGCGCGGCATCATTCAGAAAGCCGCTTAATTTACGGATGAGCTGCAGGGCATGGCGGTCCTTTTCAAATACAACGGCAGCCAGTTTACTGGTTTTAGCGAACAGGATGGTATCTGCTCCCTGTACTTTAAAGTTATATTTCGCGGCCATTGTATAATCTTTTTTATTGGCCGCGATCTCTTTTTCCAGGCTCCCTTTAATATGTGAGAATAAGGTAGAGGGGTCTTTATCCAACGCTGACAGTTGTGCCAGGGAGAGTTTTAGCTGGCTTTTACTTTTGCTGGTATACAGCAATGTATCGATGAGTGAAATGGTCTGGTATACTGCGCCCGCAAAGTTCTTTTTGGAGATCAGA